>NZ_JAOTIM010000009.1:0-10316 GCF_025660615.1 Corynebacterium sp. ES2794-CONJ1 | reverse complement strand
CGCCGTCGGTGTCAGCAACCTTGGGGTTGGTGTTACCTGGAGCGCCGTTCTCGTCGAACTTGTTCTCTGGGAACGGGTTCTTGGAGCCGTTAACTTCGTCGCCGTCGTTGATGCCGTCGCCATCGGTGTCGGCATTGTTCTTGTCGGTGCCGAGTTTATCTTCCTCTTCGTCGGTCAGGCCGTCACCGTCAGAATCCTTGCTTGGATCGTAGTTCGGGTCGGTCTTCTCGTCGGTTTGGGCGGGATTAGGTACGGTCTTGCCGTTCTCGTCAACCATGGTGTTGATCTCGTCGCCGTCGTTAACGCCGTCGCCGTCGGTGTCAGCAACCTTGGGGTTGGTGTTACCTGGAGCGCCGTTCTCGTCGAACTTGTTCTCTGGGAACGGGTTCTTGGAGCCGTTAACTTCGTCGCCGTCGTTGATGCCGTCGCCATCGGTATCAGCCTTGTTAGGGTTGGTGCCGAAATCAGATTCCTCCTGATCGCTCAGACCGTCGTCGTCCGTATCAACCTTATTCGGGTTGGACTTCTCGTCGGTTTGGGAAGGATCGTCGACGGTTTGGCCGTTCTCGTCAACCTTGGTGTTGATCTCGGCGCCATCGTTGATGCCGTCACCATCGGTATCCGGGTTAAGCGGATCGGTGTTACCAGGCTCGCCAGCTGGATCGTGCTTTTGATCCTTGAATGGGTTTTTAGACCCATTGATTTCGTCACCGTCGTTGATGCCGTCGCCATCGGTATCAGCCTTGTCAGGGTTGGTGCCGATTTGTTGTTCTTTCTCATCAGAAAGACCATCGCCATCTGAATCGTTGGAATTGAGATTCGGGTCGGTCTTCTCGTCGGTTTGGGAAGGATCGTCGACGGTTTGGCCGTTCTCGTCAACCTTGGTGTTGATCTCGGCGCCATCGTTAACGCCGTCACCATCGGTATCCGGGTTAAGCGGATCGGTGTTACCAGGAGCACGATCCTCCAGGTACTTGTTTTCTGGGAAGGGGTTCTTGGAGCCGTTAACTTCGTCGCCGTCGTTGATGCCGTCGCCATCGGTATCAGCCTTGTTAGGGTTGGTGCCGAAATCAGATTCCTCCTGATCGCTCAGACCGTCGTCGTCCGTATCAACCTTATTCGGGTTGGACTTCTCGTCGGTTTGGGAAGGATCGTCGACGGTTTGGCCGTTCTCGTCAACCTTGGTGTTGATCTCGGCGCCATCGTTGATGCCGTCACCATCGGTATCCGGGTTAAGCGGATCGGTGTTACCAGGCTCGCCAGCTGGATCGTGCTTTTGATCCTTGAATGGGTTTTTAGACCCATTGATTTCGTCACCGTCGTTGATGCCGTCGCCATCGGTATCAGCCTTGTCAGGGTTGGTGCCGATTTGTTGTTCTTTCTCATCAGAAAGACCATCGCCATCTGAATCCAGTAGACCAAACGGAGCTGTTACTTTGTCAGTGGAATCATCCGAGTAGGTAACGATAACTGGTATATCCCAAGCTATGGCTCTGGAGTCGCTCGGGGTCGTCAGGGTGATAACACCGGTATCTTCGTCAATTTCAACCATCGCGGCTGCTATGTCAGCTGGTAGGTTTGTCTCGTCAATAGCGAACTTCGTACCCTGAGGCTTTGAAACGTCACCGACCTCGCCAGCTTTAGTGAAGGTCGGGGGTTGAGACTGAGATTGCTGACCCGCTGTTGCCGTAGTTGGAGCGTATTTAGGGGTGTACTTCACAGCCTCATCTGAGGATACTCTGAGGGGCACCTTGTTGGTGAACCTGAGTTCGAGATTGTTACCGTATTTGACGGTATATTCAACTGTAACATTGGGATTATCCTCGGTCGCATCCACATCCTGCGTGGGGGTACCTGTAATAGTTCCGGAGGCCTGGTCGAATTTAAGGCCTGTTGGAAGTCCCTCGACAGTTATCGAATCTTTGACCAGCTCAGTACTCAGGTCTTCATCTTCATAACCGGTAGGTGAAACTACCTGCGAATACTCCGAATCCCTCAGCGCTTCTTCAAGGGGGGTGTCAGTAACGATGATTCGGCGAGCGGCTGCGTACTCAGGTGGATTAATTGATCCTGGCCCAACACCATTAAACTTTACCCTGAAAACTCCTGTTTCCGTTGGCTTACCTACAAGCTGTTGATTGCTGTCAATCTCGAGACCACTAGGCAGACCCTCAGCAGTCAGCTCTTTGATATCTGTGCCTTGGAAGAAGCTTGTAGCTTCGAATTCTTCAAACAGTGAGCCTGGGATTTCATTGCGAACTACGAACGAGTCCAGAGCGATAGCTGAGTCTTTTTCATAAGTGTTAGCATCCGAAATTGGATACAAAGTGGCTTGGTAGATTGTTCCATCCGAAGCATTCGAGGGAACCTCAAAATCGCATGAACTGAGAACGCCTTGATCCGAAAGTTCTAAATCATTGCAGGTCTTGATTGCTTTTGTTAGTTTACCGTCGATACCGACTTCCGACCATTCCACGGCGTATTTTTGGTCGCCAATAGGCTGAAGACCGGTTGCAGTAGTCTGGATTTGTGTCCCAGGGCGAGCTGGATTCTCTTTTGTGTCGTAATCTACAATTGAGAATAACGCCCGAGTTAAGGTGAGACCAAAGTCAACGTTTTTCCAGTAATTTGCTGGACCTGACGATGCTGATTCGTAATTTACAGCGCTCCATCCGCCATTATTGGATTGTTCCTGCTTTTTGTAACTGTTGCCGAAGTTGAATCCATAGCGGCCGGACCAGCGTCCACCCAGCCAGGGATCAATAAATCCAGTGCCCTCGATTGGGCCTAGTTTTGTATTGCCGTTTATATCTTCGTGCGCCAAAGTTACGTTCATCCACTCCCAGTTGACATGCTTGGAAGTGTCGGTAGTCCAATATTCGCTGATCGCTCCCATGTTCCAGTTACCGTCAGATGGCGACTTGGCAACAGTGTCGTACTTATCTCCAACTTTTCCGGCGCTCCCAGGCCATGGTCCATAGATTCCGTTGAACTGGATTACATATTGACCGTCGTCACCTGACGTCGTTTCAACAGTTTCGGCAATCCAGTTGGGATTTGATTTGATCTGTTCTTTGATCCAACTCTGGATTTTGTTTTCGTATTCCACAGTCCAGTTGTCATCACGAAATTCCTCAACCCCAGGAAATTCAGTCGCCTTGACAGCCTCAAAGTGTTCGATAATCTTGGCAATTGCAAAATCGTGCAGATATGATGCGACAATTTTTTGGCCACCGATTGCTTTGTCGTATGGCCGATGGTAGTTACGGACCGCTGCCCAGCTCAATTTGGCGGCTAAGCCACCGCCATTTTCCCAATACACCCGTCCGGTCATTTGACCGTAGCCACCTGCTACTAGTCTGTCGGAGTTGTTTACCCACTGATCCTTGGGTTTGTGGATGCCTAGATAGTCTTCCGTTTTAATCTTAGGTACGAAGAATACACTGACACCTTGTACATTGTCTCCGGAGGGACTCCACGCAATAGCGCCATAGTTGATATCTAGGACCTCAGACTTAGGCGCAAGTGACTGCCCATAAGCCCAGAAGAACTCATATTCATCGGGGTTGGGTGATTGAGCCCAAACTTTAATCTTCTCTGGTCCTCCGGATAGAAAATGTGGCTGGCCATCGAAGGTTCGAACATCATTGAAACCCAGGTTAAACGGTTCCAGTAAAACAGTCCAGTTACCGTTTGCATCGGAAGTTGTGGAGTAAATCGGGGATAGAACGCCTTTGTCCGACCATTGAACATAGATCGTTGCTCCAGCTAGTGTTTGATCCTTCTTCCACGCACCGATATTGTACGTTGTTAACCCTCCCACCTGGCTACCTTCTAATCGAACGGTGCCAGACACTGTGTGTGGATCTCCAGGTTGAGCAGATTTCGATTGGATAACTTCCTGCCCGAGCCATTTGTCCGTTTTGGTTTCCGCCGCAAAAGCTTGGCCCGGGACTGTGACAGCCAAGGCAAAAACGGTGGAGAAAGCGCTTAAACCAGCGATCGCGCGCCTCCAGGCGGCCGGTCGCCTTTTGTAGTTTTCAGGCATAGATGCCTTCCTTTCTGTTGAGATTTTCCGCTGATCACCTCCAACTCGGTGGTTAGAGGTGAGGATCCGAAATCCAAGCGGCCTTCCCACTCTATCTTAGAGATTCGTGAGAGAGCTTAAATATAATTCAGCGAGTATGTTTAATACAAGAAAAAGCCCAAAGACCATGGAGATCATCTGGTTTGCTGTTTCGATTGAACGTTTAACCTGCAGGTTCACCAAGACATTTCTGAAAATAACTTATAAAGATTCAAGCCAAGGCGCCCCCAGCGGGGGGTATCAAATAGTGGGTCCACAACCATGCCTCTAATAACTGGGGAATGTAGACAGTCTGCCGAGTTTGTTGAACTTTATATTTTGGGGGCATTGATCGGCAACAGTTTGCTTAAGACTCTAGCGCCAGCCTCCATGAAATACGAGTCTGATTTCATCAGCGCTAGCCAGTACTAGGAAAAATCTAAGAAGTACTGGCTTTGTAAAATCTTATTTCCCAGGGAAAGTTAGGTTGATGGTGCAAACATAGTTTGACCGCGGGTACACTTGACGATGTCCTGATGCTGCGAGCACTTGTCGTGGTTGACCCAACTTAGAATTTAAGAAATTGTGAGTCAATTTGTCGGCACAAGATCGGCGCCTCGATCGCCTTACGATTTTCTGAAATGTGTTTGAATTTTTCAAATGATGACAGGCCTAGCGCCCGCACCATTATGAGATTTCGGCAAAGGTTAACGTTAGCTCAGCTGTGAGTTACGGCTATGATTTGGGTCAATTTATCCAGGTGAACTTCAAGGCAACTTTAGCCACGTTGGGTTGTAGCAGTGATGATTTGCGTGCAGCGATCGCTGGAAACTGCGGTTCGGGTCGCAGTCAATTGATGGAGAAACTATTGCCTAAGCTGCTTTCAGCTGAGGTAGGGTCTAATATCCTTTAAAGATGGCTTAGAGTGCCGACATAGGTGCGATACACGAATTGGCTAACACAGTTCTACGCAGGGACTTGTGTAGACTCGCTCATTCAGCGGGAGTATTCATTTCCTCCGATCCGTAGCAGGAGTTCGAAAAAGAATTGGAATTTTGATTCTCGTTCAGGGTGGCTGCCAGAGGTCCTCGTAGGCACCAACCGTAGGTCTATAGCGCCAGGGAGAATTGAGCAATAAAGGTTTCCGACCCAAGCGGCTTTCAATCTACCGGGGGAATATGCAGATTTAGGTTGCTTGATTACGTCGGTGATAATTGGCTAACTACTTTGGTTATGTCGTATCTACTGATTAGAGCTGGCGGATCATGGTTTCCTCCGGCAGTCAAAGCCCGGAGAATTGGGGCGAATTTAAAACCCGTTGCGGTTTCACAGAGGAACTCTATGCTCCAAACTTTTGGCCCGAGGTTGGTCAAGATCCTTTTGTCGGTGTGGTCAGAAAGCTAATGCTCCCTCTTAATCGTTGTAAACAATTCTACTTACTAGGATTCGGCGCTTTCTCTTGAATCTAAAAACACCTCTATAAAGAATTTGGTCGTCGGGGCTTGACGCATCTTTGTGGGATGTCTCCGACTTGCGAGCATTAACCTTAAGTCGGGCTAATGTTATTTCCTAGTGGAACTCACCGGTAACTGAAATTTGGAGACTAATTATTCGCTGCGAACAGAAATCTTGAAATTAGAAATGGCAGTCTTGCATTGCAGTATAGACCAAATACTTCCCGGGGCTGGATGCTGAACACGCAAATATTGGAAGTAAGAAGTCCTGGTACCTTTCTAAGATTTTACAGTAGAAAACACGAGCGATGTACTGGAAGATGTCTCAGAGCCGAACTAGTGAAATCCCAGTTCATCCGGATAACTTGGCTCTCCGCCTAGACCAGGCATAGTTTTTGTTAATAACTACCATGGCGGATTAAACCTTTAACAACCTGACCAGTGGGCTTATCCGCGTGACAGTGACAAGCATGTTGCCGCAACCGTCACGGCATCGGTCCAGCTGGAGGTTGGAGAAAAGTTCTCACAACGAGTCGTCTAAAGAGGCCAAAGGAGGGTGATCATCAAAATAGCTTAAAAACTCCAGGCATAAATGATTGAACTTGATCGACGGTGCCAATATAGAGCTATATTTTAATCGGCCGAGGGGCTCTTCGGACTTCTGGTCAACAACCAAATTGTATTTTGCATGGTCGGCTACGATACCATGTCAAATGCTAACCCTTGAGTTTGTTAAGAAACAGCTGGAAACGAGCGAATCCGTTTGGCGCGACTTCCGGGGGTAGACTATGAAAAGCTAAGTTCTTCTCTATCAAGGAATTTTGTGTGCTATCAACATGAGAGCTCAAATTTTGACGAATGATAGGATGGATATTATCGCTAGATTCTGCGACTAGTACACGTATTTGACCTTCGAGTGTTGGCGCTCCGAAGTAGAGTTTTTCAATGAAGGTAAATATGGTCAAAATCGTTTCGAGTGATCGAGAATTGAGTTTATTCATAGGTTTAACCTGCAAAGATTCCCGAGTGACTTGCTTAGGTGATTTTAACGGTCTGAACATTGGCGTAGGAGCGCCAGACTCCAGCCTTGAAGTATCAGTCAGACCCCGATCTGGGTGGATATCCGCGGGTCTGGTGCTCAGGCAAATACGTGAGGCACCTTTACATATGGTGAGCGTACATGGACTGCAAGCCAACGTGTAAATAGTGAACCGTAGCTCTCTGTTAAAAAATGAGTCTAGACGTTGGCATCTCGGAAGCTTCCTAGTACTTTCGCCGGCGTCTCCGACTCAGTGGTATGCGTGGGTTTCTTGTTCCATGTCTGCTACTCAGTACCAGAGCCTTTTCGGTCACCTCAGCTATTTAGCATTGATACTAATCGGCAAGTAGAGCGATCCTCTCGATAGTGCCGTCCACTAGAATGAGGGACTCCTTGGATCAGTCGTGTGCCTTAGCTCGTTAATCTTTATCCTTCGTGCACAGGTAGAATCGTAAAAATATCCTCGGGTAAAGCGAACTAACCGGTCGCATGATGAAGCATTAGCTTGGAGTTCGAACAGAATATCTAGACGCGGGTTTATTGCATTGGGTACGTAAATGCTTAGGGGAGTAATCGCAACTACAACCTGGCTCGGCTTTCATCCGTGGCGAAAACCGTTGTCATTGATGTATTTGAGTCTCCGGACTCCCAATTTCCCACCTGTGCTCCCTCACTGTTGGAGAGAAGGTAACGGCGACGGTGCCAGCGGATCTAAGAGATGAATGATCTTTAGAGTTCACGAGCCCGGATCGGGCTCCTCATGCACATCAGATTTCGACCAAACTTTTCAACAGCGGTATCTGTCCACTTGGATAAGGGCGGAGGAGAAATTAGCGGCAAGGTCAATCACCTACGATTAAGATCAAGTGACTGCGAGGTGGTTATCCTCGGTCTGATGGATGGCGGTTAAACGATCTAGGCACAGGCTATCTAGGGAACTGGGGAGGGACAATTCATTCTTCATTTAGATTATCCCGGTTTACGAGGGAGACACGCACTAGATTCACTGAGGATGCTGAGGTACTGCCTACGCTAAGCCTTTAGTTTTTTTGAGTTACAGCGGACGCAATTGGCTGTTAAGTAGTCGCTGACATCGGTACGGGCCATAAATGACTGTATTCGTTAGATACTGTCATCCGTGGTCTGGGGTCACCTGTTGTTGTGCAAGCGCGTTCTTTCGAGCCTGTTTAACACCCCGCTCTGCCTAAACCAGCTTCAGAGTTAGTATCTACGATATGGCACGCACTGAATTCGTATTTTACGGGTGAAAGGTCGAGACTCGTGGCCCTGCGAGAAACTCAGCCTAGATCACGAGCGTGATCTAGGCTGAGCGCGCAACGGGAGGCCTAACCGGGCCTGGTAATGGTTCTCCTGGAACCTAATTCGTTCAAGTAGCTCCTTTTAGGAAGTACAATCCTGATTAGTGCGGGAATTGTGGTCGTACCACGCGGCAATTACTCCAAGTTTGCCAAGAAGCGCGAGCGGGCTAGCAATGGGAGCAGCCTTTGTAGCTTCGTGTTGAAGCGGTGCAACGATCCGATCCATCTCAGCTCGCAGTGGAGCGAAGGCACGATCGAGATCTGCACCAACGCGACCGATGCAGCGGTCCCACTCCTTCGCGAATTCAGGCCGGTTGTCGTGGTGTGCGTGCTGGCCTGACATACCGAAGATGGATTGGATGAAGCGAGCAATCCACGGACCAACAACTGAGGCGACGCCCAGGGCCAGAGCAGTCAGTGTAAGAGCCCACGGTGAGAGACGATGCATGAGTGCGGCCAGCAATTCCCTCATTCAGAGGGGCCAGTTTGGCGTAGAACGTGGTATTACCAACAAGTGGTCGCTGAGCGATCTGATAGCCGTAGGTGATTTCTTCTGTTGCCTCGTTGGTATACCAGCCCTTGAATACGTAACCCTCGCGAGGAACTACCGTTGGAATCGCGATATTACTTCTACCCAAAGAAGAACCTTTGTCAACGGCATAGAGCTGAGAGCGTGCGCCGTCTACTAGCCCACGCTCAGGATTAGCGCTAAAAGTTGCCGTAGCCTGGTTGGTTGGGGTGACCTGGTCAGTGGTGCGCCACTGTGCCTTGAATACTGTGTTTTTGGTGATGGGGTATAGGAGCGCCTCGTCGGTGCTAGAAATCTGGACTTCATCCTCGGCTCTCGTGGACCGATCGACCTCGATCACTTGCCATCCCGCCAAATTCAAGCTCGATTTCTTTTCGTGAGCGCTGAGTACTGGTTCGGTCAAAGCAGTGCGCGGATTTGAGGGGATATCAAGGAGGGAATCGCCCCAGAGGACGCCCTCATAGGACGTCGGTGAAGCAATTAAGGCGCCTGGGATCTCGTCGGGTGTGCTTAGTAGGAGGCCTGATACACCCAGTGTAGAAGCTAGGTTCTCGAAACCGTCGGCAAAGCTCCGTCTACTGTAGTTATCCTTAGCGGTGAACGGGGAATAGTACTCTTTCTTCGGCGGAATTTTCGCTAGCTGTCTCGATGCGCCCGTGTTGAGTGACTATTTTGACGCCCTGTGGCTTAGCGGCGAGAACCCACTCGCCGGCCATCGTTGCGTATCCGGAGTAATACGAATAATCCGATCTATCAATGGCGAGATTTTTCTGATACGGAGGGCACTCAGTGCCAAAATCATTCGACTGTACCAATGCAGGGGAGCAGCGTCCCTCATGCCAGTATCGATCAATCATGAAGGAATGGTGGAAGAGCAGCGCTCCCTTGTGCGCCTGGTTCCACGGCATGGGAGATCAGTGAGAATAACTCTGGGTCGTGGTTCAGCTCCGCTCTATAATCGTCATCAGGCAGATCCATAAAAGTCGCGATGAAGTTGCCCGCTGGACTAAAACTCGCAAGAGACGGCGTTCTTGGTGCCCAAACGTGAGTTTCTTATTCTTAGAAACCGATGGATCATTTCTCCTAGTGGCAGTAAAGCTCACGGACCGCTCCACAGCTTCCTTATCCGATAGCGGAGTGTAGCCGCGCGAGGACAGATTTAAAGTATTTGTTGTCCGACCCGAGGTGCCTAATAAGGGATTACCGAACACGTTAACCTGCATAGTCGTTGCAAAGAGATCGGCATTTGCCGGATCGGCAAGTGCAGGAGTGATGTGTGTGGAGGCCAAGCTCGCGGTGAGGCACGCCGCGACGCCCAAACGGCTTCTTGGTCTAAATTGTACAGTTTTGCCTTTTCGAAGGTGCAACCCCATTAGTGATCTCGATTGCTGCTGGCAGCGCTGATAAGCATTAATTCCTAAGCAGCACAACATTTACGAGAGAAACCTAAGTTAAGTTTGAGAAACCTATATATCTAAGCTCTAAGGCCTGCAGTGTCCCGAGCAATCACTCGACTTCACGCTGCAGGAAAATGTTCTCCCATCATCAGGTGCAAGAGCTTGCGTAGCCCAACCGCAGGGAAGCTATTTTGAGACCGCTAGCGATGGACTGCACGTAGCGCGCTGCTGCGGAGGAGGGGTTTGAGTGTGCGGTGAGTCCGGAGTTGGAGTTTTTCCTTGTGGAAGAACTGAGAGTTGATGGGCAGTCTCCTGTGCCTACGGATAACGGTGGGTATTTTGATCAGTCGAGCTATAATATCGCTCCACAGTTTCGTCGTGATGTGATGATTGCTTTGGAGGAGATTGGTATTCCGGTGGAGTTTTCTCATCATGAGACCGCTCCTGGGCAGCAAGAGATTGACCTCCGTCACGCGGATATTCTCACTATGGCGGATTCGATTATGACGTTT
>NZ_JAOTIM010000008.1:0-60337 GCF_025660615.1 Corynebacterium sp. ES2794-CONJ1 | reverse complement strand
AACCATACAACCTAACACCACACAGCGTCAAATCGCACCAAGCTCATGCACCACCACGACCAACCCTGGCCGCAACGACCCACATAAAACTACACACCCCACACCAAACACACAAATCCCCAGCACAACACATAAAAATCCGCTATCAGGTTGTCCCGATAGCGGATATCAATTTAGGAGTCGATTACGACCCCTGCAAAGGTCTTCTTCCCTTTTCTTAAGACCAGCCACTTCCCGTGGAGCAGATCGCTCGGTTGGGGTTCCCAATCTTCCTCGAGAATGCGGGAGTTATTGACATATGCCCCGCCCTCCTTAATGGTGCGCCGCGCTGCCCCCTTAGAGGGTGTCAGACCTGTTGCTACCAAGAGATCTGCGATTGTTCTTGGTTGTCCGGCTGTAATATGCGCGATACAGGTTTCAGCTAGTGCTCCCTGCAAAGTCGACTCATCGAGGTCAGCTAGGTCAGCCTTACCAAAAAGTGCCTCCGCTGCTAGTTCAACAGCGGCCATCGCTTCTGCGCCATGCACGAGAGTTGTCAACTCTTGAGCCAGACGGCGCTGTGCTTCCCGCAGGTGCGGACGTTGCTCTACAGCCTTTTCGAAATCCGCGATCTCCTCTTTGCTGAGGAATGTAAACCACCGAAGGTAATCAATGACCACAGAGTCACCCGCATTGAGGAAATACTGGTACCACGCATAAGGACTCGTCTGCTGAGGATCGAGCCAGAGCTTTCCACCGCCGGTAGACTTACCAAATTTCTCACCACTGGCGTCGGTAACCAAGGGCACTGTGAGCGCGTGAACTTTTTGCTGGTTCATGCGCCTGTTGAGGTCAACGCCTGAAATAATATTTCCCCACTGATCGCCCCCACCAATTTGGAGCACACACTGATATTGCCTATTGAGGTAGACGAAATCATAGGACTGCAGCAGCATATAGGAGAATTCCGTATAGGATATACCATCGCCACTTAACCGACGCTTCACGGTTTCTCGGTCGAGCATCGTGTTGAGAGAGAAATTTTTACCTAAGTCGCGCAGGTAATCAATCAGACTCATCGAGCCCAGCCAGTCCGCATTATTGACCATGACAGCGCGGTCATCTCCATAATCAATGAAGGAGCGGATCTGGTTCTTGATCGACTCTACGTTGGCATTCACCGCGTCATCAGAAAGCATGCTGCGCTCCCCCTGTTCACGCGGGTCGCCGATCATCCCAGTAGCGCCCCCAGCAAGAGTGAGTACGCGGTGGCCAGCTTGCTGGAAGCGTTTAAGCATAACAAGAGGTACGAGATGGCCGGCGTGCAACGAAGCCCCTGTGGGATCAAAGCCGCAGTAAAGAGTAATAGGTTTTTCACAGGCTTGACGTAGTTCTTCGAGATCGGTTGATTGGTTGATCAAGCCCCGCCACTGCAGCTCGTCGATAATATTCATATTCATCCTTTACTTAAGGTTGGGACCACTCAATAGCTTCGTGAGCCAGCATCACTGGAATGCCATCCTCTACTCGATAAGCTATAGATAAACGTGGATTGACCAGTACTTGTTCGTCTTCCACATATTCAAGTGGCCCTTTATCTTGAGGGCACACCAAAATTTCCAACAACCGAGGATCTATCGTCATAAACGCTCACTCTAGCAAATTTAGCGAGTCTTAATGTGGCCGGTTTCAGCCCACACGGTGAGTTCCGCGGCATGCTGCTCTACGCGTGCCAATTGTTCTGCGACCCGAACAGCGCTCGTTCCGCCCTTGGTCGTGCGTGATGCCACTGAACCTTCCACGGTGAGAACCTCACGCACTCCAGGGGTGAGGCGGGGGTCAATCTCTTGAAATTCCGCATCAGTTAATTGGTCCAACCCCACGCCCCGCGACTCCGCGCGACGCACGCATAGCCCTGAAGCCTCGTGTGCTTGTCGGAAAGGTACGCCCTGACGCACCATCCACTCCGCCAGATCGGTAGCTAGAGTGTAGCCTTGCGGAGCGAGTTCGCGCATCCGTTCGGCATTGAAGACCAAGGTAGAGATTAAACCGGTCATTGCTGGTAGGAGGAGATGAAGCTGGGCGAAAGAGTCGACGAGCGGTTCTTTATCTTCTTGCAAATCGCGGTTATACGCCAAGGGCATAGCTTTTAGCGTGGCCATAAGTCCGGTGAGGTTGCCAATGAGACGTCCGGTCTTACCTCGAGCCAATTCCGCCACATCGGGGTTCTTCTTCTGCGGCATAATCGACGAACCTGTTGACCACGCATCAGCTAGGGTGACATAGGAGAACTCTGGGGTTGACCACGCAATAACCTCTTCTGCAAGGCGAGAGAGATCCACCGCAACCTGAGCGAGAACAAATGCAGCCTCACTTGCAAAGTCGCGGGAGCTCGTAGCGTCGAGGGAATTATCTGCTGCCTCATCGAAGCCGAGTTCTTGTGCAATGGCTTCTGGATCCAGCGCTAAGGATGATCCTGCTAAGGCACCCGAACCGTAGGGTGAGACAGCGAGACGCTTATCTAAGTCTCGTAAACGTTCGATATCGCGCAGTAACGGGTGGGCGTGAGCTAACAGCGCATGCGCTAATAAGATAGGTTGTGCTGCCTGGAAATGGGTCTTACCCGGCATAATAACCTCGGGGTGGGCCTTAGCTTGGCCAGTAAGTGCAGCAATCAGTTTTGTTATATCTAGGGCTATGTCACGAATGGCATCACGTACCCACATCCTGAAGAGGGTAGCTACCTGGTCGTTACGGGATCGTCCCGCACGCAGCCGCCCACCGACTTCTGGGCCTACAAGCTCTATGAGGCCGCGCTCGAGGGCACCGTGCACATCCTCATCTGTTGGCAGCGGCTGGAAGCTCCCATCTTGAACACGCTCGCCTAATAGCTCAAGTCCACTCAACATGGTCTCCAGATCAGAGTCGGTGAGTAGCTGAGCTTTGTGCAGAACTCTAGCGTGCGCTTGAGAAGCCAAGATATCATAAGGTGCTAAAACCCAATCGAAATGGGTAGATACTGAGAGATTAAACATTGCTTCGGATGGACCGCCAGCGAAGCGTCCACCCCACAGTGCGCCTTGGTTAGTTCTATGTGGAGCCGATGTGTCTTCCATGATTATTTCCTTAGAGTAAAGTGTGCTCACTAGACAAAGGGGCCCAAAGGTTCATGTACCTTCAGGCCCACGTCTTCTTATTTAGGCTTCGCGATCTCGCTTATTGGAGATTTTCGACGACAGCCCGTGCAACTCCACAAAACCCTTGGCAAAGGTTTGGTCGAAAGTGTCGCCGGTATCGTACGTGGCAAGGTTGAAATCATAAAGCGAATGATCCGATTTACGACCATTGACCGTACATTTACCGGCATGCAGCACCATGCGAATATCGCCAGTGACATGCTCCTGAGTGGAGTCTATGAAGGCCTCGAGCGAGCGCTTGAGAGGGCCGAACCACAGACCATCATAGACTTCCTCTGACCAGCGGGCGTCGATCAGCCTCTTGTAACGGGCTAATTCACGCTCAATGGTCACGTCTTCGAGAGCCTCATGCGCAGTGATCAACGCAACGGCCCCTGGAGCCTCATAGACTTCACGAGATTTGATACCCACCAGACGGTCCTCGACCATATCGAGCCGACCAATTCCTTGAGCTCCTGCCCGGCGATTAAGTTCCTCGATGATCTGCAATACGCTGAGTTGACGTCCGTCCACGGCCACCGGCGTTCCATGCTCAAAGGAAATGGTCACCTCATCAGGAGCATTTCCGAGAGCTGGGTCCTCGGTATAGGCGTAAAGGTCCTTGGTCGGTGGATTCCAGAGATCCTCAAGGAAGCCGGTCTCCACCGCGCGGCCCCACACGTTTTGGTCAATGGAAAATGGAGATTTCTTGGACTGCTCGATTGGTAGACCGATCTCCTCCGCGAACTGGATTGCTTTATCCCTCGTCCATGCATAATCGCGGGCTGGCGCAATAATATCGAGTTCTGGAGCTAAAGCCCTAAACCCAACCTCGAAACGCACCTGGTCGTTGCCTTTTCCAGTACAACCGTGCGCAACGTGCGTACCACCATGCTGGTGCGCGGCTTTCACCAAGTGCTGAACAATGAGGGGGCGCGAAATAGCCGACACCAATGGGTACTGCTTCATATAAGCACCGTTAGCTTTGATGGTGGGAAGGCAATAGTGTTCAGCAAATTCGTCTCGAGCGTCGATTATGACCGACTCAACCGCACCGCAGTCGAGAGCGCGCTGCCGTACTGATTCCATATCTTCACCACCTTGGCCCAGATCGATCGAAACTGCCACGACCTCGCCACCGGTCATTTTGGCCAGATATGGGATAGCGACCGAGGTATCGAGTCCGCCAGAATATGCAAGTACAACGCGATTGTTCATGTTTTCTCCTTAGTTTTTAGGTGATGTTCCAGGAAGACGTGTCTTCTCTTGACGTATTAAAATCTCGGCGAGCTCCTTGCCACTCATAGGATCGCGAGCTAGCACAAACACGGTGTCATCACCGGCGATGGTACCCACGACCTCGTCCATACTGACTCTATCGATGAAACTTGCGAGAAAAGCGGCCGCTCCTGGTGGTGTTCTCAATACCGCGATCTGACCCGAATGATCTGCTGATACCAGCAAGTTATCCAGCATCTTGCGAAGCTTCTCTCGGGTTCCAGCGCCGGCAGCGACAGTGGATTCTTCCTCGAGAGCTCCGATTGCATAAAATGCGCGGCCATTATCGGGTCGAACCTTCTTCGCCCCCAGCTCGTCTAGATCCCGTGACAGCGTTCCTTGAGTGATATGAACATTGCGCTGTTTGAGCAAGGAGGACAGTTGATTCTGGCTGGACACGAGGTTTTGCTCGAGCAATTCCACGATCAGCGCTTGGCGGACCGTACGGGTGATCTGCGAATGTGCCATTGGTTTTCCAATTCCAGAAGTATTAAGTGTCGGAATTTGCTGCCAGTAACCACGTCAATAAAGCTTTTTGCGCGTGGAGACGGTTCTCGGCCTGATCGAAGACGACGGACTGCGGTCCGTCGATTACGTCAGCGGCTACCTCGTACCCTCGGTAGGCAGGCAAACAATGCATAAAGATAGCATTTTTATTAGCCTTCTGCATAATTTGTGGGGTTACCTGATAAGGCATGAAGTCCACACGTCGCTGCTCCGCCTGCTCTTCCATGCCCATAGATACCCATGTATCAGTGATGACAATATCGGCGCCCACAGCAGATTCGAGGTCACTGGTAATGCTAATATCAGCACCAGTCATCTCGGCCCGTGTGCGAGCTCTGTCAACATAAATTTTCGAAGGTTGATGGTTTTCAGGAGATATAACCGTTAGGTTCAATCCTGCTGTGGCGAAGCCAAGCATATACGAGTGAGCCATATTATTGGCGCCATCCCCGATATAACAAGCTCGCAGCTGCCCCAATGACCTTGGATCGGGACAAAGCTTTTCCATGATAGTCAGCAAATCAGCAATAATCTGACACGGGTGGAAATCATCGCAGAGACCATTTATGACAGGAACCGTAGAGCGGCTCGCCATATCCCACAGGTTTTTGTGCGCTGAAGTCCGCCACACGATTGCGGACACCATGCGTGAGAGCGTCGCGGCTGTATCAGCGTAGCTTTCTCCCTTACCTATTTGAGTGACCGAGGTATCTACCACGATCGCGCGGCCGCCAAGCTGGCTAATTCCGACGTCGAAAGAAAACCGGGTTCGTGTGGATGTCTTATCGAGGAGAACTGCCACGCTTTGCGGTCCACTGAGCGGCTTGAGATCCCACGGGTGTTTTTTCATCTCGAGCGCTAGCTTGAGAATATCGGCCTGTTCTTGGTGTGTGACGTGGTCATCGGCAAGAAAATGGCGCACTCCATTGATTATCGGCGATTGCTCGAATATGGACATAACGGACTGCCTCTCTTTCCAGTTACCTCACGATAACATAAATGCAGTCATATTAATTTTATGGCGGCTTTTGTGGGGCGAGCGATATCGCTCGCCCCACGTTATTCGGCCGAACTTTATGAGCGCATCGTCGCACCGAAGAGGTCACCAGCACGCTTAACAGCAGCTAAACGTCCTTCAGAGCATTCGTCATCGGTCAGAGTACGATCTTGAGCCCGGAAAGTCAGGGCAAAGGTGAGTGACTTCTTATGATCCCCTAGGGTCTCAGCACGGTAGATATCGAATAGTTCTGCACTTTCTAGAAGCGGGCCGGCGGCCTCAACGATGGCTGCTCGCACGTGCTCACTCGGCACATCTTCGTCGACTACCAGCGCCAGGTCCTGTTTGAGCGTGGGATAAGCGGAAAGGACTGGTGCAGGTAGAGTTTCCCGAATAGGTAGGGCTGTCATATCCATTTCCATGGCGCACGTTCGATGTGGCAATCCTAATTTCTCCACTATTTGCGGGTGGAGTTCTCCGGCATACCCCACCACGGTATCGTCTACCAGCAACGCAGCGCATCGACCGGGATGCCAAGGAAGCTCGTCGGCATTGCGCACTGTCAGAGTCACTCCAGCAGCCCGAGCTACGATCCGAGCAGCTTCGATCGCATCAGCATAGCTATAGGTCCGTGCTTGGGAAAGCGGCCCATCTACAGCAATCAAGCCCGAGCCAACTGCAGCAATATGAACGGGCTGATACGGCAGGGAGTTCATCACAGCCTCGATATCACGAGCACTCGGACGCGTGCGCACATCAAGCATTGGTGAACGTCCTCCACCGTGAGCGAAAGCCACCTGCTGCTGCCCAAATAGCGCTATATCGTTCGTACCGCGAGCTATATTACGACTCAAAGCCTCCAGCATAGAGGGAAGGAGAGTTGTTCCGATGATGGCGTAGTCGGCATCGAGTGGATTTTGCACGCTCACTACCGCGCGACGGGGATCATCAGCACTCAGACCCCACGTGTCGAATGTATCGTTTTTGATAAAGGGGGTGGGTAAAATCTCCACGTAGCCGTTATATGCTAGCGCATGACCAACCGCACGGCGTCGTTTCTGTGCTGGACTGAGACCATGACCCACGGGAGCCTGTGGAACGATTGATGGGATTGCCTCTAAGCCCTCGAGGCGTAGAATTTCTTCCACCAAGTCACACGGCTCCTCTAGATCCGGACGCCACGTCGCTGGCTTCACCGTGAGGTTCTCAGCTGCGGGATCCACTGTGACCTGGCATCCGACCTCTTTTAACCGGGCGACTACGGTGTCGAGACCGTAGTCGACGCCCACCAGCTCACTAGGGCGGGAGGCACGCATGAGGATCTCTGGCATGTCCGGAATTTCCCCCACGATTGTCGAATTAGGCTCGATGGAGCCACCGCCATAGCGAGCCAGGAGATCAGCGGCCAGATCTAAGGCAACCTCAACTAATGCTGGATCTACTCCACGCTCGAAACGCCTCGAGGATTCGCTCGATATTTTATGGCGACGGGAGGTTCTAGCGATCGAAATGGGGTCCCAGTGGGCGGCCTCGAGGTATATATCAGTGGTCGATTCGCTGATTTCCGAATGCGATCCTCCCATTACTCCAGCAAGAGAGAGCACGTGAGAATCGTCGGCAATGACGACATCTTCGAGGTCGAGTGCTTTAACCTGGTGGTCAATGAGCTCCAGCTTCTCCCCCGCTGCAGCACGCCTGATGCGAAGATCCCCCTCGATTTTATGCGCGTCGAAAGCGTGCATGGGTTGTCCTAGATACAGCATCACATAGTTGGTGATATCGGTTGGCAAATTGATAAGACGCTGGCCGGAGAGCAGGAGCTCACGCTGCATCCACAGTGGGGTGATTGCCTCGGGATCACAACCACTGACGTGGCGTATACCGAATCGCTGCGCCCGCGTGTCCTCTGCAATATGGATCTGTATTAATGATTCTGAGGCGGTAGGGACTCCAGAGATTTCTTCCAAGGCGGGGTCGTCGTAGTGCAATCCAAAAGCTGCCGCCAGTTCACGAACGAGGCCGCGTACCGAGAGAGCATAGCCGCGATCTGGGGTGATATTAACGTCGAAGACTGTGTCATCGAGCCCTAAAACGGAGCGAGCGTCTGCACCGAGTTCACCCTCATAATCGCTGAGCACAATGATGCCTTCAGATTTTTCGGTCAAACCCAATTCGGCAGCTGAACAAATCATCCCGGCGGATATGCGACCATAGGTTTCTCGAGTCGCGATTGCGAAGTTTCCGGGTAACACTGCACCGGGCAGCGATACAACTACTGTAGAGCCAACGGAAAAGTTGCGAGCTCCGCAGACGATCGATTGCAAGTCGCCTGTCCCGTTCGATTGTCCTACGTCGACATGGCAGTGTCGAATGGGCTTTTTGAATCCTTCCAGTTCCTCAATATCCGCCACACGGCCAATAACGAGGGGGCCTGAGATCTTCGGTAACTCTCGATACCCTTCGGTCTCGAATCCAACCCGGACGAAAGCGGCATCGAGTTCTTCGGCGCTTACCCCTGGCCATTGCGGATTGGACCGTTTCAACAGCGCGCTCAACCAGTTTTGCGAAATCAGCATAATGTCATTCTTCTCTCAAAAGTAAAATATTAGGAGTCCACAGCTAAATTTAGGCTTGAATGCCGAATGGTCGCGTGAATCGGACATCGCCTTCGACCATATCGCGCATATCATTGAGCCCGTTGCTGAACTGCAGCGTACGCTCGAGTCCCATTCCAAAGGCAAAGCCGCTATAGATATCCGGATCGATACCAGCAGCGCGCAGCACATTAGGGTTAACCATGCCGCAGCCACCCCATTCAATCCATCCGGCGCCACCCTTTTTGTGAGGGAACCATACATCAACCTCTGCAGATGGCTCCGTAAACGGGAAATAGTTCACGCGCATTCGAGTTCGGGTCTCGGGCCCGAAAAGGGTCCGTGCTAGGTGATCTAAAGTACCACGCAGGTGAGCCATGGTCAGCCCTTTATCTACTGCTAGGCCTTCAACCTGATGAAATACCGGTGTGTGGGTAGCATCGAGCTCGTCGGTCCTAAATACCCGGCCCGGACATACCACGTGAATTGGGAGGTCACGCGAGAGCATGGTACGCATTTGAACAGGGGATGTGTGGGTACGCAAGACTTGTGAGGAATCAGCTACTGAGACATGGAAGGTGTCTTGTAACGTACGGGCTGGATGGTCGGGGATAAAGTTGAGCGAGTCGAAGTTGAAATACTCTGCCTCAATCTCGGGGCCCTCTGCGACTTCGTAGCCCATCGCCACAAAGATATCTGCGATGCGCTCGCTGAGCGCTGTGATGGGGTGCAGGGCACCAGGCTTGGTTCGAGTCGTGGGAACTGTGACATCGACCCGCTCTGCGCGCAGGACTGCGGCATTTCGCTCCTCTTCGAGCACCAACTTTCGCTCAGCGAAGTACTTTTCGATACGTCCACGAGCCATATTAACCAAACGACCTGCCTCTTTACGGTTCTCCTTAGGCAATGTTCCCAGAGCCCGCCGAGCCTGCGGTATAGGCGCATCATCACCGAGATGATCTCGCCGCGCAGTAGCCAATTCATCGAGGTTTCGGGCCGCTTTGAAGGCCTTTTCCGCTTGTTCGGCGGCCGCTTGTAAGCTTGCTTGACTGAGCTCAGACACGTCTTTTAGTCTCCTTTGGATTTTTCGCGCCAGATAGCGCGCTTGTTACTCAATTAGCGTAGCCGACGGTATCAGCAGAGCCCAAGAAGACCTCGTCGACTAATTCTGACTATAAAGAGCCTTCGAAGATTCATATAAGCAGATGGCCGCCGCGGTAGCGAGATTTAGAGACTCAGCCCGCCCCCTAATAGGAATACGCACCCTCGAATCTGCTAGAGCTAGAATTTCCTCACTCAAACCATGTGCTTCATTTCCAAACAGCCAGGCTGTTGGCTGCGAAAGGATCTCACCGGCATTATCGAGGTCGATCTCACCATCGGCTGCAGTCGCCACAATATTAAGACCACTCGCTTTTAGTCGAGCTATACCGCTCGCTATATTTACTTCGCGAGCGACGGGAAGGTGAAAGAGTGAGCCCGCTGAAGACCGCACTGCTTTTGAAGACTGCGGGTCCACACTATGACCGAGAAAAATAACGGCATCTGCGCCAACTGCATCAGCAATTCGGATCAAGGTTCCTGCATTGCCCGGGTCACTTGTTTCAACCGGTACGCTAACTAGACGGGGTTTCCCGCGAAGGGCCTGGGCTGTAGACCATAAGACGGGTTCACACACGGCGTAAATTCCTGGGCTCGTGACCGTATCCGACAGCGATTTTGCCGCACGCGCCGTGATCGGATGTAGATAAAGTCCGAGATGCTGCGCAGTTTGAACGATATCTGCATAGCGTGCTGCCGCTTCCTCGGTAATAAATAGGTCCCGAGCGGCTCCTGTTGCTACGGCCGCCTCAACGGAATTTTCCCCTTCAACCAGAAACAAGCCAGTTTTTTTGCGGGCGGCGCTTCGATGCAATTTTGCAGCGTTGACAACCCGCGGCGTGCGCTCAGTATAGGGATCCTCGAAGTTCAGACTCATTGTTCGAATATTATCACGCGAGTAACTGTTGACCAGACAGTACAATCGCTCCGCTGGCGTGGTTCCCACGCAGGATCGAAACAAAACGAAGGCGGGACGCCATGCAATGAGGTAAACGCATCTTTTCGGACCTCTCAGGGATTCGAATTCGTGGTTGCAGGTCGCCGTGGAAAGCGGCGCCCTACTATCCTCAAATGCGCAGGGAAATCTTGATCTGGGAGGCTCCGCCTCTTTTCCGAATAAATCCTACTACGCTCAACCACCCGGAGATTCCTTATTCAAGTACGGATTAAACGGTGCATCTGGCTCAGCAACCTAAGCACATTATTGAGGTCACGTACGCGTCAAATATAGTGTGATAGTTGAGCGGAGGATTCTTAGCCATGTATATCTGACAGCCTCTCATTAAATTGATGTGATGAACGAACTCAACCACCATCATCGAACCAGCATGCGCTCCAGCCTTTTACATTAACTCACAGTGCATATGAGGCAATGGGTCATAGCAGATTCATAAAACCGTCTCCAAGGTTTTATTAGTTCCAAACCCCCTGAATTTTTCAGGGGGTTTGGAACTCTAAGTTCTGCGTAGGAGGGGCTATTTAGCCAAAGAAATTCCGTCGGCATCATGGGAGAAGGTGGACGCACCCACGAGGATGAGTATGAACTCCACAAAGGCCCATACGGCCACGCCAAAAACGATTGGAATGCCGATTAGTATGAACGAGGTGACTATTCCAGCTATATAAAGACCTAATTGCCAGGCAGCCCGCGTATTATAGCCCAAGTAAAAATTATGGGCGCCGAAGCCGCCGAGGAAGAAGGCAAGTATCGCAGCTATCGCCCATGATTTTGCAGGCAGGCTCATAGGAGAAGGGCTGGCATAGGTCGGCCCTACTGGTGCTTGCCGATAGTCGGGAAATTGCTGCCCACTCGAAGATGCCGGTGCGGGATACGGAAAGTCCTCCTGCTGGAAGGATCGGGGGGCTTCAGGATCAAAAGGGCCGTGCCATTGAGGGTCCGAATGTGGATTAGTCATAAGTTTTTTTCTAGGTCTTTCGCTCAGTTAGTTGTATATAAGCAAAGAACCCTGCTTGCGCAGGGTTCTTTGCTTTAGAATTTTAGGCAGCCTTTGGGGCGTTAACGTCCGCTGGCAGCGCGGCCTTGGCAGCCTCGCAGATTGCAGAGAAGGCGGCAAAGTCGTTAACCGCGAGCTCAGCGAGAATCTTACGGTCTACCTCGATGCCTGCGATCTTAAGACCTTGGATGAGACGGTTATAGGTGATGTCATTCATCCGTGCGGCGGCATTGATGCGAGTAATCCACAGTTTACGGAACTCGGACTTACGGGCGCGACGATCGCGGTAGGCGTAAGTCATTGAGTGCAGCCATTGTTCCTTTGCCTTGCGGTACAGGCGAGAACGCTGGCCACGGTAGCCCTTAGCGGACTTTAAAATCTCGCGACGCTTCTTCTTGGCGTTGAGTGAGCGCTTGACACGTGCCACTTTTAAAACTTCCTTACTTAATTAAGTTCTTACTGTATAGGTTGACGAGGATGAAGAAAGCGGGGGTTTTAAGCCTTGCCCAACAGACGCTTCACGCGCTTGACGTCGGCAGGGGCAACATCCTTCGTACCCTTCAGACGGCGCGTACGCTTGGAAGGCTTGCCCTCCAACAGGTGGCGGCGGTTAGCCTGCTCGCGGCGCAACTTACCGGAACCGGTCGTTTTGATTCGCTTAGCGGTACCCTTGTGGGTCTTCTGCTTCATGGGATTCAACGTCCTTATAACTTGTAGTGTTTACTTTTTACCCTTGCGCAATGGGCCAAGAACCATGGTCATATTGCGACCGTCTTGTTTGGGTCTTGCCTCGACTGCGCCGTATTCTGCGATATCCTCGGCTAGGCGCTCCAGAAGTCGATAACCCAGTTCAGGTCGCGATTGTTCGCGACCGCGGAACATGATGGTGACCTTAACTTTGGAACCCTTCTGGAGGAAGCGGATCACGTTGCTTTTCTTGGTCTCATAATCGTGGTCATCGATTTTCGGCCGGAATTTTTGCTCTTTGACAACTGTCTGCTGCTGATTTTTCCGCGATTCGCGGGCCTTTTGAGCTTGTTCGTATTTGAACTTGCCGTAATCCATGATTTTGCACACGGGCGGCTTCGCGTTTGGCGCGACCTCGACTAAATCCAGGTCAGCGTCGTATGCGAGCTTGCGGGCATCATCGATTCGTACGATTCCAACCTGCTCCCCGTTTGGTCCGACTAAACGAACCTCAGGGACTCGAATTCGATCATTAATGCGAGCTTCAGCGCTGATGGGGGTCTCCTCAAAGTAGCAAAATAAACAATATGTGATCTACCGGTTATCGCATTGGCTTCTATCCCAACACACAACGAAAACCCGTTTGCGTTATCCACACAAACGGGAGACCCTTGCACTCATACAGCAGTAACTCTTTCAGTGATATTACTGACGTACTCTTATACCTTGTGCCAACTTACTTTTTAAGCAAGCAGCCTCAGGTGGGAAGATCTCCTCTTGCGACCCCAACTGCATATTCTTCAGTAAAAAACATTCAGTCCAGGTGGTAGCTTCCCAAAGGTAGCACAGCACGAATCAAGCAAGCAAGTTCGAACCCAGTTAGGTCAAGATATTCGCTAGGAACTGGCCAGTGTACGAGCCACTTACTCGAGCAACATCCTCGGGAGTCCCCTCGGCCACCACCAGCCCTCCCCCAGAACCTCCTTCAGGCCCCATGTCCACAATCCAGTCAGCGGCTTTGATCACATCGAGGTTATGTTCGATGATGACTACCGAATTGCCTTTGTCAACCAAACCTTGAATCACCAGCATAAGCTTACGTATATCCTCAAAGTGCAAGCCGGTGGTCGGTTCATCCAGAATATAAATGGTGCGTCCGTTCGAGCGTTTTTGCAATTCCGCGGCGAGCTTCACGCGTTGAGCTTCGCCTCCAGAAAGAGTGGTAGCAGACTGCCCTAGTCGAACATAGCCAAGACCTACCTCAGTAAGAGTGTGAAGGTAGCGATGGATCGAGGTAATAGGTCGGAAGAACTCAGCTGCCTCGGATATGGGCATATCGAGAACCTCTGCGATATTTTTACCCTTGTATCGCACTTCAAGAGTTTCGCGATTATATCGAGCACCGTGGCAGACTTCGCATGGTACATAGACGTCTGGCAGGAAATTCATTTCGATCTTGAGAGTGCCATCGCCTCGGCAAGCCTCGCATCGCCCACCTTTAACGTTGAAGGAGAAGCGTCCTGGCTTATATCCTCGCACCTTTGCCTCTGTTGTCTCGGCGAAGAGCGTACGAACTTTATCGAAAACACCTGTATACGTTGCTGGATTTGATCGCGGGGTGCGACCAATGGGGCTTTGGTCCACTTGGACTAGTTTATCGAGATGCTCCATGCCTTCGACACGGGTTACTCGACCTGGTACCTGTCGTGCTCGGTTGAGCTCGTTGGCGAGTGTTTTGGCTAGGATTTGGTTAATCACGGTTGATTTACCCGATCCGGAAACACCCGTGACACAGGCCAGCACTCCTAGCGGAAGCGTGATGGTGATATCGCGGAGATTATTCTCGCGCGCACCCACAATTGTAAGCGCGCGCTCTTTATCGACCTCACGCCGCTGGGCAGGCACCCCCAATGTTTTCGCACCCGACAGATAAGCTCCAGTCAAGGATTCGGAACAATCTTTAATACCTTGGGGTGGGCCTTGATAAACAATCTCTCCCCCATACTCTCCTGCTAGCGGCCCAATATCTACCAGCCAGTCCGCTGCCTTAATGGTGTCTTCATCGTGCTCCACAACGATGAGGGTATTACCAATATCGCGCAGTCTTTCGAGAGTACCAATGAGCCGCTGATTGTCCCGCTGGTGCAGACCGATTGAAGGCTCGTCGAGCACATAGAGCACACCTGCTAAACCTGATCCGATTTGAGTAGCAAGTCGGATGCGCTGAGCTTCTCCACCTGACAACGTGCCTGCAGCACGGTTGAGGGTTAAGTACGTTAACCCCACATCAACAAGGAATTTAAGACGAGCTTGAATTTCCTTTAGTACGGCCCCGGCGATCATCGCCTGGCGTTTATTTAGCTCTAAGGAGTTCAGAAATTCACTGGCCTCCTGAATACTCAGCGCCGTGACACCGGCAATTGATAACTCCCCGAACTCGGCAGATCCCAACCTAACCGCCAGGATTTCGGGCTTCAATCTGGTTCCCTCGCAGGCAGGACATGGTATCTCCCGCATATAGGCCAGCAGGCGATCTTTTTGGGCATCGGAATCGGTCCCCTCTAAGCGTCGCTGTAGATTCGGGAGAACCCCCTCGAAAGAAGAGGTCCATGTGCGGGTACGACCGAAGCGATTTTTATACCGCACTGTGACTTTATCGGGGGCTCCATTGAGGACAATATCCTGCTGTTTCTTCGTCAATTCCTCGTATGGCGTGGCAGGGTCAATGCCCACAGTATTGCATAACCCCTTGATCAGCTTTTGGTAATAGCCGTCAGCGGAACCTGAGGTGCTGAAGGGGTGGATAGCCCGAATGAGGGGCGCAGATTTATCCGGTATAACGAGGTCGATATCAACTTCCAGGCGAGTTCCCAAACCGTCGCATGTCGGACAAGCGCCGAAGGGAGAGTTGAAGGAAAAGGCGCGGGGTTCTAATTCGTCCACCCCGATATCGTGGTTATTAGGGCACGCCAATTTTTCGCTAAAACGGCGACTGCGCTGCGGATGATCGTCAGGGAGGGTGAGGAAATCGAGTTCCACAATCCCATCAGCTAGTTTGAGGGCCTGCTCTATTGAATCGGTGAGCCGTTGCTTTTGAGCGGGCTTCACCTGCAAGCGATCGACCACTACCTCTATGGTGTGTTTTACTTGCTTCTTTAGCTCTGGCGGATTGGAGAGCGGATGGACCTCCCCGTCGACACGTACGCGAGCAAAACCCTGCTGCGCGAGTTCTAAGAAGAGATCAACAAACTCGCCCTTGCGAGCACGAACGACTGGTGCGAGCACCTGAAATTTCAGGCCCTCCTCCATATCCAGAACTTGATCGACAATTTGTTGCGGAGTCTGCCGCTCAATCGTTGCATCGCACACCGGGCAGTGTGCGATACCCGCACGCGAATACAAAAGTCTCAGGTAATCGTACACTTCCGTAATCGTTCCCACAGTCGAGCGAGGATTACGGTTGGTTGATTTTTGATCAATCGATACTGCAGGCGATAGGCCCTCAATGAAATCGACATCTGGCTTGTCCATCTGACCAAGGAATTGGCGCGCATAAGCACTCAAGCTTTCAACATAGCGACGCTGCCCCTCGGCGAAGATCGTATCAAAGGCCAGAGAGGATTTTCCTGAACCAGATAAGCCGGTAAAGACCACCATTGAATCGCGAGGGATACTAATATCTACGCCTTTGAGATTGTGCTCGCGAGCGCCTTTAACAACTAGCTGATCAGCCACTGGATGATTTTCCCTTCGATTCATTCTTAGGCATTATGCGCCCTATCGAACATAGCAACGAATAAACCCTTTCGCTACTGTGGGATCCATGGACTTAGATATTTTGACCTTGGGCACCATGGATAATAAAAGTTATGCTCTCAGTTGGGGCGACCGCACTCTCCTGATCGATGCTCCTGCACAAGCCGAAACTATTCTGCAATGGGCCAGTAGGAACGAGCGATCGATCGACGCTGTGCTCACCACCCACAGTCACGCAGATCATGTGGGCGCCTTGGTTCAAGTGCTTAGTGCTACTGGGGCACACCACTATGCTTCAGCGCTCGATGCCCCTGATCTCCCCGCCCCAGTCGATACGAAACTGTCGCACGGAGATACCCTCGAATTTTATGGCCAATATCTTCAGGTGATTATTTTGCGCGGACATACTCGGGGCGGAGCGTGCTTAGCCCTCCACAACGACGGCACCACACACCTATTCGTTGGAGATTCTCTTTTCCCTGGCGGCTTGGGTAAAACTGATTCACCAGCCGAATTCAAGCAACTCTTTTCCGACGTGAGCGCCCGACTCTTTGATAGGTTTTCCGATGATGCCATCGTGTGGCCAGGACATGGGAAACCTACGACTATAGGTGCGGAACGACCAGCACTAGGGGAATGGGAAAAAAGAGGTTGGTAGCTACCTCGCGCGCCAAATTCGACTACCATCATTTAAAGGTGCTTGCTAAAGCTCCAAAAATAGACAGATTTCAGTGAAAGGTTTTACATGCTCCGCAAACTCGCCCGCCCTATGGTGGCTTCATTCTATATTTCCGACGGCGTCGACATGGTCCAACACGTTGACGAACATGCCCAAGGGACCGCGATGATTATGCGTAACCTTCGTATGGTCCTCCCTCGCCAGTATTATAAACAGCTGCCTCAAGACCCAGCTCAGCTAACCAAGATTGTTGGTGGAACGAAGATTGCCGCTGGTACTACACTATTTTTGGGTAAGTTCCCACGGATGTCGGCTGGTATTCTCGCACTCGTGAGCGTGCCGACGGTTTTAGCTCGCCACGCTTTCTGGGAAACCCAAGATCCAGCTGAGAAGACACAGCGCCGCCAGGGCTTCCTCACCTCCATGGCTCTGCTTGGGGGGCTCTTCATCACGAGCGCTGATACCGCCGGAAAACCAGGTCTTAGCTGGCGCGCCAAGAAAGCTGCACGGGTAGCGAATAAGCGCGTTCAGCAGGCGCTGCCTACCCAAAGTGAAACTCAAAAGTTCGCAGATTCCGCAAGTGATTGGTTTGACGAAGCCCGCCACGAGTCTGAGAAGTTCCTCAGCCAGGCTTCCTCGTGGATTGGCGATACCGCTCATAAGGCTACGGAATACGTCGAGGATAACCGCGACGATTGGAGCCAGGCCGCCCGTTCATTCCTCAATGAAGCGCAAGCTAACTCGAAGGTAGCGCGCAAAAAGGTAGTGAAGGCTGCGGCCCAGGCTCAAGAGCGCGCCCAGGAGGCTTATGATCACGCTCAAGAGGCAACTGGCCGACGTGCCAAGAAGGCCTCAAAGAAGGCTACTAAGCTGCAGAAAAACGCCGAGAAGGCCATTGCTCGGGCTCAAAAGAAGGTGGGCAAGAAGCTGAACTAATCATCACTTAAACAGCATTGTGAGGGCCGCCCCAGATCGTGGGGTGGCCCTTTCGCGTCGGCACCAAAATAGATGGTGCTAGTAGAGTGGAGTTTTGGTTTCTAAGCAAGCAAGGAGATTGCCGTTGAAAAAGTCCACCGATTTAAGCGATGAGCAGAGCTATGTGGATATGCTCTTTACCAAGCTCGATGCCGAGGTGGAGCAAGCACGCCGGAAACTAAGCGCTGTTCAGATGCGCGTTGACCATAGCGATCCCGATGCAGGAGATCTGCTCGAACGCGATACTGAATTCCACGCACTTAATCAGCGCATAGACCGCCTCAACCTAGCCTCTCTCGGTTTAGTATTCGGAAGAATAGATATAGCTTCGAGCGGCCTCGTCGAGAACCCAGTACCGGGCAGGGATAACCTTGAGCGCCGCTATATCGGGCGGATGGGCCTCGATGATCGAAACGACGATTACCGTACCCTGCTTCTCGACTGGCGAGCCCCCATGGCTAGACCTTTTTATTTAGCCACAACTGCGCAACCGGGGGGAGTCGAAATTCGTCGGCATATTCGCACTAAGGGTCGCACGGTGGTCAGAGTTGATGACGAAATTCTCGGTGGAGATCTGAGCGGAATCGAATACGCGCCCCACTCTGTGGCCCATGAATCTGCTCTCCACCTAGCTTTACAACAAGCCCGTGGGTCGCATATGCACTCCATCGTAGAGACCATACAGAGCGAACAAGATACGATCATTCGTGACAAAACCCGCGGAGTGATGGTTGTTGAGGGTGGTCCCGGCACCGGAAAAACAGCTGTAGCCCTCCATCGGATCGCCTATCTGCTCTATACGTGGCGAGAGCAATTGGACCGCCAAGGCGTATTAATCATCGGGCCCAATCCAACGTTCCTTGAGTATATTTCGCGAGTTTTACCCGAGCTCGGAGAGACTGGCGTCGTTCTAAGCACTATTGGTGAGCTGTACCCGCAAATGGTCCCCTCGAAGCCAGAAAGCCTCGCGGGGAAAGAAGTAAAAGGCTCACTAGAGATGATCACCATTCTCAAGCGAGCTGTTGCACGCCACCAATCGGAGCTCCAGGAGAATAGAATTATCCGCATCGAGGGCATCGATATCACATTAACCCCTGCTATGGTCAAATCCGCCCGCACCAGGGCACGACGGGGACGGCGGCCGCATAATCTCGCCCAACCTCTTTTCGCCGATGCTCTCTCCGCGCAGTTAACCAAAGCTCTGGTGTCAATCGTCGGCGCTGATCCTTTGGGGCGGCAGAATTTGCTATCCCAGGGAGACCAAGCGCAGATACATGACGATATTTTGGCTAGCCCTGAACTCCATGAACTCGTCGCAGAATTCTGGCCGATTCTGCGGCCTCAAGATGTGCTCGCCGAAATGCTCTGCGATGCCAAAATTTTAAGCGAGATTCTCTTCGACTACGATGAGGACACTTTCGATGCTCTCTTGCGCGATGATGTCGAGGGCTTCTCCGCCAGCGACGCAGCGCTTCTCGACGAATTAGCTCAACTCATAGGCCCCCATCCTGCCGCGACTCGCGAGCAAAAATGGGACTTGGAACGGGAAGCTGCTGAGTCAACGCTTGAAGGCCTCAGCTCCTCGGCAAACTCAGATCTCGACGATGAATCAGACGCTGAGATTCTCTCCGCTTTCGATATTATCGACGCCGAGGAGTTGGCGGACTGGCAGGTAGAAAAAGATATTCGCACCACAGCCGACCGCGCCCGCAATGATAGAGAATGGACCTATGGCCACGTCATTATCGACGAAGCCCAGGAGCTGAGTCCGATGGAGTGGCGGATGGTCATGCGACGAATACCCGCTCGATGGATGACTGTTGTGGGCGATACGGCTCAAACCGGGTCACCCGCCGGGGTCGACTCGTGGGCGGAAACCCTCGCTCCCTTTGTCTCGCAGCGCTTCACGAAGCACGAGCTCACCGTTAACTACCGCACTCCGTTAGAGATCATGGAGTACGCGCACAAAATACTCGCCCGCATTGGTCATGACCGACGACCCGCGACGTCTCTCAGATCCTCGGGGTATCCAGTACGGTTCTACCCTTCAGATACCGATCCAATGTGCATTGCTCGGGAACTGAAAGAGAAAGACCCTCACCGCTCCGTGGCGATTATCGCAGCTGATCATCGCGAGAATTCGGCCATTCGAGGGGTCAGTTCAATCAAAGGACTTGAATTCGATCACATCGTGGTAGTGGAACCGAATGAGATTGTCGAGTCCTCCCCGCAAGGGTACCAAGATCTCTACGTGGCTCTCACCCGGGCTACACAATCGTTGACCATCATTGGAGACAGCACCGATCTCACCTAGATCCCGGCTTCCTTTAAACCACGCAATTCTTTCTTGAGGTCCGCAATCTCGTCCCGGAGGCGGCCTGCCAACTCGAATTTGAGTTCGCGAGCCGCCTGCCCCATTTGAGTGGTCAACTCTTTGATCAGAGATTCCACCTCGCTGGAGGCCATAGTGGAGGTATCTTTGCGCGCGACGAGCGCGGCATCGGCTCGTCCCTCGTCGCCACTATCGGAATGAGCGTCTTGAACTTGGTCAAGAATATCGGCTATCTTCTTGCGCAACGGCTGCGGATCGATCCCATGTTCTTTGTTGTAGGCCAATTGCTTCTCTCTGCGCCTATCGGTTTCTTCGATGGCGAATGTCATGGAGTCCGTCATCTTGTCTGCATACATGATTACCTCGCCAGAGACATTCCTTGCGGCGCGTCCGATAGTTTGAATGAGGGACGTTGTGGATCTGAGGAAACCTTCCTTATCTGCGTCGAGAATGGCCACCAAGGATACCTCAGGAAGATCCAAGCCCTCGCGAAGCAGGTTGATGCCCACCAGCACATCGAACTCCCCGAGGCGCAGCTGTCGCAGCAATTCAACCCGCTGGAGAGTATCGATATCGGAGTGTAGATAGCGAACCTTCACTCCGTTTTCTAATAAATAGTCAGTGAGATCTTCGGCCATCTTCTTAGTCAAAGTAGTAACGAGCACGCGCTCATCCTTCGCAGTCCGCTCCCTGATCTCGTGAATGAGATCATCGATCTGACCCCGCGTAGGTTTGACAGTGATCTCTGGATCGACCAGACCAGTTGGGCGGATAACCTGCTCGACATATTCTCCACCAGAGGCGGCCAACTCGTAATTGCCAGGGGTGGCCGACAGATAAACCGTCTGCCCCACCCGCTGCGAGAACTCCTCCCACGTGAGAGGGCGGTTATCAAGAGCCGAAGGCAGACGGAAACCAAATTCCACTAGATTGCGTTTTCGCGACATATCGCCTTCAAACATGCCTCCAATCTGGGGCACCGTCACATGCGACTCGTCAATAATGGTGAGGAAATCATCGGGGAAGTAGTCGAGTAAGGTCGCTGGCGCGGTACCCGCAGCGCGCCCATCAAGGTGTCTGGAGTAGTTCTCAATACCAGAGCAAAAACCGACTTGTTCAATCATCTCGAGATCGTACTCCGTGCGCATTCGCAGGCGCTGTGCTTCCAGCAGTTTTCCACGATTTTCCAAATCAGCGAGCCGGTCAGCTAATTCTTCTTTGATATCTTCGATAGCTCGCGCCATACGATCCGGTCCCGCTACGTAGTGGGTGCCCGGAAAGATGCGAACGTCTTGCACCTGGCGGATAATCTCGCCGGTCAGGGGATGGATATAGTAGAGTGCATCAATTTCATCGCCAAAAAACTCCACACGCACTGCGGTCTCTTCATAGGCTGGAATGATATCGACGGTATCGCCCTTAACTCGGAATGTGCCGCGTGTGAAACCGATATCGTTGCGGCCGTATTGTATGTCAACCAGCAATCGGAGGAAACGATCTCGCTCTATTTCTTCTCCTACCTCCAACCACACGGAGCGATCGATATAGCCCTGCGGCGTTCCCAAACCATAAATACATGACACTGAGGAGACCACCACCACGTCGCGTCGCGTTAGCAAGGACGAGGTAGCCCGGTGACGCAGTCGTTCCACATCATCGTTGATGGAGGAATCCTTTTCGATATAGGTATCGGTCTGGGCGATATAGGCCTCGGGTTGGTAGTAATCGTAGTAGGAAACAAAATACTCAACCGCATTATTCGGAAGTAAGGAGCGCAATTCATTCGCGAGTTGGGCAGCAAGAGTTTTGTTGGGAGCCATGACCAATGTGGGTCGCTGCTGCTTTTCGATGAGCCACGCGGCGGTGGCAGATTTACCGGTACCCGTAGCACCGAGTAAAACAATATCATCCTCACCGCGGCGCAGACGTTCGTCCAATTCTTTGATCGCGGTGGGTTGGTCCCCGCTGGGCTGGAATTCCGATACCACCTCGAAGGTGCCCTGGGAGCGAGCTATTTCTGTAACGGGGCGATGGTCCGGCTGTTGATCGGCAGGGAGGGAATTCATAACCACCAATAATATAGTGGTAGTTATGCAAATGAGAAGACTGGCGTTCAGTGTGTGTGCTGCCACCGTACTCGGCCAATTATTCACCGCCCCCGCGGTCACCGCAGCGCCATGTGACTACACTCGCGTGCCGCAAGAAGGTGAACACTTTCAACCCCAGGGGAGTTCTTCCTTACCCTTCTTGTCGGGCTCGTCCTTATTTAGTTCCAGTCATGGAAGTAGTTCGCTTGATCAGGGGCGGCATCCTGGCCAAATGCCCATCCTCCAGGGTGCAACTCAATCCCTTCATCTACTGACTGGTCCAGGTTCCCCGCAGCGTACTCATTCTCGTTTTGGTATTTCGGGCACCGACTTAGGTATCGCGTGGTCCGGACCTGAAAATTACACCTATATGGCATTTGGCGACACCATGAGCTGCGATGGAGCTGATAATGGCTGGCGCTCGAATGTCCTGCTACGCACTGTAGATAAGGACTACTCGGATGGGTTAACCCTCGATGAGGCTTTGACTGCGGGTGGATGGTCGTCGTCGGGATTCGCCCGGGAAATTATCGGCTCGCTGAAGGTTCCGGGAATAGAGCACACCACCATCCCCACCGCGGGGATATATGTCAATGGTGCGCACTATATTGACTATATGTCGGTGCGTCGCTGGGGTGCTCCAGGGTATTGGGATACCAATTATGCGGCTACAGTGATGAGTGTCGATGGAGTAAATTGGTCACTCGTTCCCGAATCCATTCGTGTCAATGCAGATGCAGAGAACCTACCGAGTATCCCAGGGTTTAGCGCCTACAGACACGGGAATTCGCACCTTCAGATGAGCGCCTTCACTCACGATGACAACTATATCTACCGGATAAGCACTAAATCCGGTCGCGATGGGTCAGCTTATCTATCTCGTGCGGCTAAGTCGGAGTTCCCCGCCGAAAACGCTTTCGAATACTTCGACGGCTCGACGTGGACTGACGATCCGGCGGTGGAGCTTCCACTACTGGATGGAAGGGTTTCTGAACTTTCGGTGACCTTCCACGAAGGTTTAGGCCGATGGGTAGTACTCTACCTGGACGAGAACGGAATGGTGCTTCGTACCGCAGAAAAGATAACCGGCCCGTGGAGTTCGAAGCGCATGCTTATTAGTCGCGCAACAATCCCCGATATCTATGGTGGTTTTATCCTGCCCCATCAGAATTCAGGGACACTCGAATGGGTGGCGTCTACGTGGGGAGCATATAACGTACTGGTCATGCGCACGAAACTTGATGAAATATCTCTAAACGCCAGCGTTAAAAGCAACCACGACACCGAGGATAATCTCACCGTAGAAAAGGTTGTGGATCTATCCCCTGCCCTTGAGACTACTAGGGTTACAGGGCTTACAGAGCTTTCACTGATCCCGAAGTCTTTGGAGAATCCGAGAGACGTGCGCGGGAATGGCGTCGAGTGAGCCGTTATTATCGATGACAAAGTCGGCGACCTGTAGTCTCTCGGTGTCGCTGATCTGAGCAGCAATGCGAGCGTTAGCATCCTTCTCGCTCAGCCCGCGCAAGTGTACTAACCGCCTGAGCCGCTCGGTAGCACAGGTATCAACCACGATAACGGCATCGCAGTGACGGTGGTACCCCTTATCGACGAGGAGCGGTACATCCCAAATGACTATAGGATGCCCTGCCTTACGGTAGGACTCAAAGAGGGCCTCGGTGCGCTCTCGGATGCGAGGGTGGGTAATCGAGCTCAGTTGGGCGGTCTTCTCCGGGCTGCTAAAAGCGCGCTCCGCGAGTAATCCTCTATTGAGATGACCGTCATCTTTGATGATATCCCCGCCGAATGCGTCAGCTAGTTCGTTGAGGGCTGGCATTCCTGGCTCGACGATGTCGCGGGCAATGTGATCGGCGTCTATCACCGTAACTCCAAGAGATGCGAATTCTTTTGCAACAGTCGATTTACCGGAACCGATGCCACCAGTGAGCCCAATGATCTTCATGAAATTTATACTAGTGCATGTTAAATCCCCAGCGCCCGTGGAGAGTGCTGGGGATTTGAGGAAAAGAAGATACTACTTCTGAGTGCGAATTACTACGGTATTGGTATCCACGTTTTGTGGGGCCAAACCGCTCACGTCTGAGAATTTCGCGTGGTTGGTAACCAGTACTGGCGTCACCAAGTTATAGCCCTTTGAGCTGATGAATTCAGGATCGAAGGAAATCAGCGGGGTTCCAGCAGTTACATGCTGTTTACGCTCCACATGAATCTCGAATCCCTCGCCACCGAGTTGAACGGTGTCGATACCAACGTGAACAAGCAGCTCAATACCGTTGTCCAGACGCAGGCCTACGGCATGGCCTGACTTAGGAACGGAAATGACAGTTGCGTCAGCTGGAGCGTAAACGGTTGTACCCGTGGGAACAATCGCTACGCCTTTGCCAAGCTTTTCAGCAGCAAAGATGGGATCTGGAACTTCACTGAGGGTGATAGCTGCGCCGGCGAGGGGCGAAACCAGCTCAGTCAAAGCGCCCTCTTCGAGTGCGGTCTTAACCGGAGTGGCAACAGCGACTGCGCCACCGGAAGTAGCGGCTGCAGCAGGTGCAGCGGCTGGAGTAGCAGCAGGAGCAGGAGTCGCGACAGTCGGAGCTGCTTCAATCTCGGTCTCACGCTGACTAGCCAGGCTAGCAAGCACTTCGTCACGCTCTTCTTTGGTGCGGTAATCGAGGAAAATGACTAAGAACATGGAGGTGAAGAAAGCGACGGCAATACCGATTGCGTATCCACCAGCGGGGTCCATAGCGCCGATTGTGAGCAGCGAGGTGAAGACGAAAGCCTGAGCCTTGACATTGAAGATACCCATAACGACACCACCGGCGATACAACCCGGAATGAGGCGGAAATAGGTCTTACGGAAGCGCAACAGCACGCCGTAGAGCGAAGGCTCAGAGATACCGCCAAGAAGACCGGCCATCATTGCGCCAAGGGAAACCTGGCGCATGCCGTTGTTCTTTTCACGGATGGAGATGACCATAACGCCGGTAACAACTCCGAAGCAGGCGAAGTTCCATGCACCCATGGGGCCCTGGATGAAGTCGTAACCGAGGGTTGCAATATTTTGGATCATAATGGCGTTGAGCGGCCAGTGCAGACCCAATGGAACGAGGAATGGGTAGAGGCAAGGAACCAAAATAGCCAAGATGAATGGGCTGAAACCGTTTACCGCTGTCAAAACGCTGGTAATTCCGTTACCGATGAAAATACCGAAGGGGCCGAGCAAGAAGGCGGTAGCTGGGATCATGATGAGCAGGGAGATAAATGGTACAAAGACCATTTGCACCGCACTCGGGATGATTTTCTTAAGACCCTTCTCCACCCAGAACAGGCCAATTGCAGCCATAATCGGAGGGAAAACCTGACCGGAGTACTCGTTAATAACTAGTGGTAGACCAGCAAGATCTACGACGTCACCCTTGCTACCCATCGCCATGAAAGCGGGAGTGAGCAAAGCGGCGGGAATGGCGGCGCCCACCCACTCGTTTGCTCCCAGCTTACGCGCTGCGGTAGCACCGATCATGACGGGGAGGAAGTAGAAGACGGAAGTCCACATGGCGTGGAGTAGCTGATAGACCGGAGGCTGCTCTGCGACATCTTGGCGGAAATCTTGCCAGCCGAAGGTGTCAGCCAGCACGAGCATGGTGATAATCAGCGAGGCGCCAAGAAGAGCCCAGAGAATCGGGCGGAATGTATCAGAGAGGAACTCGAAGCAGTAGTCCACCCAGCTATATTTGCCTCTGACACCGTCGTATTGCTTCTTCGAAGACTCGGCGGCACTGTCTTTGGCTCCCATACCTGGAAGTTTCGTAAGCTCCTGGTAATAATTGGCAACATCGCCACCCATGACGACCTGGAGGCCATTGGAGCCCTGCGGTACAACACCGAGGACCTTAGGGTGAGAATCGAGAGCCTTCTGATCAGCTTTGGACTGATCATTGAGCTGGAAGCGGAGTCGGGTGGCACAGTGCGTCATCGAGGCGACGTTTTCCGCACCCCCGATCTTATCGAGGATAAACTCTGAGGCGGTCCCCAGGGTAGTTTTTTCAGCCATTTTCAGGCCTTTCGCTAGAGATTTACATTAAAAACGTAAAAGAGTAAGCACCTAGGACTCACTCTCTTCGATCCAACCGCCTGAGTCAGCAACGATGCTGCCACTCAATGATCTGGCTGAACCTTTCTTGGTTTGTTCCGACCAAAAATTTGGTTCACAGAACAATCCCTCCCAGTATATTGCATAGCCCAGCTCACATTCAAGAAAGCAAGCGGATTTTCTCACATGACTCAAAAATAAACCCACAGCAAAACCACAGCAAACCCACAATTTTGACCGCGAGATTCACCCCGTTTCCCACATCCCTTTCCCCCTCATGCCCAGCTATCCTGTTACTCTGTTAGCCCATGGCCTACTACTCAATCCGCATGCATGCCTCCAACCAAGGAACCCACATCTCCGGCGCCGAACGTCTCACGAACGCTTCCGCTAGAGACAAACCTAGCGATATTACCCAGATTGCAGCAGATTTAATAGAGCGCGCCCTCACTCATCCTAAGGCAGAGCCGGATAGCATCTCCTTGCGCGTCGAGAGACTAGACCAAGACCCACTGCGTGTCCCTCTACTTCCCTGCGTAGAGCTTCCCGCCGGCACCAGTATCGCAGAACTATTAACCAAAAATGGGCTTAGCACCTCCGCGGCAGAACTGGCGCAAGACTTGATTTTCTCAATTAAAGACATGCGTGGGGCCGCCTTGTTAGATGCTCGCCGACTCCGCCGCATAGAGCCCGATCGGCATCGCGGTATTCGAGTTAGCACCTTTGACTATGAGCACACTATCCACCGAGGATCAAAGAATCACCACGTCGAGGCTCGCATTTTGGCAACGAAAACCCTTAGTGCACCTGGGGTTGTGGCTGAACTTTGCATGAGTGACGATCCCGACTACACAACAGGTTATATAGCATTAGCAGGAACCTATTACCGAATTCCTAATATGAAGAAAAACGGTAGTGGTGGTCGAGTGATCATCGTGGATAGTACCCAATATAATTTCGACCTCGGGCGTACGATCGCTTATCTCGAAGACCAACCCGTCCTTGTCACGGGACACTTCCACGGTGGTCACGATGACTAGTCTGAACAGCGTCACCACATCCTGGAACCACCAATGGGAGGCAGCTGAGTTACAGCGAAGTCCCCGTCGGTTCGACACCGCCCCACAACCGCGCACAGTCCTCAATGGGCATCCCACACTTAGTTTTGCAAGCAGCGATTACTTGGGGCTCGCGTGCGATCCCCGCGTCATTGCGGCTGGACAAAAAGCCTCCAATTTATACGGTGCAGGTTCTGGTGGGTCTCGGCTAACATCCGGCGAAACGATTCATCGAATGCTAGAGAACCAACTAGCGGAGTTCTTCGGTTACTCCGACTGTATTTTTTTCGCTACCGGCTATCTGTGCAACTTGGGCGTCATTTCAGCACTAGCTGGTCCCGAGGTGACAGTGTTTTCCGACGCCTTCAACCACGCCTCGCTCATTGATGGTATTAAGCTCGCTAAAAGCTCTCAGCTCACAATCTACCCCCACCAGGATTTCGAATACCTCGCCCGCGCGTTGAGCCACCGCACGACTCCACACGCTCTTATCATCTCCGATGGTGTCTTCTCTATGTCGGGTTCGGTGGTGGATCTGCCCAGACTGGCGCAGCTAGCCGCCGACTACGATGCGTGGTTGCTCATCGACGATGCACATGGGGTAGGCACCGTGGGACGGACTGGACGGGGCGTCAGCGAGTGGGCCGGTATAAAGCCCGATATATTAATCGGAACTGCATCTAAAGCTTTGGGTGTGGAGGGGGGCTTTGCTCTCTGCAGCACTCCGGTGCGGGAATTCCTTTACAACCACTCTCGTAGCTTTGTTTATTCCACCGCTCCAACTCCAGCCACAGTTGGAAGCTGTAGCGAGGCTCTCCGAATTCTCGATACCGATCATCAACTCATCGCTCGTCTGCACGAGGTCATCGGATATTTTTATGCATCGATGAGAATGCAATCGCCCTCGGTCCCCCATCCCATTATCCCGGTTCCCATTGGCGATGAACGCCTAGCTATAACCATCGCTCGCAATCTCGAAGATGCCGGGATATATGCCCCCGCCATTCGATATCCCACTGTTGCCCGCGGGAAAGCATTACTCCGGTTGTGCCTTTCTGCTTTGCACACCGAAGCCGATATTGATCGACTGGTCGCCTCAATCGTCTGCAATAGCTAAACTATGTCACGCTCGTCTACTTTCAATAAGGATGAAGTTTTGATCACACATCCTCGTATAATGTCACTGTAAAAGCATGGGAGGTTACCCCCATTGGATTGGAGAAAAAACACCCTTCCCCTCGATTCGCAGAGCTTAGTGCACGAGCGATAAACAGACTTAGCCCTATTTGGACACAAATTCCCAATAGCGTTGACGAGAAGATGAGAGTTTAGGCGAAAGAGTTGTGCGCCTACCCCCATCAAGATCACTAAACCGCAGGTTGAATTATGTTTTTTTGCGTGCCACCATAGGTAACGTGCAATTACTTGTTGAAAATCAGCTCCTCGCTTTGATCACCATCATGGCCGTCGGATTACTCGTAGGGAAGATTCGGATCGGAAATTTTCGACTCGGCGTAGCTGCTGTGCTTTTCGTTGGTCTGGCCTTCGCTACCATTGAACCGCGCATCACCCTACCCCCCATTTTGTTCATTGTGGGTTTGAGCCTATTCGTCTATACCATCGGGCTCGAAGCCGGCCCAACATTTTTCGCATCGATGAAAACCATCGGGCTCAAAAACAATATGCTGGGCTTTAGCATGATCATTGTGCTGACCGGGATTTCATATATAGCTATCAAGCTTGCTGGAATCGATGCCGCTTCCGGAGCGGGACTATTTACCGGTGCTGGCACGAATACTCCTGCTATGGCTGCCATTGTGGATACCATGCCACAGCTTCTAGGTAACGAAAATAGTGACGTAGCAGAGCTTCCTGTCGTTGCGTACTCGCTTGCCTATCCCATTGGTGTGCTCGGTGTCATTCTCTCGATCGCACTCATGTCCAAAGTTTTTAAAATCAATCACGAGCAGGAAGCAAAAGACGCAGGCGTAGCTGTCACCCCTCTAGAGACTCGTCGATTCAAGGTCACCGAAGAGAACCTACCCCCCATCAATCAATGGCCCCATGCCTTCGAATTGGAGATTATAGTATCCCGAATCGAGCATAACGGTAAGTTCTACCTGCCAGAACCAGGCGATGAAGCCGAACTCGGCGACACGGTCTCGATAGTTGGCACAGCCATGGAGCTCGACAAGGTGGGCGCCTTCGTCGGTGAGCACGTCCCTGGCTCTCCCACTCACGGCGAGACTATTGACTACCGCAGAATCTTTGTGTCGTCCCCAGATATTGTTGGTATCCCTCTCCGCAAGCTACGTTCTCGTCTCCACGATATGTTGGTGACACAGGTGCGCCGAGGGGATATGGACACGGTGGCCACCCCAGATACCGTCCTGCAGTTAGGCGATCGAGTTCGCGTTGTGGCTCCTCGAGGTCGAATCGATCAAGCCACAAGGATCTTCGGCGATTCCTACAAATCCCTGTCCGATATTAACCTTCTTCCCCTGGTTACGGGCCTCGGATTCGGTGTACTGCTAGGCATGGTGGCACTTCCTCTTGTTGGTGGCGCTGAACTTAAGCTCGGCTCCGCGGGCGGCCCCCTCATCGTGGCATTACTTCTCGGCTATATCGAGCGCACCGGTCCTGTAGTGTGGCAAGTACCTTATGGCGCTAATTTGGCCTTGCGTCAATTCGGTATCACACTCTTCCTTGCTGGAATTGGTACCACCGCCGGTGCTGGTTTCGGAGAAGCCCTGAAAGATCCAGAATCTCTAAAGATTATTTTTGTTGGCGCTATAGGCACGATTGCCATGAGTTTGTGCACCCTGATTGTGGGCTATAAATTACTCAAAATTCCATTCGGTCAAGTAGCTGGCATCCTCGCAGGTATGCAGACCCACCCTGCAATTTTATCCTATGTTTCGGACCATACCCGCAACGAGTTGCCCTCTATTGGCTACACGACGGTATACCCGATGGCTATGGTCACGAAGATCCTCTGTGCCCAGCTACTCGCGTTTGCTCTTGTCCTCACTTAACGCCTGATCCAAGACGGAAAAGCTCGCTTCACCTTAACAGGAGGCGAGCTTTTTTTGAGTTTGAACCCCCAATCGCAGAGAGCCCGACCATCCTCTAGATGGCCCCTTGCTGCCATAACTATAGATCTATACTGTAGCTCTTTACCGGTATCTTGGCTTTGGTGAAAGGGTAATGTATGAACGACTAGAGTCCACTACTAAAACCCTAGGTCTCAAAGCGCCACGGTATTCACGGTGCCCGCGATGAGATCAGCTCCTCGGGCCGGAACCTGCAGCGCGCCGAGGGGTTGAAATTTTGTAAGATACTCAACTTTGACCTCATCAACGTATCAACAAACTCGAGTAATCCTCTCACAGGTGACTCTACAATTCTTAGCAATGGGAAAAAGGAAAATTAAGTTACCTTCCCCATCGGCATGGTCGACGAAACGGCGAAAGCAACCACCAACAGAATAAATTGGCCCATTAAGTGACTGATGGGGTGCTTTACCTAAACCAGATATGAACGTCGCTTTAGCAGCTCGACAGCAGCCTAATTAACGCGCAAGTGACTATCCGTTGAATTGTCTAGGAGGGCGAATACCTGAGCAGCCGACTTAAGTTCATAGCGGAAAATAAAGAAAACCCCATTCACCTGATCATTCAGGTGAATGGGGATTACGCACAGCGAGCTTTAGCTGCCAGCGAGCTTCTCGCGCAAAGCGGCAAGTTGCTCATCAGAAGCAAGTGAGCCACCGGTTTCCGCTGCTACTTCCGCTGCTTCGGCCGGAGCTGCCTGGTCAGACTGGGAAGAGTAGTTTCCACCTTCGGACTCACCCGCTGCGGCAGCCTCAGCGGCTGCGGCACGGTTCCGCTCGATTTGCTGGGTGTGAAGCTGGAAGCGACGCTCAGACTCGGCGTAACGAGCCTCCCACTCCTGACGCTGAGCATCGAAGCCCTCGAGCCATTCATTAGTCTCAGGATCGAAGCCTTCAGGGAAGATATAATTGCCCTGCTCGTCATAGGAGTCGGCCATACCGTACTTCGAGGGATCGAATTCCTCGGTGTAGTCCTCATCAGCCTGCTTGAGGGAGAGGGAGATGCGACGACGCTCGAGATCGATGTCGATGACCTTAACCATTGCCTCTTCGTTGACGTTGACAACCTGGTCTGGTACCTCGACGTGACGCTGAGCCAGCTCGGAGATATGTACGAGACCCTCGATACCCTCTTCGACGCGGACGAAAGCACCGAATGGAACGAGCTTGGTAACCTTGCCGGGAACAATCTGGCCGACAGCGTGGGTGCGTGCGAAGACGCGCCATGGATCTTCCTGGGTTGCCTTGAGCGAGAGCGATACGCGCTCGCGGTCAAGATCAACGTCGAGCACCTCTACGGTTACTTCGTCACCAACGGTGACGACCTCGGATGGGTGATCGATATGCTTCCAGGAGAGCTCGGATACGTGAACGAGGCCGTCAACACCGCCGAGATCGACGAAAGCGCCGAAGTTGACGATGGAAGACACGTGACCCTTGCGTACCTGGCCCTTTTGCAGCTGGTGCAGGAACTCCGAGCGAACCTCAGACTGGGTCTGCTCAAGCCATGCACGGCGGGAAAGAACAACGTTATTACGCTGCTTATCGAGCTCGATGATCTTTGCTTCGATCTGCTGACCGATATAAGGGTCGAGTTCACGCACGCGGCGCATTTCAACGAGAGAAGCTGGCAGGAAGCCGCGCAGTCCAATATCAAGGATGAGGCCGCCCTTGACAACCTCGATAACGGTACCGGTAACGGCCTCGTCTTTTTCCTTGAGTTCTTCGATGGCGCCCCATGCTCGCTCGTACTGAGCGCGCTTCTTGGACAGGATCAGACGACCTTCTTTATCCTCTTTAGTGAGAACTAGGGCGTCGATCTCGTCGCCAACCTCGACTACTTCGCCGGGGTCGACATCGTGCTTGATGGACAGCTCGCGTACCGGAATGACACCTTCGGTCTTGTATCCGATATCGAGCAAAACCTCATCGTGGTCAACCTTAACCACGGTACCTTCGACGATGTCTCCATCGTTAAAATATTTGATGGTGGCGTCGATGGCTGCGAGGAAATCCTCAGGAGAGCCGATGTCGTTGACAGCGACCTGAGGTACGTTCTTGGAGGTCATAAGTTAAAAGTGCTCCGAAATATGTAGGAATCGATGATGGACAGTTCATGTCTCTTGAATTGCATCTAAAGAGAGCGATTCAATCTCGCCGCATCCCGTCTTACTTCCCTACATAAGCAAGATGGCGATACGAACATAGACACGCGTGGCCAAGGATACGCCATTTTCCCAGCTAAAGCAAATAGAATGGGTCGCTGTGTTTGCCGATAAAACTCCAACCCCAATAGCCTCATTGGCCAATCAAAAATATTGGGACCTCGATGCCACGCAGTACCACAGAAGTCACGCTGAATATCTGTCATCCTTTTACTGGTGCCCTGAGATGCTTCACGAGCAAGAGGCCCAGTTGCTGGGTGATCTCTCCCAGCATACTGTCCTCGAACTAGGCTGCGGCTCGGCTCCCTGTTCCCAGTGGTTGAAGGTGCGCTTCCCCCACGCATTCGTGGTGGGCTTCGACATTTCATCGTCCATGCTCAAGTATGCAGCGACCTCGTTGCCTCTAGTACAGGCTGATGCCACAGCTCTCCCCTTTGCCCAAGAAACATTCGATTGTGTCTTCTCGGTTTTTGGCGCCATTCCTTTCGTGGAAGATCTCACCGAGTTATTTGGTTCAATCTATAATTTGCTCACCCCCGGTGGACGTTTTGTTTATTCCACGAACCATCCCATGCGATGGGTTTTTCTCGACGATCCAGGCGAAGCAGGACTCATGGCAGTCACATCGTACTTTGAGAAGGACTACGTGGAATATTCCGCTGACGATACTTGCCCTGACTATGTGGAATTTCAGCACACCTTGGCCGACCACATCAACGCCTTAGCCACCAGTGGTTTTCACATCGACGCCTTCGTCGAACCCGAATGGCCGGATTCTTTGGAAACAACGTGGGGCCAATGGTCTCCTCTCCGCGGCAAAATTTTCCCAGGTACTATGATCATTCAGGCTCACCGCCCTCTATAAGGCCACCACTAGAAACTTTAGTGGGCAGCCTCTTCCCAGTTAGCTCCATGTCCGGCTGATACTTCCAGGGGAACCGAGAGCGATATGGCTCGGTCCATCTCGGCTTCCACAATCTTGGTAACCATGTCGAGTTCCCCGGGAGCTACCTCTACCACCAACTCGTCGTGGACTTGGAGGAGCACCCGAGATTGCGTTTTCTCCAAATGCCGGTCGACGCGCAACATAGCAACTTTAATGATATCGGCAGCGCTTCCTTGGATGGGCGCATTCAAAGCCGCACGTTCGGCGTTTTCCCGAGCAACCCGATTTGTGGAACTCAACTCTGGTAAATAACGCCGGCGCCCGAAGAGGGTAGCTGTGTATCCACTGCGTCGAGCTTGTTCGACGATATCATCAAGATAACGTTTAACTCCACCAAAGCGCTCGAAGTAGTTTTCCATGATTCCCTTGGCCTCACCTGGGGTGATTCCCAGCTGTTGTGATAGGCCGAAGGCCGAGAGCCCGTAGACCAGCCCGTAGGACATGGCCTTGACGCGGCGGCGCAACTCCGCCGTCACTTCAGAAACGGGGACATCAAATACTTTTGATCCCACGTAATTATGAAGATCCTCACCACGTTGATACGCCTCAATAAGGCCAACATCTTGCGAAAGATGCGCCATCACTCGCATTTCAATCTGGGAATAATCGGCAGTCAAGAGCGTGTCGTACCCTGGCCCAGGAGTGAAGGCGGAGCGGATTTTGCGCCCGGCTGCAGTTCGCACTGGGATATTCTGCAGGTTAGGTTCCGTGGAGGATAGTCTGCCCGTGGACGTCACAGTTTGGTTAAAGGTGGTGTGAATACGCCCATCCTCGCCGATAGCTTTAATCAGACCCTCTAGAGTGGTCTTCATTTTCTGATATTCGCGGTGTGCTAAAAGATGATCAAGGAAGGGATGCGGATATTTGACAGCAAGCGCTTCAATCTCTTTAGCTGCTGTGGAGTAGCCTGTCTTGGTTTTTTTAGTTTTGGGAAGTCCCAGAGTTTCAAAAAGGACAACCTGCAGCTGTTTCGGTGAGGTCAGGAGGAGCGTCGGGTCACCCGCGAGCTCACGTGCTGCCTCTTCCTCCCTGGCCACTTGGTCTTTGAAGTCTGCCAGCTGTTCCTCTAACACAGCTCGATCCACCGCAATTCCGGCATCCTCCATCACAGCGAGTGACTGGATAAGAGGAATCTCTAAGTCGCTATAAAGCTCGAAGGAGTCCATTTCTTGCAATTCCTTGGTCAAGGATTCAGCTAGCGAGATAATTGCCCGAACAGAGTCCTTAAGGATGCGATGGTTATCCTCGTCGATCAAGCTCAATTGACCCCCGTTATCGGCACCGAGTTGTCCCTGAAGATGCCGCTGATAAACATCCTCGAGAGAGTAGGTTCGCTGGCCGGGGCGCAATATATAGGCAGCCACAGCAGTATCATGGCGGATCCCCGATAAAGTGAACCCGCGTCCCTTTAACATGTGGTAGCACGCTTTGGCCTCATGCATAATCTTGGGGGCGTCGCTGGAGAAGAATTTAGCCAGCGCCTTCTCCTCCTCGGGGCTCAGATCTGCAAAGTCACCCACGATAACATGGTTCTTGCTATCGAGGAGTGCATAGGCATAGGCGTCGCCGCTCGCCGGTGTTCCTCTCCCTTGAATATAGACCGCCGTTCCCGCAGCTAGGTCACGGCTAGGATCTTCTAACCAATGATGGACAGGTTGACTGTCTTCGATGAGTTCTCTTTCGTCGCGGGCCGATTCCTGAGTCTGAGGTTGCTCCCCTAAACCTAGGGCTTCAAAAATGCGTTCGCGAAGATTTTTACCAAATTCGAGATCTGAAAATTTATCCAGAACCGCCGTAATATCGACCGTTCCCCGCTGGAGCTGCTCCGGGGACAATTCTAAGGGAAGATCTTTGACCATCTCGGTGAGCGTGCGATTCATACGCACTTGATCAATGCGCTCGCGGAGATTGTTGCCTACTACTCCCCCAATTTCTTCAGCATGCGCAAGCAAGTTGTCTAGATTACCGTAGTGGGTAATCCACTTGGTTGCGGTTTTCTCTCCCACTTTTGGAATCGAGGGGAGATTATCCGATGGGTCGCCCCGAAGAGCTGCGAAGTCCGGGTATTGCTCAGGACTCAGACCATACTTTTCCTGCACAGCTTCAGGGGTAAAGCGGTGCATAACCGAAACCCCCTTCATGGGATACAGCACCGTGGTGGAATCGTTCACCAACTGGAAAGAATCGCGATCTCCAGTAACTATAAGAGTAGTAAAACCAAGGGGTTGAGCGGCGGTAGCCAATGTGGCAATCACATCATCGGCCTCATAATGGTCTTTTTCGATGGTTTTCAGGCCAAGGACTTCAAGCACGTCCTTGATTAGCGAAATTTGCCCTTTGAACTCCTCAGGGGTGGGCGCACGCTGTGCCTTGTAATCTGGGAACAGTTCACTGCGAAAAGTAGGAGCCTCGAGGTCAAAGGCCACCGCGATATGAGAGGGTTCTTCTTCGCGTACTAATCCTGCAAGCATAGAAAGGAAACCGTAGACAGCATTGGTGTGCTGACCTCCAGACGTGGAGAATTTATCGCTCGGAAGCGCGTAGAAAGCACGGAAAGCCATAGAATGACCGTCAATGAGCATAAGGCGGCGTGGGGCGTCGATTTTGTTGTTCTCCATCTCAGTCACGAAAGACCAGTCTAGTCGATCGCGGGAATAGTCGGGGATGGGTAGGATGACGTTGGGATTTCCAGAAATCTAGAAAATAGGTTAATATTTCCCCGTGCGCCCCTGTAGCCCAATTGGCAGAGGCAACGGATTCAAAACCCGTCCAGTGTGAGTTCGAGTCTCACCAGGGGCACGATAGTCACCGCCACGGAGTATTTTTACACGTGGCGGTTTTGCTATCACATTATAAAAAATCTGATACTCATATAAACAGTAAGGCGCTCAATGGACCACTCAACTCAGGGGATCCGCTCCTCAAACCCTGTTTCACATCTTGTTCATGTTGTCATTGGTGCTCTCATTGGACTTGCCGAGATGGTTCCGGGCGTCTCCGGTGGCACAATTGCGCTCATCAGTGGTATTTACGAGCGCGCGATTAACAACGCCGACGCGCTGCTGAACGTGGCGAAATCGCTCGTTCGCGATCGTTCGAACCTTGCGGCTGCGGTGAGGAAAGTCGAGTGGCTCTTCCTCGCTGCGGTGGCTGTGGGAATGCTAGGTACTGTCTTTGCGCTTTCTGGAGTGGTTCATTCCTTTGTGGAGAATTCTCCCCAGACTGCCCACGCCCTTTTTCTCGGTATGGTTGCTGTCTCACTGGTCGTCCCGATCAAGCAGACCAACAAGCAGGACTTAAAAGCCAAGTTGATCCCTGCGCTTTCGCTCCTCGTTGCAACCGCTATAGGTATGTTTTTCCTCACCGGATTCACCTCGGCCGAGAAATCTGATCCATCACTACTGATCATATTTGGGGCTGCTGCTATTGCTATCTGCGCGCTTGTATTACCTGGAGTATCCGGATCCTTCATTCTCCTAGCGATCGGTCTATATGAGCCAGTTATTGGCGCAGTGAGCGAACGCAACCTCACGGTCCTCTTGGTCTTTGTCGCGGGGGCGCTCACGGGGCTGTCGTTGTTTATCAAAGTGTTAAATTATCTGCTCAATAACCATCACTCTCTCACCATGATGGCGATGGCGGGGCTGATGTTGGGTTCGTTACGTGCACTATGGCCGTGGACTGGCGATTCGGGAGAGCTTCTCGCACCGAGTGGCAATACTGGCTGGTTGCTGTCCATGATGGCGCTCGGTGGCGCCATTGCTGGTGCCGTGATGATCCTCGAACGCTTTAATACCCAGGGATCGAAGAACTAACAAGGTTTCCGAATAGCGAAGTAGTTACCCGCGTGTGTGCCGAGTGTGTCTGGTTGGACTAGTAGCGCGGGTACGATTATCGCTTGCACCTTCGCGCGGTTTGAGGTCACAAGTAACTGGGTGCGGGTGGAGAGACCTGAACCAGGCTGTTCTCAGCCCCCTTTGTGAAGTATTGGTGGCGAGCATCATTCCCGTAATCAAATGCATACTTTCCGCATATTTTGTGAATTGTATGCATATATTCGATAACTGCCTCGCAGGGCTGACTCCGCAAAGGTTGGTCAGGCACCCCCAAACCTCCGGTATAACCACTGCTTGGAGACATTTTATTGTCTCCTGTCGATTACGGGGGTAAGACGTCCACCGTAAAGGGTATGAAAAATTTATTCAGTGTGATAAATTTATTTCCATGACTTCAACGATGAAACACCAATCGATCTACCGCTCGGCAGCGAGCATAGTCACCGTCGGTTTACTCCTCAGCGGTTGCGTTACAAACACGGAAGGTAATACCGCCGCCATTGATGGTGAATCCCCGTCCTCCGCTGCCAGTAACGGTCTTCCCTCTGGTTGGAAGGAAATTACTCCTGACACCGTTGACGCTATAGCCGCTCTCGTTCCATCAGACATCGCTGAGGATGGCAAGATCAGCATTGGCACCAACCCACCCTTCGCCCCCGCTGAATTTAAAGATTCCGATGGTAAGATCATCGGCTTTGATATCGATCTTGCTCGTGCGGCCGCTTCCGTGCTGGGCTTGGAACTGGAAGTTAAGGACCTCGACTTCTCATTGATCCTGCCCCAAATCGACGGTGGCTCCGTAGAATTCGGGGCTTCCGGCTTTACCGATAACGAGGAGCGGAGGGCTAACTTCGACTTCGTCGATTATTTCAATGCCGGTATCCAGTGGGCCGCAGCTCCCGGCTCAGGCGTCGATCCCGATGAGGCGTGTGGCCTGACTGTGGCCGTTCAACGGGCCTCAGTCTCCGAGACGGTAGATGTAGCCGAACGCTCGGCAGCATGTGAAGCAGCTGGCAAACCAGCAATCAAAACCTTATCTTTCGACAGCTCCGATGCCGCCGCTAATGCTGCCATCCTTGGGCGTGCCGATGCATTCTCGGGCGACTCCCCCACGGTCGCGTGGGCTGTTGAACGCTCTGAGGATAGACTCGAACTAGTTGGAGATATCTTCGCCGTTGCCAACTATGGTTGGCCCGTTAAAAAGGGCTCAGAATTAGCCCCCGCTCTCGCAGCCGCCCTCCAGCACCTCATCGACAACGGCGACTACGAAGAGATTTTAGCTCAGTGGGGCATGAAGAATGGCCTCGTTGAAGCCGCTGCTATCAATGGTCAGCCCATCAACTAGCCAACCATCCTCTGATATCCCACCCACTCCCTTGGCACCGCATGAGCAACCGAGGGAGTCTAAACATTCGAAAGATTCTTGTTATGAGCACCCCACGAGGCCCCAAACCCATTGAGGCTAAATCACTCCACCACCCAGGACGGTGGGTTACGGCCACCATCTTGCTGAGCATTGTCGCTCTTTTTATTTATTCATGTAGCCAAAATGAAGCCTTCGGGTGGGACACTTATTTTCAGTACCTTTTCGATACTCGTATTGCCGAAGCGGCTCTGCACACTATTGCGCTCACAGTGCTAGCCATGCTTATTGGCGTTGTCCTCGGTCAGATCCTCGCCATCCTAAGGATGTCGCCCAATCCCGTGTTGAGCGCCATCGCATGGTCTTATTTATGGATCTTTAGAGGCACCCCAGTCTATGTACAACTGGTGTTCTGGGGTCTAGCTGGCAATATTTTCAAAGTACTCAACCTGGGGATAGCTGAGATCGACCTCGAAAGCGCACTGAGAAATACGTTCTTCCTCGCCGTCCTAGGACTCGGTCTGAACGAGGCGGCCTATATGGCAGAAATCGTGCGCTCCGGGATTCAGGCTGTGCCCCCTGGACAAATCGAAGCATCAAAGGCCCTCGGTATGAGTTGGTGGACCACTATTCGCCGCACAATCTTGCCGCAGGCACGCCGTATCATCTTGCCTCCCACAGGCAATGAGTTCATTTCCCTGCTCAAGACCACGTCGCTCGTCGTCGCGATTCCTTATTCAATGGAGTTATACGGGCGGGCCATGGATATTGCGAACGCTCTTTTTGACCCGATTCCTTTGCTTCTTGTTGCGGCAACGTGGTACCTCGTTATCACCTCGTTGCTGATGGTGGGCCAACACTACCTAGAGATTTACTACGATCGTGGGGCAACCAAGGAGTTGACAGCTCGCCAACTCAGCGCCCTAGCCGATGCAGAGGGAACGCTTCCGAAAAATATCAATATTGTTCCCGAGACCCCTAAGCGGAAATAAGAGAAGGTACTCAAAGATGAATACACCCATGATTGAGGCTCAACAGGTCTGTAAGTCTTTCTCCGGCCTCAAAGTCCTCAAAGGTATCGACCTTATAGTTCCGAAGGGCTCAGTAACGTGTTTGATCGGACCGAGCGGTTCCGGTAAGTCCACCTTCTTGCGCTGCGTCAACCACTTGGAGAAAGTCACCGCGGGTCGCCTCTACGTCGACGGAACTTTAATCGGCTACCGCGAGAAGAATGGCGTACTCTACGAAATTTCCGAGAAAGAGGCGGCTCGTCAGCGCTCCGATATCGGTATGGTTTTCCAAAACTTCAACCTATTTCCGCATCGCACCGCGCTGGAGAATATCACTGAAGCTCCGATTTATGTAAAGAAAATGGATTCTGACAAAGCAAATGAGCGCGCCAGGGAACTCCTTGCCCAGGTGGGACTAGCGCACAAAGCGGATGCTTTTCCGGCTCAGCTATCTGGTGGCCAACAGCAGCGGGTCGCTATTGCCCGCGCGGTGGCGATGGATCCCAAGTTGATGCTATTTGATGAGCCTACCTCTGCTCTCGACCCTGAACTGGTTGGGGAGGTTCTCCGCGTAATGCGTGATTTGGCTGAACAGGGAATGACTATGCTTGTTGTCACTCATGAGATGGGTTTCGCTCGGGAGGTATCCGATCAGGTGGTTTTCATGGATGGTGGCGTAGTTGTTGAATCTGGCCGTCCGGAGGAGGTCCTGGATAATCCTCAGCACGCACGTACCCAGGAATTCCTTTCCAGTATCTTGACCTAGTCGAGGGGCTTGTTGTACTTTTCCTTGATGGCTTTCTCAACGTGCGGAGGTAACACTTCTTTGATATCTCCGCCAAACCGAATCACTTCTTTGCACAGAGTCGAGGACACGTGACCGTATTTGGGATCTGTCATAAAAAACACGGTGTCCACCCCGGAGAGATTGCGGTTCATCTGCGCCATCGGCACCTCGTACTCGTAGTCGAGGGAGGATCGTAGGCCCTTGACGATGACTGAAATATCGTGTGCGCTGGTGTAATCGACCAAAAGATCTGCCCACCAATCCACCACGATATTGGGTACATCGCTAAGACTACGCTCGATGAGATCGATACGTTCCCTCACGCTAAACAGTCCATTTTGCTTATTCGGATTCGCAGTCACCAGGACCGTTAATTCGTCAAATTGGGCCGCAGCGCGACGGAAGATATCAATATGTCCCATCGTCACCGGGTCAAAGGACCCAGGGGCAACCGCTCTGCGCATATGCTTATTCATCGCCATTACCCGTCCGCTAATTCGGAATCAAAAACAGCCATATCCATACGCGCTATACCGAAGGTACGCTTCTTTAATTTTTGGGTGGTTGGGGTAAAACCTGCGGGCCATGCAGTTTGAGGAGAGTCACGGTGGCGTTCGACCACCACAGCGGCACCATCTACAAGCAGGGGTTTAAGCGCCGTGAGCATCTCGATGACGGCAACATCCTCGAGCTCATAGGGGGGATCTGCCAGCACCATGTCAAAATAGTGATGAGGCGCCATCGCTAAATAGCTAGACACGGCCCTTTGTTCAATGCTCACACCAGGATGGCCTACCACTGCAGCGTTCTCTTTGATGATCGCACAGGCACTGGCCTGGGACTCGACCAATACCACCTCGCTAGCCCCCCGAGAGGCCGCTTCTAGGCCGAGCGCTCCTGAACCTGCAAAGAGGTCGAGAACGCGCGAATCTTGAAAGCCGAAGCGTACTTGAAGAGAAGAGAATAAGCCTTCACGGGCCCTGTCTGAGGTAGGCCGGGTCCCCTGCTCGGGAACTTTGATCTTGCGGCCGCGAGCTTGTCCAGCAATAATTCGCGTTTTGCCCATCTACTAGCCCTCCTCAGCAATCACGAGCAGCGGGTCTCCGCCTAGGACGTCCTCGAAATCATTGAAGCACAATTCGCTAACAATCCCAGGACCTGGTGCCACGATCGATGTCTCGAGTTTCACGGCCTCGACGATGGCTAATTCCGCGCCGGTTTCAACGCGGTCGCCTACTGCTACTGTGTAGCGGACGATTCCTAGGAATGGGGCGCAGATTTTCATGGGCTTTAGTTTATCATTGCGCTGCATTTTAACTCTTTTCGAGATAGTCCCGATCGTGCTCTGTGTAGCGGGATGTCAGAAGCTGGGCGAGGCGGGGGTTCTCCTCCACAAGATCACGCGCGCGAGCGTTAGCATGCTCGATGAGATGTGCATGGTGTAACAGATCGAGGTAGCGAACTGCGCGTCTCGTCCCCGACTGGGCGCTGCCCAGAACATCGCCTTCACGACGCATGCTCAGGTCTAGGTCGGCTACCTCAAAACCATCGGTCGTTTCACTGAGTTGTTTAATGCGCATAAAACTAGCACTCTCCTGCTCAGCTTCGGTGACGAAAAAACAGTGTGAGGCATTGCCACCACGCCCAACCCGCCCTCGCAGTTGATGCAACTGAGAGGCGCCGAAGTGGTCTGCCTCCAACACGATCATAACGGTAGCATTAGCAACATCGATACCTACCTCAATGACCGTTGTGGACACCAGAGCATCTATATCGCCTTGCGCGAAGCGCTTCATAATGTCATCTTTATCGCGTGGTGCGAGAGAGCCGTAGAGACATTCCACTGTGAAATCGCTCAGTTGATGAGAGCTGAGTTGGGCGTGGGTTTCTAGCACCCCACCCTCCTTGTGCACTCGGGGGCACACCACATAAACCTGATGCCCCGATGCTATTTGTTCGCGAACCACCTCCCACATCCTCTTGGTCCAGGCCTCTAGCCACGTTGGTACGCAAAAGCTCTTGATTGGTTTTCTCCCCTGGGGTAGTTCTCTTAGTACCGAACTACTGAGATCGCCGAAGTGCGTCATCGCCACGGTCCGTGGGATGGGTGTCGCTGTCATAACAAGCAGATGGGGCGTTAGGCCGTTTTTTCCCTTGCTACGCAGGGCGTCACGCTGTTCCACACCGAACCGGTGCTGCTCGTCAACGACGCAAAACCCAAGGTCAAAGAATTCGACGGATTCTTGAATGAGGGCGTGGGTTCCCACAACGATATCTGCTTGCCCCGAGACGCAGTCAAGCAACGCTTGCCGACGCTGTGCGATTGGCATACCCGAGCTCAATACGGTGACCGCAATATCATCCAGCCCCGCAAGATCTAGAAGATCCTTAAGGCTGCGTGCGTGTTGGTGAGCTAAAACTTCCGTTGGCGCCAAAAGCGCACACTGCTTGCCGTTGTCGATTGCCTGCAGCATGGCAACCAGGCTCACCACGGTTTTACCTGAGCCCACTTCACCTTGGAGCAGACGTTGCATCGGGTGCTCGAGGGTGAGATCAGCGGCTATGTCGGCTATGACTGATCGTTGTCCGTCAGTAAGAGCATACGGAAGGCTAACGATGAGTTGCGCAGCGGAGGCATTGGGAATGTGCTCGAGGCGAGGAGCTAGCCGAGCGCGAGATTCTTGGCGTCGGGTGGCCATGACGGTAGCCAGGGCTAGAGCCTCATCGAAGGCAAAACGATCACGATAATAGCTAGGTTTCGTTTGTGGATCCTGGTGCAATCCCCTAATAGCTGCGTCGAGGCTGGGGAATCCGGGAGGGATATAGGCAGCTAGGGGATCTGATATGTGGGGAGTGCGCCTGAGGACTTCAGCAATTGCGGCAGCAATGCGCCACGTGGGAAGATTTTTCGTTGCTGGATAGATCGGAATGGTCTCAAGATGCGCTATATAGCGACTACAGTCACCCTCGTCATCATAAACCGTATCGGAGTCTGGATCGCTGGTTAATGCGGCTTTATCCAAGATGACATAGTCGGGGTGCTGCAACTGGGCTTCGCCGCGAAAATATTTCAGTTTCCCTGTAAAAAGTGCTACCACGCCTTCGTGCAGGACTTTTTGTAACCATCGCACCCTAAAAAACACGGCCGTGATCTGTCGTTGCCCATCGTAAATAGTGGCAGTAAGGACAAAGGTGCGCCCTGTATCATTAACGGAAACCGACTGGATCACCCCGATACAGGTCACGATATCGCCCTCGGTAAGACTATCCATACTCATCGGCGAATGGCGAGTTGCAAAGCTGCGTGGCAAGTGTCCGAGGAGTTCGTTGGCAGTGGAATAACCCAAATGCTTTTTGATGGCGCGAGCCTCTTTCGCGGGTAAGAGCGAATTCAAGGGGCGGGTGTCAGTCCAACTAATGGGCATCGCAACTGTCCTATTCAGCGCCAATTTCGGCGAGTGACCCGAAGTCGCTCCCAATATAAAGAGTCAATTCCAGGGGCAAGGTGGCCTTCGGGCGTTTCGGTAAGGCGGCGAGAATACTCTCGTGATCTATATGCGCGGCCATGGAGGCATCGATCAGCACCGTCAATTGTTCAGTGTTATCGCGGATGAGTATGCGGCAGCAGGATGTGATCGCGTCAAGGAATGTATCGGAGATGCTCCGGATATCGCGGGAAGCTACGCCTAAATAGTCACCTTTTGCGCACGCACCCACAGATGTCAGACGCGCCTTATCGGCCTGTCTGACCCGCATATACTCCATGGCGTTGATCGCTTCTGCCATGGCGTATCCATCGACCGCGAGTGGCTGAGCGGGATCATGGACGGCAACTGCCGCAAGCCCTCGCACCACGGCGCCGGTAGGCACAATCAGCAGGGTTTGCTCGAAAGCGTAGCCTGCGCGCTCAACGGCGCTCAACTGGGCTTTTTCCAAGAATCCGTTGGGCAGTAGAATAATCTCATCAGCCTGCGTAGCTCGTGCAGCTGACACTACGGTGTAGACGATATCGGCACTTGAGTCGACCGCGACGACCTGTACCCCCGAACGCTCGTATAGCTTCGCTAATTCACCTGGCGGAGTAATCGCGAGAATGACGCGCGAGCTTAGCGCAGGGGTAGAGATATCCGGCAGGGCCTCCAGACGCAGCTGCGAGACCTCGCCCAGCGCAAAAGCGAGCTCGATGACCTTACCTGCATGATGCGAATGTATGTGCACACGGTGAGCATCCCCTGCGTTATCGAGACTGGCAATGACCACGCTATCACCAAGCGGTTCCAGGTTGTCACGGATAACCTGAGGGTGACAGCCCCGAAGCATAAACATAACTTCCAAATAACTACTAGTCATGTCTTCGTGCGGGCTGGAAGCTGGTAGGTTGTGCGAAGGCATGCGCTGCGGGTTAAGAATTTCCGCCAGCCCCTCGGGCTGTCCAAAATTCCCTCGAGGCACCGGTTTTCTCGCGGGCGCTTCCTCCACGCGCTGTGCGCCAGCAAGTTGAGCGAGGGTGTCCACTCCCACCTGATATTCGGAAATCTCAGTCTCTTTGTGTCGCGGCTTACGAGAGCTGGCAACTATCCAACATAGCGACTCGAGGATCACGATTAGTCCCTGCCCCCCTGCATCAACGACACCTGCGTCGCGAAGCGCTTGCAGTTGCGATGGCGTCCGTTCAAGAGCGCGGCGCGCAGCTTGTGTGGCTGCTGTGACAATAGCCATAAGATCGTGGTCATCGGTTTGATTTGCAGCTACCGACGCAGCGCGCAACACCGTAATCACTGTGCCCTCTACCGGTTGAGCGATTGCTCCCATCGCAAAGGTATATCCAGCTTCAAGTGCCTTTTTTATGTGGGGGCCCGACACGCCTTCGTCTCGAGCGTATTGGGCGATTCCACGGAGAACTTGACTGAGGACCAAGCCCGAGTTGCCCCGTGCTCCAAGTGTTGCGCCTCGAGCTAGGGCTGCGCTAACAAGTGCGATATCGTGTTGGTCCTCGCCGTCGAGGCGGTCCACCTCGGTGAGTGCGGCTAGCATGGTGTGAGCCATATTAGAGCCGGTGTCTGCATCGGGGACGGGGAAGACATTGAGTGCGTTGATCTCCTCGCGACGGATTTCCAATTCACTCGCGGCGCGCCGCACCCAGCCCGTGAGGGCCATGGCATCAAGGCTCAATAATTGTGACATAGAGTTTTCATTCTACAACTGCCACTCAACGGAGGGCAGTTTGTGGTCGCGCAAATATTCATTTGCCCGAGAAAACGGCCGAGAGCCAAAAAATCCCCGGCGCGCCGATAGCGGTGAGGGATGTGGTGAAGAGATAACCATACTATCCGGATGCCCAGCAAAGTGGGGGCTAAGTTTCTGGGCTTCGCGGCCCCAGAGGATGGCCACAAGTGGCTGCTGGCGGTTGATGAGAGTATCCACGATATGCGCAGTGATGTGTTCCCAGCCTTTATTGCGATGGGATCCGGCTCCGTTGGCCTCGGCCCGCACTGTCAACACCGTGTTCAGCAGCATAACGCCCTGCTGCTGCCAGGCACTGAGGTCTCCGGTTGTTGGTTGGGGGATGGAGAGATCGTCGCTGAGTTCGCGAAAGATATTGCTGAGACTTCGAGCTGGTGGCCAGATCCCTGGGGCTATGCTGAAAGCCAGCCCTTGTGCGTGCCCTGGAGTGGGATAGGGGTCTTGTCCAATAATGAGGACATTGGTGCTAGCGAGTGGAGTTTGTAGTGCCCGCCAGCGTAGATGCGCTGGCGGCGCGATGGGAATTCCTGCTTCCTCTTCGCGCTGCAGGAACTCCCCCATGGCATTGATGAGCGGAGCTATTTCGCGTAGCGGCTCACGCCAGCTGGGGTGGATGTTTATTTCTTCAAAATAGGTCACGTTTCCCCCTTGTGTTAAAAGCTTCCCCAACCTTCCTGGTAGCGCGGAGGTGCTGAATCAACCGTGACGAGGCCCTGGGGGTGATGGCTCAGCACGGTACCAATGGCGCGGAAGCCAGTAGGAGCGGGACCGAAGGTGGTGCCAATGAGGGTGTGGTCTTCGCCGCCGCTGAGGACAAATTTCCACGGGTCTTCCTCGAGAATCTCGCAGGCGCGCATAATATCTTCAGTGGGGCCAATAGCCTGGGAGTCCAGATTGATTGCAACCTTCGATTTCGCCGCGATGGCGTGGATATCGCGCACGAGTCCGTCGGAGTTATCTGTCATGGCGCTCACCCCCGCCGAGCGAGCAACGTAGCCGCGTCCTGGGGGCATGATGGTGGAGCAATGGGCACGGAGCAGGGATTCGAATTCTGGCAGAGCTGCTTCGCGTCCGAGACGAGCAAGCAGGGCATGACCGGTGGCGGATTCACCGATTCCTCCAGAAGCGACCACGATTTGTCCAGGGCGGGCGTTGCGGAGATGGAGCGGTTCGAGTGGTCCTCCGAGTTGACCGATAGCGGTTACTGAGATCACGATATACTCACCGTCGGTCATATCTCCGCCGATGAGTTCAGCGCCGTAATCACTGATACGTTCGTTGATGCCGCGGGCTAATTCGGAAACGAATTGCAGTCGGGTAAACCCGGGTGCTGACAGCGACAGAAGAGCTGCTACGGGGCGAGCACCCATGGCCTCGACGTCGGCAAAATTCTGGGTTATAGCCTTGCGTCCGATTTCAGCTGGATTGGACCATTCTTTGGTGAAGTGCCGTTCCTCAACCAACATATCGGTGGTGACCACCATCCTCGAGTTGGGGGCGCCGTAATCAAGTACTGCGGCGTCGTCTCCATTACGGGTGCTGGGAGCAGTGCGCAGAATGGTGTCGATGACGGCTTTCTCGCCGACTTCCGAGAGGGTGGGGTTTTTAGGGTCTTTTCCGTCTTCCATCGTTCTCTCTTGGTTGAAAAGGCTAGTGGTCTGTTATCGGGTGCTCTATAGAGGTTAACCCCGAAGGTACTGTTGTTCATCTACCTAAAATAATCTTTTAATATTATTGATGATAACAATGACAAGCGCCACCATCTGATGCAGAAGTGTGGCCTATATCCCGCTATGTCGAGAAGTACCTTGAGGTTTTCCGGTACGAGCCGACTATGATTTTTCACTATGCAATCATCCCCCATGCCAGTGCGACCCCTACCCATTGTCATCGCCTTGATCTTGGCTATGTCGTTTATGGTAGCTGTTCTAGTGGGAGCCAAGATGGTCTATAACCACAGTGCTCATCAGCCGGTGGCCATGTCCACCTTGGACACTCCAGAATCTAGCTCGATCGAGTGTGAAGAATTTCTTGCAGCGCTACCAACCTCGGTATTAGGACATCCTCGCGCTGATATAGTGGCCCCGATCCCACCTGGGGCAGCAGCCTGGAGCTCGTCTTCCCTCGAGCGGATCACAGCCCGGTGTGGGGTGAATTTACCACGTCAATACACGTCACTGAGCAATATAGTTGAGGTCGGCGGTACTCGATGGCTTGAAGTATCAGATGCCACGCCAGCGTCAACCCTTAAAACGTGGTACAGCGTCAATCGTGCAAAAATAATCGCTATCACTGCCGACGATCTATCCCTCGGTGATCACCCTCATCCCCTGGAGGATATTGCAGCCGCTGTTGCGATAATTCCCCACCAAGAATTTCCACCCAATCCTATCCCCCTGAGTGGACTCTCTAGTGCTGTAGGGCCGCAACAAAAAGCGGCATGCCAGGAGGTGCTCGCCGCTTTGCCGAATGATTTAGATAGCGGTTATAGGCGCAGTACCACCGATCTGGGGACAGAAATGGTGGCGTGGTCCGCACCCGGTGAAGAGGCAATCGTGGTGCGATGTGGGGTGGAATATCCCCAGAATTATACGGCGGGCGCTGTCTTGCAGCAGGTTAACGATATCGTGTGGTTTGAAGACGTCATTGTGGGCAACGGTACCACTGCGAGCACCTGGTATGCGATCAATAAGAGCCAGGTAGTTGCCGCCCATATCCCTCAAGCGCGCGGGAATGCGGCGCTAGTTGCGATATCGCAAGCTATATCGCATCACCTCTAGGAGAAGCCACCTCTTGGTCTAGTTTTTGGAGGTGGATTCGTGGGGTTTTAGAGGGCGTGAGGGGTTCAGCGTCTATTACAGTTCAGAGCGTGGTCAATGAGAATTTCGAGGAGTTCTGGATAGTCGACACCCGATGCCGCAAGCACTTGGGGATACATGGAAATAGGGGTGAAACCTGGCATGGTGTTGATTTCATTAATAACTGGACCATGATCGGTTAGGAAGAAGTCGACTCGAGCAAGTCCAGTGCAGTCAAGCGCTTTAAATGCCTCGATTGCCAGGCGTTGGATCTCCGCGGTGTGGTTGTGTGGGATCGCGGCGGGAATGACTGCGCTGACAACACTGTCGAGATATTTGGTGTCAAAATCATAAAATCCGCCCTCGCTGGCATCGGTGTCCACAAGCTGAGCAGGCACAGAGGCGCGCAGGGTGCCCTCCGCGTTTTCGAGGACTCCGCATTCGATTTCACTGCCGATGATCTCCGATTCAATGACGACCTTCGCATCGTATTGGCGAGCCTCGATGAGGGCTTGATCGAGTTCTTCCCATGACTCAATCCGAGAGATACCGATCGATGAACCTCCGCGTGCGGGTTTAACGAAAGCAGGCAGGCCAAGACTGTCCCTGTCTGTGGCGCTCAAGATCTCTCCCGGGCCGAGAACCTTCTCACGGCCTACCGGCAGCCCTGCCGCGCCGAGGATGCGCTTGGTGTATTCCTTATCCATGCTGCACGCCGAAGCCAAGACCCCGCAGCCGACATAGGGAATTCCCGATAAGTCAAAGAAACCCTGAATTGTGCCGTCCTCTCCGTAGGGACCGTGCAGAACTGGAAAAATGACATCTACACGCGCATACAGGCGGCCATCTAGGTAGCGAATCTCGCCTTTGTTAGCGGGAGTATGAGCAAGCCTGATCTCCTCCTTGAGCTTCACTTTAGGAAGCGTTCTACCTTGAATGAGCAAGTTACGAGGATCACTCTCCCCCACGGTCCATGTGCCGTCTTGAGTAATCCCCAGGGGAATAATCTCGAAGCGACTGGGATCGAGATGCTGCATAATCGCTCCAGCGGAAACACAGGAGATGGAATGCTCGGAGCTACGCCCACCGTAAATCACGGCGATCTTAATTCGGGAATCGGTTGCAATCACAGCTGATTACTATACCCCGAATTCTCGTGCTCACTTTTCTTTGAGCGACCCATGAGTTGCCCCACCATCTCTTCCACTGTCATCCCCTTGTGGCACACGGCGTATACCGCTTGACTAATCGGCATCTCAACCCCCATTGATTGAGCTAATTCATAGACCGAGGCTGAGGACGTGACCCCTTCAGCTACTTGACCGTGCGTGGCTGCACGAGCTTGCTCCAAACTGGCGCCGCGCCCTAAGCGATCACCGAAGGTGCGATTGCGCGACAAGGGCGAGGAACAGGTGGCCACTAGGTCCCCCATGCCGGCAAGCCCAGCGAAGGTGAGCGGATTAGCTCCGAGGGCGATGCCCAGCCTGGAGATTTCCGCCAGGCCCCGAGTAATCAAGGTAGCGAGTGTATTTTCTCCTAGGTCCCGCCCCGCCGCCATACCGCAAGCTAGAGCAATGACATTCTTACATGCCCCTGAAATTTCGCATCCAACGACGTCAGTATTGGTATAGGGGCGAAAATAAGGCGCAGCTAGAGCCTCTTGGATCACTTGGGCGTGGTGCTCATCTGGGCACGCAATAACGGTAGCAGCGGGCTGTTCAAGGGCTATTTCTCGAGCTAGATTAGGGCCGGTGAGAACCGCTATGCGGCGCGAATCAATACCGCTAACCTGAGCTATGACTTCAGACATGCGCATAAATGTCTGCTTTTCCACGCCCTTGGCCAGAGAAACCACCAGCGCATGCGAAGGTATAAACTCGGCCCACGTCAATACATGGCCTCTCAGCGTTTGACTAGGAATCGCGAAGACTACGATATCAGCCTCGGATATCGCTGCACGAGCATCTGAAGTAGCCACAATAGTGCGCAGGTAGATATCGCTGAGATAGTCAGGGTTGTGGTGATGAGTATTGATATACTCTGCCACCTCTTCTCGACGTGCCCACAGCACCACCTCATTTCCAGCGTCGGCTGCGATTTTGGCCATGGTTGTACCCCAACTTCCGGCACCCATTACGGCTATCTTGAGCATGTCGTCCTTTCCACAGCTGCTACCACTTCGGTGCGCCATGCGCCCCAACATTGTCAGTCTAGTAGATAAAAGCCTGAGTCAATGCCTGTCTTTGTTGTAGAAGTAGCTAAGCTGAATTGGGCGTTTGGCTTAAAGGCGAGCCTTCGTGAAAAAATCCCGATCTACCGATTGTCTACGAACTATGTCAAAACTTCCGTCGCAACAGCGACATAACCCTGCCCATAACCCGAATCCGCACCGCCTGGAGCGACGGTTCCAAAAGATTCCAGCTACTCCTGCTGCTGAATTCGATTCCCCTGTTCTCGCTGCTGGCGCCGTTTTATGGCGCCACGATCGCAAGGGCCGTGTGGAATTTGCGTGTATTCACCGCCCTCACCTTAACGACTGGTCTCTCGCTAAAGGAAAAGTGGATCCCGGCGAGTCCCTCGCGATGACCGCAGTGCGTGAAATCGCGGAAGAAACAGGCTACGAGATCAAGCTCGGAGAACTTTTGGGGCGAATTAGTTATCCTCTAAAAAAACGCACGAAGGTTGTCTACTATTGGCTAGCCGAGGTAATCGGTGGCACATTCGTCGCCAATAACGAGGTCGATGAACTGCGCTGGGTCTCCGACTCTGCGGCTCGCAAACTGCTTAGTTATTCCGCAGATCATCAGGTGCTCGATGCCGCCTTGACCTACCTATCACAACCAACGGATTCGCGCCTCATTCTGATCAGGCACGCCGACACCGTCTCATCCTCTTCGTGGTACGGCGGAAGCATCTCGCGACCCCTCAGCCCCGCAGGCTTCAAACAAGCTACCATGCTAGCCCCCCTGATTGCGGCTTATCACCCTGACCGTCTGATCAGTGTTGAAAATAAACGGTGTCAAGCGACGCTCGAGCCTGCAAGCAAGGCTTTAAGCCTGCCACTGACCGCCGGATCCCCACATGAGCTACCCGAACGCGACAAGACTATTGCATCCTGTCTCGATAAAAAGGCGCTCATCGGCACCATGAAGAAACTAGAGTATTCCCCACACTTCCACCCCCCACGAGCGCGTGTAAAAAAGGCTGGAATGTGGGTGTTCTCCTTCCACAAGGGTCTGGTAACTAGTGCAGATTATTTCGTATCTCCGCTAGCTATCACCTAACAGAAAGAGGCTCTCCCCATCCCGGGGAGAGCCTTCTGGACTACTTTTCAACGAAATTAGGTACAGGAACCTACAGGTTAGCGAGGATAGCTTCGAGATCCGATGATCCTAAGAGGTTGCCCCGCTCAGGGTCGACACTGACAAGGTGCTGAGCGTTGTCCAGCAAGATCACCAGATCACCAACGCTATAGTCACCTTCCGCGATACCTCGAATTTGTTCCACTGGGAGCTCGCCCTCTGCGATGAGCTGGAGCACTAAGCCTATAACGCCTTCGATGGCTTCAGCGCTCAGGCCTAGCTCAGCTACCTGGTGTCGGACCTCAGCCGGAGCGGACTCACCAGTCAAAAGATTGATGATCGAGTTAGCCAACTGCGATGCATCAGCTCCAAGATCAGGAAGAGATTCGAGAGCTGGGATCTCACCGAGATCACCAAATACGCCACCGGATGCTTGGTAGTTACCGCTAATGAATGCTTCAAACTGCCCTTGATGACCATTATAGAGGTTCAAATCAACATCTGTTCCGATTCCGCTGACACGACCCTTGCCCGTTCGTTGCCAAAAGTCGAGGACGTCCCAGCCGCCTACAGGATCCGGGGCTTTACTTTGGTAGGCGGCCAGCCACAGCGGATACTCCGAGAATTCGGAGGTATTAGCCATTTCATGCATCCAGAAATAGCGGTAGGTGTAAATCATGGGCTGACGCCCGGATTGTGCCTTGAACTCGTTGAGGAAGTCGCGAGTCCAGGCGGCAAGCTCTTGTGGGTTTTTACCCTCTGCGACCTCGAGGTCGAGGACCGGGGGCAACGGATGCGCTGCGATTCGGGTGATCTGATCAGCGTAGTGGCGAGCCTGGGCTATAGGATCACCGCTGGGGCGAGCGTAGTGGTACGAGCCCACAGATAGGCCGGCTGCGTGAGCGGCATTGGCATCATCAACAAAGAAATCATTCGTCCAACCTGCACCTTCACTCGCTTTGACGAAAGCAAAGGAGTGACCATCAGATTTTACGTGATCCCACGCGATGGGCGCGCCCCCTGGGTGTTGGTGGCTTGCAACATCGACCCCGGATAGGGAGCTGACGCTATCGAAGGGTTGGGCTAGGGCAGGTTGTGCGCTTAGAGCCAGCACAGCTGTGGTGGCCAGTGCGGTTACTGCGCGAAAAATCCGCTGCAAAGAAGTCATGCGACACACAATAACACAAGTAGTCATTAGTCACACCAAACACACCTGTCACATTCTACATTTCTCAAATTTTCTTAGAGTCCCCTCCCGACCTAGCTCGTCAATCAAGCCCACAGGCTAGATATCCATCGATTCGGAGGCCTCGTGCGCGCCTAAGCGCAGCCAGTTTGAAACCCGGTGTCTTCCACTCCGCAGATTGCAGCAGAGTACCAGTAGACTCCCACCACGCCAGCCCCTTTTCACTCAAATCCATGAGCGGGTCTTCGGTCACCTCATATTGCGCACGCTAACCACCAAGAATACCCCCTTATTGTCCCCATTCTTTGACGGTTTCAGTATGGCTCGCTATCGAGTGACTACCTTTGGAGACTGCCTCCCTTCGATGCTCGAACCACAGTCTCCGCGCATAAAGTGCTCGGCTTATTTTTGGCCTGCATATAATAGCCCGGCCAAGAATCACACCGCTCGAACTCCCGACACCGAGCGTGCCCCTATATATACAGTATCCGCCGAGACACGTTCGGACAGATTCACCGTGTTGAATGGTCGTTGATCACCCATGGTGAGGGCTAGGAATACATTTCAGGAGATGGATTTCTCCCTGCACACATCCCAATAAATATAAACCACGCTATTCCCGGAGGGTCTTCTTCCACTTCGTGAGGGGATCAAATATGTCTCATATATTAACCTGTGAAATCGGCAACATCCCCACCCAAGCAATGGGGGACATTTGGCAAAACTTTTATCCTGATGCTGCGAATCTTTGTGTCTTCGAACCAAGAATCAAGATGGGAGACTTGATTTTATCAATTATGAACAAGGACCACGGCTCACCCCCTCACCAAACCGACCTTTCGATTACGGTCCCACGAGAGTGTGCCTGCTGTTTTGAAGTAATTCTGTGCACCAATATGCGGCCTATATATTTTCAATTAGAGTCTTGATACCTCTTTAGATTCCCAACATCCCCACCAATGCAAAGAAGCAAATATGGCGGAGCAATGGCCGCGAACCTAGCTGTGATTAGGTAGGGAGAGAGCGCCTTCCCGACACTGCTCTCGCTGCGATAATCCCTTCGTGAATACCCTGGGGCTCTCCAGTGATATTCAGCTGGTGAAGCAGTTTACTCAGCCCGCACCTAGGTCAATCTGAGCCCACGGGCTACTTTTATATTTAGGAATATATCGTCTCCATACACCCATTGCCCGCGGGCCAGCCATATGATAAGTAGTCGAGGCTGGCTTAACAGCAGCAATAGCCCAGGTGCGTTAGTCACCCCCTGTCGCTCCAGTGACTTCCTAAGATAGGCGCCCGTGCGAGCTCAATATCTCCCACATTTTTATCGTCAGGGAGTTTATAATCCCATTTTTTGGGATGATAGTATCACCCTATGGGAAATTTCACCGTCGCTGCGGCCACGACAAGCGGCATCAAAGTCCTCGACCGAGCGGTACTCATCATGCTCACCGTGGCCGAGCATCCCTGTACCCTCCATCAGCTCTGCGAAGCGACTGGACTCCCCCGCGCGACCACTCATCGCCTCGCCACGGCTCTAGAAGTGCACCACCTTCTTAGCCGCACCGTCGACGGCCGCTGGACCATAGGTGACATCCTTTCCACTTTCGGCACTAATAATGCCACAAATCTCACCGATATTGCCGCCCCTCTCATGCACAAGCTCATGGAGAAAACCGGCGAATCGATCCAGCTCTATCAGCTAGCAGGGGCGTCGAGAGTGTGCATTGCCTCCGAGGAACCCCATGTTGGCCTCCATAATTCAGTTCCTGTGGGGGCTAGGCTCCCGCTGAACGCTGGTTCCGCCGCTAAAATTTTCTTAGCCCACTCTGCACCCGCCCTTCGCGACAGCATTATGGAACAGCCCTCAACCTTCACCTTGGAGGATATCAATGCTGCGCGAGAGCGTGGTTGGGCGCAATCGATATCCGAGCGCGAAGTTGGACTCGCTTCCATTACTGCTCCTATATTCAACCGCGAAGGAATATTTGTCGCAGCCCTGTCAATCTCCGGACCTACAGATAGATTTCAACCTTCACCCGCCATATGGGCTCAAGACCTTAAGATCGTCGCCACACAGATAGGGCTAGCCCTCTAGAGAGTTTCTAAAAGCCCGACCAGTACTTGATACTCCTCAACCAGAGGATGACCAGCACACCGAGACGAGGCTAGTTCCAGTACTTTCCGGTGCCACCAGATTTGCCCCTCTTTGCCAGTTCGAAAACGCTTCCATATCTCGTCGCCGACCAGCGCATAATCATCTAAAGTACATTGCACATTGTGCAATTTATCTGCAACCGCAATCACAATGACTTCTTCACCAGCTAGTGAAATTTGAGAAAGATAGCTTTCACCGCACTCATACCAATCATCAATCGCTCGAGACTTGGTGAGAGCATGAACCCAGGTAGCAACGGTTGCTCCCAGCTGCTCTCTAATTTCCTCAAGACTTATGCGGTCAGGCGCATCCTCGATCGCATCGTGGAGTACGGCCGCACAAAGAATATCGGTGTGTGATCCCGCAAGACTAGCCATAACAGCTACGGGGTGCGATATATACGGTAACGAAGACCCTTTTCGCACTTGCCCATCGTGGGCGTAGCAGGCCAAACTAATGGCGCGGTTAAGCTTCTCACGCTCTGTATGATGAAGTTTCATTCGACTCCAATTTCAGGCTTTCATCGTGGTGTTAGTTAGGACATGCTAAGCTCACATACTATGAGCTCTGATAACTCCCCCTCACGTCGCCCAACTGCCACCGCCGCAGGTCACTGGATTCTTGCTCGCGCTGGTAAGAAAGTTCTGCGCCCAGGGGGTCGTGAACTCACAACTCGAATCTTGAAACAAGTAGATTTCGACGGACGCGACGTCGTGGAGTTTGCACCTGGATTGGGGCACACTGCTCGGCTTATTTTAGCCTATGCCGTAGCCTCTTATACCGGGGTCGAGCAAGATTCCTTCGCAGCCGCCCAACTTCGCCAGCACATAGGCAGTGACACCCAAAAAGTTCTCAATGCCTCCGCAGATACCTCCGGCTTGGCCGATCTGAGTGCCGATATTGTCATCGGTGAAGCCATGTTGACCATGCAAGGGAACAATGCGAAACAAGAAATCATCCATGAGGCCCACCGCCTCCTGCGCCCTGGCGGGCACTACCTCATCCACGAGTTATCGCTCACCCCAGACGATATCGGCCCTGATCGCGCCCAAAGTCTGCAGCGTGATCTTTCTCAAGCTATTAGAGTCAATGCACGACCTCTGACGCAGCCAGAGTGGACCAAAATCCTCGAAGCGCAGGGCTTTAAAGTGATATGGTGCGGGCACGCACCCATGGCCCTTTTATCTCCCTCTCGCTTACTTGCCGACGAAGGGCTACTCGGTACCTTAAAAATTGTGGGGAATATAGTTAAGGATAGAGATCTTAGAGCCCGCATCCTGCACATGCGCAGCACCTTCAAAGATTATGAAGACAATCTCGCAGCCATCGGGATCGTGGCTCAAAAGAGGGAAGAATAGCAAAAGCGAGGTAGCTAGACTACCTCGCTTTAAAAGTACCCCGTACGGGATTTGAACCCGTGTTACCGGCGTGAGAGGCCGGCGTCCTAGGCCCCTAGACGAACGGGGCAAGAATGACCTTGCTGGTACGAGGGATTACACTATACCAAAGCACCCCAGCCAGCAAATTCCCATGTCATAGACATAATCAAAGTGAGTACTACAATCCGATATATGAAAAAGGCTTCGCTTAGTACCTATACGTGCACACTCATCCTTGGAGTGAGCGGTGCAATGCTCATGAGCTGTGCCCCTGAGCACTCACAACCTCCTGTTCGTGCTTCCCAAGCAAAGATAAGTGCCCCCATCGAGGTATCTAATCTTGTGGATCAAGCTAGTCAGGATCAATTATCTACCGCACTGTTAGCAGCAGGGATTGAAAAAGAGCGCGTCCAGGATTTTATGTCAGAAGTTCAACGCGTCAATGTGGACGTTCCGCACAATTCCTTAGTTGACCACGGATTTGTTCCGTTGACTGACGCCTACCACCTTCCGGCAATCTCTAGTACGAATACAACCCTCACCAACTGCCGCATTAATACTTTCCTTTTAAGCAAAGATCTCATTAATGCCCGTAGCTCATCTGAGGTTGATTCCAGCCTTCTCTTTTTTGATAAGGAATCGATTGATGCTTTCCAGCCACCCTTATTCACGTCTGATGAAATGGCAGTCTATAACACTCTCTTTGGGCGAATTCCCACTACGTCGGCAAAAGACTCTCACCAGCACGTCGCGGATATTGGTAGCTACTTTGACCAGCACCAGATCAGTTTCACCAACCCCCACGTTCATATAGTCAGCGTTTTTCTACACGATGTTCTCACCGAACCTGCGGCGCTTTTCATCGGCCATGTGGGAGTAGCTGTAGCCGTTGATAATGGCTACCTCTTTGTTGAGAAAGTAGCCTTCGAAAGTCCCTATCAGCTATTGAAAGTCAGGAGCTTGAAAGACCTCTATGCACACCTATTCCGGGTTTATAACACCAGTGATGGGCAAGATTATGGAGCCCCAGTAATACTCGATAACGCCGAGGTAAAGCTATCCCTTTAGCTTTCGGATCCTAGATAGCTTTGTCTTGCCGCTCACCATAGGCCCCTCCTTCACCCGCGGTTGGGGTATGGACTCGATATGAGAGCCAATAACGTGAACTGCGAAAAGACAATGCGGCTTAGAGCCTGCTTAGAGCCTTTAGACGAGGATGCTGCCTCATATTTCAATCGTGCCTACGGGGCTCCGGAACACCTCGGAAGGCAAATTTTCGTTTATGCCTAAAATTAGAATCGAGGAGTTGTACCTTAAAGCTCTCACGACATAGTCGAGCTAAACCTCGCTGATAAGGTACGCGTCCAACTGCATCAAGATAATAACTAAAACAACACAGGTGAAGTGATCGGTAACCAACTGGCTCCGCTTCCCTACCGACCTATCTTAAGGCGAAAATCAGCCGACGACGCGATGACTATCAGAGTTCTGTGGAAAACTCCTGGTACACCGTTATTCTCAAGTATTCGCGAAGCCAAGGTTGCTGAAAAGGTCCTCAGTTAGTGAGCTGTATTAAACTTCGCGGAGCTGCCCGATCATTTTCTCGACTATTCGTATAAAGCGGTGCTCCCACTAGCTCGAGGCGGCATCCTGGCTCTCGAGCTTTCCTCACCTAGTATTCCTAAATTTTAGGCTTGGTGGCTAACAGATTCGACATAAAATAAATTAACCTTGCTGCGCTGTTCTGAAGTGGCTCACTGAACGTTTGTTCCGGCGGTCTATCTGGGTCTAATTGAAATCTGTTTCGTATTTAGCCTTTACGCTGTACCTATCCCAACTACACCCATGGTTCAAACTCTTAAACATTTTCCACTACTTCAGCTTTACCTGTCGGCACTACTGGGATGAGTATAGGAAGAAATGGTGCGAGAAGCCGTGCATCAAGAGCTTTTAAAAAAAACTTCTCTCCCTTGCACGGCTGGCACCACCTCAAAGTTCAAGGAACCTTTAGCGCCTATTCGCAGTCTAACGGTCTACATACGGTAACTCTCGAAAGATTCATCGACCAAAGGACGCAAAATATGAGATTGTTCCCTATCGGAATACTAAGCATCTGTTGTGTCCACCTAGCTGCGTGCACAGGCCAAACCCAGCAGATCGACGTCGGCTCTTCAACCTCGCCTGTCTCGACCGGGCTATCCACGGCTACTTTATTCCCCACTATCACCACTGCTCCCACTACAAAACCCGACTTGCAGCCAGTCGATGTGGACCCCGACGACCCCAAATTCGAAGGCTACCGAGAGTTATATGACTCATCAGATCGTGAGCTTATTGTCCATGATTTCTGCGATCACTTTAACTCCGAAGAACTCGCTGGCATCGGGCTGCGCGCCCACGACAGCTCAGAAACCGAAAGAAACGTAGATCTTAAAAGTTCGGTCTGTTACTTCGATCCCATCCCTGAAGACCGAAGCGTCGAATACCAAGTGTTAACGGGCCGCGTACCATACGAAATACGCCGCCTAGCCGGCAGAGTTCTGCACTTCGATTTCGAGGGGCGTCACCCCCGCATCTACTTCTACTCCGACTTTCCCAACGGTGAGTCTAGCGTCTTCTTCCAGTGTATCGCTGCAACGAGCACCACTAACGGCACCATAAACCTCACCACCGAAGCATTCAATGACGAATTTATACCTGACGCGCGCTTCAACGATGCCGCTAGCACCTGCCAACACTCACACGACAAACTCATCGAGCTGATCAACCTCAGCGGAGTCCCATGGCCATAGCCTCTCCACCACGCCCAGTCATACCCAATCGCACTCACGATCACAGAAACGCCGACCCTGATGAACAAACTACCCATCCTCCTCAGCACCACAGCACTCCTTAGTGCTAGCGCGTGCACACCAGATTCTTCTGGGCCAAACGAACCAAAGGAAACTGAAACGGCAACGGTGTCTCGCACTGCAGCTAACACTGCACCCCAAGCACCCCAAGCACCCCAAACCCCCGAGACTACTGCCCCCACCGTGCAGCCGGTCGATGTGGACCCCGACGACCCCAAATTCGAAGGCTACCAAGAAGCATACGACTCATCAGATCGTGAGCTTGTTGTCCATGATTTCTGCGACCGCTTCACCACCGAAGAACTCGCTGGCATCGGACTACGCGCCCACAACAGCTTAAAAACATACAGAAACATCGATCTCAAGAAATCGTACTGTTCCTTCGATCCCATCCCTGAAGACCGAAGCGTCGAATACCAAGTGTTAACGGGCCGCGTACCATACGAAGCGCAGCGTAGCTTGGGAACTCTTTTAGACTTCGATTTCGAGGGGCGTCACCCCCGCATCTACTTCTACTCCAGCTTAACCAATGCTAAAGCAGGCTTCTTCCTCGGTTGCACTGCCGCAACGAGTACGACTAACGGCACTATAAATTTTTCCACCGAAGCGTTTAGCGACGAACTTATCCCTGATGCGCGCTTCAACGATGCCGCTAGCACCTGCCAACACTCACACGACAAACTCATCGAGCTGATCAACCTCAGCGGAATACAGTGGCCATAGCCTCTCCACCACAGCAAGCTCAATCCAATCGCACTCACGATCACAGAAACGCCGAGCACTGATGAACAAACTACCCATCCTCCTCAGCACCACAGCACTCCTTAGTGCTAGCGCGTGCACACCAGATTCTTCTGGGCCAAACGAACCAAAGGAAACTGAAACGGCAACGGTGTCTCGCACTGCAGCTAACACCGCACCCCAAGCACC
>NZ_JAOTIM010000007.1:0-105649 GCF_025660615.1 Corynebacterium sp. ES2794-CONJ1 | reverse complement strand
GTCGGTGGTTATTGCGTCAGGGGTACGCCCGGTCCCATTCCGAACCCGGAAGCTAAGCCTGGTAGCGCTGATGGTACTGCAAACGGGAGTTTGTGGGAGAGTAAGTCACCGCCGACCTAAAACTTAAGATGGTGGGGAGGGGTTGTGTGCAGGCTGTGTGCTTGTGCGCAACCCCTCCCCCTTTTTTTGTGTGTGTGGGGTGTGTGTGGGGGTTGGGGTAGTCTGGGGTGGGTAGGCTTTGTAGTGTTTGAGGGAAGAGGAACCAAATGCAAACCACCCCAGCTGCACGTGCACATAACCTGACCAAGACCTATGGATCAGGCAGCACTCAAGTTACTGCAGTGAATTCTATATCCATCGAATTCCCACAACGGCAGTTTACGGCCATTATGGGGCCTTCCGGCTCCGGGAAATCTACGCTGATGCATTGCATGGCCGGGTTGGATAGCATCTCTGGGGGCTCGACCTATATTGGGGATACCGATCTATCGCAGCTCGATGATAAGGGACTGACGAATTTAAGACGTGATCGCATCGGTTTTATATTTCAGAGCTTCAACTTAGTTCCCACATTAACCGCTGCAGAAAACATCACTCTTCCGCTCGATATAGCGGGCAAACCGGTGGACCACAATTGGTTTCACACCGTGACCTCACGGTTAGGCCTCGTCGATCGTTTAGGACACCGTCCTGCCGAGCTTTCCGGAGGACAGCAGCAGCGCGTCGCTTGCGCACGTGCTCTGGTTGCGCGCCCCGATATTATTTTCGGCGACGAACCCACGGGCAACCTTGATTCCAATGCTTCTCGGGAGGTCCTCGGGATTTTGCGCGGTGCGGTCGATGAATTTGGCCAGACTGTGGTGATCGTGACCCATGACCCCAGCGCGGCGAAATATGCCGACGAGGTCATTTTCCTATCCGATGGAGAAATCCGGACACGGCTGAACAGCCCGAGTGCTGAAGAGATTTTCGCAGTCATGGGTACTTTGGAGGATACCGATGGGCAAGCATAGCGCCCCGCGTCCCTCAGGTTCGCAAACCCTCCTGCGTATGAGTTGGCGCACAGTTGTTGCACATAAACTTCGTCTTGCCCTCACAGTGGTGGCCGTGATCCTCGGTACCTCCTTCGTGGCTGGGTCGATGATGTTCACAAACTCATTGGAAAAGGTCTTCGACTCAGCAGTGGAGGATCTATTCGCCGACGTGGACGTAGTCATGCATCCCAACCCTGGAGCTATGGTGGGGGCCAACCTTTTTGCACCTGGTGCTGGAACCTCCGGTATTACGGGAATCAAGGTAGATATGCTGTCTACGCTCCGCCAAGATCCGCAGATCGCTGGGGTCACGGTACAGGGCGCAACCACCGTGGTGGTTGCTGATGCTCAACGACGACCCTTCCAGACTCGCTCCGCGCAATCTACCATCAGTCCCTGGTACGACACCGAACAGGCTGTAGGCCTCGGCAATACTCTCCTAGAGGGAGAACTCCCTCGTGACAACGGCGTAGCTATCAACCGTGCCGCCGCCAACGATTATGATATTGCCATAGGTGATGAGGTCATTGTTGTTGATCCTGAAGGCCAGCGTAGTTATCAAATCACCGGCATCTACCAACCCGCTTCGAGCGCAGTGGACCTCAGTACCGGCGTATTATTACTTCAAGCCGAAGACGTCTATATCGATACGTATCTAGGTGGCATTTTCATCCCCGCGGCCTTAATATCGGGAGACGTAAAACGCGGCAGTGAGCTAATTGACTATCTTCAGCAAACCTACCCCGAATACGGCTACGCCTCAGCCCAAGAATTAGCACGCGGCATTTCTGAGTCCGTTGCAGATGCGCTGAGTTTTGTTAACTATTTCCTTGTGGCCTTCGCCATGATCGCCCTCCTGGTCGGTTCCTTTATTATTGCCAATACCTTTGCCATGATCGTGGCTCAGCGTCTCAAAGAATTCGCTCTGTTACGAGCCCTAGGGTGTTCCAGAAGGCAACTGACATCCACGGTGGTCATCGAATCTATTCTGGTCGGTATCGTCGGATCCCTTCTCGGTGTGCTCGCCGGTATGGGATTAGTTCAGGCCATCCAATTCACCCTTGGACGACTGGGTATGCCTATCGCTGCAGGCACAACTGGCCTTGGGGCATCCGCGATTGCTTTCCCCATCGTGCTTGGTATCGTCGTGACTGTTATAAGTGCTTGGGCACCCGCTCGCCGTGCTGGGGCCGTCCGCCCCGTGGAAGCTATGCGGACCACGGAAAGCTCAACTGCAACCTCCCTTAAAACACGTACGATCTTAGGTCTTCTCTTGCTCGCTGCGGGCATGGCGTTAGCCTTCGCTGGCGCGCTTGTCGATGCTGATAGCTACGCGACTAAAACTCGTGCGATTGGCGTAGGTATTGGCGCCTTTGCTGTCATTGGTGGCGTCTTCATGGCGTCGCCGGCACTGTCCATCCCTCTCGTGGGTGCCCTGGGCCGGGTTATAGCTCGCCCCTTTAAAGCTATTGGACAATTAGCCGCCACCAATTCTCGCCGCAATCCTAAGCGCACGGCTACCACCGCTTTCGCTCTGACTCTCGGTATGGCGCTTGTCACTGCTATTGGGATGTTGAGCGCCTCCATGCACGACAGTATTGAAGATCTGGTGAATTCAGAAGTCACCGCTGATTTCGTATTAGAGGGTCCTAGTGCCATGAGATTCCCAGTGCCGACGAATGCCTACGCAGATATTCAAGCTCTGGATAGTATTGATCAAGCGGTAGCAGTATCCTATGCCAAAGTCTCCCTAGACGATTCACCCACCGGTCTGGCGGCGCTGAGGGGCTTTCCCATCACTTTTATGGCCAATGGCGATCTTGAGGACGTCGTGGGACTAAAGAATCCGCAGGGAAGGTTTGATCTCTCCCAAGCTGGGACTTTTATCGCCCGCGAGTCCTATGCTCAAGAGCGCGGATTAGCCATAGGCGATACCGTGAATATCTACGACCAAGAGGGCCAGATCTTAGCGCGCGCTGAGCTGACTGGAACTTATGGAGACAACCGCATTCTCGACGATGTTGTCCTGTCTGAAGCCACAATCATTGATACCCCCGCTTATGAAAATGACAATCTGGCTCAGGTGCTTCTGATGGGCAAAGAAGGCGTAACACAGCGCTCCTTGCGAGCCGATCTCGAACAAGCCGTGGAAAAATACCTCGTGGTGCGGGTGATGAATGCCCAAGAATATGCCGGCGCCCAAGCAGGTTTAATCAACCAAATGATGTATATCCTCTATGCACTCCTTGGCCTAAGTATTATTGTCGCGGTGCTAGGCATTATCAATACCTTGGCACTTAATGTCATTGAGCGTCGGCAGGAAATTGGTATGCTGCGCGCTGTCGGTACACATCGCAACCAAGTGCGGCTGATGATTACCATCGAGAGTGTGCAGATAGCGATCTACGGCTCCATCATCGGAATGATTGTGGGCCTCGGGCTCGGATGGTCCTTCCTAAAAGTTCTAGGCTCGCAGGGGCTCGAAACCATATCCGTGCCCTATGGAACATTAATGATCATCCTCATAGGCTCTGGACTCGTAGGTGTGCTCGCCGCGATCTGGCCAGCCCAGCGCGCCAGTACAACGCCGCCGCTCGATGCGATCTCACATTAACTAAGGGCGATGAGGCCCAGGCCTGTAATGAGGGTTATAAGAAGATAACCGACAAAGAGGAGAGACTTACCGCCTTCGAGCATAGTTCCCAATTCCTTCGCGAGGGTCGACCACGTAGAGAGTGCTCCAGCAAATCCAACACTGATCACCCAGGCGAATCCGCTCGCGGCACTCAGAGCTATTGCAAGGCAGGCCAAACTATTCGCCAGATAGGTGCCAGCTGGGCTGGGAAGGAGACGAGAAAGCACATAGCGGAGCGCCCCACCACAGCAGGCAGCAAAAAAGACCGTGAGCATTATACGCTCACCCTCTGGGACACACTTGTGCCGGCAAACCAGGCGAGGAGGCACGTTGAGATCGTTATCAGACAGTAGCCGAAGGCCTGGGGGAGGGGCAGATGGGCGGTGAAGCCAGCGAAGGCCGAAAAGCTCGTAAAGCCACCGAGAATTCCTACGGCGAAGAAGGCGCGCAGGTTTTCGTTGCGGGGATTGCTCAGGCCCATAGCGAGACACCCGAGAATATTGATCACGAGGAGTAGCTCCGGCCCAGAACCGAGGGAGAAGACCAACGCGCGGGCACTCGCGCCTAGTCCAGCACCAAGTCCCGCGAGGATGGTGAGGCCGAAAAATTTATGGGTTATATGCAGGCCACGATTCATGGCAGTGATTGTACATCGGGTGGATCGAGCATGATTTAGCGCTAAGATAATGAGGACACAACTGTCCACAGAAGGAGTAACAGCAATGGCTCACCCACGCGCTGGCCAAGTAGCCCAGCCAGAAGACCTTGTCGATATCGCGGGGCTTGTCACCGCGTACTACACCCGCACCCCAGACGTGAGTGACCCTGATCAACAGGTTGCGTTCGGGACCTCCGGGCACCGCGGATCGTCCTTTGATACCGCCTTTAATGAGGCCCATATTCTTGCCACGACCCAGGCCATCGTGGATTACCGCCAGGCTCACCATATCGGTGGCCCCGTTTATATCGGCCGTGATCCCCACGCACTCTCCGAGCCTGCGATGGTATCGGCCCTGGAGGTTTTAATCGGCAACGATATCCCCGTGCGCGTTGATGACCGTGGTCGCTTTACCCCCACCCCAGCCGTCTCGCATGCGATCTTGGCTCATAACGCCAATCTGCCAGGTGGGGTTACGGGCTTGGACCCCAAGCGCGCCGACGGAATTGTGATTACTCCTTCGCACAATCCGCCTCGTGATGGTGGCTTCAAATATAACCCACCTAATGGTGGGCCTGCTGATACCGATGCCACTGATTGGATCGCGCAGCGCGCCAACGATATTCTGCGTAATGACCTTAAAGACATCCGCAGAGTAAGCGTATCGGGCGTCCTCGATCCGCGAGCAGAGCGTTTTGATTACCTCAATCATTATATTGCGGACCTGCCCAATGTGATCAATATTGAGGCTATCAAGCAATCTGGTCTGACCATTGGGGCTGATCCTATGGGTGGTGCCTCGGTGGACTACTGGGGGCGTATCGCTGAGGTCCACGGGTTGAATCTCACCGTAGTAAACCCCATTGTGGATCCCACCTGGCGTTTTATGACTCTTGATACTGATGGCAAAATCCGTATGGACTGCTCCTCACCACATTCGATGGCCAGCTTGGTGCATAACCGCGATAAATACGATATCGCTACCGGCAACGACGCCGACGCTGATCGCCACGGTATCGTCACCCCCGATGCTGGACTGATGAATCCGAACCACTACTTAGCTGTTGCCATTGACTACCTCTATACCCACCGCCCGCACTGGGGCACTGACGCCGTGGGGAAGACCCTCGTATCGTCGTCTATGATCGACCGGGTTGTGGCAGATTTGGATAAGAAACTCATTGAAGTTCCGGTGGGCTTTAAGTGGTTCGTTCCGGGTCTGATCGACGGCTCAGTTGGCTTTGGTGGCGAAGAATCCGCCGGCGCTTCCTTCTTGCGCCACAACGGTACCGTGTGGTCGACCGATAAGGATGGTCTCATTCTTGACCTTTTGGCCGCCGAAATCACTGCGGTTACCTCCAAAACTCCGTCGCAACGCTATGCAGAGCTTGCCCAAAAATTCGGCGCCCCGCATTATGCACGAACAGATGCTGAGGCCAACCGCGAACAAAAGGCTCTTCTTAAGGCGCTCTCGCCTGAACAAGTGAGTGCCACTGAACTCGCTGGCGAGAAAATCACCGCGAAATTGGTCTCGGCTCCAGGCAACGGTGCACCATTGGGAGGACTTAAGGTGTGCACCCAAAACGCGTGGTTTGCGGCCCGCCCCTCCGGTACCGAAGATAAGTACAAGATTTATGCCGAGAGCTTCTTGGGCGAAGATCACCTCGCACTCATGCAGGACGAAGCTCGTGCGCTGGTGAAAAAAGTATTAGAGAGCTAAACGAATTACTGCCCGTGGCCCTACAAATAAGGGCTACGGGCAGTAGGTTGCAATAGTTCAGGTGAGCTTTTATACGCAAAGATGGATAGACTAAGTGACTATGCTCCTAGAAAACGGCATCTTAGCGGGAGATGACACCCGTTCAAAGGTTATCGACATCATCAGCGCACTTGCTCGCTTTGGGCTAGCAGCGGTATGGATTCTCGCTGGGCTAACCAAAATTGGTAAACCCATGACCGAGGCCCAAAATATTATGGCCTATGAAATCTTCACCCCAGACTGGTCCTACTTCCTCGGGCAGATTATTGGTCCTGTGGAGATCGCTGGCGGGCTCATTCTCTTAGTCGGAATCTTTATCAGGCAAGCAGCGAAGATATCCCTCATAGTTTTGATCTTCTTTATGATCGGGATCGCCCAAGCTTGGTACCGTGGACTCGTGATCGATTGCGGATGCTTCGGTGACGCTGACCTTGCCGATGGCGGAATGAGCTATGTCACCACGCTGCTACGCGACGTGGTCTTCGTGGCCATGTCAATTTGGGTAATGGTCTTTCCCTATAAACGATTCGCCATCTACCCCTAGAGAGCACCCTTTTAACATATTCGGATACAAGTGAGTCAAGAAGGCTTGATGAGTAATAAAATTAAAAATCCCAACGAGAATAGCAGTGGCTTTATCTGGGCGATCGTGGCTCTAGTTGCCATAGCGATCGCAGTTGTTGGATATATAGTTGTTAGCGGCAATAACGCGGAAAAAGAAAAACTCGCCGCGGATGTCGAGCCCGTAAATATCACTACCACCGTGGAAGACAATGCCGTCGTTTTGACATCGGACGCCACCACGCCGGACGCTCAAAATATTGAGATCTATGAGGACTTCTCTTGCTCCTTCTGCGGAAAATTGGCAACTTCTACAGATGAGGACATGAAGAAACTCGTCGAAGAAGGCAAGATCGTCGTGCATATCCGCTCGCTCAACTTCCTCGACCGCGGCCAGGCTGGCCACTCCACCCTCGCCGGCACTTCTGCCTACACCGCAGCGAAGGCTGGAGACTCCCAGGCCTACTGGAATCTTCGTAAGAAGCTCCTAGAAGATCAAGAAAAGATCTACGGGGTATGGGACGCCGCTCGCATGGCTACTATCGCTGAAGGCTTCGGCGCGCAAGCATCCACCGCTAAGCAGATCGAATCCCAGGATCTCAGTGATGAATACGTGGCTATGGCAACCGCTAACTCCGAGAAGCTAGAAAAAGTAAGCGGCAAAGTTTCCTCCCCCCGTGTCTTCATTGACGGCAAAGAGGTTGGCGACGATATCTTCGAATGGCCACGCTTAATTAAGTAATGGTCTTGAGCTAAGGGTCCGCATGGGTGAAACTATGCGGATCTTTGCTTTTTGGAGAAGTATAAGCACAGCTTGAACTCGCGATTTGGTAGTGCTGGAGACCATCAGGTAGCCTAAAATTCGTTCGCATGAACAATGGGGCTATGGCGCAGCTGGTAGCGCACCACACTGGCAGTGTGGGGGTCACGGGTTCGAATCCCGTTAGCTCCACCGAAGGAAAACCCAGCTACTTTGAGTAGCTGGGTTTTTTGCTGTCTAGCTGGGGTTATGGTCGCTCGAGGGTAGTCCAATCCGCCCCGATCCGTCCCTAAAATGGCCCTAGTGGCCCTAGAATGGCCCTAAAATGACCTCAAAAATCCGGCAAGAAACACACCCTATGGCCACCCTTTGCGCGCCCGCTACCACCACGAGGGTGTATGCTGTGACGCCGTGAAATGTTTAAAAACTAAACACTAAGCCACCGCATGGAACGCCGAAGAAGAATAGCTCATCGAGCTCCACGCACAGCCCTCTCCACAACCCGCAACGATCTCACCACACCGACCGCAAACCCCACCGCCAGAGAATTGGCTCAACGCCTCTTAAGAATCACTTGGCATACAGCTCAAACCGCTGAAAGAGTGCACTCTGTGGATCCACAAGAAAGTGACTGTCAACCGTGTCACGTCGCCGCTACCCCAGGCGATTAAAACCCCGAACATTATCCGCTTGGCAGGGCTGATGATAGCCGAGATTGCTATCGGCGATATTCACTGCTGGTGGGAAATAATCAACCGTGCTTACCTCTCCAAAACATTCAACCAGCAAGCCTCTAGAGGGCTCACAGGTGCTTCCGCGCGTGCTGTTGAGCGTGAAATCAGCGAGCGACAAAACCCGGAGGTGCTGGAGTGGTCGGGCGCGTTGAGTAGGACGTCCATTGTTTCGACGAGTCAATAATAGGGCAACACGTACACCTCGAGGTACTGGCAGACCCCCACAAGTGAAAGCGGGCGTCACTACTGAAATCGACCCCCACCGTGGCGAGATCTGGCTGGTTACTCGTCTGGCGGGCCAAGGTGCGCCCCTGTAGGGGATCGGGAAGCTGCTTGGTTATATTTTGATCGGAATATGATCACGCAGGTGTATGGGAAGGTCCGTGCGAGCCGTATTGGCACTTTTTTGGAGAAGGTCGACGCCATTCTGACAGAACCGAACATCCCCCTCAGTAAGAAGGTTGTGAGGGTTTCTTGAGTTGTATATGCAGTCACGCACGGCTGGTGAAGCGTCGACTCGTGCGCGTTCTTCAATGTAGAGCCAGTTGAAAAGAAAAGCTGTGACATGGCTGAGGGAAATTGGGCCCCTATTATTCACCGCTGCGAAAGTTACTTGAGCGGGCTGATTGTCGTCGTAAAGCCACAGGCTACGGCTCACAAGCACAACTGTGATTGTCATAGCGGCAGCCATGTCGGTTGTCATCCCAGGATCTCTAGGAGCCTATCTCTTGATCTAGGAATCATTGCGGGTAGGTGGATTGCATCTTGATCGAGAAACAACTCACCTATCACAAAATCCTGCCTGCCCGTAGTTATGGGTGCTAAGAGGCCCAGTGGCTGATGTGGGCGCGTGTTCGAGGAATACGTCTTAGGTCCTGCCGGTGTCGACGGTGGCCCACTCTTCGCGTGAGTGGGAGTAGTGCAGCAGATATTCTGTTCTCGCGTTAGCGCGGGTGTGTTGAAATTTCGTGATATTCCGACTGTGTGCGGACTCATTGCGATCCAAATCGTATATGTAGATCCTGTCAATCTGGCCAACTCTAGTGGGAGTATTTGAGCGTTTTAATTCAGCTAAACCGCATGAAGCATATTTGCTATGGAAGCAGGGGTCAGCTCGTCAACCTTGCTGGGTCAATTCAGGGCCCATATATCAAGGTGACCCAGAGTGCGGACGGCCACGCCAATATTTCCCTGACCGTGTGCATGTCTTGACACAATAAAACCCCTCAGACGCGGGCTAATAATATCCGAGATGTGATAAAGGGGATTTATGGTACCTGTTCTAAAATCCGCTTTAGTGAACGTTCTCGTGCGCTGTGTAAATACTTAACTAATAAGTGATAACAAAACGCGCGAGCGATGAATAGCAACGATAAACCTACTAAAATACCGCGTTTCCACCATCTTCCTAGCAGTGAGAGCATATGCGTTAATATGCATCTGACACGTGGTGTGGTCTATTGTTATGGTCGCTAGTGGCTACCTAACCCAGCAGTTAAGTGCTAAGGGGAGCGTTTCTCTTGCGCTGGTACATTTAACCTACATTGAAGCGGTAGCACGACCACCAGTTTGCCGCTATTTCAACCTGTGCTGCTGTGCTCCGCGCTTAAGTGAACTACACTGTCACACTGTGAATATGCCCTCTCCACCAGTAAGGCCGCGCATCCCAGGGATTGCCACTCTCATTGCTCTATCCTTTATAGCCGCATGGCGGGTACTGTCGGTTAATCTTTCGGCGGAGAATATGACTTATTATGTCAACCTCTTCCAGATTCCCGTGGATTTTCGGGTCTACTATCTTGCTGGGCAGGCGCTTCGAGAAGGGCAGGACTTATACGCCGGTAATTTAGTTCTCGATTTACCGTTTACCTATCCGCCCTTCGCCGGTGCTCTCTTTGCACGGCTGGCGGCATTTCCTGAATTATCAACTCTGGTGGTCTGGCAATTTTTTTCGGCGGCAGCGCTAGTCGCAGTGGTTATAGCCGTATTTCAGGAGCGCGGCTACCGCCTGGATTTCCCCACTGGGATTCTCGTGGCCTTGATCAGCATCGCCTTCTTCGCTCTCGCGCCGATACGCAGCACTTTTCTCTTCGGCCAAATCAATATCTTCCTGATGCTTCTCGTTAGTACCGATTTTCTTCGTCGCAGCTCACTATTGGGCGGTGCAGGAGTAGGGCTCGCTGCGGGAGTAAAGCTGACTCCCGCCTTTTTTGGTCTCGTTTTCCTTATGCAAAAGCGCTGGTGGGCGGCGCTCACTAGCATTGCTGTCTTTGGATTCACAGTCCTGATTGGCTACCTCTTGGTTCCAGATGCCCATATATTCTGGACGTGGGCGATCTTTGATTCCAGTCGCGTTGGCGATCTCAATAACCCCGGTGCCCAATCGCTACGCGGAATGCTGCTACGCGCCTTCGGAGTCGAGGGCGGAGCACTCTTAGTAGTTCTGACAGCTATAGTCCTCGCAGTGGTGATAGCGGGAATGTGGGCGGCGATCCAACTTGATAATCGTTCTCTTGCACTAGGAATTGCAGGCTATGGTGCCACACTGGTGTCACCTTTTTCCTGGCAGCACCACTGGGTTTGGGTGGTACCTATGGTCTTGAGCATTCTCGACGCGCTATGGCGGCTCACTATGCGACTATCAGCCCGTATAGCCAATAGATGGGTACGTGAGCTGAGTGAACAGTGTGCTGCCTTCTGCAGTGCGGCGCTCGTGGCCCTCATGGTCCTGCCGATGGTCAGCACCGTGCAGTGGACTGAGCTAGCCTATTTTGAGGCGGGCCTGAGCCCATTGTGGTGGATGCGGGCACTTTATATTGGTTCCGCCTTACTCACCGTTCTACTCGCAGCGATCGTCGCAGTGGTTTGTGTGTGGCGGCGTCGAAAGGAAATGTCATGCTAGATCCGTATCAACAACTTCAAACTCTGCTGCAATCGCCCGCGGCTGTTCGAAGCGTGCGAGAATTTGAGAAAAAGCGCCATCTGATTGGCTCCCTCGATCCCAAGCCGGATAAATTCACCACTGTATTTGTCAACGAGACGGATTTGGTGTGGGCCTGGATTGGCCAAGAGATGGAGACCTTCGTCGATCAAGCAGTACAACTCAGTCGCACGCGTATTGATGCTAGCTACTGGGCAGACAATAAGGAAGAATTACTACAACGGTTTGTTGACGATCACGAATTTGTCGACCCACCGCTGGTGGCCGCGCTGCAGCGGGCGGGTGGCCTCAGCTACTAGCCGCTACCTAACTCGACGAGTAGAACTCCGAGTGCGATGAGGGCTATCCCCATAGACATGGTGCGGGTGAGATGTTCGTGGAAAATAATGCGTGACAGAATTGCAGTGGCTGCAACTCCACAAGCAGTCCATATTCCATAGGCCACTCCGATACGCATACCGTGCTGCAATGCCCCCGAAAGAAGGGTGAAGGCAAGGATATAGCCCGCGACAGCGATAAGAAAAAAGCGCGGTCGAGCGGTGGCCGCTTTCAAACTCAATGTGGCGGCAACTTCGGCACAAATTGCTCCAAACAGGTACCAGAACATGAACCTAGGCCACCTGAATTTCTCGGGGATGACCGAATTCCACCAGCACAATCCCGCCTATAATAATAACGATGCCCACCGAGCTGAGCCATGAGAGCTGCTCGCCATATATCCAGGATCCCAAAATGGCCGTGAGAGCAACGCCCGCAGCGCCCCAAATTCCATAGGCTACGCCTAGCGGTACACCCCGTTTGAGGAGAATAGTGAGCGCACTATAAGAAATCGTATATCCCAGAGCTACCAAGACGTATAAAATAGTAAAGGAAGCAGCTGCTTTGAGCAGCAGCGTCGCTGATACCTCGCACACAATCGCCAGGGCGAAGAGCATCCACTTATTCACGCAAGCAAACCTACCGTATCCGCTTTCGAAGGGGAAAATATGCCAGCAGGACCCGTGAATATCCTCAGCCAAAACGAGTGCCTTGAAAAGCTCGCAGGGCAGCGCCTAGGCCGCATTGTGGTGCGTCGGCACGCTGATATGGATATCTTCCCCATCAACTATGTTCTCGATGCTGGCGATCTCTACTTCCGCACCGCAGAAGGAGCCAAACTCTTTAGTATCGCGCTTAATTCCGATGTGCTCTTTGAAGTTGATGAGGTAACCGAAACCCATGCGTGGTCAGTCGTGGCCCGCGGACATGCGCACGTCCTTCGAGATACTAAAGAGATCCAGCACGCCGATACTCTCGCGCTACAACCATGGGTGCCCACCTTAAAGTACAACTTCGTCCGCATGACCATCACGTCACTGAGCGGTCGCGCCTTTGCCCTGGGTGCTGAACCGGAACGCTACTAGATGTCAGGTTTTAAAAAAACCGTCGCACCGCACCTCGCCGGCGCTCCTCAGTGCGAAGCAAAAGGGCTGATATGGCTGAGAGAGGGCAGCTCCGCGGTCGTCGAGGTTCTCGAGGTGGACAATATTAGCATCACTACCGAATATATCGAGCACACATCGCCTAGCGCATTGATGGCTTGGCGCGCCGGGCAGGAGCTTGCTCGTATTCACGCCTTGGGTGCGCCCGCTTTTGGGGCTCCGCCACCTGGGTGGGAAGGGGATATCTATATTGGCACCCAGCGACAGTCAGCTCAGCCGACGGCAGACTGGGCTGAGTTTTACTGCCGCCAACGGGTGTGGCCCTTCGTTATTCAAGCGGTAGCCAGTGGCAATCTGAGCACACGCGATGAGGCTGTGCTCGCGACAGTTTTAGAAAAAGTCGAGCAGATACAGTGGCCTACGATCGCTCCCGCTCGGATTCATGGTGATCTGTGGAATGGAAATCTGATTTTTGGCACCCACGGCCCCTTCTTAATCGATCCCGCAGCCCACGGTGGTCACCCACTGACGGACCTGGCCATGCTGGAGTTATTTGGGTGCCCGTATCTCGAAGAATTTTTCGCTGGTTACCAAAAGATCACTGCGCTGCCTGAAAACTTCCGCAGCATGCTCTCACTCCACCAACTGCATCCCCTTGCAGTGCATACCTTCACTCACGGCCCTAGCTATGCCCCAGAGCTGATGCGAGCCGCGTATACCACCCTTAAGGTGCTGGCTTAGGCAGTGCCTGTTGACGAACGCCACCACAGATCATAAGGGGTAACGGGTAAGTGGCGTTTGTGTTCGCCGATCTGCCAGAGATGCATGATGCGCTCGAGCGCCGCAGGGCTGACCTCACCAGTGCCTTGAACGAAGGTATCGATGTCCTTATAGCTCAGGCCTAGGGCTTCTTCGTCGGCCAGTCCTGGTCGGTCGTCTTCGAGGTCCGCAGTGGGAATCTTCTTCCAGGTGGATGCTGGCGCACCCAGCTCCTGAAGAAGCGCTGCCCCTTGGTTCTTGGAGAGGCCGAAGATGGGCAGTATATCCGCGGCGCCGTCGCCAAATTTTGTATAAAAACCTGTGAGGTTTTCGGCGGCATGATCGGTTCCGATAACGAGTAGTCCACGCTCTCCGGCGAGAGCGTATTGGGCTGCCATGCGCTGTCGAGCTTTAAGGTTCCCCTTATTAAAATCCCCGAGCTTATCTAAGCCGAGCGCCTGAGCACATGCTTCCGCGAGCGCATCAGTTGAGTCTTGGATATTGATGGTGAGGCTATGGTCGGGCTGGATGAAGTCGAGTGCGATCTGGGCATCCTGCTCATCAGCCTGGTGTCCGTAGGGGAGTCGGAGGGCATAAAATTCGGCGTCGAGGCCTTCGTCCCTAGCGCGTTCTACTGCGAGCTGGGCAAGTTTGCCAGCTAGGGTGGAATCTTGGCCCCCTGAGATACCGAGGACGAAGCCGCGGGTATGCGTGGCCTTGAGGTAATCGAGGAGGAAGTTTACGCGGATCGCTATTTCCTCTGCTGGCCTAATCACAGGCTGGGTATGGAGACGCTTGCGAATATCATCGGGATTCATGGGCCTAATACTAGCGCTTTTTCGGTGTGGCTGATCTCTTAAGGTGGAGGGAAAGGTTTGGATAATCCACAGCTGATGGGCTAATATGATTCTCCGTGTCATGACTGGCTTTTATATACGCCTTCTCTCAAGGAATTGGCCTAGTCTTATTTAAGATGTGACGAGTTAGTGCGCCTGACTCATCCTCAAGCAGAAAGGAGCGCCCGATGAAGGTTCGTAAGTCCCTTCGGTCGCTGAAGAACAAGCCGGGTGCTCAGGTTGTGCGCCGTCGCGGCAAAGTTTATGTGATCAATAAGAAAGAGCCACGTTTTAAGGCTCGTCAGGGCTAATAGTCCTATATTTATCCACCCCTTAGAACTCTAAGGGGTGGATTTTTTTATGTGTTAGGCCATCTCTCAGACAAAGGGGGTAAAGGGGGTGGAGGGGATAAAAAAATTAATTTTCCGCATTTTCTCCACTGAGCTGCACGGATGTTGAAGGGGCTGAAATCCCCGGCTCCAACGGGTGAGGGGTCCGGCTCTCATGGAGGACTATATATGGTGGAAGCGGACCTGCCCAGCTGGGAATTCCATGGCTGTAACTACTATATGTTGTGCCATTTGCGTTATTTTACCACTAAGTATAGTGTTGGTTCCTGTCAGTAAGTCACTGGTCAATAAGGCCCACAGGGTAACCAGTGAAAGAATTGGGGCAGTGATCCGCAGCCTTTATGCCCGTTAATGAATAAGGAAAATTCTTACGATGTCTATCACTCTTTATACCAAGCCAGCGTGTATGCAGTGTGTTGCTACCAAGAAGCTTCTTGACCGCTCTGGTCTGGATTATGAGACGGTTGATATCTCCATCGACGACGAGGCTCGCGATTATGTCCTATCGCTCGGTTACCTCCAGGCTCCCGTCGTGATGGTCGATGGTGAAGATCACTGGTCGGGCTATCGCCCCGAGCGTATTGCGAACCTCCTCGCAGCTGCCTAAGTCATCGAGATACGTCCACGGCGCCCCTCCTACACATAATACGAACGAGCGGGGGCGCTACTTTTATGGCCTAATCACCCTCCACGCTTGCAGAATATTCTTTTGGCAAGCCCCTCACAAGCAAAGGAACCACGAGCTATCGTGTCAGAGAATCTTGGATCCAAGGTTGCCGAGCCCGCATCCCGCGATGAGCAACTCGACTACCATGCGCTCAATGCGCTGCTGAACCTTTATGGCAGTGACCATAAAATTCAGTTTGATAAAGACCGCCAGGCTGCTAATCAATTCTTCCTGCAGCACGTTAACCGCAATACCGTCTTCTTCCACGATCTCGAGGAAAAGATGCGGTATCTGGTGGAAAATAAGTACTACGACCCGGCGGTTCTGGATAAATATGATTTCGCTTTCATTAAGGAGTTATTCAAGCAGGCCTATGCCCACAAATTCCGCTTCCAAACCTTCCTCGGTGCCTATAAGTACTACACGTCCTATACTCTAAAGACCTTCGACGGTGCTCGTTACCTCGAGCGCTTCGAGGACCGCGTGTGCATGGTCTCCCTCGCGCTTGCCGACGGTGACAAAGAGCTAGCTTCGCATTTGGTTGATGAGATTATTTCCGGTCGCTTCCAGCCAGCTACCCCTACCTTCTTGAATATGGGTAAGGCTCAACGTGGCGAGCCAGTCTCTTGCTTCCTATTGCGCATTGAAGACAATATGGAATCGATTGGTCGCTCGATCAACTCCGCGCTGCAGCTTTCGAAGCGCGGAGGTGGGGTGGCCCTGCTGCTATCGAATCTGCGCGAATCAGGTGCTCCGATTAAGCATATTGAGAACCAATCGTCCGGTGTTATCCCCGTGATGAAGTTGCTCGAAGATGCCTTCTCTTATGCCAACCAGCTTGGTGCTCGCCAGGGTGCGGGGGCAGTGTATTTGAATGCGCACCACCCCGATATTTTGAACTTCCTTGATACCAAGCGCGAGAATGCCGATGAGAAGATCCGCATTAAGACCCTCTCCTTGGGCGTCGTGATCCCGGATATCACCTTCGATCTTGCCAAGCGCAATGATGATATGTACCTCTTCTCGCCCTATGACGTGGAGCGGGTCTATGGCAAGGCCTTCGGCGATATTTCGGTGACCGAACACTACCAAGAGATGGTCGAGGATCCTCGGATCCGCAAAAAGAAGATCAATGCCCGGGAATTCTTCCAGACTTTGGCGGAGATTCAGTTCGAATCCGGCTACCCATACATCATGTATGAGGACACCGTGAACGCAGCCAACCCCATTGAGGGCCGCGTTAATATGTCCAATCTCTGCTCAGAAATTCTGCAGGTCAATTCACCATCGGTCTTCAACGACGACCTCACCTATGAGCATATTGGTCAGGATATTTCCTGTAACCTTGGCTCTTTGAATATTGCCATGACCATGGATTCACCCGATTTTGGCCAAACCGTAGAATCGGCCATTCGGGCGCTGACCGCTGTGAGTGAGCAGACCAAGATTGATTCCGTACCGTCGATACGCAAGGGTAATGATGACGCCCACGCGATTGGCTTAGGGCAAATGAACCTCCACGGTTATCTCGGCCGTGAGCGTATTCAGTATGGGTCGGAAGAGGCTCTTGATTTCACCAACGCTTATTTTGCAGCGGTGCTCTACCACTGCTTGAAGGCTTCGAATCAGCTGGCAAAAGATCGCGGACATGCTTTCGTGGGCTTCGAGACGTCGGACTATGCCTCGGGTGCCTACTTCGATCGCTTTGATCCTCAAGATTTTGCTCCTCGTACCGCTCGGGTCCAAGAACTCTTTGACAATTCCTCGATTGAGACTCCGACCGCTGAACAGTGGGCAGAGCTTAGGGCTGAGGTGATGGAACACGGTATTTATAACCGATATCTGCAGGCTATTCCACCAACAGGGTCCATTTCCTATATCAATAACTCCACCTCGTCGATTCACCCTATTGCCTCGAGGATTGAGATCCGTAAAGAGGGCAAGATCGGTCGCGTCTACTATCCAGCACCCCATATGGATAACGACAACTTGGAGTACTTCCAGGATGCCTATGAGATCGGCTTCGAGAAGGTCATTGATACCTACGCGGTGGCCACCAAGTATATCGACCAAGGATTATCGCTCACCCTTTTCTTCAAGGATACGGTGACGACCCGCGATATCAACCGTGCTCAGATTTACGCGTGGCGTAAGGGGATCAAGACCTTGTACTATATCCGGCTGCGTCAAGTCGCTCTCGAAGGAACCGAGGTTGAGGGCTGCGTTTCCTGCATGCTCTAACGGGAAAACCCCGAGAGATACTCTCGGGGTTCAACCAGATGAAGGAATAACTTAACGCTTGGAAAGCTCATCGTCGATATAGAGGACGCCAAGACCTTCACCGGCCAGGCGGAGGCGATCGAGGATCTCTCTCACGGAGGCTTCTTCTTCAACCTGCTCGGTAACGAAGGTATTAAGGAGTGGTCGAGATTCGAAATCGTGAATCGAATCGCTTAAGATCGCAAGTTCGCGTATCGACGCACTTACCTTTTGCTCATGGGCGAGGGCGAGTTCGAAAATCTCCAGTGGGCTCGAGGCATCGACCTTGGGAGGATTAATATCGCCAATCTGCGGCGTGTAGTCGCGATCGAGGAGGTGCTGAGCAAATTTCTCGGCGTGCTCGAGCTCTTCGGTGTGTTGCTTCTTTAACCATAAGGTCATGCCGGGAAGGCTGAGATCGTCGGTGATATAGGACATTTGCAGATAAACCATCGATGCTTCAAGCTCCATGGTGATCTGTTCGTTCAAGGCAGTTGCAAGTTGTGGATTAATACTCATGAATCACAGCTTAAAGTGATTGATTCATCTTGTCAGCGAAGGTTAGCCCAGCTTAACTAGGTTTTCTGGCCTCGTATTTGGTTGGGCAATCCTAAATAAGGCTACCGTAATGAAAATGGCCGAAAATATTCACGGAGATCTAAATATGCTGCTTAACCTTATAAAAACTCCCCATTAATAGGGTCTAACTAAATAATCCCGCGCGGTTTAACTAAGTCCAACCTATTTTAGCAGCCATTAAGTTGCGTGACTAAAATCACATAATTGTCTGGTGGTTAAGACCACAAACAGCAACCATATGGACTGTGGCACTATGGGTTGAAAGAATCGCACACCACCTCGCATATATAAGAAGGAGTGCTATGCACTTGCATAAGGAAGAAGAACAATTCTTCGCCACCCACCAAGATCCCGTATCTGCCATCAACTGGAATACCATCCCTGATGAGAAGGATAAAGAAGTGTGGGATCGTCTCACTGGTAACTTCTGGCTGCCAGAAAAGGTCCCTGTTTCTAATGATCTCAAGAGCTGGGCAACCCTCAATGACCTTGAGAAGCAGACCACCATGCGGGTATTCGCAGGCCTAACGTTGCTCGATACCATCCAGGGAACCGTTGGTGCGGTTTCCATGCTCAAAGATGCCCAGTCCATGCATGAAGAGGCCGTATTGACCAATATTGCTTTCATGGAGTCAGTGCACGCTAAGAGCTATTCCAATATCTTCATGACGCTCTCGTCCACCCGTGAGATAAATGATGCATTCCGCTGGTCGGAGGAAAATGAGAACCTCCAGCGCAAAGCCAAGATCATTATGACGTATTACGAGGGCGAAGATCCGCTGAAGAAGAAGATCGCCTCCACCTTGCTGGAGTCTTTCCTCTTCTACTCCGGATTCTATCTGCCCATGTATTGGTCTTCTCATGCGAAGTTGACCAATACTGCCGATATCATTCGTCTGATCATTCGTGATGAGGCCGTTCACGGCTACTATATCGGTTATAAGTACCAGAGACTGCTGGCCAAGCAGACTCCTGCGCGTCAGGCAGAACTGAAGGAATACACCATCGAAATGCTGCTAGAACTCTACGAAAACGAGATTCAGTATTCCGAGGATCTCTACGATCCATTGGGATGGACCGAGGATGTGCGACGCTTCCTGCGTTATAACGCCAATAAGGCCCTGAATAACCTCGGTTACGAGCAGATGTTCCCTACCGACGAATGCCAGGTGTCCCCAGCAATCCTGTCCGCCTTGTCGCCCAATGCCGATGAGAACCATGACTTCTTCTCCGGCTCAGGTTCTTCCTATGTCATTGGCAAGGCTGAGAATACCACTGACGACGACTGGGACTTCTAAGCACGAGTATCGCCTTGAGCTGTAGGTCTAAAGGAAGTAGCGATCCCTTGAGGCCTACGGCTTTTTCGTTTAAAAAATAACTGCCGTTGTCCACATGTGGGGGGATGATAGAAAATCGATGCCCGGGGTCGCTCCAAGTTCCCCTTGGTAATCAGGTGGCCGCTTCTTGACGGGGGGTGCGTTATTGAACTCTAAGCGCCCCCCTCTAAGAATACTGAGGGCGCGAGTGGTAAAAGGCGTAAGTAATCCGTAATGGATGGGGACTATCTCGGAGGTGACCATGGAGGTTTGAGTTTCGTTGTGTCGGGAACTATCCCATATATGGACTTGTACAGGTTAAGCGTGATCGCGGTGGTGTCAGCTCACCTCAGCTCAGCCATCGGAAAGCCGGGGTTTAGCGAGGCTCAGTCGTCGCTCCCGTCGGATGATGTGGCACCACGTCGTTTACCACAGTCTTTCACCGCCACTTACCACAGACTCTCACCGCCACTCATTGAGTACGGCCTCGGCAAAAGTCAGGTGATGCTTGTTATGAGCGGAGCTGATCATCCTTTTGTTTGACGTTGAATGGGGGCACTGACCGTCGCATTCTCGCCTGAGAGAAGGGCACACCTTGATAACTTTGATGTCGCAGATCACATCTTTTTGCTTATAATCCCCGTTCATCGACGATGCTACGCGTTTGGGGATTAAAAAATATTTCCCCACCAGTGCAATAGTCGGTAGTGTAGAAGTGAAACTAGTCTCTTTTTTATGGGGCCGGTAGATTTTTCAGTGTTGGACACGGATAGTGTACGACATTTTTTATAGATGCACTCGCAGGAAACTCGCTCGCATCTTAAACGAAGTCAGGAGGATCGTATGACCGCAGTGGTGCCACGGCAGGAGAACTACTCCCAGCCCACTCGTCCCGCACCCACTGGGGGTGCGCGAATTGGCACGCTCGCATGGTCCATGCTGACCACCACGGATCACAAACTACTAGGCATTATGTACATCATCATGTCTTTCGTGTGGTTCTTCGTCGGTGGCTTTATGGCCTTGCTTATTCGTGCCGAGCTCTTTACCCCAGGGCTCCAATTCTTATCCAATGAGCAGTTCAACCAGCTATTTACCATGCACGGCACAATTATGTTGCTGGCATTTGGTACCCCAATTGTGTGGGGCTTTGCTAACTATATTTTGCCGCTCCAGATTGGGGCTCCAGACGTGGCTTTCCCACGCCTGAACGCTTTCGGTTTCTGGATTACCACCATCGGTGTGGTTGCCATGATGGCAGGTTTCCTCACCCCAGGCGGCGCAGCTGACTACGGGTGGACAATGTACCTACCCCTTGCTGACTCCATCCACTCCCCAGGTCTTGGTACCGATATGTGGATCGTGGGTGTGGGCGCAACCGGTGTTGGTACCGTTGCATCCGCTATTAATATGGTCACCACTATTTTGACCATGCGCGCACCGGGCATGACGATGTTCCGCATGCCAATCTTCTGCTGGAATGTCTTCGTGACGTCCGTCATTGTACTTATGATCTTCCCGCTGCTTCTGGCCGCTGCACTTGGCGTTCTCTATGACCGCAAATTGGGTGGACATATCTATGACCCAGGTAATGGCGGAGCTGTTCTTTGGCAGCACCTCTTCTGGTTCTTCGGGCACCCCGAGGTTTATGTGCTGGCGCTGCCATTCTTCGGCGTTATCTCAGAGATTCTCCCTGTTTTCTCCCGCAAGCCAATGTTCGGTTATATCGGTTTGGTCTTTGCTACCCTGTCGATCGGATCGCTCTCGATGGCTGTGTGGGCTCACCACATGTTCGTCACCGGTGCAATCCTATTGCCCTTCTTCTCCTTTATGACCTTCCTCATCTCGGTTCCTACCGGTGTGAAGTTTGTGAACTGGCTCGGCACTATGTGGCGTGGCCACATCACGTGGGAGACCCCGATGCTCTGGTCGGTCGGCTTCCTCGTTACCTTCCTCTTCGGTGGCCTCACCGGCATTATGCTTGCCTCCCCACCACTGGACTTCCACCTTGCTGAGTCTTATTTCCTCATTGCCCACTTCCACTACACCCTCTTCGGAACCGTCGTCTTCGCCTCCTGTGCAGGCGTCTACTTCTGGTTCCCCAAGATGACCGGTCGCATGCTTGATGAGCGACTAGGCAAGGTGCACTTCTGGCTAACCTTCGTTGGCTTCCACGGCACCTTCCTCATCCAGCACTGGGTAGGAAATATGGGTATGCCCCGCCGCTACGCCGACTACCTCGATTCTGATGGTTTCACCACCCTCAACCAGATTTCCACAGTATTCTCCTTCCTCCTTGGAATGAGCGTATTGCCATTTATCTGGAACGTCGTGAAATCCTGGCGCTACGGCGAGGTTGTCACCGTAGACGACCCATGGGGCTACGGCAACTCCCTCGAGTGGGCGACCTCATGCCCACCACCACGACACAACTTCACGTCGATGCCACGTATCCGCTCCGAGCGTCCAGCCTTCGAGCTGCACTATCCACATATGGTTGAGCGCATGCGTAAGGAAGCACACGTGGGCCGCCACTAATAGCTCCACGCATTCCTGACTTCTTAATACTGAGGCTGATCACACGATCGGCCTCAGTATTTTTATTACCCGAAAGAAATAGCCAAAATGTTAACCGCCCCCGCATTCGTCATGGAAGAATAGGAAGGCGTGAATAGAGACCTTGCCCCCACCGTGGAATTAGAAGCCCCGCTCACCCCTGCCGTCATTACAGTAAGCGGAACAGATCGCATTGGCGTCAGTGCAGCTTTCTTTAGAGTGCTCACAGCTCACGGTGCTCAGATTTTGGATGTCGAGCAGTCTAAATTCCGTGGTTATCTGTCGCTCGCTGCCTATATAGGCATAGATCCCAAGAGGCTAGAAACCCTCACCATCGGGCTGAGGGATACTCTAAGCGCCTACCAGCAAACGGTGACCGTAGAATTACGTGAGACCGTAGGCAGCCCTAAACCGTACTCCACTCACGAGATTATTGTGCTGGGAAATCCTGTTCGCGCTGCCGATATCTCTCGTATCGCTCAGACCCTCGCCAATTACGAAGCCAATATCGATACCATTCGTGGTATCTCCGATTACCCTGTTACTGGGCTCGAATTTAAGATTACGATGGCCAATGCCGACCCAGGTGCGGGAGTCCCCGTGCGTAAAGCACTCGCTGCCTTAAGTAGCGAGCAGGGGATCGATATCGCCATCGAGCGGGCCGGACTACAACGACGCTCCACGAGACTGATTTGCTTTGACTGCGATTCCACCCTCATAACCGGGGAAGTCATCGAGATGCTCGCCGCGCGGACAGGCCGCGAGTTGGAAGTCAAAGACATCACCGATCGCGCCATGCGCGGGGAATTAGACTTCGAGGAATCTTTGCGCGCCCGGGTGCGTCTACTTAAGGGCTTAGATGCGCGCCTCCTTAAAGAGGTCGCTAAGGATATTGTGCTCACCCCGGGTGCGCGGACGACAATTCGCACTTTAAAACGTATGGGCTATAAAACTGCGGTCGTCTCTGGTGGATTTATTGAAGTCCTTCAGGATCTTGCCGCCGACCTCGAACTCGATTATGTCCGCGCAAATACACTCGAGATCAACAATGGTGTGCTAACCGGCGAAGTCCTCGGCACAGTGGTTGATCGCCGGGCGAAAGCTGAGTTCCTCGCCGAATTCGCCGCTGATAGCGGTCTTCAGATGCATCAGACAGTCGCTGTAGGCGACGGTGCCAATGATATCGATATGATCTCAGCTGCAGGCTTAGGTATTGCTTTTAATGCCAAACCAGTTCTCAAAGAGATTGCTGATACCTCGGTCAACTCACCCTTCCTCGATGAGGTGCTCTATATCCTGGGTATCAGTCGTGCCGAAATCGAATCCGAGGATACCTCACTTACTCGTCGTGTTCCGCTCAACCCCTAATGCACTCACAATTTCTCTCGGCTCATCGTTTGCTCGCTGATGCGGTCCAGCATCGCCAACACAGCACCGGTATTGATGATCAAGCGATGCAAATTGTTCTCGAGATCCCAAAACCTAATCCACCCCGACGGGAGGATCTTCTGGCTGCAGCAGGTATCGCTGTTGTACAGGCATGCCTGATCGACGAGGCTGGCTGTGATTCCCATTATCGCAGCCACCTAGAAATGTGGTACGACCGCCGCATCCGCAAGATTACCCGGCGCGCCCGGGGTGCTGGGTGGCGTAACGTTCAAGAAATTCCCGGCGTCACCGCGCACGTCAAGGGTGCTCGCGCCCGCGCTTTTATCCCCACGGCTATGGACGACGTTGATCCCAGGTTGCGCTCCCTCCAAATCAAGGGCACCGATCTACCCCCAACCCTCCCAGCACCTGCACCCCCACCAGTTCCTCATCTCCGGGTGCTTATCGATGCCTCGCTCCGTATGAGTCTGGGGAAAGCTGCCGCCCAAGTAGGACACGCCTCCATGCTTTTTGCGGGCAGCCTTGATGCCTCCGCATGTTGGGCCTGGCGAGAGCGCGGATACCTTCTCAGCGTTGCCGAAGTAGACGCCCTCAGCTGCGCGCAGGCAGCGCATCAACCGGGCGCGATAACGGTTATTGATGCTGGTTTTACCGAGATTGCTCCGGGCTCGATGAGTTGTGTTGCGTTGTGGAGTGCTGGACCAGGCGCCCTAGAGCTGCAATGACTGTCTCTTTTTTATGGGTGCGCCAAAATGCGGGCATGGAAGAGATTAAAAAACTCCCGTAGCGCTTGCTGCTCAGGCGAGGATCGAGGCACGCTACCACCCCGCGATCCGAGGTGGCACGTAAGAGCCGGCCGGCGCCTTGAGCCATCAGTAATGCCGCGTGGGCGGCAGCAACCTCCATAAAACCGTTACGACCAGCTGCGTCCGCTGCCTCTTTGCGGGCCTGTAAAAGGGGATCATCAGGCCTTGGGAACGGGATCTTATCCATGATCACCAGCGAACAGCTGCTGCCGGGGACGTCTACACCCTGCCACAAACTCAACGTGCCGAAGAGGCAAGAATTTTCCTCTTTGCTAAAAGTTTTGATGAGTGCTCCGGTACTATCCTCGCCCTGGCACAGAACTTTAAAAGGCAAGCGATGCCGCAGCGCGTCCGCGGCTTGCACGGCGGCACGTTTAGAGGAGAATAGGCCCAAACTGCGACCTCCCGCCGCCATAATGAGGTCATAGATCTCGTCGATAATGGCATCAGCAAGGCCATCTCGTGAGGGTTCGGGCAGATGGGTGGGAAGATAGAGGATACCCGAGTGCGCGGGATCAAACGGGGTCCCCACATCGAGTCCGCGCCAGCTGTGTTTCGGCACACCCCAACTAGCCGCCATAGCCTTGAAATTCCCGCCGAGGGTCAACGTTGCCGAGGTGAGAATCACGGTGTGGTTGCTAAATAAATGCAGCGCTAAAGCGTGAGAAACAGAGAGCGGGGCAATATGCATGCTCAAGCGACCGCGTTCATCTTCCGTTAGCCACACCACATCTTTATGCTGAGTGATATCGGGCTCTTCAAAAACGTCGAGAATGCGAATGATGGCCTCGCGCTGACTTTCTAAATGCATCTTGACATTCTGTCTCTCCGCGTAGCGCTCGGGGTCATTCGTACTCTCCTGAGGTGGCGCGGTGCCAATACTGGTGATGAGCGCGCCAGTGAGAGAAACAATGGCATCGAGAGAAGGTTTGAGGGCCTCTGGGAGGTCAACCAGTCGTCCGAGTGGTATCTGCCCCATCGCTTTTTCCCAATCCTCGACAGCGGAGGCGAGTTTTTCATCGCGAACTCCGGAGCCCAATTTTGCGGCCCGATTCAGCGAAAGATCAAAAGCGTGGGTAGAGATCTCCTGGGTACTCATCGCAGTAAAGCGATCGGTGAGTTCATGGGCTTCGTCAACAATAACAACGTCGTGATCGGGGAGGACAGGCACATCGAAAATAGCGTTAATAGCGAGCATCGCGTGGTTGGTGACAACGATTTCACTCTCGGCAGCCTCTTTTTTGGCGTACTCGGCAAAGCACTCTTCCCCGAAGGGGCAGCGCGAAGCGCCCATACATTCTTGAGCGCTCACACTAAACTGGCGCCATATTAGATCGGGCACTCCAGGTTCGAGGCTGTCACGATCTCCTGTTTCCGTCTCCTCGGCCCACGCAAAAACACGGGCACTCGCCGCTCCCAGCTCACTTATGGGAGTGTCCTCGGTATCGAGCGAATCCTCTAAAGAGCTGGCTCGATCGAGCTTATAACGGCATAAATAATTGCTGCGGCCTTTTAAAATGGCGAAGCTTGGCGGAGGATCGAGAATATCGGCCAGAGCAGCGCGCACTCGCGGCAAATCTCGATCGATGAGCTGTTTCTGGAGCGCAATCGTCGCTGTGGAGATTATCACTGGTTGGGAAGAATCGCGTGCCGACATTATCGCTGGAATGAGGTAAGCAAGCGATTTACCGGTACCCGTTCCCGCCTGTACGGCCAAGTGGGTACCGTTTTTTAGAGCCTTATCCACCGCCTGCGCCATACGCACTTGACCCGGTCGGCTGTGGCCCCCAATCCCGCTGACTGCGGCATCGAGCAGCTTCGTGACATTGAGATCGGCCATTAGAAGCCGAGGTAGCGCACACTGAGCACAGGCTCATCCTTGCTGAGAGCGAGGCCCTCCCACGGAAGGGTCACCAGTTGATGTGCGAGGTAATCGCGAGACTGCTTGAGCGTGGGAAGTCCTGCAACCCGGTGCCCATCGCGCATCAGCGGGATGGTGAGCGGGAGTACGCTAAGATTTGGGAATTCCGGCTCCGCGCTGTCAAAGGGCATCACGATTTCTTCGATTGCGGTCCCTGAGGCCCGGTGAGTACGCACGGCGCGCTTGGCTCCACCCACAGAATTCTTATTCCTGGAGCGCTTGGCCACAGGATGATCATCCACTGCGACCAATTTATACACCAGTGAGGCCGTGGGAGCACCGGATCCAGTTACCAGCGAGGTGCCCACTCCGAAACTATCGACAGGATCTCCGCGCAGGCCCGCAATGGCGTATTCGTCCAAGTCAGAGGAGACGACGATGCGGGTATTATAGGCCCCCAATTCATCGAGCTGCTGGCGTACCTTGCGAGTCATGACCCCCAAATCGCCGGAATCGATACGCACGGCTCCCAGTTCGGTTCCAGCGACCTCAATGGCGTTGTTTACACCTTGGGTGATATCGAAGGTATCGACTAAGAGAGTGGTGGAGCTCCCGTACTGGGCAATCTGCGACTCAAAGGCCGCCCTTTCATTGGGGGCACCATCGGAACCGACATGCACGAGCGTCCACGAGTGCGCCGCGGTACCTGTGGCAGGGATACCATAGCGGTGTGCAGCCTCAAGATTAGAGGTGGCCTGGAAACCAGCGAGATAGGCAGCGCGAGAGGCGGTGACTGCGGCCTCCTCATGGGTTCGCCTAGAGCCCATTTCGATCAGCGGGCGACCATCGGCCGCGGTTACCATCCGTGCTGCGGCAGTAGCGATCGCAGAATCAGAGTTTAGTATTGAGAGGATCACCGTCTCGAGGATCACGCACTCGGCAAAAGTGCCCTGCACGGTGAGGATAGGGGAGTGGGGGAAATATAATTCGCCTTCCCGGTAGCCGTCCACTTGTCCCGTAAAACGGTAATGGCGAAGAAACTCCTTCGTTTCCTCGTTGAGGAAATCGAGACCAGCGATTTGATCGCTGGTAAAGATAAAATTCTCGATAGCCTCGATAACGCGCTCTGTGCCCGCGACCACCCCGTAGCGGCGCTCATTAGGAAGCCTACGTCCGAAGACTTCAAAGGTGCAGTGGCGCCAGGCAGTGCCGTCGGCAAGCGCGGACTGTAGCATGGTGAGCTCATACATATCCGTCATGAGCGCGGTTGAGGTAGACATCAAATTTTTCTTTCTCGCTTATTAGCTAATCCAGTTGAATATAAGCGTATGTCTTCTCGCCGACGCTTGCCACTCCAACGCCTGCGGTCGTGCGATCTATTCGCCCCAAAACCTGTTGGCTTGGGGGATTATGAAACCACTGGTCTAAAAATGCCGCCCCGAATGCTTGATGATGAAAAAGCTTGGCCTGCACCGTGAGCTGACCTGACTCTGGGCCCCAGTAGGTCCCTGTCGTAACATTGCGCTCGGCCCACTATTGGGCGCGCACATTTCAGTGTATACCGAGACGAAGAGACGACGAAGAGACGACGAAGAGGGTGCCCGCTATCGAGTCGCGCGCGATTCACAATTGTGAGGATATCGCTCCTCATCGCAGAGTTCTCAAAAGCCGCCGAGCATTACGGTCTCGCAGCGCGTAGTCGTAATAGCTCTCAGAAAAACGATAGCTTCTCCGCTGCGAGGATCCGTCGGATGGTGACATATATTCCGCCACGGTAGCGGAGGCAAGCGTACTTGGCGCGATGAGGCAGGCGAGAAATTGTTGAATGCCACCGAGCATCGTGAGGTTGCCGCGAAAGGGAGCTGTAATTTCTCGAATCAGAGCGGGGAGAAGTGGCATGGGGTGGAAACCCTTCCGCAGCAAAGAGTGCGGCGATGAGTAGCGGGTTGAGTAGAGGGTTGCCGTGTTTTCTGAACATACCCACGAGGTATTGCGGGTGCTTTATGCACTATGCGTGAAGCTTGCAGCTAAACTGGACGTTTATGAGTACCTGTAACCCGCGCTGCGGCTCCCCAATGGCCACACCTGAGCTGGATGAGGATCTCGAGGTCGACATTGCCACCAGTGAGAACCTCCCATGGATGTGCATTGTTTGGGATGATCCCGTGAACCTGATGAGCTATGTCACCTATGTTTTTCAAACCGTGCTCGGTTATGATCCGAAGCGGGCTGTGGAGCTGATGATGCGGGTCCACACCGAAGGCAAAGCAGTGGTGAGCTCCGGTGAAAAGGATAAGGTCGAAGCGGATGTGAAAAAACTTCATACCGCTGGGCTCTGGGCCACCATGCAGCAAGGGGGATAAGGGTTATGCACGCGTGGAAAAAGAAAAAATCTCTCCTCAAAGGCGTTTCATTTAGTTGCGAACTCGAAGTCCATGAACGCCAGATTCTAGGCAACCTCGCCGCGACTGTTGCTGAAGCCCTTATCGAGCGGGCTCAATCGGCGCCCAAGGATGAACTGGCGGAGCTCACCGGCATGCCCTCAGGTCATACCGTGGCTCCAGAGGACCCGGGACTGGCCCGTCTCTTGCCCGATTTTGAGCGCGAGGGTGATGAGGAATACGAGGGTGATAATGGCCTCTTACGCGCCCTCAACGAAACCGAGATTACCAAGGAGAAGCTCGCTGGGCTCAGCGCAATCTCTCATGCGATTGGCCCGGGTGGCTCAGAGCATATCAAGCTCTCTGAACCAGAGGCACATCTATGGCTACGTGCTCTCAACGATATTCGGCTCTTCTTTGCCGCTAGCGAGATCGCCCAACCTGATGAAAGCCGCGACCGTGATCAAATCGTGGAGTGGCTCGCCTATAACCAAGACAGCCTGCTCCAGGCCGTGATGGGGGAAGCTTAATGGGAGGCTTTTTAAGCGATATCCCAGGCATCGCCATCGCCCATCAAAGCCTAGGTGATACCGGCTGCAGTGTTATTATCGCCCGCGATTCCGCCACCTGTGCAGTAGATGTGCGTGGTGGGGGGCCGGGAACGAGAGAAACTGATCTCCTCGAACCTCACAACACAGTGCAGCGCGTCCACGCAATCGCATTAAGTGGGGGATCAGCCTACGGTCTAGCTGTTGCTGATGGTGTCATGGCGGCCCTCGAAGAGGCAGGCATCGGTTTCCCCGTCCTAGGACCAGAAGTTCCCGGTCCGATTGTCCCCATCGTGCCAGCAGCAGTCATCTTTGATCTCCTCGTTGGCGATCCACATCACCGCCCCACCAAAGAGGATGGAATCGCTGCCACTAAAGCAGCGCTCAAGGATGGCAAGGATCAGCGTTCTGGATCTATCGGTGCGGGAGTGGCCGCCACAGCTGGGGTGCTGCGGGGCGGCTTCGGCCAGGCCAGCATGCACGTAGGTCCAGATAACCAGTGGCGTATTGCGTGCGGCATTGTGGCTAATCCAGTTGGTAGAGTGGCCGATCCGAATACCGGCCAACTCTATGCGGACCCCTCGATACGGGTGGATAGACAAAAATTTGCCGCCCTCAAACCGCTGCTCAGTAAGCTCAATACCACCATCGGTGTCATCGCCACCGATGCTCCCATCACCAAAGCGCAAGCAAAGAGGATCGCTATGGTGGGCCACGATGGAATTGCCAGAGCTATTCAGCCAGCCCACTCGCCGCTCGATGGAGACACTCTCTTCTGCCTATCCACTGGCGCAGATACTGGCGTGGATATCGCCATGATGGGTGAATTATCGGCTGCGGCGGCGCAGGTCGTATCAGCGGCAATCCTTGATGCCCTCCTCCACGCGCAGCCTGCCTTCTCACTGCCGACCGTGAGCTTATTGCGGGTACAATAGCGCGTACCATGAGCAATGTGATGCGGCAACCAGCAGAAACTTTTGGACCAGTCAGAAGCGTGAAAAAAGGCCTTATTGTGGCAGGCTCCTTTTTAGTACTGATTTGGTCGGTTCAGATCATCGGCCTCCTCCTGTTTCCTAAGAATATGGCCTATCTGGGGATTCGCCCCCTAGAATTCTCTTCCGTAGCTTCGATCCTTTCAGCGCCTTTTGTCCATGGAAGCTTTAGCCATTTAATTGCCAATTCTGTTCCGGGCGCCATCTTTGCTTTCTTGGTTGGCTATTCCGGCTACCGGGTCTTCGTCGAAGTAACCATGATCACGATCTTCGTCGGCGGACTGGGAGTATGGATTACCGGTGGGATGGGCACTGTGCATATAGGCGCCTCCGGATTAGTCTACGGGTGGCTGGTCTACCTCGTAGCTCGAGGGGTTTTTAATAAATCCTTTGGCCAAGTGGTGGTAGGAGTCGTTTTGGGGCTGAGCTACTCCGGAATGATTTGGGGAATATTTCCCACCGCCGCATGGATTAGCTGGCAGGGGCACCTCTTTGGCGCCCTTGGGGGATTCTTAGCAGCGGCCACCATCGTTTCCGATGATCCTAAGCCCGCCAGAAAACCTGTCCGAATCAATCCATAAACCCATGAAAATAGTAGAGACAGATATGGCTTCTTTATCACAGACTGCAACCCCTGACGCCAATGCACCAATCGGAATCTTCGATTCCGGAGTTGGAGGACTGACGGTAGCCCGCACCATCATGGAGCAGCTGCCTGGTGAGTCCGTGATTTATATAGGTGATACAGCCCATGGCCCCTACGGCCCACTGCCCATTGCCACGGTGCGCCAACACGCGCTCGCTATTGCCGACGAACTCGTTGAGCGGGGCTGCAAAATGCTCGTCATAGCCTGTAATACGGCCTCGGCTGCCTGTCTGCGTGATGCTCGAGAACGATATGCCATTCCCGTCCTTGAAGTAATCCAACCCGCCGTACGCCGCGCAGTAGCGACCACCCGCAATGGAAAGATTGGGGTCATAGGAACCGTCGGTACCATCAATTCAGGGGCCTACCAAGATCTTTTTGCTGTTAATCCCCAGGTAAAGGCTTATGCCCAAGCATGCCCTCGGTTTGTCGACTTCGTCGAACGTGGGATTACTTATGGACGTCAAGTACTCGGAATAGCCGAGGCTTATGTAGAGCCGCTCCAAGCAGCGGGAGTGGATACCCTCGTGCTTGGCTGCACCCATTACCCATTGCTTTCTGGGGTGATCCAACTCGCCATCGGGGACCAAGTTACCCTGGTGTCTTCGGCGGAGGAAACCGCCAAGGATGTGATGCGAACTCTGTCGCAGCGCAATCTCCTCGCCAGCACCGACCATCCCACAAGAGTCTTTGAGGCAACCGGCGATCCAGAGAAATTTCAGCAGTTAGCTGCGCGTTTTCTCGGGCCAGATGTGACGTGCGTCAGTCCGCATAGATAAAGCTAAATTTCCCACATATGCAGGACTTTTCTTGTTGTCGATAGAAAAAACATGGGAAAGTTGATCTATGAAGGTTACAGTTCTCGGTAGCTCCGGAAGCCTGGGGGCGCACGGCAATCCCGCCTCCGGCTACCTCGTGGAAGCCACCGCCGGGTCCGCCGTAGTGATGGATTTAGGTCCTGGCGTACTTGGCAATCTGCAGACCCTACAGAACCCGAGCGAGGCGCACGTGGTCTTCTCTCACCTGCACCCCGATCACTGCCTGGACTTTCCCTCACTCATGGTCTGGCGACGCTACCACCCCGAGCGTGCTGCCCACTCCCACAATATCTGCGCGGGCCCTCGACTTCTCCCCGAAAAGCTTGGAATTTTAAGTGCCAACGAACCAGGCCAGATCGATGATATGGGTGATACCTTCACCTTCACCGCCTGGCAGGCCCACCACGCAGAAATAATTGGTGGACTCCACATCACCCCTTATCCAGCAATTCACCCCAGCGAGAGCTATTCGCTACGCGTTGAGGACCAGGCAACGGGTGCGGTCATAGCCTACTCAGGCGATACTGCCTATCATGAGCACCTCATCGCCGCCGCTGATCAGGCCGATCTCTTCATCTGCGAGGCCACGTGGGGGGAGAGCTCTGATGGCAAGGTCACAGAAATGCATATGAGTGGCGCCGAAGCAGGACGCGCTGCCACCCAAGCTGGAGCGAAAAAGCTGCTGCTCACCCATATTCCTCCCTGGGTCGACTGGGAGGCAACGCGCCGGGCTGCCGCCGCGCACTACCATGGCCCGATTGAGCTTGCTCGACCCTTCCTTGAACTCGAGATATAGCTACGCGCTAGACTCGTTTACTATGACAGCTCCTATCACGCGTGCCGACGGCCGCCAAGCCCACGAATTACGACCAGTAAAAATCACCCGCGGATTCACCTCCAACCCCGCCGGATCCGTACTCATCGAATTTGGCAATACCCGGGTGATGTGCACCGCCAGCGTGGAACGTGGCGTACCCCGCTTCAAACGCGACTCCGGCGAAGGCTGGCTTACCGCGGAGTACTCCATGCTTCCTGCCGCCACTCACGAGCGGATGCCTAGAGAATCCATGCGCGGCAAAGTCAAAGGCCGCACCCACGAAATCTCTAGGCTCATTGGTCGCAGCCTCCGCGCAGCCATCGATCTTAGAGCACTGGGCGAAAATACCATCAATATTGACTGTGATGTCCTCCAAGCCGACGGTGGTACCCGAACCGCCTCCATCACGGGCGCCTATATTGCCCTAGCGGACGCGATTACCCACTTAAAACAAATTGATCCCAGCATCGGAAACGCTCTCCTGGCTCCCGTGGCCGCCATCTCCGTGGGAGTCATCGACGGTGATGCCCTCCTCGACCTCCCTTATGAGGAAGATTCCCGCGCTGATGTGGATATGAATATCGTGATGCAAGAGGGTGGACGCTTCGTGGAAATCCAAGGCACTGGCGAACACAATACCTTCAGCCGTGAAGAACTTAACCAGTTAATGGATCTCGGCGAACAAGGCTGCCAAGAACTCATTGCCGCTCAAAAAGCCGCCCTCGGACTCTAATATGCGTATTCTGCTAGCCTCGCATAACGCAAAAAAGCGTGAGGAACTCGAAAATCTTGTACGTGCCGCGGGCCTCGAGACTATCGATATTTGTACTCTGTCCGATATCGATCCCTATCCGGAGCCAGTTGAAGACGGGCGCACCTTCAGCGATAACGCACTGATCAAAGCGCGCGCCGGGGTGCACCACACGGGGATCATGACTCTCGCCGATGATTCTGGCCTCGCGGTCGCCGAACTCAACGGGTGCCCCGGAGTGCTCTCTGCCCGCTGGGCCGGAGAGCACGGGAACGATCAAGCCAATAATGAGCTGCTTCTAGCGCAGCTAAAGGATACCCCGCTCAAGCGACGGCAAGCGGCCTTCCACAGCGTTCTCGCGCTCGTTGATCCAAACGGGCAGGAATACCTCGTAGAAGGATATTGGCCAGGAAGCATAGCCACCAGCCCCCGCGGTGATAACGGCTTCGGCTACGATCCCATCTTCCTACCCGACGACGCCCAGGGTCGAACCAGCGCGGAATTGAGTGCGGTTGAGAAAAACCACATCAGCCACCGTGCGAGGGCGCTACAGAAGCTACTTCCTATTCTCCGGGAGATCAGCGCATAGAAAAATCCGCGACCACTATAAGTCGCGGATTTTTGGTTTTTAATTCAGATCGAATTGCTCTTTAACCTCGCTGCGGCGCCAGTGCTCCACGAAGAAGCTCAAAAAAGGCACGGCACCAGCAAGGGCAGTGACCACCCAGCGAAGCGGTGGCCACAGGGCTTTCGTTCCAAGGTTCAACGTGGCCAGTAAGTACACCATATAAAACAGCCCATGAATCTGACCGATATAGTGCATCCACATGGGCACGTCCATCCCCAAAAGATACTCTGCGATCATGCGCGCTGTGAGCAAAAGAAGCCAGGTGCCAGTGACCCACGCAGCAATGGAAAAGAAAGTTAAAGCTTGCTTCACGCGGCGCTGGCGCTCGGGGTGAACCCGTGGTGCTGCCATCTATATGTCCTCATTTCTTGAATCTGGCCGCACTCTGCGCGGCTGGACAAGCTCATTAAATTCCTCCACAGAGGGCTGATGCCACTGCGGTAAAAACTCCTCATCGATGGCATCAACAGTAGGCTGCTGCTTCTCAATGACGAATTCCTCACCCCGATGGGCGGCCTCCGCGCGCTCATTTTCGTATTGTAGGATGCGGCGATAAGCGTAGACGAAGAAGAAGCCAAAGAATGGCCATTGCAGAGCGTAGCCCAAATTTTGGAAGGTGCCCGAACCAGACTGAAAACGCGTCCACTGCCACCACGCTAGGGCGAAAGTGGCAATGACTAGCAGGGCTAGGAAAATAACGTGCCACGCCTTCACGCGTAGTTTCGGAACGGGATCAGGGTTGATACTCACAATATTTAAGAGTATCAAATACTGAGAAACCTAGACGTGGCAGAGCCATTTTGATCACCTCGCATGTGGCCTGTACAATGATCCAAGCACGCGCTCGTGGCGGAATTGGCAGACGCGCTGGATTTAGGTTCCAGTGTCTTAGGACGTGGGAGTTCAAGTCTCCCCGGGCGCACCACAGCTTTAATGCCACCCTGTGTCATAGACACGGGGTGGCTTTTTGCGTGAAGGAGTAGACTTAATCACGTCGATGTAGCAGGTTTGCAGTGCTGCTGTGATATCAACAACGGTAATTCCTGGGGGCAGTTTTGGGCTGCGGTGCAGAATCGATAGCGTTCAGGGCTTCACCTCGCATCTGATCCACAATTCGTCGGCACTAATTAGCGAGTTTCGGAGAAGATGCTAGGTTTGAAAAAATGCTTCTCCTGTGAGCCTATGCATTAAGGGATGCTCAGCCTCTAGACGGGTTTCTCTGCCTCAAGTCTAAATGGTCTTGAGACCTAGCATGCGACCGTTTGCAGTGCAGAATTTTAGGAGACTTCGCTTTGCTACATAACGATATTGGAAGACTTTCTTCTCTATGTCTCAGGTATTCGCATACGTATGTAGTTATTTAGTCATAGCCTTTGAACTGTTTGTAAGATGAGTGGTTTTGTGAAAATATTGCTTACCTTTTGAGGTGCTTAAGTTAAAAGGGCTACAGATTGTAAAATTTTTGCTACGGCGAAACCTTGAAGCGTTCTATCGACCGAACTCTCGAAAGAGATTTACGGCGATCGAACATAGTGTTGAGGTTCTTTCTCTGAAAGAACTGGGGCTCGACCGCTGGGGGAGAAGAGTTTTATCGTCGTAACAAGGGCGAGCATCATCTCTGCTTAAGCGGGGGAAAACGTCCTATTTATGCAGCTAGATGATCAACGACACGGATCATCCCCGCTCGTGCGGGGAAAACGACTGATCAGAAAACTTTTCACTTTCCAGCTCCGGATCATCCCCGCTCGTGCGGGGAAAACTAGCTGGCCTACACACCGTCAACGGTCGACGGCGGATCATCCCCGCTCGTGCGGGGAAAACGTTACTTGCGACTGGCGCTCGGTTTGGGTGCACTGGATCATCCCCGCTCGTGCGGGGAAAACTGTAGCAGACTGGCCCGCTAGCGCTTTTATCGCGGATCATCCCCGCTCGTGCGGGGAAAACTAGTTCAGCGTGCTGCCTGAGTTTCTGCACTCCGGATCATCCCCGCTCGTGCGGGGAAAACATCTCTAGCAATTGGTAGCACTCGTGCTAACTCGGATCATCCCCGCTCGTGCGGGGAAAACGGTGTCTAGGGCTTTTTGTATCCATAGCCCCCAGGATCATCCCCGCTCGTGCGGGGAAAACTCTGACTGTACTCCTAGAAACCGTTGGAATGGCGGATCATCCCCGCTCGTGCGGGGAAAACCTTGTGGCCTGAGCAGGACTATGACTGGTCTGAGGATCATCCCCGCTCGTGCGGGGAAAACTCAATCAATAAAATCCTCACCTCTGTCTAGGCGGGATCATCCCCGCACGTGCGGGGAAAACCGCGCATATCATGTCCGCCGGTTCACGGGGGCTGGATCATCCCCGCTCGTGCGGGGAAAACGAACAGCGCGGATAAATCAGCCCTTGACACGGCGGATCATCCCCGCTCGTGCGGGGAAAACCAAGCCGACTGCAGCAATCTTATATGCCCTATCGGATCATCCCCGCTCGTGCGGGGAAAACCTGGCGGAACTGCAAGATCAGGCAGTCAGGAGCGGATCATCCCCGCTCGTGCGGGGAAAACAGAGATGCTGCTAACCATAAACGTGAAGAAGCGGGATCATCCCCGCTCGTGCGGGGAAAACCGTTTGAAGCCGTTGCGCGGTCATCGTAACATCGGATCATCCCCGCTCGTGCGGGGAAAACTGCCTGAGGGTCTACAACTGCGCGGCAATATACGGATCATCCCCGCTCGTGCGGGGAAAACTCCCAATTCCAATCTTCCATAAAGTCTTCGAGCGGATCATCCCCGCTCGTGCGGGGAAAACTCTCGTCGTGGTGGTCGCATCGAATGTATAAAAGGATCATCCCCGCTCGTGCGGGGAAAACCTGAGACACCGCTACGCGACGGTAGCCTACTCCGGATCATCCCCGCTCGTGCGGGGAAAACCACCGTATGCTCGCTACCGCTGACGACCTATTCGGATCATCCCCGCTCGTGCGGGGAAAACCTCCGTATCTGTTGGGTTGAGCTCTCGACCCGCGGATCATCCCCGCTCGTGCGGGGAAAACCTAATCAAGCGCGGCGCGGATCTCGCAGCCACCGGATCATCCCCGCTCGTGCGGGGAAAACTTAGTCGACCAGCGCCAGGCGGTAGCGGTCATCGGATCATCCCCGCTCGTGCGGGGAAAACGCATTTATTTGCTCCTTGTAGGTAGTAAAAGCCGGATCATCCCCGCTCGTGCGGGGAAAACACTCAGATACGTACTAAATATTTCTTGTTCGTCGGATCATCCCCGCTCGTGCGGGGAAAACGGCTGGCTATTCCCCCACAGGGTCCTCGGTATCGGATCATCCCCGCTCGTGCGGGGAAAACAGTAGTCGGCGACGACGAACTTGTTACCTTCGCGGATCATCCCCGCTCGTGCGGGGAAAACCTCAGGGCTCTGCGCCTCATACATCATCAAGTCGGATCATCCCCGCTCGTGCGGGGAAAACCCGCTGACGCTGCAGCGGAGCTTGATAGTGGTCGGATCATCCCCGCTCGTGCGGGGAAAACTTCTAGCACGCTACACTAATTTGACGCAACTAAGGATCATCCCCGCTCGTGCGGGGAAAACTTGGTTTGAGGTTTTGAGGTTTCCCTCTCTTGCGGATCATCCCCGCTCGTGCGGGGAAAACCCACATTGAGATGTCGCTACCCCCAGGAGAGGCGGATCATCCCCGCTCGTGCGGGGAAAACGTCTCAAAGGAATTATTGCCGATTTCAGGCACCGGATCATCCCCGCTCGTGCGGGGAAAACCGGGGGCCACAAGGGCCACAAGGGCCGCGCGGGCGGATCATCCCCGCTCGTGCGGGGAAAACAACGTGGTGAAAAAGGTGAACCTGGACGTGACCGGATCATCCCCGCTCGTGCGGGGAAAACCGCTGGTCAATCTTCTACGGGAAAAAAAGGAGAGGATCATCCCCGCTCGTGCGGGGAAAACGTTCAACTAGCGTTTATGCTGCTGGTGCTGCGCGGATCATCCCCGCTCGTGCGGGGAAAACTTTGGCGGGAGCTTGCGGAGGAGGTCGCCACTCGGATCATCCCCGCTCGTGCGGGGAAAACTGTAGCGCTGTAGGGCTGTAGGGCTGTAGGCTCGGATCATCCCCGCTCGTGCGGGGAAAACATTGGGACAACGACGCAAAAGCGGGGCTTGCACGGATCATCCCCGCTCGTGCGGGGAAAACTGTCTTGTGCATGTCGGTTATATGCCTGTCGCAGGATCATCCCCGCTCGTGCGGGGAAAACTAGTAGAGTGCACGAGTCTGCCACAGGCGGAACGGATCATCCCCGCTCGTGCGGGGAAAACTACCGCCAGAATAGTCACCGCGATGACCATGTCGGATCATCCCCGCTCGTGCGGGGAAAACCTAGTCAGATTCCCGCTGACGCTGCAGCGGAGCGGATCATCCCCGCTCGTGCGGGGAAAACACCACGTATGGTGCACGTTTATCAACCTCAATAGCAGTTTACATTGGATTTAAGCCGTCGCCGAATCACTTTAGCGCCGAAATCGGTGTTTCCTGCCAGCACGAGACCAGCCCACTTTTGGCTTTACCTCTTTCGCCCGGCGCGCCTTGCTAGGACGGCGAACAAGATTGACACCCTCCACGTCGACTATTTCCCACTCGTGATTATGAACTCGAAATCCATACCCTTGTTCGTATTCGCGAGTGGTGAACGTCATGATGGCTCGGCCGTTGCCTAACTCCTGCGTTACTAGCGCCCACAGCTTATCTCTAATCCGCGGGTTTACTTTTCCCACAAAGACTCCTGCAGAAACCTCGCTCAACCATCTAGTTAGATGTCCCCGTAAAGAGGGTGGACATGAGCTAAGGACGATGGTTATCATATTTGCTGCTCATAGTTGGTTCCGCCTGCAACCCGCTGCTGTCTGTCATCCCAGAGTTGAATGATCTGATCTTCAAACCAACTGTCATCGTCCGATTTAGCTTCTTCAGGAACTAAGAGAGTTTTTAGATCTTCTACTATTTTCACGCTAAGACGGTTCTGCTTGAAGGCATTGCGGCATGACTTTCTAGTGAAAGTGGGTAAATCGTCGAGCGAGAAGGGCAGATCGTGCATAGCAACGACAGACTCGAAAGCAATGGGTATCGTTATGCTGGCCTTGTATAGATCAGCAATGTCATAGACAAATGATCGGTCGTGACCGGTATGGATGATTCCGAGGCCAGGAGAGCATCCGAGGGCCACGATGGTGGCATGTACTAGCCCGTATAAGCACGTATGAGCGGCTGAGAGCGCGACGTTTATTGGGTCTCCTGAGGAAAAGTTATGCAGATCGTACTGGCGTCTATCCCAAGGTACGTCGTAGCGTTTAGACATATCGCGGTAGAGCCGCCTAATGCGAGCCCCTTCCCGTCCGCGCAGCTGTTGCATAGTCAAACCCGAGGTGTCCTCGCCGTCGAAGCGCAGCTCATACATTGCGCGAGCAGCTTGAAGTCTGAGCCTCTGATTGGAGACAATTTTAGCTTGGGCTTCTAGTAGGCGGGTATTACGCCCTATGGGCCTGCCGTGTGCATAGTATCTTACGCCTTCCTCTCCCACCCAGATGACGCTCATGCCAGAATCGGCAATGGTTGTCATCGCTTGATGTGTCACCCGAGTCCCAGGCCCGAGCATCAACACAGCTAGTGCAGCGCTCGGGATATGTATAACGCCATTTTCGTCAGTGGCAGTAAGAGCAGATGAGCTTTTCGCGATTGTGCAATGCTCCAAGTACAGGAAGCTTAAGCGATCGTCCGCTCGCACCAGCGAACTTGACTCTGTTGGCTTCATACCTGGGATACTCATAGGTACCTAACCTTCCCTAAGCGGGGCTAGCGTAACCAGACCGAAACCATATGCCTTAGCTTTACCCACACCCCTGATAAGTGTCGAACGCAGTAAATCTGGATCGGTCACCTCCAGGGCACCTTCGAAAGTGCAGGATTGCAAAGTGACCGTGCGCTCTTCGTGTCTAAATCGAATACTTGTGGAGTCGCCGACAAAGAAGCTCGGCTGTTCGGTATCGCTTCCTACTGCGAGTGAAACGCCCAGGTGTGAAGCGCGTTCCATCAGCCAGAGCATTTGGTCATCTTCGCGCTGGAGTGGTACTCGGCGCTTCTTGTCATCGCTGCAAAAGGTTTCCTTGACGGGATTTGCACGTAGTCGGAATCGATAACGCTGACCAGTGAGTAAGCGATCGAGGAACTGATCGTATTCTCGGCTTTCCCAGGTCACTTCCTGAGACCACCCAGCTTGTTCCTGCAAATGTTCAAAGGATGGAACGCGGTTGCTGACCATCCATAAGGTTACGTCTCTTTGGTTGCGCTCCAGCCGCCATAAGGAGCGCGGATTCTGGTCTTCGAAGTGTGTGGGAAAGCAGCATTCAACTGCAGCGTGCATAGCTCGCGGGTTGCTGAGCAGTTTTCCCGTCGCCCGTCGTTGTGGGTTAAGCTTCATACGGCTGAGATAGTTCACTGAGCACCTCCTACAAGGGCGAATGGATCATGATCACGAACAGGGATCCCATCCGGGTTTGGAATCGGAGGAGAGAGCCGGTGTCGTACTGGTCGAAGTGCGTGCTTACGGTTTTCGTAGCCAAAACTGATAGGAATATCCCGGATTAACTCATCGGGCTTGTCTCCAACCTCGCAATCCGTCGATATGGGCAGCCTGAGACTTTGAGGTTGCTTACGGCGATACCAATCCGCAGCTAGCCACGGGTGCTGATCGAGAGCGTCATCGAGGGTATCTTCCTTGAATCCCAGCACGATCTTCCCTGTCGGAGTGCATGAGCGTCGACCGAGGAAAAGGGGATAGGCGGGCTTTTTGATGCTTTCAGCCAAACCTTCAAGCAACTCCTTTTCTCCCTCAATACCCACGAGAAATTTCGCGTCGGCGAGATAGTGGCGATAGGTAAGCGGTTTCGCTTTACTGTTACGCCAGTCAATTTCGGTCTGAAAATCCTTGATTAATTTTCCCGCTTGATCGGCTCGTACTCCCAAGCGAAGGCCTACCAAATCACTGACGTCATCGGCCCGCAACCGGCCTTGAGCTGCGGCCAAAAGACCAATGACACCACTTTTAGTCGGCTCGCTCCTAGTCGTTCGGTAAACGAAGCGGGAAGAATCACCCCACGCCTGTAGCGGACCTGCAAATCTTAGTAATAGTACCGTCATGGTCTTAGCTCTGGTCTACGGTATCAAGAACAGCGGCCTCTACAAGCTGGACGATCTCAGGGAGCGTGTGAGCCTCGCCGAAATTTTCAAGGTGGGATCCCTTGGCCGCTGATCCGGTGGCCAAATAGAAGGAGTGGGTTTTCTCGGATCCATAGGCAGTATCGGAGGAAATTGCGTGCTCAGTGAGGCGATCAACGGCTTCCTTCATACGGTTAGATCGCGAGGTGATTGCGTCTTCGAAAGCATCGACAAAGTTGACCGGCTGATCGGCACGGAGTGAAACAGCGAAGAATTCGGGTCGGGTGCGATTGGCAAAAGTATTTTGCTTGCCCGTGGGCATTGACACGGCGAAGGAATCGCAGAAAGCTGCCACGGCACGAGCAGCAGCGGATACCGAGCCTAGAGTTTTGACGAGTTCAGGCACATTGATAGTGGCGTAGCGATACAAAGTAGAGGAATTGAATTCAATGGTCCCGATCATCCCAGCGCCAGCATTATCCTCTGGGGCGTTATCGTCTACAGCCGTGAAGTAGTCGAATTCGGCCTCAAGGGGATGGACTCCGATCGCATGTGCTACTTGGCAGCACGCGTCAGCGTTTAGATCAGGGGCATCGGCAATCATGCGGCCAAATAGGGCAACATCGATGGAGTGTTTATCTTCGACGGCCTTCTTGGCGTCCTTCTTTGTGATCTGCCCACCATTTTCGGTATGAGCTTTGATTGCTAAATCAGCTAGTGCTTCAATTTGCTTACGGGCAAGGAAAAGGAGGTACTGAGTGACTTGTCTCTCGGGAGCACCATCCTCGGTATCTTTCTTGCTCTTTTTAGCAGCTTGCAGCTTAATGCCAGCTGCTTTCAGTACATTTGCCGCAAGCTCTGCAGAGGTGTCCGCGAGTTCCGGGTTCTTCGCTGCGATATTGGCTGCAATACGGTCTACGGCTAGGAGAGTGCGTTCGCCGAGGTCGTCAATGTCGAGCTTAGATTCGAAATCCTTGCGGATAGCGCGCTTCCAGGCTTGTGACGATACTCGCGCGCGACGAGTGCCTCCGAAGAATGTGGATTTTGGAGCTCCCGAATCATCGCGGTTGATATTCGCGGGTCCAACGGCTTGGATAGCGTGGAAATCAATATAGAGGTGAGACATGAGAGGAAACCTTTCTTAGGATTCAGGATTGGTGAAGCGGTATATTTGGCGAGCCCAACCAAGTTGGACAGCTTTTCTACTGTCGGGAAATTGAAAGAGGTAGAGTTCCCGCGCTAGCCGGCCGTAGTCGAGCGGGATGTCTTTACTCCGTAGTAAAGAAACCAGAGTACGAAGGTGGTAACTAGCTGCCTCTACAGTCTGCGCTTGGGTAGCGGATGTGAATCGGCGAAACAGTGAGCTTTCGAAAAAGTCAGCTTCGTTAGTCCGGGCAAGAGTACGCATCGCAGTGCCAAGCCCATTGTCCTTGACGTGCATTGGTCTGGTTTTAGACTGCATGTGGACTGCGAAGAGCGTCAGCGCAGTAAAGACGGCTTGCTCGGCTGCGGAGGGGTGCTGTCCCCGTCCAACGAGAGATTCTGGGAAATTTTCGGCGAGGACTGCCCACGTCTCTGGTGACTCTCCGACAGTCTTACTGGCAGACCTGCGCCATGAAGCCAAATCTGCCTTGGCACTAGGCGACCCTTCTAGGTACTTTTTCTGTAGGCGCTCAACAGTGCGGTAGACGAATGTTGAAACTTGATCAGCTTGAGTAGCCATTATTCTCCTTCCTTTGTAGGTAGTTGCTTAAAAATTTTGGATCTGAACCAAGCTTCGGACTGGCCAAGATTATAAATAGTGTCGTCTTTTTTGCGACCGCGCCAAGCATTCGGAGAGGCATGGGCCGCCAGGGTCCGTCCCTCTTCGAGAATGAGCGCGCGTAATTCGTCCGTCCAGCGCTGGAGTTGCTCCTCTGCGTGATGATGATCAATAGAGAGCTCGCTGAGCCAGGTGCGAAAGCGGGAGTCCACGAGTGAGAAGGCTACTAGCCGGGCAGAATCTCGAGCAATAGCAGGAGCATCCATGCTGTCAGTTTCGGAGCGTGCGATATTCGCAGCAAATTGTCCGAAGGTGCTAATAGTGTCCAAGGTTCTCATGACGGCGGTCTCGGCTATATCCCGAACTCCAGCACCCTCGACTGTGGTTATCAACGCTGGAAAAGTCAGCTTATCCTCAACGATGGTTGAAACTGATGCGGATTGGTTGCCATAAACAACACTTGCCACGGTCACGTTGAGGCTGAAATCGTCGGGGAGTGGACGGCCAATTCTTGCACCCAACTGGGTGACAGTTTCAGGAGGTTCGACCGAAGGGATCTGATCCTTTATGTTGAAATTCTCGATCACCTCGCGCCCAGTTGCCACCTGGGGGAGAAAGGACTGGAACCCACGCCATAATGCTTCTTCGGCGCTAAGTGCTTTGGGCATAAATACTGGGCGCTTGGCCTTTTGGGACTGTGGCCTGGAATAACGCCACGGAGTCATGGTCTCGTATTGTAGTTGGTTGAGATAATCTACTGGATCGCCGTTGGCTATCAGTACCGCGTCGATCGCTTCCCCGTTGTTTCGGAGCAGAATTCGACGCTGTGGCCATGTGATTAGTGAGAGTTGACCGTGGGCAACCGCTGTCGGGCGGGCAGCCGCTGAGAGAGGGGGCTCCTCCCAAATGGGCAGATCCTTAGATCGATCAACATCAGGTTGAGTGGCGTAATTGAGAAGCAAAGTTTCTTTTAACGTGTGACCTCTGATAATTGTGCCACCGAGCCACCCGGTCCAGCCGATTCCCATGGGGTAACCTTTGCCCCCTTTAACGCGAGAATCTCCTACAGCTCCGGACTTGATTCCAGAGTAATCGTAGGCATGAGCGTGGATGAGCCACAGTGCCGCCTCTGCGTAGCTGAGGGGTAGCTTGGAATCGCGTTGCTGGTAGAGCGAGCCCTCCCCAGGACTGTCTGTGATGAGTATATTAAGGTCTTTCCATTCGCCTTTTGCAGTGCGAAGATGAGGGGTCTGCAGGAAGGGTCTTTCAGGATCGAGAAGGTCAAATCGATTGTGTACCGAATTGAGGTATTCGTCGATTTCTTTGTTAGGTAAACCTCGGTTGAGCCATAGGTCTGACCAGTATTCTTCAGGGTCTTCATGCATAGGTTCGTCGACACTGCGTCGAAGAATAGCTAGACAGATGCGAAAGACCGCGAAGTGCATCGTGGGTAGCTCGCAGGAGATATCAATGATCTCATCGCTTAGCTGGAACAGTGAGCGCAGGCTGACTGAATCTACGGTGAGATCTTTCCTTAAAACCGGGATCCACTCTTCGTCGATTAGATTGAACTGTTGGTGCATAACGACCTCCTTTCTTTAGTTGTTTAATTCTAACTTAGCAATAAAAAAAGATTTTTTGCAAGGTCTTGTGAAATTTGATCAGATTTTTTCCACTGTCAGTCCATACTCGCGAGAATAAGCCACATGGTAGCCAGCAATATCAGCCTCTAAATCTGCATCAAGAGCTAGAAATAGTTGGTCACGTAGCCACTTGTTGCGCTTAAGCACTTCAACCTCTGTTGCAGTTAGGACGTCTTGCTCGAGAGCGTCTAACAGAGCGTCAGCAGTGGTTTCATCTTTTAGCACCCAGAAAGGTAAAGAGACGATGCTACGTGCTAAAACCTTCGATAATTGCTCATCGATCTGATGACCGAAGTTGATATATTCGTCCGCTCGTTCAGGAGCAAAATTAAGGGTTTTCAGCCCATGATCGTCGCGAACAACCACGATAACTTCGAGAGCATCCTCGATATCTCGCACCTGGGCACCACCCGCACGTTCCTCTCGCGCTTCCAGGGTGCCTCCCCTCTTTTGGAGCCATACCGGACTAGTATCGGGAGGGACTTGTAAATAGCTTTGTTGGGCGCGCGATATTTTTTGGTTGAGCTGAATCTGAGCCTTTTCTTCGGCCTGTAAAAATTCTGCGGCCCATGATTCTGGATAATAAGGATCGTCCGAGTATGCAGCGGCAACAAGAGAAGCCACGTCCCCAGGGGAGCGGAGGACAGGGCCATGTTTGAGTAGGACGGCGAGAGTGCGCAGTAATGGTGCTCTGCCATAAACCGCGGTGCTTCCTGGATCTAGTGTGGGAGCAAGCTGAGCGTCGGGGGCGGAGCATGCTGCTATATGTACACGTGGGCTGTGGTGGGCTACAGGGCGCTCGTGAGGAGCCCGCTTGTGGCGGTGGAGGCGCCCAACTCTCTGGAATATGAGGTCGATGGGGGCGATATCGCTAAATAGAACATCGAAATCGATATCCATTGATTGTTCAATGATCTGGGTAGACACCACGATCATATTGTGGGGGCGATCGGTTGAATCTGGCCCCAGTCTGTCCACGAGATCTTTCTCAATCCGGCGGCGCTCGTACCCTAGAAAGCGGGAGTGGAGCAGGATGAGTTCGGTCGAGTCCGAACAACGGTCTTTGAGAGCTCGGTATATTTTTTGGGCCCGGTTGACGGTATTGCACACCACTCCGATACAGCCACCGTGAGAGGATTCTTTGATCACCGACTCGATAAAATCTTGCGAATCAAGCCCCAAATAATCCAAGGTAAATTGACTGCTCCGGGAGCTCGGTTGGGTATCGCGCACGAGAAGACCTGTGGCTGTGACAGCACTAAGGAGCGGATAGCCTACGTGCTGATCGAAAGAGATAGCTGCCGCTTCTTTCGATTTCTTACCGATGGCGATCATGCTACCGCTTCTGTAGGCCTCGAGAAGGTCTGAGCGCTGCTGCGGGGCGAGGGTCGCCGAAAGTGCGATTACAGGAATCCCCATGGCCCCCAACCACTCCAAGGTTCGTTTGAGGTAAACCGCCATATAGGCGTCCGCAGAGTGAATCTCATCAAGAATAACGACCTTATTACTCAAGCCTAGATGCCGAAGAGCAAGATGCTTGGTTCGTAGCGCTGCGAAAAGAATCTGGTCGATCGTCCCCACAGAGAAGTCCGCTAGGGCGCTGGTCTTACGCCCGGTAAACCACCAGTGAGGTCTGAAGTTACGATGGGTTTGAGAGTCTTCGTCGGAGATATCGTCGTCATAGATACCAGAGAAGTCTCCCCGAGCTTGATAAAAGATGGCCTGGTATTCATCGTTGAATTGGGCTTTGCCGTGGCTGAGCAAAGTTCCGGCCTGCATATCCGCAGGTAACCTTCTGTCAAGCCATGACATAAAGCGAGGTAGCATGGCATCGGAGGTCGCGCATGTGGGTAGTGCCGCAGTGATGCCGTTGAGGCCGAAACGCGAAGCCAGGATTTCTGCGGCTGCAAAGGCAGCCTCGGTTTTTCCTTCGCCTGTGGGGGCTTCAATGAGCATGAGGCAAGGGCTTGGAACCTCCCGCGCCATTCGCATAGCTTCTATCTGCACTGGCCTCGGACTTGCATTTTCGGGTAGGGAGAAACTGCTGCGAAAAAGATCCGCACTGTTCTGGTCGGGAGCTGGGGTCCAGTGTGGTGGGAAGCGGAGAGATTTAATAGCATCGCGCGCTCGATCACTACTTGAGCGCTGATCGATCAGCGGGAAGAAATCGGTGTTCGAAGAAATCCAGTCCGCCATAATGACGAATCCGCACAGTATCATCTGGGCAGGCGCTGGGAGGGGAGCCTGTGTGAGTGCAATAATGTCTCCATCGTCAAGACCTGCGGTTTTGGCGGCCCTATCCCAATACACAAACCGATCTGCCGCCCAGTGCTTGCGGGCTTCTCGAGATAGAGCGCGGTTTGTTCGTGGTTGAACTAGGTTGAAGGATGGGAAGGATCCGTGATGTCCAGCGACAATCGTCGCTAGGGATTCTCGTGCTTGCCTGTTTCCGTCCGGATTGCGCTGAGCCAGCCACGTTATAAGGCTCTCAGCGCTAAAGAGGCTATGGAAACTTTGGGCCCCTTCGGAGGGGTTAAGTTTTATGAACTCGCCACCGTGTGCTGCGATGCGTTCTTTGAGGCTATCTATTTTTCCCGCAAATGCCAGGCTATGTTTACCAATATCATGTCCTGCCGTAAGAAAGATGGCGAGCTTACGGGCGAGTTCGTCATTGTTAGAAAAGTGGGTACTGATCAAGTCTTGTGAGTGTTGAGGTAGCCAATGATCCCACAACTGGGCAGCTACGCAGGCGGCATCATCGAGATGCCTGGTGAGCGGCATCGATTCACCGGATTGATGGTCGAATTTTGCCCACGCGCCCTTATGGATAGCTATATCTAGTGGCGGTTGGATAAATGGGGGTGTGGTCATGATGTCCTTAGGATATGAGGAAAGCTTGTGATGTATTTCCATTATTCTCGATGAGTGGACAGCGGGGGTACCACGATCGCCCATATATTCGAAAAAGCCCCCAAAACCTACACGTAGGCTGGGGGCTATCCCCGCTCGTGCGGGGATTAGTGTGATCTCTTTATCGCTAAGGGATCATTCCGAAGAACCCTCGGAATATCTGTTTATTCTACGGATCTTACCCACCGAAGGTAAACACACTGCAGGTAGTGGGACGCAAAGCTAAGTCTCGTTAAATGATTAGGGTCTTATTTACTGAAGTGGGAAGCTGCTGTTGCGCACAAATATGCTGCTGATCGTTATTTTTATGACGCTTCCAGCGTGGGATCGTGGGGTTAATTGCAGCGCTGTACTAAAAATTTTTCCGAAAATATGACGCTTCCCTCATGTTTTGTGGCATAGTATTGGGGACAAAATAATCCTGTCGACGAACGACTCCTAAGCGCGCCATTTTTTCTACATAATGCATCTAGACTTAAGCAAAGGTGCCTCGGGTGACCCGACATCGCCAGGCTTTCCCGCATCAATTTGAGGAGAACTTCTCATCGTGACCTCGCACATTAACCACCACGGCATCGAGTATTCGACGTCTCGCCTAACCGAGCGCTTTCAAACTGAACCCTTTGCGCTGGTATTCTCCGGCCAAGGCCTCGATTGGCTCGATACTTTTAAGGATGCTGTAGCCCACGGGGCTGGTCGAACTCTTGAACCCGTCATGAGCCGTGCTGAGGAACTTCTCCAACCAGTGCGTTCCCTTATGGCGGGTACAAATCCCTTCGGATTCGACCCCATAGCGTGGAGCGAAGCGGAGTCTGTGAGCTTCGATCTGGCACACCCCGCGCTCAGCGTGCCTGGCATTTTTCTTGCTCAGTTAGCGGTTTTAGATCTCCTCGAAGCCCAAGGGCTCAACGTAGAAAATGCAGCCGCGCACTTAGGTCATTCTCAAGGTGTTCTCGGGGTATATGCCTTAAAGGATCTCTCCGAGGCAGCGGAGATCCTTGCGATCGCCCGCTTAGTGGGGGCGGCTGTCACCCGTCACAGTGCCCATACCGGCCTTATCTCCGAGGGAGAACAAGGCCCAATGCTTGCCATTTCAGGAGTGAACCACGCGCAGTTGTCTCAGATCATAGACCAGAGCTGCCACGATATCCCACTGCATGAGCGGCCTCATATCGGGTTGAAAAATTCCCGCGATTCCTTCGTGCTCGTCGGACGCCCCGAGGATAATCAGCGAGTCAGGAACGCTATTATTCAAGAGGCTCAGGCCCAGGCGCAGGCCCGCGACAATAAGGAAACTGGCGGCGCTGTTTTGCAGCCGCAGATCACCGTGCTGCCGATTCTTGCCGGTTTTCACCATCCGCTTTTAGCCCCAGGTGTGGAGGACGTTGCCCAGTGGGCTGCACTTTGTGGCCTCGATGCGCAACGCGCCCGGGACATCGCGAGGCAGATTATGGTCGATCCTATTGATTGGCCCCATGTGGTGCTTGCTGCCTATGACCAGGGTGCGCGTTGGTTTCTCGATATCGGCCCCGATAGCGGCATGGTGCCCATGACCGAGAAAATCCTCGAAGGATTGTCGGCGCGCAGTTTCGCGGTTGCGCCTGTTCACGGTCAAGCTTTACTTTTTGATGCCGGTGCCGATATTCACCTCCCGCAGCCTTATTCCGACTTCGCCCCGCAGCTTGTCGAGCGCAATGGCACGCTGTGTGTGTCCACTAAATTTACTCGTCTTACGGGCTATTCACCCACCCTTCTAGCTGGAATGACACCGACAACAGTCGATCCAGAGATCGTGGCAGCCGCAGCAAATGCGGGTCACTGGGCGGAATGGGCTGGTGGTGGTCAGGTGACCGAGGAGATCTTTGCAAGCAATTTAGCTAAGCTCACAGCGCTCCTAGAGCCTGGGATCAACGCACAATTTAATGCTATGTTCTTGGATCCGAAGCTGTGGCGACTTCATGTGGCAGGTAAGGGGCTCCTTCTCAAGGCCCGTGCCGCCGGCGCTCCGCTCGATGGCATTACCATCTCCGCTGGAATACCAGAACCAGATGAGGCGGTGGAGGTGATCGCACAACTGCGTGCGGCAGGCTTGCCGTGGATTTCCTTCAAGCCAGGAGCCGTCAGGCATATACGCAAGATCCTCCAGATTGCTCGGATGGTCCCGGACACCGATATCATCATGCAAATTGAAGGAGGTAAAGCAGGCGGACACCACTCGTGGGAAGACCTCGATGATTTGCTCATGACAACCTATGCTGAGATCCGCCAGACTCCTAATATCACCCTCTGTGTAGGTGGCGGCATTGGTACTCCGGAACGCGCCGCGGAATACCTGACCGGCTCGTGGGCACGCGCTTATGATCTTCCCCTTATGCCTGTCGACGGTATTCTCATCGGTACCGCTGCGATGGCCACCTTAGAGGCTAAAACCAGCCAAGCGGTCAAGGAACTATTGGTGGCAACCCCTGGTATTTCAGGCTGGGTCGGTGCAGGCGACGCCCGGGACGGTATGGCCTCAGGTCGCTCGCAACTAGGTGCTGATATCCACGAAATTGATAATTCCTTCGCCCGCACCGCCAGGTTGCTCGACGAAGTCGCTGGTAATGAAGAGCTCTGCCAGGAGCGTCGTGAAGAAATTATCGCCGCACTCAACCGAACAGCAAAACCCTATTTCGGCGATGTGGAAGACATGACCTATGCGGCGTGGCTTAATCGATATTGTGATCTATCGGGGCCCTATCAGGGGCGCTGGGTTGACCACACATGGTTTAGCCGTTTCGCGCAGATGCTCAGTCGCACCGAGGCCAGACTCAGCCCCGTCGAGCATGGGGAATTCACCCCAACGATTACTGCAGACGCGGACCAAGACCCGCGAGAACTCATTGAACAACTGCTGAGCACCTACCCAATCGCCACCACCGAACTGCTGCATCCTGCGGACTGTGCATGGTTCTTTGACCTATGCGCTGGGCGCGGAAAGCCAGTAAATTTCGTTCCGCGCATTGACGCGGAGGTGCGACGCTGGTGGCGTTCGGATTCGCTCTGGCAAGCCCAGGATGAACGATACCCAGCCGACCAAGTAGCCATCATTCCAGGTATTAGCTCTGTAGCTGGGATCACCGCACTCAATGAGCCCGTTGCCCGTCTACTTGCCCGCTTTAATGCCACCACCATCGATCAGCTCCAAGCAGCAGGTGTTTTCGCCCAGCCGGATAATACCTGTGTGGTTGAGAAGGTACTGCGAAGCCCTGGTATTTTCTGGGCAGGGCACCACCATATTTCCCTCATCGAGCGCCTTGGCAACCGCGACCAGTGGGTGATGGGAGCAGATAGCGCTTACCACGAACCCTCCGGCGCCCACCTCGTGGCACTCGATCCTGAGCTTGCTCACCTGCGGATCCCCCTGGACACCAGCGGTACGCTGCGCCAAGAACTCGCCATTCGGATCACCGTTCCTAAAAACGCACCAGCGAGCAGCCTTCCCATAGTGGAATATGCTGACGCCGAAGCGGCTATGGAGCACCTCGCCAAGATTGCCTCCGGTGGGTTGTGGGGCGAGAAGATCGGCGAGACCTACCACCACCACGCACGCCTGAGTGCCCTAGACTGTACTGACTACCTCACCATCACCGCAGGGCATATCCGATCGCAGGTGAAATCGGGGGATATCCCAGGCACCATCAGTGGTACCCATCTTAATCCCGATATCCTAGTCGGCCCCGCATGGCCAGCTATTTTCCGGGCTTTGAGTGAAGCTAAAGTCCCAGATCATCCCTTATGGCGGGCAGTCGAGGGGCTGCTCAACCTCGTTCACCTCGACCACCATATTGAACTGCACAGAGAGTTAGTTCCCCCTACTGCAGGAGAGCACGTAGACCTCGATATATCGGCCACAATCCTCTCTGTGTCTGACACCACCAGTGGGCGCGTGATTGAAGTGCGCGCTGAGATTACTGAGCAGGGGCGCATACTTGCGACTCTGAGGGAACGCTTTGCAATTCAGGGCCGCACAGGTTCGCAGCCCCTGAGCCTCTCGCAGCCGGCTTTCCACCCCACCCCCTCTTCCTTCAGGGCCCATGCCCGTATTGTCGCTCCGCACTCTATGGAAGCTTTCGCAAAGGTGACTGGGGACCATAACCCGATCCACCTAAGTGATACCGCCGCCAAGCTCGCAGGCCTTCATAAGGGCGTCATCGTCCACGGTATGTGGACCTCAGCGATTGCGCAGCACATAGCGAGCGCGCAATTTACCGAAGGAAGTATTTCTACGCCCGCAGCAGAGATCCTGGACTACCACGTCTTTATGCAAAGCCCCCTCCTCCCCGGTGAAACCGTAGACTTCACCGTTGTACGCATCGGGGTCGATGAACGCGACGGTTATGGGGAAGTGCGAGAAATTACCGCCAGCGTTAACGATCGCCCCGTGCTCAAAGCTACGGCCACGATGAAGTCGCCGAGCACCTTCTATGCTTTTCCCGGCCAAGGCATCCAGAGCGTTGGTATGGGCATGGTTCAACGGCAAAAATCGGCAGCAGCCCGTCGCATCTGGGATCGCGCGGACCATCATACGCGCACCCAATTAGGGTTCTCGATTCTAGAAATTGTGCGCAATAACCCCCCTGCCATATCAGTGGGTAACGAGGTATTCACCCACCCTGAGGGCGTTCTCTATCTCACGCAGTTCACCCAGGTTGCTATGGCTTGTTTAGCAGTAGCGCAGATCGCAGAGTTGGACGAGGCGCACACCTTAGAAAATAACGCCTATTTTGCTGGGCACTCGGTTGGGGAATACACTGCGCTCGCTGCCTATTCCCATGTCATTACCCTCGAGAATGTTGTCGAGATTGTATATCAACGAGGCCTCACCATGCACCGCCTGGTGGAAAGAGACGAAAAAGGTAATTCCCAGTACGGATTAGCGGCTTTACGGCCTCATAAGATGGGGTTGAGTGAAGAAACGGTCTTTGACTATATCTCCACCCTGTCGCAGTCGTCAGGTGAGTTTCTTGAGATCGTGAACTACAACCTCGCTGGTAAACAATATGCCGTCGCCGGCACCATGAAGGGCTTGCATATCCTGGCAGCGGATGCGGAGCAAAAGGCCCCAGGCCAGCGGGCTCTAATTATCATCCCGGGCATTGATGTCCCCTTCCACTCCACGCATCTTCTCAACGGGGTAGCTGATTTCCGTGAGCATTTAGAGAGCCTCCTGCCTGAGGTGATTAATACTGAGGTGTTGGTAGGCAAATATATTCCCAACCTCGTTGCCCGTCCCTTTGAACTCACTCAAGAATTTGTGGGCGCCATATTAGATGTGGTGGATGCTCCAATTTTGCACACTGTCCTAGAACAGTGGGAGGATCGCATACACAATCCTGGGGCCTTAGCGCGCACCATTCTGGTGGAGCTCTTGGCCTGGCAATTCGCCTCTCCGGTGCGTTGGATTGAAACCCAAGATCTCATTCTGCGCCCCCAAAAGGCCCACGGCCTAGGCATCCAGCGGTTCATCGAAGTTGGAGTTGGCCATGCGCCCACCCTGGCTAATCTCATGGCGCAAACCGCAGCGATGGATAAATATCAGCCCACACACGTTGATATCCTCAACGTCGAACGTGACGCGGCGCAGGTTTTTGCCCGGGAAGAATACCCCGCACCAGCCATATTTACCGATGCTTCAGTAGAGGACAAACCAGAGACAGAAGCACCACAGCCTGCAGTCACCCCCGCGCCGCAAGCAGCCATCCCGGCACATTCCACGCAGCCGCGCCCTGAGGATTTGAATTTCGGTGCCGCAGAAGCAACGAGAACGCTCATTGCCTTATGGGCTAAGGTCCGCCCCGATCAAATGGCAGCAACCGATACCATCGAGCAACTCGTTGAGGGTGTCTCCTCGCGCCGTAACCAGCTTCTTCTCGATCTCGGCCTGGAGTGCAACTTAGGTTCCATTGATGGGGCCGCAGACTCAGAGCTCAGTGACCTCTATGCCACCACAACGAGACTGAGCAAGAATTACCAGCCCTTCGGTCCAGTGCTCTCAACCGCGATCGAGGATGCCCTCAGGCGGCTGACCGGTCCCGCATCCCAGCGTCCAAGCTATATATCCGAGCGGATTACCAAAGTCTGGGAGCTGGGGCCAGGGTGGGTTTACCACGCCACCGCCGCCTTAGTTCTAGGCGCCCGCGACGGTTCATCTATACGCGGCGGAGATCTAGCCACTCTTAAGCCCAGCTCGCCCAATTCCAGCAGCGAACTCGATCAGCTTATCGACGCTGCCGTGCAATCAGTGGCCACAGATCACGGCCTCACCGTGAGCATTGCACAATCGGATAATACCGCTGGGGCAGGAGTTAACCAGGAAGCAGTGCGAGAATTCACCGAGAGTATCACCGGAGATTCCGGGGTACTCGCCGCCACTGCACGCACTATCTTGACGCATCTGGGTCTAGAGGATCATTCCCACAGAGTCGACCTTTCGGCAGACGTGCCTGATCAAGAGCTTTTCGATCTAGTAGCCAGCGAGCTAGGCTCGGATTGGCCGCGCACGGTGGCTCCCCGCTTTGATCCTGCCACCGCCGTGCTCATCGACGACCGCTGGGCATCAGCTCGCGAAGATATAAGCCGCGTTCATTTGGGTCATATATCAGCTGAAGACCTCGATCTTCGGGGCGCCGGCGAGAGCGTTGCGCAGCAAGCCGAATATTTCGGCCTTGATGAGCTCGCTGCTCAAGCGCGCGATATGCGACCCCTACAGTGGGAAACCGACATTGCCGTGGTCACTGGTGCCTCCCCGCAATCAATAGCCGCGCGTGTGCTGGAAGGCCTCTTGCACCACGGGGCCACAGTTATCGCGACGACCTCCTCGCTCGATCACCAGCGCTTGGAGTTTTACAAAGAGTTGTATGCGCGCTCCGCGCGGGGGAGTGCGGCGTTGTGGGTAGTGCCAGCCAACTTGAGTAGTTTCAGCGATATCGACCAATTATCAGAATGGATCGCTACTCAGCGTACCGCCCAAGTCAACGGCGAAACGAAGGTAATCAAACCAGCCTATAAGCCCACCGTGCTCTTCCCCTTCGCTGCCCCGCGGGTGAGCGGAACCGTAGCAGACGCAGGCCCCGAAGCGGAGAAGCAAATGCGTCTCTTATTATGGTCCGTCGAGCGACTGATAGCCACGCTATCGCGCATTGGGATTGACACCCATATCGGTCAGCGCATGCACATTGTGCTGCCAGGATCGCCCAACCGCGGCATCTTCGGAGCTGATGGTGCCTACGGAGAAGCCAAGGCAGCTCTCGATGCACTGGTGAACCGGTGGGTAGTGGAAGATAACTGGAAAAATCACACTTCCCTCGCTCATGTCCTTATTGGCTGGGTACGCGGAACTGGGCTCATGGCACACAACGATCCACTGGTCAGCGAGGTGGAGCGCGCCGGGGTTAGCACATTTAGCACCACCGAAATCGCGTCCATTCTCCTCGACGCGATCAGTACACCAATCCGAGATAAAGCCTGCCACGCTCCCCAAATCATCGACGCGACTGGAGGTTTGAGCGATGCTAACCTGGATCTCGCAGCTCTGGCGCGCGCTCAGCAACGCGAGGACAAGCAGGAGATAAGTGATACGCCCTCCACGATCAAGGCGCTGCCTAGCCCCTATCGACCACTGGGAGCAATCCATCCCGACTTCACCAACCAAGTGAGCCAGAATCTTGATGAGATGGTTGTCATTGTGGGTGCGGGTGAATTAGGGCCCTTGGGCAGTTCCCGAACGCGTTTCGACGCTGAAATTTCCGGTGATCTATCCGCTGCAGGAGTCGTCGAACTAGCGTGGTCACTCGGACTCATCCATTGGGATCACGGCTGGCTTGACCAGGATGATCACGAGGTTGATGAGGCTGAGATCTACGAGCGTTATCACGACGAAGTCCTCGCACGCATTGGCATTCGTCGCTTCTACGACGATTTCGGAATGGTGGATAACCTCGCCCCCGAGCTCACCACCATCCACCTTGACTCCGATGTGAGTTTCCACGTTGCCGATGCTGCTACAGCTAAAACCTACGTTGACTCAGCGCCAGAGACGACCAGTGCAGAATGTGATCCTGAAACAGGGGAGTGGCGCGTTGTTCGCCACTCCGGATCGCCTATCTACGTGCCGCGGCGTATGGCGATGTCACGCTTCGTGGGCGGCCAAATCCCTGAAGGCTTTGATCCTGCCACCTACGGTATCCCCGCAGATATGATCGATAACCTCGATCGCGTGGCGGTGTGGAATCTCGTTGCCACCATTGATGCCTTCTTATCATCTGGATTTAGCCCAGCAGAGCTCCTCGGATCCCTCCACCCAGCTCGAGTCTCTTCCACCCAGGGAACGGGATTGGGCGGAATGCAGGCAATGCGCTCACTCTATATTGATGGGCTCCTAGCACAACCCCGAGCCAACGATATTTTGCAAGAGGCACTGCCCAATGTGATGGCCGCGCATGTGATGCAGGGATATGTTGGCGGGTATGGGCAGATGATCCACCCCGTTGCGGCCTGCGCCACGGCAGCTGTTTCGGTGGAAGAGGGCGTGGACAAGATCAAACTCGGCAAGAGTGATTTCGTTGTTGCTGGCGGATATGATGATCTCTCGATTGAAGGCATCACCGGTTTCGGGGATATGGCAGCCACCGCCAATAGCAAAGACATGGTGGCTCAAGGTATAGAAGAGCGTTTCTTCTCCCGAGCTAATGATCGTCGCCGTGGGGGATTCGTGGAATCCGCAGGAGGCGGCACCATCCTTCTTGCTCGTGCTAGCTTGGCCTATGAGATGGGCCTGCCGGTTCTCGGTGTTGTAGGCTTCGCAGAATCCTTCGCCGATGGTGCTCATACCTCCATCCCCGCTCCAGGACTGGGAGCGCTAGGTGCCGCCCGAGGTTCACAGGAATCTCGTCTGGTTACACAGCTTGCCGCAGTGGGAGTGAGTGCAGATGATATCCGCATTATTTCCAAGCACGATACATCCACCCACGCCAATGATCCGAATGAGTCCGATCTGCATGAAAAAATCGCTCATGCCATCGGCCGCAGTCCAGGCAATCCCCTCTACGTGATCTCGCAGAAGAGTCTCACCGGGCACGCTAAAGGTGGAGCCGCTGCATTCCAAATTATTGGGCTCACCCAGACGCTGCGCACGGGCATTATTCCGGCCAACCGCAGTCTCGACTGCGTAGATCCGGTCCTGCGCCAGCATCAACACCTAGTATGGTTGCGCTCTCCTCTTGATCTCAGCGAGCAGCCTGCTAGGGCAGGACTTGTGACCTCGCTCGGATTCGGGCACGTCTCGGCACTGATCGCTATTGTCCACCCCGCAGCCTTCGTGGAAGCGGTGCGACGACAGTATGGTGAAGATCGAGCAGAGCACTGGCAAGAAATATCCGAGGAACGAGAGATAATGGGCTTACGCCGGATACTCAATGCGATGCACGGAGGCAAGAAGCTCTACGAGAGGCCAGTTGACCGCAATCTAGGCGCCACCGGAGAGCACGCTAAACAGCGTGAGGCAGCGGTTTTGCTGAGTCCAACGGCGCGTCTTGTTAATGGAATTTTGGAGGTCTAGAAATGGGTAGCGGGTTTATTGGAATCGATATGGTGCACATTCCGGGCTTTTCGGAACAGCTGCACACAGTCGGTTCGCAGTTTTCCCGCAGCTTTTCACCGAGGGAATTACGTATTGCCTCCACCAAACCACTACGAGACGCCCATCTGGCGGGGCGGTATGCGGTGAAAGAAGCTTTTATCAAAGCGTGGTCGCAGTCGAATTATGGGCAACCCCCCACCATCGATTCCCTCGACTTCTCAGATATCGAAGTTGTTGTCGATGTTTGGGGGCGGCCTCGTCTCGAGCTGCAAGGCCGAGTCGCTGAGGTTTTCCCCTCTAGTGATATCCAAATCAGTATCAGCCACGATGGAGATTATGCGACGGCAATATGTCTCATTAACTTGTAGCAACCGCAAAGAGGTAGGCCACCGCCATGCGCTTAATCTCCCCTACAGTGCGATCAAAATCGGCTTCGGACACGTGGGGATCGTGGACCGCATAGTTGAGCAGCGATACCAACATATGCATGAGCAGCGCGGCAATGACGTGGCGTTCCTCAGCGGTGGCTGTGGGAGCCAAGGGCTTTAATACGGTTGCTAAAATATCCAAGATGGGCCGCTCCGTTTCAGCTGCGGTCGCACGCGTGGCTGGTGTGGATTGCACGGCGTGCCAAACGGCACGCCGAGAGGGGTCGGCGCGCCATAAATCTGCGAGGTGACCGATGAGCTCATTGAGGATATCGGGCCACTGCAAAGCGGGAATTTGTTCGGCAAATTTCTTTAATTCCACCACGCTTTTGGCGGTATCTTCTCGATCTAATTCGCAGATGAGGACATATTTGTTGGCAAAGAATTGATAGAGCGTACCAATGGGGACCTCGGCGCGCCGGGCAACTTCGTCAAAGGTGAAGGACTCGAAGCCGTATTCCACCAGAACAGTTCGTGCTACCTCCAAAATTCGAGAATATCGCTCCTTGGAGCGTTGCTGAGCCGGCCTTCGTCTAGGCTGCAGGATAGGGCCAGTGGGTGCGGGGGAGGAATCATTCATTGCGTAATTCCTTGAGTACTCGGGCGGCGTGTCCTTTAGCCCGCACATTGTACATGGCCTTTTCAATACGACGATCAGGCCCGATGATCAGGGTGGACCTGATCACGCCTTCGACGATTTTCCCGTAATTATTTTTCTCCCCATAAGCCCCGTATTGGCGCATCACCGTGGTGCTGGGATCCGAGAGGAGAGGGAAGTTGAGATTGTGGGAGGCTTTGAAAGAGCGCAGCTTATCAATGGAATCGGGAGAGACGCCCACCACAACGACGTCATCGAGATCAGCGACGAGATCGCGAAAATCTGTTGCCTCCACTGTGCATCCTGGAGTATCGGCTTTGGGGTAGAAGTAGAGGACCACCCGTAACCCCACAAAGTCAGACAGGCTGATCGTGACGCCTTCGTCGCTGGGGAGGGAAAAATCAGGAGCGAGGTCGCCTTCATTCAAACGGTTGTGGGTATCCATAGTTTTTAAGTTTACCTACTTCTCTGCAAAGCGAATAAGCTTAAAGCACGATATAGTGAGAATATAGTTATTAAATAGCAATAACCCCGATCAACGAGGAGTTTAGAAAAACCGTGGCTCGAAATATTGATGATATCCAGCGGGAAATCGAGCGTAGCCGGCGCCAGCTTGCCGCTACTCTTGACGAAATCGCCAACCGCACCAAGCCCGCCCACTTGGTCGAAGATGCAAAGCAGTCCCTGAGCGCGCGCCTTAATGATCCGCAAGTACAAAAAGTTCTCGGCGTTGCCGGTGCAGTTGTGTGCGGCATCGTCGTTGTGAGCTTTGTTGCAAAACGCCGGCGGAAAGCAGAAATTCGCGAGCTCAAGGAACTCCTTGCCACCCGCTAAAGATTAAAAACCCTGCCGGAACCGGCAGGGTTTTATTTCTTTGCCAGGGAGCACCCCAGGTGATGGCGATGTGCGGCAATAAAACGATATCCCGCCCCGGCGAAAGGGGTGTGGTCGACCACAGGGGCGAGATGCGGCCACGGGAAAACCATATGGCGCATCAACGCGGCGATAGCGTGGTTTTCTACTAGTTCGGCACCACCAGGCTCGGCTATATAAATGGCGGTCTGGCTGGGATCAGCGTTGAGGGGGTGGGGCCACGTGGTAGCAGGGATGAGAGCCATATCGTTTCTTGCGATGCGCTGGCGGGCGAAGTGAGCGAGCCGAGTGCACAATCTGCAGTCGGGATCATATAAAAAGCTAGCGGTCATTACACTAACTGAGCCCCGCGCGAGAGCATTTCTTTATAGGCGGCTGCCCCAGATTCTTCGCTCACAGGGGCACAGAGATCACTCAGGACGCGCACCTCGAAGTCGTGCGATAGAGCATCTAAGACCGTCGCTTTAACGCAGTAATCGGTGGCAATGCCGCAAATATCGAGGATCTCAATTTCGCGCTCGCGCAACCACTGCGCTAATGGCTGAGAGGTATCATGAGATTGGCCCTCAAAACCGGAATAAGCAGGCTCATACTGGCCCTTGAGAAAAACCTCATGAAGGTAGATCAGTACCGAATCGAGAGCCGGGTGAAATTCCGCTCCCTCGGTACCAGCCAAGCAGTGCACCGGCCACGTTTGCTCAAAATCGGGCTCGGCGGCGAAGTGTCCCGCGGGTTCAATATGCCAATCTTTGGTGGCAACCACCGCATCGTAAGTGCGGTGGCGCTCAGCGAGATGATCTGCAATGGCTTCTGCTACCAGCTCCCCCCGGGCGGTAGCTAAACTACCACCGGGGCAGAAGTCATTTTGAACGTCAACAATAATGAGGGCTCGTTTCATATCCCCCACTCTAGGTCAAAAGTCCCAGCTGGGGGTTAAAAAAACTAAGGAAGTTGGCAGAGAGGGGTAGTATCGGCTCGCCCGTTGATCGTCGGGGTAGTCAGGAATGCACACGACCACCAACCACGCTGCTCAATCAATTGACGAACCTCACGCCACTTCTCATCACTGATATGGGGGGTGCGCGAAAGAACGAAGCCAGAACTACGGTTCGGGCTACCGACAATAGCCATAGAATAATCAGGGGCTAAATAGGTTATCCGGTAATTCCCGGGACGATTGGGCCGCTGGAAGGGGATGCCACGGAAATCCACCCGGAGGGTGGCGTCGCTACGAATTTCGGCAGAGCCATCAACAATCGAGGGCCCGAAAACGGTCGAGCAGCGATTAACCACACTGACGGCATCCTCACGGATACGCTCATATGTGGCCGTGGTATCAGTCAGGCACATGATCGTATACGGCTGTGGAATGGCGGCTAGCTGATACCACGTTCCCTGATAGCGGTCGAGATCTACAGTGCCTCCAAATTCCGGTAGCGGGGGGCCGGGTGCGGGGAAGAGCTGCGCATAGAGATCGGAGGAGCCACCGGCGAAACGGCCCCCATTAAAAATGTCTTGAGCATGAGTTGGTGTGATTAGACCTGCGCTCATCACGAGGGCGGCACAGATACTCAGTAGGCGACGCTTCATAGAAAATCCTTTCGAAGGGAAAAGCTTATAAACCTTAAGCTTACACAAGATATGAGAGAAGACTCGTGCGTTAAACTGGCCACATGACTGTGACAATAGCGAGTGTGAACGTCAACGGAATCCGTGCAGCGAGTAAAAAACGCAATGAGTCCAATCACGGCATCAACCCATGGTTGAATGACACTGAGGCCGATATCGTCCTCATCCAAGAAGTACGCGCAACCGAGGCTCAAACCCGTGCGGCTCTCGCCCCAGCCCTCGAATCGGGATGGAATCTAGTTATGGCGGAATCCCTCCTACCCGGCACCAAGGGGCGCGCTGGGGTGGGTATACTCTCCCGCGGCGAGCTTACTAATACCTCGATCGGATTCGGAAACTTTAGTGAGGCGGGTCGCTGGATCGAGGCCGATACTCTGGGCATTCATATTGCTTCGCTCTATCTCCCATCCGGCGAAACCAACTCCCCGAAATTAGATGAGAAATACACTTTCCTTGATGAGTTTGCCGATATTCTCAGCGAGCGGGCCAAGAGCCACCCAAATATGGTGATCGGTGGGGACTGGAATATCTGCCACCGTTCAGAAGATCTCAGAAATAATAAGCCCAATGAGAAAGTATCCGGCCACCTCCCCGAGGAGCGCGCTTTTCTTGATCATGTATTTGGTTCCTTCCCCGATGCCACCCCTCAAAATAAAGAGCGACTATGGCAATGGCAAGGAACTGTGAATTACAGCGCAAAAACTATGTGGCAACCAGCACAGGATCCGCAATGGTTTGATATCAGTCGCCGCCTGGCTCCTGAGGTGCCAGGCCCATATACCTGGTGGACATACCGCGGCCAAGCGTTTAATAACGACGCCGGGTGGCGCATCGACTACCAAGCAGCAACGAAGGCAATGCTCGACCGAGCAGAAAAATGTTGGGTAGAGAAGGCCCCCAGCGTTGAGCAACGTTGGTCCGATCACGCACCCTTGCTGGTGCGATACGCATAAGGGCGGCATAAAGAAGTCCGCTCGGGCTCCAACCCAGCGGACTGTTTCTTTGGTGCGCCATCAGGGACTTGAACCCCGAACCCACTGATTAAGAGTCAGTTGCTCTGCCAATTGAGCTAATGGCGCAAGAGTGCGTAATTAATCACGCAACGAAGAAAGACGCTACACCACATATTTTTAATTAGGCAAATCCTCAAGATCGTCTCGGGCTGAATATAATGAAGACCTCGTTGGATTCATACCCAACGAGGTCTTGACGTATCTGGTGCGCCATCAGGGACTTGAACCCCGAACCCACTGATTAAGAGTCAGTTGCTCTGCCAATTGAGCTAATGGCGCAAGGTTGCGCTAAGCAACGAAGAAAAATATAACAGTTTCTTCCATTCCGCGCAAAAGTGCTCGTCAGAGGCGGTATTAGAGATAAGAGCGATAGCGGCTGGAAATGGGCCAGGGACTTAGAAGCTGCTATCGCCTCAACCTCGGTGTGCTTGTCCATCTTCACACCAGAGTAGTGGATAATAATAAAGTGCAGTTCATTGTTTAGGATGGATATCTAAATCAATAATCCACCTATAAACGCACTCTATTCGTCCAGTAAGTCCCACGTCGTCGAAGGAATCCCGCATTTTTATGGCTTTTACGCGCGCAATTTCCACCCTCTTGTTAGCAGGATTGGTGATGGTTCAGATCACTGCGTGCACCATTGATCAAAAGACCGATGGTGCAGCCCAGTCCGTCGCGCCCACCACGTCTGTCGTTGTCGCCCAAGCGCCCCAAGCGAGCGTTAAGGACGGAGCGAGTAAGGTCCCGCCCAATAAGCCCGTGTTGGTGAAATCACTCGGTGACGGACTCTCGTCGGTAACTATGACCAATGAAGAGGGGTATCAGGTCAAAGGCGAGATGGATGCAGATATGATGGGGTGGACCACAGCCGAAGATCTCGGATTCAACCGCGAATATACACTGGTTGCTACTGATAAAAATGGAGAAAAAACAACAGCTGCTTTCTCCACCATCAAACCCAACTCCCTGGTGAACACCTCTCTGGCCCCGCTCGACGGCGCCGAGGTGGGCGTGGGGCAAACAATCGCCGTCATTTTTGATTCCTACGTGGAAAACCGCAAGGCTGTGCAGGACGCTATTCGTATTACGACCGAGCCAAAGGTTGACGGGGCATTTTATTGGATCTCTAATCAACAAGTGCGCTGGCGACCCGAAACATTCTGGGAACCAGGAACCAAAGTGTCGGTGGATGCAAATCTCTACGGTATTGAGCTTGCCGATGGTGTCTATGCCAATAATGGCAATAAGGCTGACTTCACCATTGGTTCCCGAGTCGAAGCCATTGTCGATGATTCAACGAAGGCGATGACCATTTTCAAGGACGGTGAGGCTGTAAAGACGATGCCCGTCTCCTTGGGCTCCGATAAATGGCCGACCCCCAATGGCATCTATATCATCGGAGATCAGTATGAATCCTTGTTAATGGATTCATCAACGTTCGGATTATCAGTCGCAGACGGGGGATACCGCACCCCGGTATCCTATGCCACCCAAATGTCCTATTCGGGTATCTTCGTCCACGCCGCCCCCTGGTCACTTGGGGCTCAGGGAAATTCCAATGTTTCTCACGGCTGCGTGAATGTCAGTACCGAGAACGCTGCGTGGTTCCAGAACTTTGTTAAGCGTGGCGATATAGTCACGGTGAAAAATACCAAAGGCGGTATCCTCTCCGTCTACGACGGTCTGGGTGATTGGAATATCGAGTGGGAGCAGTGGAAGGCTGGCAACGCCTCCATCTCCTAGTACAAAACTCCCCCTTTAGAGATGAGGGGGAGTACAAAAGTGGCCCCCGTGCATATACGGAGGCCACTTCTATCTATTGGGGGTGGCTGACGGGGCTCGAACCCGCGACACCCAGGATCACAACCTGGTGCTCTACCAGCTGAACTACAGCCACCACGCTACCGTTTAAAGCAGCGAGGACTATATTAACCCGAGCCTTCTATTTTTCCAAAAATGACTGGTAGCGTGCGGTGGCAGCCTCCTGTGCGGCTGAAATATCCGGTGACGATAGATCGGTGCTCATCAAGCTGCGGCGGTAGTAATCTAGTTCTCGAATAGACTCCACGATATCGGCCAACGCGCGGTGCGCGAGCCCCTTTTTCGGCTGATGAAAATATACCGGCGGGGCCCAGCGACGGGAGAGCTCTTTGAGAGTTGAGACATCAATCATCCGGTAGTGCAGAGCTTTATCTAAGCGCGGCATATAGGCGCGAATAAAACTGCGATCGGTGGCAATCGAGTTTCCCGCAAGAGGTGCTGGGTGCTCTGGATCGCAGTGCTGAGCAATAAGGTCGAGGATGGCCTCCTCAGCTTCGGCCATCGTCACAGGGGAGTCCATGATGTCCTGAAGCAGCCCCGACTCGGTATGCATAGTGCGTACAAAATCATCCATATGCGCCAGTTGAGCGGAATCGGCGTGAACAACGATATCGACGCCGTCGCCGATGATATTGAGCTCGGCATCGGTGATGATCGCTCCAACTTCAACAATAGTGTGAAGGTTAGGGTCGAGCCCGGTCATCTCCAGATCGATCCACACCAAGCGGTTATTTTTCGCAGCTATTTCACTCATACTTTTCTACCTTAGTAACTTTGCCAGACAACAATGACATAGACAGCCGTTTCTTCGGCAACGAAGCAGGTAGGCTTAGGCAATGAGATTCCCATTGGCAAGAACCAAAAACCAAGAATCTAGAACCAAGAGCCAAGAACTCTGACACGTAGCGACACGTAGCTACACGTAGTGACAAATAGCCGAGACACCATATCAAGACCTCAAGGAGAATATAATGAGCTTACCTGCACCCACCTTAGAATCTCGGGCGCTCATCACCGGCGCAAGCCAAGGGATTGGGCGTCAGATGGCCAAAGATCTGGCCGCGCGGGGCTATAATCTCATCTTGGTTGCCCGGCGCTCAGATGTTCTGGAAGAACTAGCGGAATCTTTGCGTAAACAACACGCGATTACTGCAGAGGTCTATCCCTGCGATCTCTCCGATACCGCCCAGCGCGCCCAGATGATCGAAGACGTATTCACCCAGCCTATATCTATCGTGATTAACTCTGCTGGCATCGCCAGTTTTGGCCCTTTTATCTACCAGGATTGGGAATACGAGACTGCGCAATTTGAGCTCAACGCCCGAGCAGTATTCGAGATCACTAAGGCCGCCGTAGACAATATGCTCAAGCGCGGATCCGGAGCTATCTGCAATGTAGGCTCCGCGGCCGGCAATATCGCCATTCCCAATAATGCCACCTACGTATTCACTAAAGCGGGTGTGAATGCATTCACCGAGGCTCTTCACTATGAGCTTAAACCTCTTGGCATAAGCTGCACACTTCTTGCCCCTGGGCCGGTGCGGGAGGCCACTATTGATCCTAGTGAGCAGTCGATTGTGGACAAGGTCGTCCCCGATTTTCTGTGGACCACCTATGAATCGTGTTCGGAGGAGACCTTGGAGGCAATGGCGAACAATAAGCGTCGCGTTGTCCCGGGACCGCTATCTAAGGCTATGAATACGCTGTCTCAGATTATCCCGGGGGCAGTTCTTAGCCCCGTAATGGGATGGTTCTATTCCAAGATGGCTTAGCTTGAGACAAAAAATCCCGTGGGCTGAACCCACGGGATTTTTCTATGGTGCCCCCAGAGGGACTCGAACCCCCGACCAATCGGGTAGAAGCCGACCGCTCTAATCCACTGAGCTATGGAGGCAAACTCTGCTAGCTAGACTAACCCACAACCCGTGCGGAACAAAAACTTCCCAGCCCTAGATACCTAAAGCCACTCATTGAGATTAGGGTGTTAAGCATGCAGGAACAGAAATCGGGGGCACAGGTGCGCCCCATGTGGCCACTGTATGTGTTGTGCTTCTCTGTGGCGGGCCTCATTGGGGCGGTAATCGCTTGGGGGTTTCTTTCGGAATCGCTCGCGGCCCTCGGCATTCCGGATCCAGGCCCCGCCACCACAGCAGGATTTCCTTTCTTAAGGGCAGCGGCATGGTTTCTCGCGGCCCTAAGCTCTGGATCCTTCCTTTTCTCGGCCTTTTTACTCAGTCCCAGAAAGCACGATCTCTACCAAGCTCCGCTTACTGTAGACGGTGTAATCGCAGCCCGTACCGGCATGGTGGCGGCGTGGTGTTTTAGCGCTGTTGCTTTAGTGATGGTGCCCATGGTGCTCTCCGATATTTCGGGGCAACCCTTTATTGAGGCGCTGCGCCCTGCTAACTGGCCAGTGGCAATTTCCCAAGTAGCGGAATCCCAAGCGTGGTTGGGTTCAGCCGTTATTGCAGCGCTGGTGGGGATAGCAGCATTCTTCTCCAAGAATTGGCGCTCTCAACCGCTTTTATGCGCCGGAGCTCTCTTGATTGTCTTGCCACTCGGTTTGGAAGGGCACTCGGCCGCGGGCGGAGATCATGACTACGGTACTAACTCATTGCTGTGGCATTTGCTTTTTATGCAGCTCTGGGTGGGCGGGCTCATGGCACTCATAGCCCACGGCCGCAGACTGGGGCCCCAGATGGTCCAAGTAGTAGGTCGCTATTCCCATATCGCCCTCGTCTCGGTGATCATGTTGGCACTATCAGGCTTTATCAATGCCGCTATCCGGGTACGCCCTGAGCACCTTCTCACCACCGGCTATGGGCGTGTCATAGTAGCTAAGGCGGTATTAATAATCGCCCTCGCACTGTTCGGTTTCTGGCATCGTCAGCGCACCATACCTGCTTTAAGAAGTGGGGATCACACCCCGTTTCTGCGTGTGGCTATCGGTGAGGCAGTAGTCATGGCGGCCACCATCGGGGTGGCAATCTCACTAGGCCGAACGCCACCCCCGCCACCACGTGTTTTCGATCTCAGCCCTATGGCCTTGGAGATGGGCTACGACCTCACCGTCAAACCCACCATCATCTCCATCTGGACGGTCTGGCGTTTCGATATTATGTTCTCCTTCTTCGGCCTGGTGCTCATTGGCCTCTACCTCTGGGGTCTGGTTCGAGCCAAAAAGAAGCAGATTCGATGGTCAAAATTCCGCACCATGTGGTGGATGCTGGGCGCAGGAGCTCTGGTGATCTGCATGAGTTCTGGAATAGGGCTCTATATGCCGGCGCTCTTCTCCATGCATATGGTGACCCATATGTTGTTGTCCATGGTGATTCCTGTATGTCTAGTTCTGGGCGCTCCTTTGCGCCTGTTAATGAGTGTCACCGAGCCAGGGCACGGGGGAGTGCGAGAATGGGTTGAAGCGTTACTGCAATCACGTATTCTCACCGTAATCATGTACCCAGCCGTCAATACCATTCAGTTCACTGGATTCTTCTACGTGCTTTATATCACCCCGTGGTACGACTATGTGGTATCCGAACACGCCGGCCACCTATTGATGAACTGGGTCTTTCTCATCTCTGGCTATATTTTCTACTGGGAGATGATCGGTGAGGATCCCAAGCCGCGTGAAAATTCTGTGCTCTCGCGGCTCTTGTGGCTGGTTTTTGCGATGCCCTTCGATCTCTACTTCGGGGTATACCTCATGCAGCTATCGACCATTCTGGCCGAGGACTTTTATGCATCACTTAATCTTCCTTGGGGCGTGGACTTGATGCACGATCAGAATGTAGGTGGCGGTATCGCGTGGGGTTCCGGTGCCTTCCCGCTCATTATTGTTTTCGGAGCATTGTTTAGACAATGGCTCAAAGAAGACCGCAAGCAGCAGCATATCTACGACGAAAAGGCGGATCAAGATGATGACGCTGATTTAGAGGCCTATAACCAGATGCTGGCGTCGATACGCACGAACGACGGGAAACCCCAAGGCTAGGAAAATCTCAAGCTGGCATATTATCCACAGGATCCAGTCACACCTACTGACTCGCCGCGACGTGGGGATCACAATCAACGACACTGAGGGTATCGAAAACTCTGCTCAATCAGCAGCTCACGCAAGGGATGGCGCTGGGCAGTGTGGAAACGGGCAGGGACGGTGATCCACTATTCGTATCCCATGAAAGGGGATTAGATCCTTATGCTCAGCACAACCACTATCGTTGGAAATCTCACCAGCGATCCCACTGTCTATCATTTCCCGTCCGGCGCAATGCTCACCAAATTCCGCATTGCTTCCTCTCGGTATCGTCGCGACCCACACCACGCCGATACCGGCAACTCCGAGACCGCTAGAGATTCTGCTCAATCCGATCACAGCCGGGTCGAGAATTCTGGGTTTATCAGCTATAACCAGCTCTATATTGATGTAGAGTGCTGGGGGAACTTGGCCCATAACGCTCATCTCGCCCTAGGGGAGGGTGGTAAGGGCACTCAGGTGATTGTACTCGGGGATCTCATCCACAAAGAATGGGAGCGGGAAGGCAAGACCGAATCTCGGATTGTGGTTCGAGCAACGCATATCGGGGTGGATATGCGCAAATATGCCTGTCGCTATCACCGCAGTGAGTTGGATAAAGCCCGGAGAGCCGAAACCGTGAGCATTGAGCCAGAGAGCGAACAGATTGTGCGCGACGTCATTCAGCTCGATGAGGTTAACGCTAAGGAAATCACAACCCCTACGAGTAAAGGGAGAGCTCATACGCCAACCGTTGTGAGTGCCTAGGCATTGCCCATCTATAAGACCGACATGAGGTATCGGTCTTATAGATGATGTGGTGCGCTTTTTTGGGTAGTGATGTACTGTTTTGGGTGATCTGATAGTTATAAAACGATTGACATATAAGGGGCAGATAACGTGGGTGAATTCATCTATACGATGAAGAATGTGCGCAAAGCCATTGGCGATAAAGTCATCTTGGACAATGTGACCATGGCTTTCTACCCAGGCGCAAAGATCGGTGTGGTAGGACCTAATGGTGCCGGTAAATCCTCCATCTTAAAAATCATGGCCGGGCTCGACCAGCCCTCCAATGGTGAGGCATTCCTCGACCCAGGTGCGACCGTTGGTATCCTCCTGCAGGAACCACCCCTGAACGAAGAAAAGACCGTCCGCGAGAATGTGGAAGAGGGTCTGGGCGAGATCTTTGAAAAGAAAAATCGTTTCGAGGCCATCGCCGAAGAAATGGCCACTAATTACACTGATGAGCTCATGGAAGAGATGGGTAAACTCCAGGAAGCTCTCGACGCTGCCGATGCCTGGGAAATCGATTCTAAAATCGAGCAAGCTATGGAAGCTCTGCGCTGTCCTCCCTCTGATGCGCCCGTCACCCACCTCTCCGGTGGTGAAAGGCGCCGTGTTGCTCTAGCCAAGCTGCTCCTCTCTGAGCCAGACCTGCTGCTTCTCGACGAGCCCACTAACCACCTCGACGCTGAATCCGTTCTGTGGCTCGAGCAGCATTTGGCCAAATACCCAGGGGCCGTTTTGGCGGTTACCCACGATCGGTACTTCCTAGATCACGTAGCTGGGTGGATTTGTGAGGTCGACCGCGGCAAGCTCTACCCCTATGAAGGTAACTATTCCACTTACCTCGAGAAGAAAGCTGAGCGCTTAGAAGTTGCTGGTCAAAAGGACCGTAAGCTGCAAAAGCGCCTGAAAGAAGAGCTTGCTTGGGTACGTTCTGGTGCGAAAGCTCGTCAGGCGAAGAATAAAGCGCGTTTGGCTCGCTATGAGGAAATGGCTGCTGAGGCCGAGCAATATAAGAAGCTCGACTTTGAAGAGATTCAGATTCCTACTCCACCCCGCCTGGGTGCCCAGGTGGTGGAGGTCAAGGACCTAGTCAAGGGCTTCGATGGTCGCACCTTGATTAAGGATCTCTCTTTCACGCTTCCGCGCAACGGTATCGTGGGTGTTATCGGCCCCAATGGTGTGGGTAAGACTACTCTCTTTAAAACTATCGTGGGCCTCGAGAGCCCCGATGCTGGTGAAGTAAACGTGGGCTCCACCGTGCAGCTGTCCTATGTGGACCAGGGACGTGAAAATATCGATCCAGAGAAAACCGTATGGGAAGTAGTCTCGGATGGTTTGGACTATATCCACGTAGGCCAAAACGAGATGCCCTCGCGAGCCTATCTCTCCGCATTTGGTTTCAAGGGCGCCGACCAGCAAAAACTTTCTAAGGTTCTCTCCGGCGGTGAGCGCAACCGTCTCAATCTAGCGTTGACTCTTAAGCAGGGCGGCAACCTGATTCTGCTCGACGAGCCCACCAACGACCTCGACGTTGAAACCCTATCCTCTCTGGAAAATGCTCTCCAGCAATTCCCAGGCTGCGCCGTGGTGATTTCGCACGACCGCTGGTTCCTAGATCGCACCTGTACCCACATTCTTGCCTGGGAAGGCAATGTTGCCGAAGGCCAGTGGTTCTGGTTCGAAGGTAACTTCGAAGACTACGAAAAGAATAAGGTGGAACGCCTCGGCCCCGAGGCCGCCCGCCCTTCGCGGGTAACGCACCGCAAGCTTACCCGCTAATGGATAACCGCCGTGAACACCCACGGCGGTTCTTTTTAAACCCAATCAGCCTCAACACTGTTAGCCTAGAGAGAGATTAATAACAGATGAGAAAGGCTCCACCTACGTTATGACGAGTGATAGTCACCACGGTGTACATATTGAAAAAATACCCACAAGATGGGGCGATTTTGATCAATTCCACCACATCACAAACTCTGCCTATATTGAATTGGCTCAAGAGGCTCGCCTCATTTACGCACAACGCGAATTTGGCAAGCGCGGACTCGATATTCCAGCTGCATTTGTGCGCAAGATTGAAGCTGAATACCTCCGACCCATCCTTTCCAATACCAAAGAGGTGACAGTAGAAACTCAGGTCATCGAGATTGGGAATACCTCCTTTTGTACTCGGCAAGTCATTAGAGATGCCGATGGGACAGTGGCATGCACCATCGACGTTGTTCAAGTGGCCGTCGATATTGTCACGGGGAGCCCGCGTCAGCTTAAAGATAGCGAAGTTAAGGTTCTTTCTCTTGCATAACAGCAATATATCCCTCGTTGTTACCGGAGGTTTAGGGGGACTTCGGTCCCTCATTGAGCGAGCGATACTTTTTGATGAGCACACATTCGTACGTCTTCAGCAAGTTGAATCAGGTGTCGAAGCTTTTGTACCCACGGGTTTTGGGGTACTTATCTCCAGAAGGGTGTCGGGCAGTATTAGCCGGAGTGGGGCGGTGCTGCGCGCTGCTGACCTTTTCGGGCAAGGACCATACCCTACTCACGATGCCTCCTGGTCCGCGGGTGCGCTGCCTCGCGTCGAGGATTTTCAGCTGATCGACGAGATCCCCGCCGCTGCGGTTTATCAGCTCGCTACTCAAGGAAGCGCGCTGGCCCGACAATTCTCTGGTCCGCTTGGGCCACCACAATCGCTGATGAATCAAACCGTTATCACTGTGAGCAATGCCCACACCCAGGTAGAGATACCAATGCGAATGATTTTTGCTCTCCAAGCATTCGGACTCATTCCCACTGATAGCGCACCTATTGATATTCCGCGACACCTTCGCGTCTCCGGCTTAGGGGTGTGGATACGAGTAGACGCCCCCTATGGGAGCGCCTACTATACCTCTGCCGCAAATCTGTTGGGCCTTTAACGTTGGTTGATCAGCATATATGCTACCCGTGTCATATGAGAGTCGATAGCTTCACGAAGAGTGGGATCCAAATTTTCTTCTTCGTTAAGAGCCTTCGTCATCATCTCTAACCAACGTTTAGCCTCGACCTCTCCTATAGCAAAAGGTGCGTGACGCATCCGCAGCCTGGGATGTCCGCGGTTATCGCTATAGGTAGTGGGCCCACCCCAGTATTGTGCAAGGAAGGTCCTCAGACGCTCCTCGGCGCCCTCGAAATCGTCTGCAGGATACATTGGTCCGATGAGATCGTCAGTGCAAACCTGTTGGTAGAAGCGGCGCACAACACGGGTGAAAAACTCATTCCCACCCACTGCCTCGTAGAGAGTGCGGGGGTCTGTGTGGCTTGAGGGAGTATCGAGAGGAGAGGACATATTATTCATCTTCGATCTGATAGAAGTGACGGTAGGGTAGGGCAATATTGGCGGACCTTAGATTATTGAGTACACGTTGGTGAATATAGCGTTCGACGGTCCACTGCTTATCGGGGAGGGTGCGTACCCGGATGCGTAACTGGATATAATCCGCACCAATTTCGTTGACACCATCGATAAGCGGCTTATCCAAAATGAAACCCTTTAATTTCTCGGACTCGATGGCCTCGAGGGTGGTAGCCGCGAAGATCTCCATAGCACGCTCGATATCGGCGCGGTAGCTTATCGGCGCTGTGAGGTGAGCGATGGAATAATCTTGGCTGTAATTACCTATTCTCTGAATTTCACCGTTACGGATAAACCACAGTGTACCTTTGACATCGCGCACGGTAGTAAGGCGTAAAGATACCGCCTCGACTGTTCCGATTACTTCACCAGCATCGATAAAATCGCCCACCCCATACTGGTCCTCAATGAGCATGAAGATACCGGAAATAAAATCCTTCACCAATGTTTGGGCGCCAAAACCTAAGGCAACACCCGCGATGCCTGCAGAGGCAATAAGCGGGGCCACATTAACCCCGAGGATCCCTAAAATCGAAAGAGCCGCCCATGTCCACACGACAATACTCACTGCGCTTCGTGCGACGGAACTGAGAGTGCGGATCCGTGACTCACGCTGAGCCTGCTTCGTGACTTCCAGGGAGCTAAGAGCTTTGGTGAGCGCAGCGTATTCGTGCTGCGGTCTCGTCGAGCGGCTTAAGTGTACTTTCGCAGCTTTTTGGATGGCAAAGCGTAGTCCAGCGTGGAGAGCAACAGCTGCCACCAAGGTCAATATGATCTTGAGGGGAGCATTGACGAGCCAGTGCCAGATCACCGGGTGATCGGCTATAAATTGAGAAATTGTGTCCATGATTTACGCCATAGTAGTAAATATTCCCCGCCGCTTCTTAATAAGAGCAGCGACGGGGGAGTACGAGCTAGGCGGCATCGACAGCGCGATTTCTTATGGCGCGCTCCACCAGAGCCTGCTGCTCGGTAAGAATACGCCGGATACCGGCACTGATCGTATGTGAGTCGAGGAAGTTCTGGGTGCGCTTGACCCCTTCGGGGCTGATATCCCACGCGGGATACAGACCTGCGAGCACACCCTGGGCCACCTCGGAGGTGAGGTTATCCCATAACCATGGCACCTTTTCGAAGTATCGGTCATTGAGTTGCTGGAGCAGTTCTGGGCGGGCAAGACCCGTGAGTCCGGCCATTTTATAGCGCAGGGTGGTATTACTCAGCCGGTGGCCCTCTTCGGTGATTTCAGTAAAAACTGCAGCTTTATTAGTGGCTGTATTTTCAGATGCCCGCACTAAATGCGCATATAGTTTGCCCGTCGCCGAGGGATCAATGGTGCTCAGGGAAAGGATCTCTGCCTCCAGATCTGCCACTGCACCCGCCGCAACAAGCGCACGCAAGGCGCGCCACTGGAGTTGGTGATCGGCTACGAGCCCATTTAGTTCTGGTTCACCGTCGACGATGCTGCGCATGAGAGCCCGCCCCCTATCGTCTAAGGGGTTGGCGCACAGCTCTTGAACGAAGGCGAGTTGGGTATCAGATCCCGCTTCAGCGGCAGCAGCGGCGTCGATCAGTGCATTGCTGAAACGCTGTGCACCGGTGTCCTTAACCCACTGTGGATCGGCATAGACTTCGAGTGCCTGGGTGGCTTGGCCGAGAACGCGCTGGAGGACCGAGATTTCCGTTTCAATGGGAGCGCCGGTGATCACCAGGTCGACAAAGTCGCGGGCGCGCATGTCGCCTGCTCGTACCATTTCCCAGCACGCCGACCAGATAAGGGTGCGTGCCATGGGATCTGCAATTCGGTCGATATTTTTGGCAGCAAAGTCTCGAGAGTCCGCATCGAGCTTCATGAGACAGTAGGTGAGATCGTCGTCGTTAACGAGGACGAGATCGGCAGCTTGGTGGCCTATTAATTGGTCGAGTTCGACGCGCTCGCTGTCGATATCGACCTCGAGACGATCGGTGCGTACTACCTGCCCGTCGATCAACGAATAGAAGCCAATGGCAACGCGGTGTGTACGATATTCGCCGGCCCCTGGGTGCGCCCCGGACTGGGTAAGGGCGAAAGAGGTATAGCGATTATCCTGGACACTAAAATCCGCGCGCAGTTCATTAATTCCGGTAGTTTTGAGCCACTGCGCGGCCCAATCAGAGAGATCGCGTCCGGAACTGGCACTAAGAGCGTGTAAAAGATCAGCGAAAGTAGCATTACCGAAGGCATGATTGGCAAAGTGTTGGCGTACTCCAGCGAAGAACGCCTCACGGCCTACGTAGGCTTGGAGCTGCTTGAGGACGGATGCGCCCTTGGCATAAGTTATGCCGTCAAAATTCTGTTCGGCGGTTTCCATATCGCTGGCATCGGTGGATATAGGGTGGGTTGACGGCAGCATATCCTGCTTATAGGCCCAGGCCTTGGTGTCGGTGGCAAAGGTGACCCACGCGGTATCGTATTGGGTGGCTTCCGACTGGGACACGCACGCGGCCCAGGTAGCAAAGGACTCGTTGAGCCAGAGGTCGTCCCACCACCGCATAGTAACCAAATCCCCAAACCACATATGAGCCATCTCATGCAGAATAGTTTCGCAACGTCGTTCGTAGGCGGTTCGTGTATTCTTCGAGGTGAAAATATACTCGTCGCGGAATGTGACAGCTCCGGCATTCTCCATGGCTCCCGCGTTGAATTCGGGGACAAAAAGCTGGTCGTATTTGCCGAAGGGGTACGCCATCCCAAAATTCTCATGGTAGAAGTCGAAGCCTTGCTTGGTCTCGAGGAAGATAGCGTCGGCGTCCAGGTGATCACTTAAAGATTTCCGGCAGTAGATGGCCAACGGTATCTCTAACTCGGTGTGCTCAGCAGCAGGTGTCTCTGGGTGGTGGGTGAGAGTGCCGTGCCAGAGATCGGAGGCCATATGATAATCACCAGAGCATATGGCGACGAGGTAGGTAGACAGCGGGTAATCAATCTCGGAGGAGAAGGTTGCTACGCCCTTATCCGCTTCACTCATGACTTGCGGTGCATTGGTGATCACCTTCCAGTGCGCTGGGGCCGTGACATGGATGGAATAGGTGGCTTTTAGATCGGGTTGATCGAAACACGCGAAGACGCGCTTGGCATCGGCTGGCTCAAACTGGGTATAGAAATATACTTCCTCGTCAACGGGATCAACAAAGCGGTGCAGACCTTGACCGGTATGGGAAAACTCCATGGTGGATACCACTGTGAGCTGATGGCTGCCCACCGAGAGATTATCGAGGGAGAGCCCGTTGGTAGCGTCGTACACGTTATCATTGCGCACAGCTTGGCGAGTGATATCCTCCCCATCCAACGTTACGCTGGACACCTCGGTTGCAACCAGATCGATGAAGGTGGATCCTTCCTCTTTGACCTCGAAATCAACAGTGGTGGTGGCGGGGAAGTGGGTATCACCAGTGATATCGATGTGGAAATCATAGTGCTTAATATGCAGCATTCGTGAGCGTTGAGCTGCTTCTACTTGAGTGAGATTGATAGAGGACATGATTCCTTCCACGTGGCTGATTATTAGTAGTCATTCTATTCTCCTCTAGGCGGGGTGCAAAGACTCGACGGTCATCGCTCGCCTGAGGCAAAAGGTCACTAGAGTGGTGATATACCAAGAAAATATTGAAAATACAGAAAATACAAGGATCAGAAAGGTCCCCTATGTCTACTCAATTGCTAAGTTTTTGGTTCGATGTCTCGTGCCCCTTCTGCTGGATCACCTCGCGATGGATCAAGGAAGTGGAAAAGGTTCGAGATATCGAGGTGACCTGGATTCCTATGTCGCTCTCGGTTCTCAATGAGGGCCGCGATCTCGACCCCGCATATATGCGCAAAATGGAGGCCAATTGGGGTCCTGCGCGCGTTTTTGCACAGGTTGCGGATACTCAACCTGAGAAAGTCGATGCCCTTTATACGGCACTCGGCACACTGATCCACCCAGGAGGTGAGGGTGCTAAGGAAGGTGACGGTGCCTACGATGAGCTCATTGTCAAAGCCTTGGAAGACGTTGGCTTAGATATATCTCTCGCCGATATTGCCCATTCCACCAAGGCTGATGAGAAATTGCGCGCCTACCATCAGTCGGCGATGGATGAGGTGGGCAATGATGTAGGGACCCCGGTAATCAAGTTGGGCGAGACTGCATTCTTTGGGCCAGTGTTGACGCGAATTCCACACGGGGAGGAAGCTGGCAGGGTTTTCGACGGTGCAATGGCGTTAGCGAATTACCCCCACTTTTTCGAACTGAAGCGCTCGCGGACAGAGTTCCCCGATTTTGATGAACGAAGAGGTTAGACTCATCGATATGCGTATTTATCTCGGAGCAGACCATGCTGGTTTCGCTATGAAAACACTCATCATTGACCATCTTAAGAATAATGGGCACGACGTCGTCGACTGTGGCGCCTTCGAATATGATGCCCTAGACGATTACCCTGCCTTTTGTCTCGCTGCGGCTAAGGCTGTGGTGGATGATCCAGGTTCCCTCGGCATTGTCCTTGGGGGGTCTGGAAATGGGGAGCAAATTGCTGCTAATAAGGTACCGGGTGCGCGCTGTGCTTTAGCGTGGAGTGTGGAGACGGCTAAGCTTGCCCGCGAGCATAATAATGCGCAACTCATTGGCATCGGCGGCCGGATGCATAGTGAACAAGAGGTTCTAGCCATCGTAGATGCTTTCCTAGCCCAATCATGGAGCGAGGAGCCCCGACATCAGCGCCGTATTGATATCCTGAGCGAATTTGAAGCAACCGGGCATTACCCAGAAGTGCCAGGAGCATAATAAAAAACCTCGAAGAGTAGTTCTTCGAGGTTTTTATTAAAAATCGAATCCGCCGCCGTCGAAAAATCCGCCGCCCATATCTCCGTCGAAAAATCCGCCATCGCCATCGCCATCGTCGGGGAGAATATCGCCGTTACCTACAGTATCGCCACCAATATCGTGGCCGCCGTCGTAGGCGGCAGCGTCGGCGCCTGCCATTCCCCCAAACATGGACGAGAAGAGGACAGCCGAGCCCACGGCCCACATGCCCGTGTGTAGTGCACCCGCCCACCATGCGGTGGAGTACCAGCCGGCGGGAACCGGGCGCCCAGCCACCACACCACCTGGATAGTAATTGGGGGTGCGGTGCGTCGGGCGTGGGGAGGCGGTAATAGCCTGCCCCTCAAAGGTAATGGTACGCTCCTCGGTCACGCGACCGGCCTTTTGTTGCCCTTCGAGCAATGGGAGCGCGGGTCCAGCCGGTAGTTCCATGATCTCTCGAGCAGCTTGTATATAGTACAGACCCTCGAGGGCGGCCTCGCGAGCTAATGCTGCCTGTCTGGGAGTTTGGGCGGATTGAATTTGAGCGCTAGAGGCAGTGTGGCGCTCGGAGGCATCTGCAAGTGCTTGGGTGGAAGCCTTATCGGTACCAGATAGGGTCAGTATCTGGGAGCCCAGACGCTCATTCCAGTGCCGAGCTTCTGCGATGGCGTCGGAAAAGTTGGTAGCACTCAGTTTTGTGCTAGCGCTATTGCTGCGTAGGAGGACAACGATGAGAGCAATTATGAAGCCTAAGAGAATGGCGAATAACACAAATAATTCCTTGGATTGGTGTGAAAATCGTCTATTAATAAGAAGAACGTTTAACAGATAAAAAAGTTCCCCAAACGCGCCCAGTAGCACCGTTCGGGGATCGGATCAATTATAGGTTCGTCCTAAGAAACGCTATCCTTAGAGGGCTTCGCCGATTGTCGTTGATCGGTCCACTGCCTGATCTCCTCAGAGTCCCAGAGCGTGAGGCCGTGGTGCTTAGTCACTGGTTTGGGTGCGCGACCGCGACCGGCATAGCTTGTGAAGGTGCCCCTGGCGGTACCAGAAAACTGGGCGCACTCGATTGCGGTCCAGAGTTCGCGACCCGTATCAGCGTCAATGATGGTTGGCTTCATAGGAATAAATAATAATCCATCAAGGTCAAAAATAATAATACTTTACTAATTTATTATTTACTTCCCAGCTCAGCGAGATATATTCAGCATCGAGTGGTCTTTTTAGTGATTTTGCAGCGGTAGTAGCGGCAATGAGCAGTGCACGCCTGTGATGTAAAACGCCTTTATATGCGCCTACGTGTGCGCGTGGGCGTTAACTCGGCGGATACTGGGAAGGGTGGATGTGGCCGGTCGTGGGTCGCCCACCTTTACTCGGTCTTGTCGCGCGTGCTGCGTCCTCGAATTTTGCAAAATTTTCCGCTGTCGTTTAGGCTATTTCTGTGTTGCACAGAAGCGCAGCAAGTATATAGCAGAATATGGGAATGTCGTATAGTGGCTATTACCCCAGTCTTCCAAACTGGTGACGCGGGTTCGATTCCCGTCATTCCCTCCATAACTTAAGCCGCCTACAAGTAGACCACCGTCTTAGTAGTCGGCTTTTTTCTTTGCGCAACCCTCTTGGGCTATGAGGAAATAGCCCGCGTCAACGCCTGCAGTGTCGTCGAGGTTGTCAGGTCGAGAGGGACTATCCACAGGGTGGTTAGTGTATCAGCGGCCAAATATCACCGTCTGCGGCTTATCCCTATCTGTGTATTTAGGTGCGAGTCGTGGAGGCGGAAAGTACGGCGCGGCACGACATGCAATTCTCAAGTCTAAAATCTTCAAACCACTCCAGAAACTGTGGAGAAGTGGATCAAAACTAAAGTGCACGATGAACAGCGGTTTTGGTTTTTAATCTAATCCGTGGCACAATTCTTTACGTCGCTCAAAGCGGCTTGTCTGTTTAGGCAATCGGGACGTGGCGCAGCTTGGTAGCGCACCTGTTTTGGGTACAGGGGGTCGCAGGTTCAAATCCTGTCGTCCCGACCATAACCCCCGAGGAGCATATTTAACGAAATGCACCTCGGGGGTTTATAGTCAATATGCCCATATAATCTATATATAACAGGAGAGATCGCTCGTGAAGAGTTCCGTCGAAAAGCTGAACGATACCCGAGTCAAGCTGACTGTCGAGGTTCCGTTCGAGGAACTAAACAACGAGATCGACAAAGCTTATAAGGCTCTGGCCGCTCAGGTGAATATTCCCGGTTTCCGTAAAGGCAAGGCGCCACGCAAGCTTATCGACGCTCGCTTTGGACGCGGCCCAGTTTTGGAGCAGGTCATCAACGATATGCTGCCCGTACGCTACCAGCAAGCTGTAGCAGACAATGATCTGGCTGTTATCGGTCAACCCGACGTAGACGTTACCAAGATGGAAGACGGCGAACTCATCGAGTTCACTGCTGAGGTTGATATCCGCCCAGAGATCTCCCTCCCAGACTTCTCCGCTATGTCTGTTGAAGTACCAGCATTGAGCGATAACGCAGCCGAAGAGGCTGTGGAGGCGGAAATTGATCGTTTGCGCGAGCGCTTCGGCGAGCTTAGCGATACCCGACGCAAGCTCAAGACCAACGACTTCGCGATCATCAACCTGGTAGCTAGCGTTGACGGTAAGGAGATCGAGGAGTCCAAGGCTGATGACCTCACCTACCAGGTAGGCCAAGGCGATCTCATCGACGGCCTCGATACCGCTCTGCGCGGACTGAAGACCGGCGAAGAAGCCGAGTTCACCACAACACTCAATATCGCCGAGTATAAAGACCAAGAGGCCACCGTGAAGGTGACTGTCGTACAGACCAAGGAGCGCAAGCTGCCTGAACTCAATGACGAGTTCGTGCAAGAAGCCTCCGAATTTGACACGGTCGATGAGTTGCGCGAATCAACCGCTTCCCAGGTAGACGATCGCCTGAAGGCAGAGCAAGCCTCCGCCATCCGCGACGCTGTCTTAGAAGCAGCACTCAAGCAGTCAGAGTTCCCATTGCCTGAGTCCTTGGTTAAGGAGCAAGCCGAGAACGCTCTGCGCGGTACCTTCGGAGAAGCTGCTTCCAACGAGGCTGTTATCGATGAATACCTCAAGTCACAAGGTTCTTCCCTGGAGCAGTTCAAGGCAGAGGCTCATGAGAACGCCGAGAAGAATGTTCGCAACCAGCTCTTCCTAGACGTGTTGGCCGAGCAAGAAAATCCTGAAGTATCCCAGTCCGAGCTCACCGATCATATTCTGTTCACTGCGCAGGCCTATGGCATGGACCCGAACCAGTTCGTGCAGTCCTTACAGCAGGCTGGCCAGATCGGAGCGCTCTTTGCTGACGTCAAACGCGGTAAGGCCCTTGCGGCTGCTATCTGTCGTGTCACCGTCACCGACGACTCCGGCGCCAGCATTAACCCCGAAGACTACTTTGGTCTCGAGGACGAGCCCAAGGAAGAAGAAAACTAAAGCTCTCCCCATAGCCCGGAAGATTTCCCATTACCAGTAGCTGGGAAATCTTCTGGGCTTTTTCCTTAGCTATCCGCTTATAGCGAACAAGGAGGTGTATTACCCTTCTTGGGCGGTAAGGTGGAAGAAACTAGAGAAATTTCACGATACAAGGAGTTTAATCATGAGCGAGCAGTTAACGACGATGTCCGCCCAGCCGGGTTTAAATTTAGGCGATTCCGTATTCGAGCGTCTCTTACGCGAGCGGATTATTTTCCTCGGTACCGAGGTGAACGACGAGATTGCCAATAAGCTCTGTGCGCAAATTCTGCTGCTCTCCGCAGAAGATCCCACGCGCGATATTTCGCTCTATATCAACTCCCCTGGTGGCTCCGTCACTGCGGGTATGGCCATCTATGACACCATGAAATATTCGCCGTGTGATATCGCAACCTATGGCATGGGGCTTGCAGCTTCGATGGGTCAATTCCTGCTGTCCGGTGGAACCCCAGGCAAGCGCTATGCGCTGCCCCATGCGCGTATCATGATGCACCAGCCATCGGCAGGTGTTGGTGGTACCGCTGCTGATATCGCTATTCAAGCCGAACAGTTCGCCCAAACTAAGCGCGAAATGGCAGAACTGATTGCTGAGCACACGGGCCAGTCCTTTGAGCAAATCACCAAGGACTCGGATCGTGACCGTTGGTTTACTGCCACAGAGGCTAAAGAGTACGGCCTCGTGGACCACGTCATCACTCTGGCACAGGGCCCGATTGCTAACTAGAAGCACACCGTAAAAGGAAATTGGAGAAATGAATTCTATGAAACACGGCCTCGAGATGCCTTCCGCCCGTTACGTGCTTCCCAGCTTCGTGGAGCAGTCGGCCTATGGGACAAAAGAAACCAACCCCTATGCCAAACTGTTCGAGGAACGCATTATCTTCCTGGGCTCGCAGGTGGACGATACTTCAGCTAATGATATTATGGCGCAGCTCCTCGTCCTTGAAGGTATGGATCCGGACCGAGATATCACCATGTACATCAATTCGCCCGGCGGTTCTTTTACCTCGCTGATGGCCATTTATGACACCATGCAGTATATCCGACCCGATGTGCGGACCGTGTGCCTCGGCCAGGCAGCATCCGCAGCCGCGGTACTACTCGGTGCCGGCGCCCCAGGTAAGCGTGCAGCCCTACCAAATGCCCGTATCCTCATTCACCAGCCCGCTACCGAGGGCTCACGCGGCCAAGTTTCTGATTTGGAAATTCAGGCTGCCGAGATCGAGCGCATTCGAACCCAAATGGAGCAGACGCTAGCCCGTCACACCGGACGCACACCGGAACAGATTCGCATCGATACAGACCGAGATAAAATTCTCACCGCAGCAGAGGCCAAGGATTATGGTCTTATTGATGAAGTCTTCGACTATCGCAAGCTCAATCCGTAGACTCTTGCTAGAGCCAGCCCGCCACGTGGATATTCCCGTGGCGGGTTGTTTCGATGCTGCCTCATCCAGGTAGCATCGACTAAAGTAAGTAGAGCACCCTTCAACGATGTGAAAGCGAAATCTTTATCTCTTATGACAACGCACAAGCACAGTAGCTCTGACCTCCTCAAGTGCTCTTTCTGTGGAAAGAGCCAAAAGCAAGTGAGAAAACTCATTGCTGGCGGTGGCGTATTCATTTGTGATGAATGTGTGGAGCTGTGTAATGAAATCATGGAGGAGGAGCTAGGATCCGGCCATGAGAGCGAGGAAAAGGATTCCAGTCTACCTAAGCCCTCGCAAATCTCTGCCTTCCTCGACGAATTTGTGATTGGACAAACCGCTGCCAAGCGCACATTGAGTGTGGCAGTGTATAACCACTACAAGCGAATCAAAGCAGAGGAAACCCGCTCGCTGTCTTCGCGCAAGGCTGAAGAAGAGACGGAGCTCGAGAAGTCGAATATTCTCCTGCTTGGCCCCACCGGATCCGGTAAGACATATTTGGCGCAAACCCTGGCGCGCAAACTCGATGTGCCCTTTGCTATCGCCGATGCCACAAGCCTGACAGAGGCTGGCTACGTGGGCGAAGACGTTGAGAATATTTTGCTGAAATTACTGCAAGCGGCTGATTTCGATGTGGAGCGGGCTCAACGCGGAATCATCTACGTTGACGAGATTGATAAGATTTCACGCAAATCCGAAAACCCCTCAATCACCAGGGATGTGTCCGGTGAAGGCGTCCAGCAGGCATTGCTAAAAATTCTCGAAGGAACGGTGGCTGCCATTCCGCCCCAAGGTGGACGCAAGCACCCCAATCATGAACTTATTCACATGGATACGTCGAAGATTCTCTTTATCGTGGCAGGTGCTTTTGCCGGCCTCGACAAGGTCATTGAGGAACGAGTATCTAAGCGCAGCCTAGGCTTCGGCGCTGATATTAAGAGCCGGGAGGAACGGGAGAACTCTGATATTCTGCGCCAGGTTCAGCCAGAAGATCTGGTTAAATTCGGCCTCATCCCAGAATTTATTGGCCGCTTGCCCATCGTGGCTTGGGTCGATCACCTTGATAAGCAATCATTGGTAGATATCCTTACCAAGCCGCGCAATGCTTTAGTTAATCAGTACCGTCGTCTCTTCGAGATGGATGGTGTCAATCTTGAATTTGAGCCGGAAGCCTTAGAAGTTGTGGCTGAGCAGGCTCTAGAGCGTAAAACCGGAGCTCGTGGCCTGCGCGCCATCATGGAGGAGATCCTCGGGGAAACTATGTTTGAAATTCCCGACTCCTCAGATATCTCTCAAGTTGTGATCACAGCAGAGGCGGCCCGCAAAGAGGGCTCACCGAAGATCGTCAACGCCGATCCCTATCAGTTCATCGCCTAAAAGAGATCAGATCCGAAGTTGTAGTTTTCGCTCCCAGTGTCATAGTGAGGAAAATCCAATACCTCGCCGGTCTCCAAATTGGCACTGGAGCTTAAATAAGAGGTTTGCTCTGGGGTTTTGAGATGTGAGGTGAGGAAGGCCAACACGCTGTCAGCGGCCATGCGCGCCATTCCTTGAGTATTAGCTTCGTTGAGCAGATCCACGTTATACAGATTAATGGTGGTCTCATGGGTGATCACGCGGAAAACGGCGAGCGAAGAAATGAGCGTAAATACGTCCTGGGCTGAGATACCGGGGCGGAATGCTCCGGCGTCCTGACCGAGCATCAGGAGTTTGTCCAATTGGAGAGTGATCGCTGATTGGTCCATGAGTGGGGGGAGTTCATGGATATGGAGGTAGTGCATGATATTTTCCAGGCACAGAAGGCGAATTGCCTCCGGGTGCTGACAGAAGCGAGTAAATACTGCTTCTACCACCTTGCGAACGCCGTCGACTGGCACCTGAGAATCTAACTCGAGCTCCTCAACGGGAGGTCGGAGGTAGTGGATGCAGAGGGCGAGGCTGCGGTGGTAGAGCCCCTTTTTATCGCCGAAGTGATAGTGGATCATGCGCTTGGACATGCCAGATTCTTTAGCAATAGCTTCGAGTTTCGTATCGGTAAACCCCAGTTCGGAGAATTTCTTTAGAGCGATATCGAGAACGAGTTCAGGTGTAGCTTCGGAGACGGAAGAATCTGAGGCCGCCTGGGGCTCCGAGGGATGAGTGATGGCCTTGTCCTTGGACACTCCGGATCTCCTTGGGTTGAATGGGATATAGATGATAGTCAGAGAGAAGCGCAATAATCGTGGATTATCCCTGATAATGCGGTGACATAAGTCGATGCGATCGTCGAAGCGATCGCGAAAGAGATCACCGTAAAAACTAGGCTTCTGCCCTAAATGTAATTTAGCTGATGAGTCTTCTTTTGTACTTATGGGAACCGTTGCGTCCTATTATAGGACGTCTTTCGGGGGTGATTTTCAACTTTTCGGCCGGTAGTTAAGAAATTTTTGGGAAATAGTTCTTCGTTTCTCAGATAGCATGTTTTATTGACAATGGGGTGTGAGCAATCTCTTAGCGGCAATAGCTGGCATTCGGGGCTTCTTCTAGTTTTTCCCTCACCACACTATTAGGCTGAAAGTTGTCATGTGCGCGCCAACTATGCGCCGACGCCTTATTGCCTAAGACAGGTAGATCAACCAGTCTTTAACTATTTTCCCAAGGAGTATCCATGAGTCATCAGACTAAGAAGATCGCCGTTACTGGTGGAGCAGGCCAAATTTCCTATTCGCTTCTGTGGCGCATTGCCAACGGCGATGTCTACGGCCCCAACACCCCTATTGAGCTGAACCTTCTGGAGATCCCACAGGCAGTCGGTGCCGCTGAGGGCGTAGCTATGGAGCTCAACGACTCAGCCTTCCCCCTACTGAAGAAAGTGACTGTCACTGATAAAGCCGACGTGGCCTTCGACGGCGTCAGCGCAGCCTTCCTGGTTGGTGCTAAGCCACGTGGTGCCGGAGAAGAGCGCGCTGATTTGCTCGCTGCCAACGGCAAGATATTTGGACCACAGGGCAAGGCCATTAACGACCATGCTGCCGATGATATTCGCGTTCTGGTCGTGGGTAACCCCGCCAATACCAATGCGCTCATCGCTATGCATGCCGCCCCTGATGTCCCCAATGACCGCTTCAATGCCATGATGCGCCTCGACCATAACCGCGCTATTTCTCAGCTTGCTGAGAAGCTCGACTGCGATAAGACCGAACTCGAAAAGGTCGTTGTGTGGGGTAACCACTCCGCTACTCAGTTCCCGGATATCACCTATGCCACCATGGGAGATAAGAAGCTCACCGATCTCATCGACCACGAGTGGTACGTTGACCAGTTCATCCCACGAGTAGCTAAGCGCGGCGCTGAGATCATCGAGGTTCGCGGCAAATCCTCAGCCGCCTCTGCTGCATCATCCGCCATCGACCATATGCACGATTGGATTAACGGCTCCAAGGGTTGGGCTACCGCCGCAATTCCATCCGATGGCTCCTATGGTGTGCCCGAGGGCATTATCTACGGTTTCCCCACAATCTCCCACAATGGACAGTGGGAGATTGTGCAGGATCTCGAGCTGTCCGAGTTCCAAAAAGAGCGCATTGCTGCCAATGCCAAGGAGCTGCAAGAAGAACGCGACGCTGTCGCTGACCTGCTCAAGTCCTAGCGAGTAGATGAGATGGTGCCCAGGGTTTTCCTCCTGGGCACCTTTTCTTTGTCCCCCATAGGGAATTATCTAAGATGGTGGGCATGGCTGAAAATAATCGTGCAGATAAGTTGCCCAAAAATTGGGACCCGCAAGCGGTCGAATCCGAGTTATATGAGAATTGGGTCAACAAGGGATATTTCACCCCTGATGCCCACTCTTCAAAGCCCGGCTACTCCATTATGATTCCGCCGCCCAATGTCACCGGCCAACTGCATATGGGCCATGCCCTCGACCACACCCTGATCGATGTGGTCGCTCGCCGCAAGCGCATGCAAGGCTATGAGGTCCTCTGGATGACAGGTATGGACCACGCTGGTATTGCCACCCAGTCCAAGGTGGAGGCCAAACTCTTCGAGGAGGAGGGGAAGAAGCGCTGGGATTATGAGCGCGATGAGTTTATCGCCAAGGTCTGGGAGTGGAAAGAGCAATTCGGCGGAACCATTGGCACCCAGATGCGCGCCTTGGGTGACTCAGTTGACTGGTCGCGCGAACGCTTCACCCTAGATGCGGGGCTATCGCGCGCTGTGCAGACTATTTTCAAAAGCCTTTTCGATCGTGGCTTGATTTACCAAGCTAATCGCCTCGTCAACTGGTCTCCAGTACTGGAAACAGCTATCTCCGATATCGAGGTCGTGTACAAGGACGTCGAGGGTGAATTAGTGTCCATCCGTTATGGCTCACTCAACGATGATGAACCCCACGTTATCGTAGCCACCACGCGGGTAGAAACAATGCTTGGCGACGTCGCCGTGGCCGTACACCCCGAAGACGAGCGATACCGAGAGTTGGTGGGCACCACTTTGCCTCACCCATTTCTCAACGATCGCCAATTGATCGTTATCGCCGATGACTACGTCGATCCTGAATTTGGCACCGGCGCTGTCAAGATCACCCCCGCTCACGATCCCAACGACTACGCCATGGGTCAGCGACATGATCTTGAGATGCCCAATATTTTCGACTCCACGGGGCATATTGCTCATACTGGCACTGAGTTTGATGGCCTGGATCGTTTTGAGGCGCGGGTAAAAATCCGTGAGGCACTTGCCGCACAAGGGCGCATTGTCAAGGAGCAACGCCCCTATATTCACTCGGTAGGTCACTCCGAACGCTCCGGAGAACCCATCGAGCCGAGGCTGTCACTGCAGTGGTACGTCAAGGTTGATGAACTTGCTCTCATGGCGGGCGATGCAATTCGAGAGGGCGATACCGTTATTCACCCGAAGTCAGCGGAGCCGCGCTATTTCGAGTGGGTCGATGATATGCACGACTGGTGCATTTCCCGCCAATTGTGGTGGGGCCACCGTATTCCCATCTGGTACGGCCCGAATGATGAGATTGTCTGTGTTGGTCCCGATGAGCAACCCCCAGCAGGCTACACACAGGACCCCGATGTTTTGGATACCTGGTTCAGTTCGGCACTGTGGCCGTTTTCCACCCTAGGTTGGCCGGAAAATACCCCAGAATTGCAGAAATTCTATCCCACCTCGGTGCTCATGACCGGTTACGATATTCTTTTCTTCTGGGTCGCCAGAATGATGATGTTCGCGACCTTCGCATCGTCGATAAGTGAAGAGACCCTCAATGGTGGGGCAGCGGGGCGCCCGCAGATACCATTTACCGATATCTTCTTACACGGACTGGTGCGCGACGAGCACGGCCGCAAGATGAGTAAATCGCTCGGTAATGGCATCGACCCCATGGACTGGGTGCGCGATTACGGCGCCGATGCACTGCGCTTTACCCTAGCTCGTGGTGCCAACCCTGGCGTAGATTTGCCTGTTGGAGCCGATTCCGCTCAAAGCTCGCGAAACTTCGCCACCAAACTCTTCAACGCGACCAAATTTGCACTCCTCAACGGTGCTCGCATTGGTGACCTTCCCGCCCGCGAGGAGCTGACAGACGCCGATCGATGGATCCTCGACCGCCTCGAAGACGTGCGCGACCACGTTGATTCCTATCTTGACCGCTATCAATTCGCCAAAGCTCACGAGCTGCTGTACCAGTTCACGTGGGGAGAGTTCTGCGACTGGTATCTCGAGATCGCCAAGGTGCAGATTCCGCGCGATTTCTCCCAGGCAAGTCCTAGCGAGCAGCAGCGTGGCAAGAATACCCAGGTAGTTTTAGGTCGCGTTCTCGATGCCGTGCTGCGATTGCTCCACCCAGCTATGCCGTTCGTGACTGAAACCTTATGGAAGGCTCTCAGCGATGAGGAATCACTGGTTATCAGTGCCTGGCCCACCACAGAGCTCACCAATGGGGGAGCACCGCGGGATGATATCGCAGCTCGTCGGATCGCAGATATAGAAAAACTCGTCACCGAAATTCGCCGCTTCCGTTCCGATCAAGGCGTTAAACCGAGCCAAAAGGTGCCCGCTGCTGTCGATTTCGCCGCCGCTGACCTGATTGATCAAGAAACCGTGGTGCGTACCCTCGCTAAACTCGATCACCCGAATGAGGATTTCCAGGCCTCCGCCACCCTCGAGGTGCGCTTAGAGGCGGGAACAATAACGGTCTCCCTCGATACCTCTGGAACCGTGGACAAGGAAGCAGAGTGCAAGCGCTTAGAGAAGGATCTCGCCTCAGCTACCAAGGAATTGGAAGGAACCACGAAGAAACTCTCCAACGAGGCCTTCCTCGCTAAGGCTCCAGATGCTGTGGTGGAGAAGATTCGCACTCGCCAGCACCTCGCTGCGGAAGAAGTAGCTAGGATCAGCCGCAAACTGGAAGAGCTACGCTCATGAGTTCACCCTCCGACCAGCCAGATACCAGCCAAGAAGCGGGCTATGCGCACCTTGCTGAAGCAGATTTAGGGGGTGAGGATTTCCAGGTCAGTGCCGCGCTTGCCGGTGAGGAAGGCGAGCCTGTGACCTTAGGTGATCTCACCCTTAAGGAGTCGGGCCTCGAGTTGCCATTGACGATCGCAGCGAAACCCGAGCCGCCAGCCCTCGAGATCACTCATGAGGATATGCGCGCGCTTAAAGAGGTCGAAGCCGAGCTTGACCAGCGTTTCAATGAAACAATAATCGATCCGACCTTAGATCGGATCGAATTCCTCATGGATCTCCTCGGACACCCAGAGCGCAGTTTTCCAGCTATCCACATCGCTGGCACTAACGGAAAAACCTCCACAGTTCGAATGGTGGAATCACTACTTCGGGCTTTCCACCGGCGCACTGGGCGCACCACGAGTCCGCATTTGCAGTTGGTTACTGAACGCATTGCTATCGATGGACGCCCGATCCACCCCCGCGATTATGTGCGTATTTTCGAAGAAATCCGCCCCTACGTGGAGATGGCTGATGCCCACAGCGAGGCAGCTGGAGGGCCAAAGCTCTCCAAATTTGAGGTCCTCACAGCCATGGCCTATGCAGCCTTTGCTGATGCTCCGGTGGATGTGGGGGTAGTAGAAGTCGGTTTGGGGGGTCGGTGGGATGCCACCAATGTGATCAATGCTGAGGTGGCCGTGATCATGCCCATAGGCATCGATCACACAGAATACTTAGGGGACACCATCGCCAATATCGCCCAGGAGAAAGCGGGGATTATTAAAACTCGATGGGATCTCGACGATCTACTCGCCCCTAAAGAAAACGTTGCTATTATCGCTGAACAAGAGCCCGAAGCGATGCGGGCGATCTTGGAGTATGCCGTAGATATCGACGCATCAGTCGCTCGGGCAGGGCAGGAATTTTCGGTCATAGAATCCCGCGTTGCTGTCGGAGGTCAGCAACTCACCCTACGCGGACTGGCGGGAGACTATGAGGACATTTTTCTACCACTCTCAGGTGAGCACCAAGCTCGCAATGCAGCTGTAGCCCTCGCCGCGGTGGAGGCCTTCTTTGGGGCCGGCCCTGGCCGCAGCCTCGATCTCAACACGGTAAAGGAAGGCTTCGCCACAGTTCAAAGTCCGGGTCGGCTGGAGCGGGTTCGATCGGCCCCCACAGTATTTATCGACGCCGCCCATAATCCCCACGGGGCGCGTGCACTCGCAACCGCTCTCGAGCGAGACTTTGACTTCCAGCGTCTTATCGGAGTGCTAGCGATCTTAGGCGACAAGGACGCCCGAGGAATTCTTGCAGCTCTAGAGCCCCACCTCGATGAGATCGTCGTCACCCAAAACTCCAGCCCAAGGGCCCTTGATATGAGGGATCTTTACGACCTCGCGGTGGGAATTTTCGGCGAAGAGCGAGTCCATACGGCTCGCGGTCTCGATGGTGCCATTGAATTAGCCGTAGGATTGGCTGAAGACGCCGATATCCAATCTGGTTCAGGGGTTCTTATTACTGGATCAGTTGTGACCGCCGGTGAGGCACGTACCCTGTTTGCAAAGGAGCCTATCTAATATGGCAGAAAACCCCGCCCCCGTTGGCCCCTTAGGAATGGGGCACAAGCCCGTCAACGATCCCCTCAAAGGCCTTCGCGGCGTGATGGCGGGGGCCATGGGGATGGAATCTATTACGTTCTACCTCGTCCTCACCGTCATTCTACGGGTGGATAACGGGGCCTACTGGACCACCTTTAACTGGGTATCGGTTGTGGTTGTCGCCACGGCGATGCTGGTCATGAGCTTCTTGCAGGGGAAGACATGGGCAATTCCAGTCAATATTGGGCTTCAGGTGCTGGGCATTCTCGGATTCTTTATCCACCCATCAATGGGCATTATTGGTATCTTCTTCGCTCTCGTGTGGTGGTATATTCTGCATCTGCGCAAGAATCTACTTGAACGTATGAAGCGCGGACTCTTGACCACCCAGCACCTTTAGCATTCCCTAGAATAGTGTTTCCTAGAAGCGGAGAAGCTGGGGGTTCCGCTGAATAAAAGCGATGATGCCACCTATCAACCCCAGCCCCGACAGAACGCTCAAAATGATGCCGATAATGCTCGAGGTTGAGGAAGTCTGGGCTCCAGGCTTCTCACCACGTCCATCGTCTTCATTCTTGTCCTCCGGCTCCGACTCCGGGCGCCTATCCAGAGTGAAGGCATCAACGAGCGAAGCGTCTGCACTGTTATAGGTGCTCAAAGTCAGCGTCTGAGAATCCACCTCAAGATGGGAGAAATCCGGGGTGGAATCTTGATTGCTGATCGCAATAAATTCCTCGCTTCCTTTCGGCTGCGCAAAATTCGCACCAGTAGGGGAATTTAGCGTCACATAGATGACCTCATTAGCCTCACCAGGTTCAGCGTTTTTGGCAACTCGCAGTGTCTGTCCGGGCCGTGGGGCAAAGCCAGGAGCTGGAGGAACCACCTCAGCACCCTTTAAAAGATGTGTGCGGGTATAGATATCCGCACCGCCAGAAAGCACGAGATCCACGTTGAGCTCCTCGAAGAGAGGACCAAGCTCGGCGCGAACCCGAGTATCAGAGGTTGCGGCAGAATATGGGGGACGCTGGAGCCCAATAATGATCCACTCATGCCCAAACCCGTGGGCTGTGACGGTTTGGCGCAGCCACCCCTTCAGCGTTGCCCAGTCATTGCCAGTCAGAGGTTGATTGCTTAGGTTGAGGCCGATATAGAGGGCGGGGCCGGCGGAGAAATAATAATTTCGAGTGGAGCGCCCCACGCCATTAAAGCTTTCATGAGGGAGCGAAAAATAATAATCAAAATCGGTATTAGGGCTAGACGTGTCGTCGGCAAGCGGCGCAGTTTGCAGACGTGGCATTACCGAGTTGTCGAGAAAGGCTGGGTATTGGGTGCGCGCATAATTCGGATTATTAACTTGGTTACCCAGTGTGAGCAAGGTCGTGGCATTCTCAGCAAAGCCCTCCGCGCGGGCTAATGCCTGCTGCCATTTAGTTCGATCAACGTCGATATCCCGGGCTCCGATTTTAACGTCGCCGAAAACGAGAGCATTAAATTGATCGGCTGAGCCCGTCGTGAAGTAGCGCACCTCGGTCCACTTCGTAGCGCCAAAACCAATGCGATAGGCGTAGCGGGTATCAGGCTGCAGTCCCTCAAAAGTGAAATAGGACTGCGCGCCCAAGAGCTTTTTCTGCGCGTCGCCGTACGCTGCACTGGGGCGAAAATACCCGTTATATAAGTTTGAGGCTTTATCCCACTGAACCTGGATGCGGCCGGTTTCGCCATGTTGGAAACTCAGGCGTGCTGAGGAAGCATTAGTGCCAGGTAGTAAAACCAAGGACGATACCTCGGGGGCTGGTGCCGCCTGGACGGGGGTGAGCAGGGAAGAGCTGAGCGCAAAGCTCGTGAGCGTTGCGGTGAAAAGACGCGTGCGCATAATTCCTTCATATTCGCTATGGGTGGCTGGACGAGGTGAAATAAGGATATCTTAATTGCTCTGGAAAAGACCAGGAAATACCCCATCCTACGATTCTCGAACTCACCATTAAAAAAGGCTAAAATCATAACGCATGAACGAACGTACACTCATTCTCATTAAGCCCGACGGCGTCGCCCATGGCCATATCGGTGAGATCATCAGTCGCATCGAGCGCAAAGGGCTAAAGATTATAGCTTTGGATTTGCGCTTGGCCAGCGAGGACACCGCCAAGCAGCACTATGCAGAGCATGCGGATAAGCCCTTCTTTACCGAGCTTGTCGATTTCATTACCTCCGGCCCCCTGGTTGCTGGTGTCATTGAGGGGCCGCGAGCAGTGAGCGCCTGGCGACAATTAGCCGGTGGCACCGATCCTGTGGCCAAGGCAACGCCCGGTACAATCCGCGGTGACTTTGCCCTCGAGGTGAATTCCAATGTCGTTCACGGCTCCGACTCGGTTGAATCGGCAGCCAGAGAGATCAAGATTTGGTTCCCCCACCTCTAGAAAGATAAAGCCCAGGATTACCCTGGGCTTTATCTCTTCTTGAATATCGAAGTTAGCTGAGAATAACCTCTGCGAGCATAGTACCTGTAGGTTGTTCCGAACCCGTCATGGGTTCCTCCGTGAGGATCACTTTGACCGTGTGACCATCAAGGGGCATCCACACAGACTGGTGGTCTTCCGGACCAATGACTCCGGCGCTGATCATTTCACCGGCCTGGGTTTGGCTCCACACCTGAATACCCATACCAGGTTGTGTCGCCGCCGCCCCCTGCACCATGGCGCCGGCTTTTTCCATCTGCTTCGAGGCCACAATATCGAGCTGAGCACCGGCCGCATTGACGGTAACCTTCGCCATATCTTCAGATTTCATGATTTCATGCATCTCTGCATGTGGATCTCGGTAGTCCACGGGGGCGGTGGATGGGTTTGTCGACTGGGTTATAGTCGGCACGATCAGCGAGCCGCCGATCACCAGCACGCTCACGGCTGCTAACGAACCCGCGATCATGCCAGAACGATAACGTAGTCCGCCAGGCTTTAGCGTCCGAGGAAGGGGGAGAGGGGCAGCAGGTCTGGTCTCTCGGATCACCGATATATCGGTATCGGCTGGTTCTGAGGCATCCTCACGTGCCAGTTCCGCAAAAATAGCAGCTTTTAGCGAATCGCTCGGCATATGCGGAGGAACCGCTTCAAGAAGAGTTTCGTCTAGAAATTCCTCGTCTGAAGATCGGAGATCTTTATCGCACATAGTGTCCTCCTTCCGGGGTTGAAAGCAGTGCTTGACGGAGTTTCTTAAGGCCATCGCGCACTCGGGTCTTAGCAGTCCCCAAGGGGATATTGGTATGGGCGGCTAGTTCGGGATTGGAAAGGCCACCGAAATAAGATAGGAGCAGAGCGCTACGGTGGGGCTCGCCCACCCGATCGATTGCCCTCCTCAAACGTACAGCTTCGACGCTTGCCAAAGCGGCATCCTCGACACTGTCGAAACGAGTAACGGCATTAAGAGTGGCATCTTTGTGCTCTCGTGACATCTCAGCAGTCATGGAACGCAAACGATCAATCGCGCGGGACCGAGCCATTCTGAGTACCCACGTGCGGGCTGCCGCTTTTGCTGGGTCAAAGCTACCGGCTTTCCGCCATATTTCGATAAAGACCTCTTGAGCGACTTCTTCAGCTAACTGCGGGTTGCGCAATATATGCATACAGACACCCATGACATTCGGCGAAAGTTCGTCATAAAGATCACTGAAGGCACGTTTATCGCCTGCAGCAACGCGCTTAAGCACATCGTCATGGGTGGGGTGCATAGTTTCTGATTGTAAACTCAGATCTGCTAACTCGCCTATCGACGCGCGCACAGACCTGAGATCCTCGCTGGCTGGAGGGGTATAGATCTATTTTTCTTTATCCATTTTGTCGGACTCCATCTTATCCATTTTGTCCATCTTGTCGGACTCCATCTCATCCATCTTGTCCATTTTGTTGGAGTCCATTTTGTCCATCTTCTCCATGGTATCTGACTCTGTAGTGACGGCGGGTGTGCTGGTTGCATCATCACCACAGGCGACGAGCCCAGTGGAAGTGATGGCCATGGCGATGGTGGTTGCTGCAAATTTACGTGAAATCATGAAAACTCCTTAGAGAGCTAACGAGGTGGGAATAGTGGTACGAAGTTTTCTCTCAGCCTGTACGTGCAGAGCAAGGACTTTCTAAGAGAACAAGCACAGCACGGAAAGTGCTTGCCTTTTAGGTAACTTCATATCTATAGGTACGGAGAGCTCGGCACAACGGATTGCGCTTGTGTTAAAAAAAAGTTCTTCGCTTTCGCACTTAGGCTCCCATAGGAATGATTGAACAGCGGTGGAGCATATATTTTCTCGTCTTCTATTCATCCTATAAGTGCACGTCAATAAGGTTCTTCCGAAGGGGGCCTGGAAGGGGTCTTGCAACGAGAATCAATCTCTTTCCTTTAGTTCTCCGAATATATGGGTAACGGCCTTTCACAACGATTCTCGTTATTTGGGTGAAAGCTACGTTGAACCATCATCTTCACCATATAAAAGGACACCCTATGATTTTCTCCATGGTCTTTATTGGCCTCCTCGGCGGTATTCTCACCAGCCTGTCGCCATGTATTTTGCCCGTGTTGCCTTTGATCCTTGCTGTCAGTGGCGGCAATAGATGGCGTCCTTACCTCGTTCTCAGTGGGTTGGCCACGAGTTTCGCAGCGCTCACCTTAGTGGGGTCCGTAGCACTCAACGCCTTAAGTTTGCCAGGGTCCACGGTGCGTTGGGTTGGTATCAGCCTGCTCGTTCTTGTTGGTATCGGTATGCTCATCCCTCGTCTTGGCGAGTTGATTCAGGCTCCTTTTGATAAAATCCCGAAGCCGTATTTCCTGCAAAATAAGGTGCGCAACCGCGGCGGCTTCGCTGTTGGTCTTGTTCTTGGAGCTGTGTATGTGCCATGTGCAGGCCCCGTACTGGCAGCGATAACAGTAGCCGCTGCCACAGGGGAGCTCGATGCTCGCATCTTCGTTCTCACTATTTCTTTCGCAATCGGTGCGGCACTCCCTCTTCTAGCTTTCGCGATCGGTGGCAATAAAGTAGGGGAGCGCGTGGATTGGTTCCAGCGTCACCAGGCGGGGATCCGTCGCGGCTCTGGCTTATTAATCATCCTGCTCGCTGTTGCACTGATCTTCAACGCCCCCGCCGCTATTCAACGCGCCCTCCCGGATTGGACCTCTTCAGCACAGCACGCTCTCGGGGAGCAGGTTGATAAGGTTCGAGAATCAGGCAATACACCGCGCCAGAAGGGTGACCTTGAGTACTGCCGTCGACAAGAAGACGCGACCCACGCTCACGACTGCGGCAAGTTACCCGCCTTCGAGGGGCTAGAGAACTGGTTCAACACTCCCGGTCCGATCGACCCGCACACATCCGGCAAAGTCACCTTCGTCGACTTCTGGGCCTATGCATGTATCAACTGCCAACGCGCAAACGAGCACATAACGAAACTCTATGACACCTATAAGGACTATGGCCTCGACGTGATTGGCATTCACGCCCCCGAATACTCCTTCGAGGAAGATATCAACAATGTTAAGGCCGCGGCTCGCGATACTGGCATCAACTACCCCGTCGTACAAGATAATGATTTCCGTACGTGGAAGAATTTTAATAACAGGTACTGGCCAGCCCACTACCTCACCGACCACACGGGTACTGTGGTGCAGATCCACGAAGGCGAAGGCAAGTATGCCGAGACTGAAACCCTGATTCGCCAGCTCCTTGTGGATCGTGACCCCACCATCACACTGCCAGAACCAGTAGAGAATAACGTGGTGGAGGCTCTACGCGAGCCGAGAAGCCCAGAAACCTATCTCGGTGCCCGCCGGTCGAAGTACCAAGCTAACCCGAGTGCTGGAACTGGGCTCATCGACTATGGGTCTGCTCAGACGCCGCAGCTTGGCTTTTATTCCCTCGCAGGGACATGGGACATAGGGCCAACGAGTATCAAGCCCGCATCACCCGAGGCAGCAATCAAGTTGAACTTCCAGGCCAAGTGGGTCCAGCTGGTGCTCTCTGGCACCGGAACAGTAACGGTCGAGCGCGAAGACGGCACAGTTAAAACCTTCACTATCACAAGCGATGGCAGCCTCGATATAGTCCGGGATCCTAATAACCACACGGAGCTCATCACTATTACCCCCACCGCAGGTCTGGAGCTCTACTCGTTCACTTTCGGTTAGATAAAAAATTTTAGGGGCGTGGCGTGGATACGATCACATCACGCCCTCTTGTGGTCTCTAGACACGTGCGCATGAGGTGTAGTTTCTCTCAGGAAGAGTGTTAGCTGCACAAAATTTTTGGTTCTATGGAACAATAGGCACTGGCGCATCACCACTGCCACTTTCTAATTAAGGAAAGGGACGAGCCTGATGGAAATAATCATCAGGGATTCCGAGGAGATCGCTTTTATAACTGAATATGACCACAACGACCGTGTAGTAGCCGAGGTGACAGAATTGCTCGGATGAGCACAGCGTTGGAAAAAACTTATAAAAATATAGGCTTCGAAGTGTGCAAGCTGCTCTGCGATGGCTGCAGATTCTGAGATAACTAGCAGGATTTGCGCCCGGGGAATTTAAGGCGGCACATTCATTCCTAGCACTCAAGAATACGGTGCCGGGCTATGGGCGCGAGAATCATCGCGCTAGTTGGATGAGTTTTTGCTCCCGCGCGCACCAGTTGCTCAATCCCCGCTAAGGCTACTCCCACACAATTAATTTCGGGAGAACGTCAATCGTGATTGACCTAAAACATATTAACGAATCTGCACTGCCAGAAAAGATTCGAGTCTACGCACTTGCCCAAGAACTAGGATTAAAATCCGGCGAGCTCATCAAGGAGCTCAAGGCCGTGGGCGTGAACAAGGCTGCTCAGTCTAACCTGTCACGTGCTGAGTACACGCAGCTTTTCGCTGCCCTGCGCTCGGGCGGAAACCAGGGCGAAAGCTCAAAGGACAAGACCGACGATTATACCGACGAGGAAAAACTGCGCTACCGCGTTGAGAAGAATGTAGAAAATGAGATCCACCAGATCGAAGAGAAGGTGGATAAGGAACTGCAAGAATCGCTACCGGCCACCGAGGAAGATGATCTCAGCACCATACTCGCCGATATCGACTCCGAGGTTAATTCCGGGGTTGATCTAGAACCGATTATCACCCCGCCACCAGCGCGTGTGGAGTTCCAGGTTCCGCAGTTCCTAGCACCCGCTGTCGAAGTAGACGCTGAGGTAGAAGATGTAAGTACCGCTGACACCGAGGACGACGAGGATGCAACCTTATCGAAGAAGCGTCGCCGTGGTAAGCGAGGTACCGGCCGTGGGCGCAAAAATGCCAGCCCAGAATCAGTAGAGGTCGATGACGATGATGTGGAATTAGCGGATGAACCGACAGCCCTGAGAGGATCTACACGTCTCGAGGCGCAGCGCCGCCGACGCGTGGAAATGCGCGAAGAATCCCGCAAGAAGCGACATATTGTGTCCGAGGCTGAATTTCTAGCGCGCCGGGAATCCGTCAAGCGGACCATGGTGGTGCGTGAACGTGAACGCTTCGATGCCGTGGGTATGGTAACTCAGGTAGGCGTACTAGAAGACGAGCTGCTCGTGGAGCATTTTGTGACCTCTGATGCGCAGGCCTCCATGATCGGGAATATTTATCTAGGACGTGTTCAAAATGTCCTACCATCAATGGAAGCGGCATTTATAGATATCGGACGAGGCCGCAACGGAGTGCTCTATGCAGGCGAAGTAGACTGGCGCTCGGCTGGACTTGGGGGGCGTCAACGCAAAATCGAGCAAGCCCTCAAATCCGGCGACCAGGTGCTCGTGCAAGTGGTCAAAGACCCTGTGGGCCACAAGGGTGCGAGGTTAAGCACTCAAATTTCGCTCGCCGGACGCTATTTGGTCTATGTTCCAGGCGGACGCTCAGCAGGAATTTCGCGTAAACTTCCAGCACCGGAGCGCAAACGTTTGAAGCATATCCTGCGCAAGGTGGTCCCTGGTGACGGAGGTGTCATTATTCGCACGGCCGCCGAGGGAGTATCCGAAGAGGCAATCTCAGCCGATGTGAAACGTCTGCACCAACTCTGGGAGCAGATTGAGCACACCACACAGGCTGAAAAAGACTCGAAGGGAGCCAAACCGGTAACGCTCTATGAAGAGCCAAATATGCTGGTCAAGGTAGTCCGAGATCTCTTCAACGAGGATTTTTCCACGCTGGTGGTCGACGGTGCGAAGGCATGGAATACCGTTCACGCTTATATTAAATCCGTAGCCCCTGATCTACTGGATCGGCTAGAAAAATTTGATCGCAATGCTCATGACGGTAACGATGCTTTCGAAGCTTTCCGTATTAATGAACAGATTCACAAGGCCCTCTCTCGCAAGGTGTGGCTGCCTTCTGGCGGCACTCTCGTCATTGACCGCACCGAGGCGATGACTGTCATCGACGTGAATACCGGTAAGTTCACCGGTCAGGGCGGCAATCTTGAAGAAACCGTAACGAAGAATAATCTGGAAGCCGCTGAAGAGATTGTGCGCCAGATGCGGCTGCGTGACCTCGGCGGCATGATTGTGGTTGATTTCATCGATATGGTGCTTCCTGAAAACCAGGATTTAGTCCTCCGACGCCTTACTGAGGCACTCGGGCGTGATAGGACGCGCCACCAAGTCTCCGAGGTAACCTCGCTTGGCTTGGTGCAGATGACGCGTAAGCGGCTTGGCACCGGTTTGTTGGAAACCTTTGCTACAGACTGTGAGCACTGCGAAGGTCGTGGTGTCATTGTCCACGATGACCCAATTGAACACCGCGAATCGGTTCACGAATCCCGCGGCTCTCGCAGCCCTAAACAGCAGGATCCGAAGCAACACCCCGCAGTGGTCGCAATGGACCACCACGAGGAGACGGAAGATCACGCGCCAACTATCGAGGAGCTAGCTGCCGCGGTAGTGGCTGTGCCCATGGAGGACGAAAAGCCTGCAAAGACCAGGCGTCGTCGGGGCGTTAAAAAGCATGCTGAGCCGGAGATCGAAGAATTCGAGGCCATTATCGAAAGCGCCATCGATATAGCTGATGCCGAAGATCCCGATCAGCCGACGGGCGCAGACTACCTGCCGCACACTTACGAGGAAGCGATCGCTGATTTTGAGAAATCGCCGCGCCGGAAGCGCAAGGTGCGTGGGAACTCTACCAGCGACACTCCGCCGCAGCGTAGTGACTTCGCCAGTGAGCTCGCAGCCCAGGCCGAAGAACGAGACCCCAAGGAAGTAGTCCAAGAAAAATCCACACCTCAGCCTTCGCGCGGTCGGCGCCGGGTGAAGAAAACCCACCTAAATCCGAGCGCAGAGAACTCATCGGTAGCCGCAAAGACGACGCAATCTGCGGAGACCGCTGAGTCGCATGACGCCACCCAGGCACCAGACTCACATCATGATGATGCAGTGGTGAGGCGGCGGAAAACGAAGCGAAGAGTTGTCAAAACCCAGCGGCCTCAAGAGTCCCTGCGCGAGGAGTCCAGTTCCACCCGCGAGGAGACCAACTCCAGCCAAGACAAGTCTCAGGCAATGGTGGCGGATGAAAGTGAGGTGCCAACTCACACCAAGCGTCGCGGGAAACGTCGCGTGGTGCGAAAGAAAGCAGAGATGAGTACTCCTCCAAGCCCAGGTGTGAAGGAAGAAGAAACGGTGACAAAGAGCGCCCATACCCGCGGCCGCCGACGCGCTGTGCGTCGTGGGAAGCGCTAGAGTGCTATTTGTCTTTTACTGCCTCTAAAGGGTAGTCTTTGACAGTCGCTGTTTTGAGAATACAATACGACTTGCAAGACCCTCACCTTTGCGGTGTAAGTCCTGTTAAGTAGTGAAAAATCGAAACAGATAAATAAAACGTTAAGTTCACTAGGGGATCTTATCCTCTAGTCCGAGAGAGATAAGGGGTAGCCCTCGTATGTACGCGATCGTCAAGACCGGCGGCAAGCAGTACAAGGTTGCTGAAGGTGACCTCGTCAAGGTCGAGAAGATCGAGGGTGAGCCAGGTTCGTCCGTGGCTCTTACCCCGATTCTGCTCGTCGATGGCGCATCTGTTGTGTCTAAGCCCGAGGAGCTCGCTAAGGTGAGCGTTAATGCTGAGATTGTGGACCTGGTTAAGGGTCCAAAGATCAAGATCCTCAAGTACAAGAACAAGACTGGTTATAAGAAACGTCAGGGTCACCGTCAAAAGTTGACCGTGTTGAAAGTAACCGGCATTAAATAAGGCTCACCGGCCTTTCTAGATTCCTAAAGGAGGGAAACCACATGGCACATAAGAAGGGTGCATCTAGCTCCAGTAACGGTCGCGATTCAGAGGCAAAACGCCTTGGTGTTAAGCGATTCGGTGGCCAGCGGGTCAACGCCGGCGAGATCCTCGTTCGCCAGCGCGGAACCAAATTCCACCCCGGCGAGAATGTCGGACGTGGTGGAGACGATACCTTGTTTGCTTTGGCAGCAGGCTCCGTCGAATTCTCTATCAAGCGTAACCGCCGCACTGTGAATATTGTTCCTGCGGCTGAGACTGTCAGCGCGTAGTATATTTTCTTCATAAAAGCCAAGATCGCCGTTAACCGCGGAGATCTTGGCTTTTATCCTTGCTAGACTATGGGGCGCGCATAGTTATGGATAGTTAAAGGAAGATACCGCCTAGGCCCCTCGTAAGATAGGGGAGCAGGCGATTAGAACGCGCGCAGCCGATAATGCGTTCGCAAACGAAAAGGATGAGAGTTTTTCCATGAAGATCAACCGTGTGGTTCTCAGCACGCTCAGTGCCATTGCCCTCGCTTTGCCGATCTCTACCACTCCCGTTACCGCTGAGTCTATAACCACTTATGCCGCGCAGGCTTCAGGTAGCCACAAGGCTGGCAGTAGCGATAGGCCCCGTACCGACAACGGTAAAACCTTAGAAACTGTTCTTTTAGCACTGGGGGGAACCGTCGGTGTCTTAGCCTTCCTCGCTCTTTTTGCTGCCCCCATTCTCAGGATTATCGGCGTTCGCATTTAAATCGTAGAACGCGAAAGAACCAGCCTAGCGCTGGTTCCTCCTCGTATTTGGCGCTTGACTCACTCTAACTTTGTCTGACCTCGCCTGAGCAGGGACTAGTTTTATGTGCCAGCCCTGTATCCGTCACGTTCTCATGCTCGGCTAGGGGAGAAAGTAGCTGAGCCGTGGATAGCTGAAGTGTGGGAATTCATGGGCCTATCAGGCAACCCTCAGTTGTCGTCCATGTAACATAGTAGGTATATACCTCGACTTATTAGTTAATCCACTATGGAATTATCTTCCAAGAAAAGACGTGATGCCCTATGCATTCAGCTCGATCTCTCTTCACGGCTATAGTTTCGGTGAGCGCAGTAGCTGCCACTCTCTCCATTCCAGGAGCGAGCGCGGCTGTGCGTACATCGACAGTACCCGTGACTTTCCACTGCGATGCTCGTCCGAGTAACGGAGGTCTCTATTTCCCCGTCATGGGCAATTATCCTAGCGATGATTATCAATTAGAACTGCAAGCTACAGTGACTGCTCCCAGTGCTGTGCGTGTGGGGGAAAGCTTCGAGTACACCATCGACCCTACCGTGGCTGGCATCCCCGATCCGCTATATATTCCCTATTTGGGAAGCAATGAAACTCTTGAATTGACCAAGATTTCTCGCGGTAAGATGAATATCACGGTACCCTCTGAGACATCGCTTGAATCAGTAGCTCTCGGGGTGAGCCCCATTGGAACAGTGTCTAAGTTCGATCAGTCTTCGCATACGGTCTCTATCCAAGGCGACAGCGATATTGATGGGATCAATTTCGATCGCCCAGCAGCCTTGATCACCTCGTATGCGGTGAGCAAGTTGAAGCACGCTGGCTTTGAAGGCGCATCCAACGGGAGTTACTCCGGTGTAGATTTTCCAGCCGTGAGCTTGCGGCTTACCGCCAATTCAGCCGGCACGATCGCACCCGCCTTCCCGGTGGGGACGAGAGTCATGAATGGGTACACGAGCGATAATTTCTTTTCTTTCTTCGCTTCAGCGTCGTTGCGCAGTCCTAATGATCGTCGAAGCGTGGGAACTGTCGCAGTTCGCTGTGGCGTAGCCCAGGGAGAACTCCCCGCGGTAGAAGTAGTAGAAACCCCTGCTAGGCAAGTTGTTCAGCTCCAGGTGGATGCTAAGGAAAAGGCTGTTAAAGGGGAAACTCTTGCCATGTCGGTGCTTGCTACCGACGCTGAGTCCAACCCCCTAGCCGGTCAAGACGTTTCCCTTATGGTCGGGGAAGTAATACTCACTGGAGTTACAGGTAGTGATGGGCGTAGTACCTTCGATTACCGCGCAGATGCGGTCGGTTCCTTCCGCGTTACTGCTACCAGCGATAAAGTAACGTCTGCTGCCCGTACCTTGAATGTTGAAAAGCCTGTTCTCACATTGAGTGTTCCCACCAATTCGGCAACAGTGACTGATTTTATTCCGGTAACCGCGAATGTCTACCAGGCTGACGGTTCGACACCAGCACACCTAGATTCTCTGGATTTATGGGTCAATGATCAGAAAATAACGCTTCATCGTGCGCCCGATGGCTCCTTTAAGTATCCTATTTCGTCTCGCACTCCGGGTCGGGTTATCCTTCGTGCTCAATCAGGTGACTCCTCCAGCGAAGAGTTGGCGCTCTATTTCGATCCACGCAGTGGGATCGTAGCTACTAAGCTCATCCTCGAGGTACGGCCCGACGTTCTCTTCGCAGGTCAGCCCGCTACGTTTATCGCGCGTGCAACCGATGATTACGGTCGTCCGGCGACCCCTCGGAGCGTTAGCTTCTATATAGATGGTGATGAAATCGCGGAAGTAACGCCCAATAGTGATGGAGAGTATCGGTATATTTACTCCACCTTGCCCGCCCGTAGTTTCGAGCTCATTGCTCGAAGCGGCGATCTAGCATCAGCACCGTATTCGGTCGTACCAACGATCCCGCGGCGAGATCCGAATATCCCCCTCGACGAGGCGAGCGAGGTTGAAGTAACGCAACAGATCGGTACCAACTACCTTTCCTATCGAGGAACTGTGCTAGGTCCGAACGGAACTCCCTTGAGCGGATACCGCGTCGATGCCTATGTAAACGGGGCAATTGTCGATAGCTTTAATACCTCCGCAAGCGGTACCTTTAGATATCGTGTGCCGATCGTCGCAGGGGAGCAGTACACCGTGAAATTTGTATCCGGAACAGTCTCATCGAAGGAATTTACCTACCCAGATTCTCAGGCTAGCGATCCCTCTGACTCTTCATCGCAGGAGTCCTCCACAATATGGGCGATTCTCGGTTCCCTTCTGGGGGCTGGGGGATTGTTAGCAGCGATCTACGCTGTGGCACGTCACTTCGGATTAGTAAACTAATGAATAGGAAGGTTATCCACGAGTGAAAAGGATCCTAAGCGCGAGTATCTCATCTTTGCTCGCCGGCCTCTTGATCGCGGCCCCACAGGCTCAGGCCGTAGAGAGTACCACCGATGTAGATTTTGGGTGCCACTTATACAATCCTTCAACCTTATTGCTTAACGGATTCTGGGGCGAGAAATACGGCTTTATATTTCGAGCAAAGGTCTCAGCCCCACAGACCGTCGCAGTAGGAGTACCCTTCACCTATACGGTTGAGCCTGGACGGATAGAATTACCGGCTACGTGGTCCTATTTAGCCGAGCGGCCTCAGGTCACAGAGTTTTCTCGAATTTCTCTAAAGATAGCAGCCCCCTCCCAAGCAGAGCTCGTCAGTGTGGAAAAATCTGCGGGCGGAACAAAAGGCTTAGGGATCACCACCGAGCAAAGAGAAATAACAATTGGAGGCGACCTGACTGTTGCCGACGACGATGCCTTTTCTCGTCTCGATAGCTACGAATCGGGGGGAGTATATGCTAGTGACACCGGTTCGAGCTTTGCCGTGGACATCCCCCCGATTTCCCTGACAATGAAAGCTACTCAGCCGGGTGATCTCGCTCCGGCATTCCCCAAGGCCGCCGACAACCGAAATATCGGACCGGGAAGCTTTTTCAGCGGTTTAGCCAGAATGAATTACCAGGGTCGCCAACAGAATTTCCTAGTCCGCTGCACTCCGATAGCAGCTAATCTTCCGGCGGTAACCGCGGTCGAGCAAGATACCCGCCGCGCGGTTGCCGCAATTTCCTTGGAGTCATCCCTCGATACCCTCGAGGCTGGAAACGAGCTCATGCTCCGTTCGCGGGTGACAGATGCCGCGGGTGGCGGAATACCCGGGCGCTCGGTTGAGTTTCATATCGGGGGGCGTATATTTACCGAAACCACCGATGCCTTAGGGTACGCCCAGTACCAGTTCCGACCCCTCATCCCAGAAGACTACCGCGTGCTCGCTCGCGCTGGCGGTAAAGAGGCGTCGGTAACCGTGAAAGTTCTGCCCAACAACGCAGTAAAACCCAAAGCTGCTCAGCCCGCACGCCTCCACCTAGACCCTCCACAATCCAGTTACGAATTTGGAACTCGCATCGAGCTCTCTGCCGACCTAACCTCAGCAGATAATCAGCCAGTTACCAACTATCCCGTCTATTTCAATATCTACCGCGCAGAAAGCGGGGCGGTGTATAGAAGCTTTGTGTCCCGCTCGGACACGTTCGGGATGATTTCTCAAGCCATTGAACTCGGTATACCTGGAGCCTTCGAAGTTCAGGCAGTAGCGGGCCTGCAGGGCGAAACCACTTCTCAGGTACTCAGCGATAGGTACGCCTTTACCATTCGCAGCGGAGAAGCCCCCGCACCACCCGCGGTTGAAGGCTCTCGCGAGCCTAGCGCGAGATATACCTCACCACTGGGAAAGATCCTTATTAGTATTGGGTCAATTCTGGGAATTTTAGGAGTGGGAGGAGTGCTATTTGCTATCGCGCGTCACTTCAACCTCGCTCTGCCTAATTTCCCACAGTTGCCGCCTCTGCCACCATTATTCCCCTAGGCAAAAATCAGCGGAAAGAGGGGTACAACTACGATGAAAGTTGTACCCCTCTTTCCGCTTTTTCTTTGACTATTCAAAGGAAGTTTCTGCTGTTTAAGCCTATAATAAGCGCAAGAATCGTCCAGTAGAAAATGTGATGAAATAAAATTCTTCAGCAGTGTAATAAAAATGCCCAATCTAGTGATTAATGTATATGAGGGAGCTTAAGAATTTTGCCCCCGAAATTATCTACGAGAAAGCTAGGTTGTGGCCTCATTGAATACCCCCAAAAAAATTCTCGCCGCACTGCTGGGACCGGTTCTAGCAGCCGGAGTAACCGCGGTACCTGTTCACGCTGATAGTGTCAGCTCCTCACTCGAGATTCCTTTGCGATGTCAAATGAAAGCCGACGCGACGGGTCGTAACCTGAACTCTGGACTTTCCGGCAACTACTCTTCAAGTATCATTTCTTCGGCCACGGTTGATATCGAAGCTCCAGAAACGGCACGTGTAGGTGTGCCTTTCGAGTACAAGTACACCGTCAAAGATCTTGCGGTGACTAAGGAGTATAAATTTGCTGGGTCATTCTGGACCACCAAGTTTGACCTGATTCCAACGGAGATCTCGCGAGCCAGCATCAATATTCATAATCCTTCTGATACGTCTGCGAGTGCGGTTGTGGCCCAAAATGCAGATGATATTAGCGCCACGGTCACCCCTACTGCGGTACGGGTAGCGGCCTATGTCGCTAATGAAAACAACAGTGTCGACGGCCTCACGAGCGCCCCACTGCGCGGGACTCGCAACAGCGACGGCGCTTTGCAGCTTGACTTCCCTGAGACAACTGTCACCTACACCGCCGCGGAAGCTGGAGATGCTACCCCATCTCTACAGCCTTCGTCAGCGTCCTATGACAATGCTTTCTTTACCGCAATGCTGAGTGCCGATGTGAAAAATGGTGGAGCCGATGCGGTACCCATCAATTTCCTCCTGTGGTGTACCCCCGGAAGCGGGGCCCCAGCGCTGCCGAGCGTCAGTATCCAAGCGGCAGCAACCCCTGAGAAGATCACCCTCGAGGCTCCAGAGTCAGTGGTGACGGACGATCCATTTACGGTCAATGGCCAACTCTTCGATGCGGCTGATCAGGCCGTGGCTGGAGCTGGGGTTACCATCCGCTACGGCACAGAGGAACAGCAAGTACGCAGTAACGATCAAGGTGAGTACACCGCCGAGTTCACAGCGCAAGGTGAAGGTGCTCAGCAAATAGAAGCCGTTGTCACCGATCACCCCACCGTAACCGAGCAAGCGACGATCACCGTCAAAGCTAAAGCTGCTGTGGAGTCGGTTTCAGTGACGGCAACACCAGACCAAGTGGAATCTGGTTCTCCCGTAACGCTACGCGCCGAAGTGACTTATACCCCTGGCGACATCGTCCCAGCGGACAATGTCAGCTTCCACATTGGTAGCACGAAAGTTTCTGCCACCCGCGCGGGCTCCGTGTACACCGCTACCTGGACTCCTCCGCGCGCTGGCACATTTGACGTTAAAACTACTATCGGCGGTGTCGAATCGAACACGGTGTCGTTAGTAGTAACTGGAGGGCAGACTCCTGTTGTTCCTGCGAGTGTTGTGGGGTCTCAGGTGGAGTCTGCGGATTCGTCGGTTGTGACTTTTGTGGTGGCGGATAAAGATGGTGCGCCGCTTGCGGATCAAGAGGTTGTTGTGACTGTTGGTT
>NZ_JAOTIM010000006.1:0-129262 GCF_025660615.1 Corynebacterium sp. ES2794-CONJ1 | reverse complement strand
GGGTCTCAGGTGGAGTCTGCGGATTCGTCGGTTGTGACTTTTGTGGTGGCGGATAAAGATGGTGCGCCGCTTGCGGATCAAGAGGTTGTTGTGACTGTTGGTTCTGTGGAGTCTGTGGAGACGACGAATGCTGATGGCGTAGTGAGTGTTACCGTGCCGCGTGGTCACGATGATGTTGTGGTGGTAGCTCGGGTCGGTTCGATTGAGTCGGCTCCAGTTGTTGTGAGTGCTGTGCCTGTTGTTCCTGCGAGTGTTGTGGGGTCTCAGGTGGAGTCTGCGGATTCGTCGGTTGTGACTTTTGTGGTGGCGGATAAAGATGGTGCGCCGCTTGCGGATCAAGAGGTTGTTGTGACTGTTGGTTCTGTGGAGTCTGTGGAGACGACGAGTGCTGATGGCGTAGTGAGTGTTACTGTGCCGCGTGGTCACGATGATGTTGTGGTGGTAGCTCGGGTCGGTTCGATTGAGTCGGCTCCCATGGTTGTTGCCGCACTGCCTGCACGTATCCCCGCATCGGTAACAGGAAAACAGGACGCGGCCGCTGATCCGGCGATCGTGACCTTCACCGTCACCGACGCCCAAAATCAACCCCTCGCAAATCAGGCAATTACCATTACTGTTGGTGGGCTCAGCTTCACGGGACACACCAATAATGATGGCATCGTTACCGTTGCAGTGACGAAGACCGAGCAACCTCAGGCAGTTCTTGCCACAATCGGTGATCTGCGTTCGGAGGTCATCACGGTTGCTCCACAGGATGCTGAAGCTCCGAGCAGTTCCGAGCTAGCGCCACCACAAGCATGGGAAATCATTGTGGGGATCATCTCAGGTCTCGCGATTGTGGGACTGATCGCAATGGCTATCAACCATGTGAAACTCATGTTACTTCCTCCAACAACCCCTCCATCGCCGCAAAAAGGCATCGCAAAACCAGCGACGATCTCGCCTCGGCTTGCTAACCACTAACTGCGTGTAGCCGCACAAAATCCCCCATGGTCGTGCGGCTACTTTCTCAGAGTAGTTTTTATCTCCCCTCTTTAAGAAGGGGAGAACAGAATCGATAACAACTTTATTCAATTAGGCCACTCGCGCGATGTGGCTGAGAGGATTTGCAGTGAAGAATTTAATAAAACTGGTGTCTGCAGTTGCAGCGCCAACCCTTGCCCTGAGTGCCTTGTCAGTGCCGCTGGCACCGGCGGCAGGGGCTAAAACCCAAACGGTGGCGGTTCCCTTTAAGTGTGATTTGAATACGGTTGGGTTGCCAGGAATTGCCCAAAGTTCCGCGCACGCGATTTCATCGGGATACTCGTTCTCACTCAGTGTTGAGGCCCCCGAGGCTGTGCTCAAGGGAGACACGTTCTCCTACACAGTCAAACCAGGATTTGTCGGCGCTAAAATGAAATCACAGCAAAGCGGCGCCACCATCTCCATCAGGGCCATGGAACAAGGCAGGCTGGAGATTCTCAAGCCTCAGAATGCCAACGTAGTCAATGTATCACTCAGTGGGGGTGATGCTGGGTTAGAAAAGCATGAAAGCAACCAGAGTATTCGGATCGACAAGGGTGTTCACTCTGACTCGCTGCAAGCTGGGGACCAGCAAGCTCTGAAGAAAGCCGTTCAGCGCGCAGGCTGGCTCGGTTCTGAAAACGGCAACCAAATTGGTTTTAACGTTCCAGAGGTCAGCTACGAAGTGACTGCCACTGAACTCGGGGATATCGACTTTAAATTCCCGCGTCCCGCACAGGATAAGCACCCATACCCTGGGGATGGACCATTTTTTACCTTCCTCATGGAGGCTAATCTCTCCCACCCCTTCCTGGGATCGAATGATTTTGTCGGCCTCATGCGCTGCAATATTGACACTAATAATGCGTTGCCCACAGTAAAGGTGCTCGATCCAGCGGAAGTTGGGAAAAATGTCGAGTCTTTAGAAATCACCCCAACACCGGCGCAGGGCTTTGCAAAAGAAACCTCCGAAGTGGTCTTTTCTGCAAAGGATGCGTCGGGTAATGGCGTGGCCAATGAACTCATAACAACAGTGATCGACGGAGTTGAAGACACAGGGCTGACCGATAATACGGGTCGGTATTCGCGCAGCTTCACCCCGGAAGCTCCCGGAACCGTCACAATCTCCGCCTCCATCGGCACCCGCCACGAGAAAACGATCGAGTACCAGGTAGGTGAGGCCTCTGGATCGGTGCTTTCAGAGATCTCTGGCACCCTTGAGTGCTCAACGACCTACAGCAGTGGCGATGCTAGTGGCCAGAGATATGTTACCCGAGGGCTCGACGGTATTCATGGTAGCGGAGCAGGGGTCAAAATCGAGCGCAACTTTGCGTTTACTGCAAATATTCAGCACCCAGAAGCTGTACGCCTCGGATCCCAGTTTGACTACCAGCTGCTCAATCCGACCCTGAAAGCTCCCGCTGAAACTAGTGGATCCAAGGCTCGTGAGAAGCTCACATCAAGCGCCTGGAATCGCGGGCGGTTCGCCGTGCAACTCCCTCGCAATGCAGAGGTCGGGGACCCAGTGAAAAAGGGAGACCTTCCCGGTGAGATTACTGTGAATAACAACGCAGTGACCATGGCTCTCGAAACAACCGATGACGTAGATACCAGCGATCTCGCGGCCATTTCGAGCAATAGCACGGGTGGGATCACGTCAATGACTGAGGGAGACGATCTCGTGCTTCGATTCCCTTCAGTATCTCTTCCTGTTACCGCTAATCAAGAAGGAAAAATTGCCTTTGCATTCCCCCAGGGGCCTGGTTTTGCCCCTGAAGATACATTGATCAGCTTTGCGGATGTCGGAGCTTTTCTCGCACCTGGCTTCTTTTTCGATTCCACGTATCCGGTAGCTGGTGTTGTCCGGTGCCATCCGACCACGTCCATGGAGCTGCCATCAGTATCCGTGCTCCCAGCCCTCGAGAGCTTAGATATCTCTGGGCCAGCACGTATAGAGGTCGGTTCCACAGCGGAGTTCGCCGTCACCGTTCGCGACTCTCAAGGGCCAGCGGTGGGCGAGCGCGTAGAAATCAACTATGGCGACACGACCATTGCGGGTCGTACCGACGACCAAGGCATCTATCGTTTCACCGTGGACACCGCCGAAATCGGCACCCTAACTGTGACAGCGACAGCAACGATGTTAACAAAGGCCACCACTCTGGAAGTTATCAGTGACCAACCAAATGAGGATCCTGAAGATTCAGAGCCCTCGAGCAGTACACCTACAGTAACGAAAGATAGCTGGATTTGGGTGTTAATTTCGATGTTCTCTACAATCCTCGCGGGATCCCTCGGGCTGCTCATTTTTAGTCACCTCCTCCCATTTGCCTAACAGACAAGATGGCCAAGCGCCGCCCTCATGTGCTCACAGTTCTATGAGAGCTTGACTATAGGGAAATAGCGGTGGGTAAGGAAGAGAACCTCCCTCTTCCTTACCCACTTTTTTCTTAGGGCTAAAGCGGTGAGATTTGCTAGAATCGAGGAGATCGAGGGCGCCGTTGAATACGCCCTCTCGCTTTTTTAAGGAAGGGTACGGCACTGATGGCTCGTTTCGTCGATCGGGTGGTTCTCCATCTCGCGGCTGGTGATGGGGGCAATGGCTGCGCCTCCATTCATCGGGAAAAATTCAAGCCTCTCGGGGGACCCGATGGCGGAAATGGTGGCCACGGTGGCGATATCATTTTGGAAGTCACTGCTCAGGTACACACTCTCCTAGATCTCCACTATCGTCCCCATATTAAAGCCCAACGTGGCGCTAACGGAGCCGGTGATCACCGCAATGGTGCCCGTGGAGAGGATCTTATTCTGGGAGTACCGGCGGGTACCGTTGTGCTCAATGATAAAGGTGAGACCCTTGCTGATCTGACTGCGGTGGGAATGCAATTCATCGCAGCCAAAGGTGGGGTCGGTGGCTTAGGTAATGCCGCGCTTGCCTCCCATGCACGCAAGGCCCCAGGGTTTGCCCTCAAGGGAGAGCCGGGCGAACAGCACGACGTCATACTAGAGCTAAAATCCATGGCGGATGTTGGTTTAGTTGGCTTTCCGTCGGCAGGTAAATCCTCGCTCATTTCCGTGATTTCTGCCGCCAAACCGAAGATTGGCGATTATCCTTTTACAACACTAGCTCCCAACCTCGGTGTTGTTGAGGTAGGCGATGAAACCATTACCATCGCAGACGTTCCAGGGCTGATTCCCGGCGCGTCGGCTGGCAAGGGCCTCGGCCTGGACTTCCTCCGACATATTGAGCGCACAGCAGTCCTCGCTCACGTTGTTGATACGGCAACTCTTGAGGCCGGTCGCGATCCCGCATCCGATATCGAGGCACTTGAAGCTGAATTAGCCGCCTACCAGTCGGCGCTTGATGAGGATATATCGCTGGGTGATCTTCGCGATCGCCCGCGTATCATTATCTTGAATAAGGCTGATATCCCCGAGGCCGAAGAGCTCGCTGAATTTGTTCGCGAAGACCTCGAGAAGCAGTTCGGGTGGCCCGTTTTTATTATCTCAGCCGTTGCCCGCAAGGGACTCGAGCCTCTTAAGTTCAAACTTCTCGAGATCGTCCAGCAGGCGCGCCGAGAGCGTCCGCGAGACGTTGAGCAACGAGTAGTTGTTCGTCCCCAGCCGCTCGAATCAAAGGGTCGAGGCCGCGGTAAAGTGAAGGAATTCCACGTTCACGAGGACCCCGACATCGAGGGCGGTTTTATTGTGACCGGTGAAAAACCTGAGCGTTGGATTGTTCAGACTGACTTTGAAAACGATGAAGCTGTGGGCTACCTTGCGGATCGACTGAACCGTATGGGCGTGGAAGATGCTCTCTATGAGGCTGGGGCTAAAGCCGGAGCCACAGTGTCTATCGGTCCCGTCTCCTTCGAGTGGGAACCCATGACCGCAGCCGGTGTGGACCCAACTCTTACCGGGCGCGGAACGGATATTCGGCTCGATCGTAATGAGCGTAAATCGGCAGCTGAACGTAAACGCGCCTCCCAGGTGCGTCGTGGTTTGATTGATGAATTCGACTACGGCGACGGTCAAGAAGCTGATCGTGACCGGTGGCAGGGGTAGCGCGTGGAGATGGCTGATACATCCGAAGCGATTCGCAAGCGCATCGCCCGAGCTAAACGCATTGTGGTAAAGATCGGTTCCTCATCACTCACAGGGCCCCACCACCGAGTTGATCCCTTGCGCATTGATGCCCTGGTAAACGCCATGCAGCAGCGCTTTGCACGGGGTACCGAAATTATTGTTGTTTCCTCTGGTGCAGTTGCCGCGGGTATGGGACCGCTGGGATTAGATACCCGACCCACAGATTTAGCCACCAAACAGGCAGTCGCTGCAGTCGGCCAAGTCCACCTCATGCATACCTGGGGCGCGTCATTTGCTCGCTTTGGGCAGACAATCGGGCAGGTCTTACTCACCGCTTCTGATGCGGGAAGCCGTGATCGCGCTCGTAATGCCCAGCAGACCATGGAGAAGCTATTGCGACTTGGAGTCGTTCCCATTGTCAATGAGAACGATACGGTGGCCACCACAGAAATGCGCTTCGGCGATAACGACCGACTCGCCGCCCTCGTTGCGCACCTTAGTCTTGCCGACGCCCTCTTCCTCCTCTCGGATGTTGATGGCCTCTATGATAAGAATCCAAGCGAAAACGGAGCCCGCTTTATTGACGCGGTGCGTGATGAACGCGACCTGAATGGTGTGATCGCAGGTGCTGGCGGTGCCGTGGGTACTGGTGGCATGGCTTCTAAGGTACAGGCGAGTCGTATAGCCACCAGAGGTGGGGTCCCGGTGCTTCTCACTTCGGCAGCTTATATCGGTGATGCGCTCGATGACGCGGGTGTGGGAACCGTTTTCCATCCGCAGACGCATACTCTCTCGGCTTGGAAATCGTGGGCGCTCTACGCGGCTGATTCGGGTGGAACAATCCACATTGATGCGGGGGCAGTTGCAGCATTGTCAACGGGTAAAAGCTCCCTGCTGCCTGTAGGTATTACCCAGGTGGAAGGTATTTTTCACGCCGGTGAGATTGTTGATATCTTAGGCCCCCAGGGACAGCTCGTAGGGCGCGGCGAGGTGGCCTATGAATCGAGCGTCATTGAGTCGATTATGGGATTGCAAACCTGTCAGCTGGAAGAACGACGGCCGGTGATCCACGCCAATCACCTCTCGCTCGACGGCGCTATGATGGCCCAAGAGTAGTCGGCTGGAATATATCATCCTCAGCGCCTATCGATTCGCTAGGGGCTTTGAGGATCAACCGTTCTCGGCGGAGATCTACTACCATCGGTATTTATGAATTCCGATCACCCCGAAACCGAGCAGGTTGTTGCTCGTGCACGAGTCGCCCGGTCTTTGGCCCCTACCGTTGCTCGCCTCTCGACGGCGCGCAAGAATCACCTCCTTAACCAAGCAGCTCAGGCACTCGAGGATCATGCCGAGGATATTCTGCAAGCTAATGCTCGCGATATCACCGCCGGTCGCGAGCGTGGGATGTCTGATAACTTAATTGATCGACTCGCTCTTGATAGAAACCGCATAAAAGGCATGGCCGAGGGGCTGCGCCAAGTGGCCCGACTAAGAGACCCCGTCGGGGATATCGTTGCGGGTCGCGTGATGGAGAATGGAATGAAAATGCGCCAAGTGCGAGTCCCACTTGGCGTTATGGGAATGGTATACGAGGCGCGTCCAAATGTGACCGTTGACGCCTTTGGATTGGCGCTCAAATCTGGCAATGTGGCGCTGTTGCGCGGTTCGCGCTCCGCGGCATTCTCCAATCAGGCACTCGTGAACATTCTGCAGGATGCCGCCCGCGAACAGGGCCTACCGGCAGAGATCGTGCAGTTACTACCTTGTGATACCCATGACAGTGTCACAGCGCTTGTTACCGCTCGAGGCCTCGTGGACGTTGTTATTCCCCGCGGGGGTGCAGGGCTGATTAACGCCGTTGTCCACCAAGCTACAGTTCCTACCATCGAGACAGGAACCGGCAACTGTCATTTGTATATAGATTCCGAGTGTGATCTCGATCAGGCAATCGCGATTTTGATCAATGGAAAGACCCGCCGCACGAGTGTGTGTAATGCCACCGAAACAGTCCTTATCGATAAAGCCCTTAACGCCACCTCCACTCACCGCATTCTTTCAGCCCTTATTGAGGCGGGGGTAACGGTACACGGTGATACTGAGGAATTTCTTCCTCTTGGACTGAGCGAGATCATTCCGGCGACCCAGCAGGATTGGGAAGAGGAATACCTGTCGATGGATATCGCAGCGAAAATGGTTGCTGGTGTCAATGGTGCCATTGCCCATATACGGCAGTATTCCACTGGACATACCGAGGCAATCGCTACCACCAATATCATCACAGCTCAGCGCTTTGTTGACGAGGTTGATTCGGCCGCGGTTATGGTTAATGCTTCGACCGCTTTTACCGACGGCGAACAATACGGGATGGGTGCAGAAATCGGCATTTCCACTCAAAAACTGCACGCCAGAGGTCCCATGGCCTTGCCGGAACTGACCAGCACCAAATGGATCCTTGAGGGCAACGGACATATTAGGCCGTAGTGGAAGATCATGAAGAGCTACCAACACCAGCCTGAGAAAATCGGCATTATGGGGGGAACTTTTGACCCCATCCACCACGGACATTTAGTGGCAGCGAGTGAAGTTGCGGCGCGCTTTCATCTCGATCGCGTCATCTTTGTTCCGACCGGATGCCCGTGGCAAAAAACAGATCGAGTGGTTTCACCAGGCGAAGATCGCTATCTGATGACGGTGATCGCTACAGCTTCGAATCCTCGATTCGAGGTGAGTCGGGTTGATATTGACCGATCCGGACCGACCTACACCATCGACACCCTCAAGGATTTGCGCTCTCTCTATCCTAACGCTGAATTCTATTTCATTACGGGAGCCGATGCGCTGGCTAAGATCCTCAGTTGGCGGGAATGGGAAATGATCTTCCATCTCGCCACTTTCGTAGGCGTAACCCGACCTGGCTATCTGCTCGACGATGATATCCTCCCTCCGCGTTACCGCAAAAGAGTGGAGTTGGTGGAAATTCCTGCAATGGCTATCTCATCAACGGATTGTCGACAACGAACGCAAACCTCCAAACCCCTGTGGTACCTCGTACCCGATGGGGTGGTGCAATATATCCACAAGCATGGCCTCTACCGTGCTACCTCAGAACTCAAATGATCGAGGAATTTTTCTCTTCATCGGCTGATTCATGACAGAATACTTGTGAAGCTCTACACCACTGAAAAGGAACAAAAGGATTATAGTGACCGCGACCCACGATACTACCGCACTCGCAGCTACCGCTGCGGTGGCCGCTAACGAAAAACTTGCAACAAATATCGCCGTCATCGACGTCAGCGATGTCATGGCAATTACCGAGATTTTTCTTCTTGCTTCTGCAGATAACGAACGCCAAGTGCGCGCGATCGTCGAGGAGATCGAAGATGTCCTTTCCAACCAGGGCCACGAACCCAAGCGGCGTGAAGGAAATCGGGAGAATCGCTGGGTTTTGCTCGACTACGGTTCCTTTGTTATTCACGTCCAACGCAATACCGAACGTGATTTCTATGGACTCGATAGGCTCTATCGTGATTGCCCACTTATCGAGGTTGATGGGATTGATACGATGGAGCGTCCAACAGAATGGAATGATGACATCGACCTTCGGTCCGTGCAGTCCCTCGATGAGATTCCTTTGGTTGAAAACGACCCCGACGAGGAAGAATTGTAAACTCGAGCTGTAGAACCTAACCCCTGGTTGACTCTCTATATCGCGAGAATTTTATATGACACGTCGATTAATTCTGCTCCGGCACGGTGAAACATCGTATAACGCTTCTGGTCGCATGCAAGGCCACTTGGATACTGAGCTCTCGACTCGGGGCCGAGCGCAAGCTGCTCAGGTCGCCGCATTCTTGGAAACTGTCAAAATTTCTCGAATTATTTCCTCTGACCTTACTCGGGCGAGTGAAACCGCTCGGGCAGTCGGGGAGCGCCTCGGTGTTGAGGTCACCATAGATAATCGTTTGCGTGAGACCAATCTGGGTCAGTGGCAGGCCCGTTCTCATGCCGAGGTGGATCGGCAGTTCCCCGGATTACGTGCCTATTGGCGTCACGATCCAACCTGGGCTCCCCCTGGTGGTGAGTCACGGCTTGAGGTTGCACGTAGAGCACGACCGGTTGTTGATGAATTAATGCGCGAATTTGCTCTTTGGGATCAAGGCACCGTTTTATTGGTGGCTCACGGAGGTACCATTTCTGCTCTCACCTCACATCTTTTAGAGCTTGAAAGTCATCAGTACCCACTATTTTCAGGTCTAGGTAATACCTGTTGGGCTCAATTAACGGCTCGTCCTCGTTATAGCTCAGAAATTTCGGAGGATGATGCCGAGGATATTCGGCCAGAAGATCTCATCTTCACCCCAGATAACTGCCAGAATGCTCGATGGTACCTCGACGGGTGGAATATGGGAGTCTCTCTCGGGTATGAATCGATGGGAGCCGCCGGAAACGGAGAAGCTGGCCTTCTGGGAGGAGTTTAACCACCTCGGTAGCGCCCTATTGCTAGGCTCATAGGGGTTCCCACATTATTGGGTGCAACCGCTGGGTATAAATTTTGTGGAGAAAGGGAATCTATGCCAGTTCGTATCGTGACCGATTCTTCTGCGGGACTCCCACATCATGTTGTTGATGAACTCGATATCACTGTCATTGACCTCCATATTGTCAATAGCGACCACGACCAATCCACGTCGGGCCTTAGTGCTTTGGAGCTAACAGCTCAGTATGCGCGCCAACTTGAGCGCGGAGGCGATGAGGGGGTTCTTGCCCTGCACCTATCGAAAGAACTCTCCTCAACATGGTCAGCTGCAGTAACCGCAGCTTCTATTTTTAACCAGAATGTTGCCGTGGTAGACACTCAAAGTATTGGCATGTCGGTCGGGGCGGCTGCGATGGCGGCGGCGCGGATCGCACAAGATGGCGCGCCCCTTCCCGAATGTATCGAATTGGCGGAAGATACTCTAGCACGTTCAGCTACCTGGTTATTTCTGCCGCGCATCGAGCAGATGTGGAAATCCGGGCGCATTAGTGCCGCTACCGCAATGCTATCAACCACCTTGGCAATCAAACCCATTCTGCAGGTACGTTCGGGTCGGATTGAGTTAGCAGCGAAGACTCGAACCCAAGCTAAAGCTTTGACAAAGCTTACCGAGCTGATAGTCCAACGCGCAGCGAATTTACCAGTCTTTATAGCTATACAGCAGCATGAGGCCAAGGATGCGGCGCGCTTGTTGGAAAAGCAACTAAGGGACAATCTCCCCAAGGGTTCGGCCATCATGATCACTGATATGGATCCAATACTAGCCGTCCATTGCGGGGTCGGTGCCGTGGGAGTATCCACGGTTTTCTCTCAAGCGCCAGACGATAACTAGTCAGTTTTGGAAGGTTTTTAAACTGCTGTGCTAGGTTCTACCAGGTTCTACCAGGTTCTACCAGGCTCTACCGGTCACTATCAGGCTCTATCAGGCGCAACCGTGGCAAGGGAAGGTCTCATTGCTATTACAACACAATCGATATGAAGGCAGACCTGCTGCGATCTAAGTATGGGTTCAATCGCTCGCCAGCGGTTCCTAGAGGAAAAAGTGCGAGCTCACCTCTAGCTTCGAAGACACGTGTGGGCACAATGAGAGTGGCCCTAGAGAAGGTGTAGGCAGCTCACCTATGCTGAACGAGGCTGAGCGCTGACTGCGGCGCGCTTTTGTCATCTGTATATGCGTGGTAGCGAGGTGGCGCTGCGCAGGTAGTAGCCATATTTCGCCGTCTTTTGGTCCCTCCCATCATGATTCGAACCTTCGGCGGGGGCGGATGTCGCCCGGTGCCATACCAGCTGCCCCGCCCAAGTGTTTCCTACCTGGAAGTCCGACGTTATAGTGCCAGAGGAATTCCTGAACGCCGCTATACCCTTCCTCGGGCCTCGAGTACGCTGACAGGGATCCCAGCCCACCAGCCTTGGGTGACTCGATACCCGAACTGCCTAGATAGGAAGATAACCATTCTCTAAGGTATAGAAGGAAATCTTCATCTTATGGGAGCTGGTTGAGATAACTCGCAACGTATGACCGAATTTAAGGTGCCCGCCTCAGTCTCTTCCACACCTGAGACGGGGGAGCGAAGAGAGTGGTGTACCACTAATCCTTGCTTTATGGGGGAGTAGCGAGTTTACTGAAACTTACTCACAAGCTCAATTAGGTAAGCCTAAGAAAGCCAGGTAGTGGACATTGTCGTCAACCTCTTTCTAGATATTGCTACCCCCTTAGACTCCTCGCCGGAAGGGAATAATTATGGCGTCGACATCCACCATCAGCGCACCAGAGCGTGAAAAACTAAAGCGAGAGCGAGAAGAAGGAAAATCAGCCCTGAAAGAATTACTTCGGCCCATAGCTCTACGTCTAGGAATCGGTCGATTCTTAGCAATTATTGCGGGCTTCCTGGCCATCGGCCCCTATATCGCATTGATCCAGGTGGGCGATACCCTCTACAGCGCCTATAGTCAGGATCTGCCGGTTGACGAGCAATCTGTATGGGCGAGTGTGTATCTCCTCGTGGGAATGTTCTGCGGACGATTATTTATTAACGCCATAGCCTTGGCCATTACCCACTTCGCCGATATTAGATTAGCCGCGATTATTCGTCAGCGTATTCTTGATCGAATCTCCAGCGCTCCTTTGGGATGGTTTTCAAAAACTAATGCCGGCAAAGTTCGCAAAGCATTGCAGGAAGATATCGGGCAGATCCACGCCTTGGTAGCACACCAACCGGTAGACGTCACCCAAGCCATTATTACTCCTGTCGCCCTTTTAATGCTGGCCTTTTTAATCGATTGGAGGCTAGGGCTGCTCACGGTTGCGAGCTTTCCTTTTTATATCGCAGCTAATATTTGGATGCTCAGCGGCATGGGCGAAAAAACCGTTGAGATGGACGCTCACCTAGGTCGCGTATCTGCCACTATGGTGGAATTCTTTACGGGAATCTCGGTGGTTAAGGCCTTTGGGGCGGTGGGACAATCCCATAAACGCTATCAAGATGCTGCCGATGATTTCTCTACGTTTTATCTAGCGTGGGTTACGCCTATGCTCAAAGGTTCTGCCATGGCGGCCGCCTCGATATCTATCCCCATTCTGATGGCAATCAATCTGGGTGGTGGCATCCTCATGATTCGAGCAGGCTGGGTGACTCCACCAGATGTACTGGCGACCACCCTCATCGCTCTGATGATTCCCAGTGCCATCACCGTATTGAGCAATATGATGTGGGCCTATCAATTAGCAGGCGCTGCTGCCCGTCGTCTGCTGATAACTCTCGACACTCCTATTCTTTCGGTCCCCAATACTAAGCTACAACCACGAGGAAACGAGATCCGCTTTGAAGACGTATCCTTCTCCTACGGTGAGCATATAGCGGCCAATCACGTGACCATGACTCTTCGCGAGGACACGGTAACGGCACTCATCGGTGCCAGTGGTTCTGGTAAGACTACTCTAGCCACCTTGGTTGCTCGATTTAATGATCCTGACTCAGGGAGGATCACCATCGGCGGTGTCGACGTGCGCGAACTATCCACACGGATGCTCTATGACACGGTCTCCTTCGTGCTACAAGATCCGCAACTCTTGAGAATCTCCGTGCGCGATAATATCGCCCTCGGCAGGCTCGAGGCCACAATGGAGGAAATCCGCGATGCAGCACACAAGGCGCATATTCTTGACACCATTGAGGCTCTCCCGAAGGGTTTTGACACTATCGTCGGAACGGACACTCATTTCTCCGGGGGCCAGGCTCAACGAATTGCCATCGCGCGAGCACTTTTAGTGGATGCCCCGATCCTCATCCTGGATGAGGCCACGGCATTTGCTGACCCCGAATCGGAAGCAGATATTCAGCAAGCGCTGACCACCTTAGTTAAGGGTAAAACGGTGCTAGTTATTGCGCATCGTCTGGAATCAATTGTGGGTGCTGATCAGATCATAGTCCTAGAACACGGCCATGTCGCAGCAGCGGGAAGTGCAAAGGACCTCCAAGGTCATCCGCTGTATCAGCAGTTACTGACCACATCTCAATCCGCCCACCTCAGGTCGCTGGAATCTCAGCGGAAAGGACATTAAGACGTTATGAAACCTCTCATTTTCTCTTTCTTTTCGCTGAGTAGCGTTTTTCTCACTGATCCTCGGTGTCTCTACCGCGCGATCATATCTAGCATTGCGATGGGAGTCCTCGAAGGGTTGTCGCTATTTCTTATTATTCCTGCTATTTACGCTTTATCAACAGATACTCCCGCCTGGGGGCTTAGTGCCTATGGCTGGCTAGTAGTATTCATACTCTCAGCGATCATAGCGGCTGTCTTGGGATATATCGATACCCGTCTTAGCTACGCAGCGGCCCTCGATATTGTTCAGAATATCCACCGGTCAATTGGTCATCAGGTAGCACGACTGCCGCTCGGATGGTTTCAGCAGCCAATAGCAGGTCGGCTGTCCCGCCTGGTCTCGGGCGAGCTCATGCTTACCTCTGAGATCTTCGCTCACCTCATGGGTCCTATTGCTGGGAAAATGGCAGCCATTGTTGTCATCTTGGTGTGCATGCTGGCATGGAATATCACCCTCGGAATCTTGCTAGCTGTCTCTATGTTGATATTTCTCGTCTTCGTCTATCTCTCCTCGGCAATTGGTCACTACGCTCACGCTCAGGCTGAACCTTTAGAAAAAGAGATCAGTGACCGCGTCGTAGAATTTACCCACTGCCAGCCGGCCCTACGCGCATGCGGTAGGAGTCAAGATTTCGCCCCCTTAACGGCGGCAACTACTCAGTGGCGGCAACGGAAGTCCCGCTTGCTGTGGTGGGAGTTTCTCGCTAATGCCTTAACTGGAAGTTTGACTCAAGTTGTGGTGGTGGCCCTTATGACGCTCATTGCACAACTCAGTTTGGACGGTTCCCTTAGCCCTATAGAAACCATTGCTTTTATGGGGGTAACACTGCGCTTTTCCCAGTTGTTGCTGATCCTTGCGGAAAGTTCTTTCGGTCTGGAATCCAGGCGTAGTAGCGCCGAAGCATTCTACGAGGTGCTCACCGCTGAAGCGCTGCCAGAACCTCGTGAGGATGCAGCGCAACCTACGCCGGGCAGTGTGGAATTTGAGCACGTGACCTTCTCCTATCTAGAAAATACTCCCGTGATCAAGAATGTTAGTTTCCTAGTTCCACCTCGGTCGATGGTAGCCCTAGTGGGGCCTTCCGGAAGTGGCAAAACGACAGTGGCACGGCTGATATCGAGGTTCTATGAAGTAGATTCCGGAGCGGTCAAAGTTGGCGGTGCGAATGTCAAGGAGTTAAAGACACGCACCCTAATGTCGCAGCTATCGATGGTCTTTCAAGAAGTCTATCTTTTTGATGACACTCTGATCGCCAATATCAGGATCGGCCGGCCCACCGCTACCGATGATGAGGTCAAAGAGGCTGCCGCATTAGCCGGTGTGACCGAAATTGTGCGACGCCTTCCCAACGGATGGGAGAGCCCGGTCGGCGAGGGAGGTAAGTCTTTAAGTGGGGGCGAAAGGCAGCGCGTGGCCATAGCTCGCGCGCTGCTAAAAAATGCGCCCATCGTGCTTTTCGACGAAGCTACCAGCGCCCTCGATCCCGAAAATGAGGCAAATATCGTGGCGGCATTTGCCACATTGCGCGAAACCTCCACTGTCGTAGTTATCGCGCATAAATTAGACACCATTATGGGTGCGGATCAGATTGTGACGCTCAACGCTCAAGGCGAGATCGAGGATATCGGAACCCATGAGCAGTTATACGCTCGCACTGGGACCTACCGTGATTTCTGGGATAGCCGAGCGAAAGCCAAAGGGTGGCACCTAGCGTAGATACGCTTCTCCGTAAAAATATCGCTGTGCGCCCGCAAATTACTCACAGCTGACCGCGCACTTTTTCTAAACAGAGCGTTTTAGGCATAGCCCTCCAGACGCTCTGACAGACGTTCTTGCAACAGAGTTCCAGCACAGGTGGGTGAGGAGTCCCATCCAGAAACCAGCAGTGATCGGGAGAGCTCTTCGTTTAGGCACTGGGATGGTAGCTTCGATCCGGTTCGATACTGTGGGGGATCAGAGGTAGCAACGCGGCTAATTGGGTATAGGGACGGAAGTTATTCTTCAGCGGGGATCGACCCTCATCAATCTAATCCGATGGGGATTACCCCCATTACGGGCTTATCGAGGAGAAAAGTTCCAATTATGAATTAAATTAGGGATCGCGAATACATCCATTTTCTCTACCAAAGGTTGTTATGTCTCTTCCCTCCCGTCGATCCTTCTACCCAAGCCTCGTTGTGCTTGTCGGCCTCGTACTAAGCTCATGTTCTACACCATCTGATACCCCTCAAACCCAGGCGGTAGCTGACCTTGAAACTACCTCCAGCCCGCAACCAGCGTGCGAGAATCCACAGCTAGATCTTCTCGAAACTGAATTTGGGCTGTGGGGATCACCACAGAAAATAAATACCGAGACCGCAGGGAAAGACAATAACTATTGGTTGGAGACAGACGTTATTGATAACCACTTCGATCCATGCGCAGATTACTCTTATATCGTTATAGAAGGTCGACCACCTGAGTTTGTTGGTTCGCAACTTCCTCCCAAAAAGGCGGTGCTCTTCTTTGCTGGTGAGCACTTCATCCCCGGACAAGATATGCCTTTTATCAATGAGGTAAAAGATATCTCCCTTGATGGTGCTACCGCCACGGTTGATTACCAGAGCAAGATTATGTACAACGGTGAAACCTTTGATTATACAATAAACTACACGCTGAGCCCACAGGACGTGGTGGAAAAAGGCAGGCACGAGCCTACTGGCAATACCTCGAATATGATGCGCACTGATTTCCATCGCTCACCGCCACCCGGGGATAGCTTCAGCTATACCCGTCTCGGCAATATCTCCCACAAGCTCTATGATTACGAGGAAGATTGGGCTGGTTACTACGTCAATATACCTATCGGCGAGATCACCATGCGGTGCACACTTTTGAGCTCTTTCGATTATAACTTCACCGATCAGGTTGACTGCCTAGCCCCAGAACCCATCTTCCCACCAGTCGATACCCGCCGTGTGCCCGCCCCGCTAATATCTCCCGGCGAGAAAGGGTACTACTCGGTGAGTATGTCATTCTCGTACCCCACCGGTATCTATACCGACTACTTAAATCTCGGCAATGCTGACTCTTTTACTGATATGAAGGATGAAGCGATTACGAAGGTTGGCAATCTATTCTTCGATACTCGTGGAGATTCAGTGCGGATCACGGACTACCATATGGAATACGAAATAGGCCCTAATCTGGTCAGGGAAAATCCGGCAGACGAGGTCGATATGTCGCGGTGGCCTACTCGTTTAGATCACTGGCAATAAACGGCGCCCTAAATTTTATTGAATCCTATTCGCACGCAGCAGAGAGCAGAGAGCAGAGAATTTATCCACACAATCCTTCAAGCCCCAATGAGTTAAGTCGCGGTCCAGGCTGATCTACTCTTTGCTTGAAGGTATGGAGGATACTACTAGGTCTGAAGGCAGGTTCGCCGCCGTTGTGGATACGATTCGGCGGCGCGATCGACCGACGGGCTCTATATCTTCACGCCGCATCAAAGAGCTCTACCGGTCTCACCCTGCGCAGGAAGAGCTGGCCTTTGATAATCCTCTCGACTGCACCCCACGACTGACAGTGAGCCCTCTAGTTGCGCTGGTGGTGGTGAGCGTGGGGCTAATTGGGGTCATTGCGGTGTGGCTGGGAGCTTTCGCCTACGAATCTCCAGCTCCGCAACCTGTACTCCGTGTGACTGGTGCGATCCCCACCCCTTTACCAGTGGCGCCACCGAGAACGGAGATTGTGGTGGCTGTCGTCGGCGCCGTGGAGCACCCTGGGTTGTATCGCTTTAGTGATCCTGATGCGCGTATAGCGGATGCCCTTAAGCGCGCAGGCTTTGAGAATGCCATTTCTCTGGCAGGTATTAATCTAGCCCAGCGACTCACCGATGGTATGCAGATTACCGTGGAGTCCGACACAGATGCCTCGATCGCTGATGCTCCCGCGGTATCAGGCGGCACTCCGAAGCGGGTAGCTCTCAACTCGGCGGGGCGCGAAGAATTAGAGTCTCTTCCCGGTATCGGGACCAAAACAGCAGAGGCCATCATTGCGTACCGCGAGCGCGTCGGAGCTTTCAGTACTATCGAACAACTTCAGGATGTCAAGGGCATTGGCCCGAGTAAATTTGCGGCTCTCAAAGATCAACTCGTTTTATGAAAAACCAGAGCCAGGTACGCCTTCTCCCCAGCGCCGCGACTATCTGGGCGGCTATGTTTGCAGTATTCGAGGCCCGCTATCACGATCACAGTTATCTTCTCATTATCGTTGTCGGTTTTTTTATCCTATTCATCTTAGGGATCGTTCTTAGCCGTATTGATCGTGGCCAAGCAATCCTTACCAGCGGCAGCGGAAGTATAGCGCTTTTTATAGCAACGCTACGTCTCAAACAAGCAGAGAGCTTTTCTTTTTCCTCTCCCACCCTCATGCGTGCCCTCGATTCAGCCCGCGTCGGTGGCAGTGGCGCCGTGCAGCATTTTTCCCCTCCCGGCTACCCCGGATCGATCACGGTATTCTCCCCGCGGCCCTTGAATATTATTCCTGGTGAACTGGCAATGGTGAAGGGCTATCCTGACTATGGGAGGGGCCTGGGGTTAGATGCACTGATTTTCCACGCGTTGGAAGCAGTACGAGCGTCCCCGGTGCATCCCGTGCTGTCTTTTCGCCATGAGCTGCGACTAATCTTCCGTCATCACGCAGAGGAGATTATTGACGGTGACGCCGGTGCACTAGTTCCAGCCATGGTCTTCGGTGATATTTCGGGTCAGAGTCCCCAGTTGCGGCAGGATTTTATCCTCAGCGGTTTAGCCCATCTCAGTGCTGTCAGTGGAGCCAATATCACCATGATTCTCACAGCAGTAGTCGTGCTTTTTGCGCGCTGTTCACCGCGCATGCGCGCGTTTGGAGCGCTGCTGGTGATGGCGGCATATATTTTCGTCGTAGGTATGGAGGCCTCGGTATTACGCGCTGGGTTCATGGGAGCCGTTGGCATGATTGCGCTAGTGACCGCCGCTGTGCGCGCCCCCATGAACGCCTTAGCTATCAGTAGTGGAATACTCTTGCTTTACCACCCAGGTTTTGCCACTCACTGGGGATTTGCCCTCTCGGTGGGGGCCACGTCTGGAATTATAGTGATCAATCCGTGGATCTACTGGCATCTGCGTCATATGCCAGGGCCTGCGATAATATGGAAATCTCTCAGCGTAGCGCTGGCCGCGCAGCTGAGCACCATGCCACTTGTGGCAGGCATGGCGGGCCATATCTCGGTGGTGAGCATCTTCGCCAACCTTATCTGCGCTCCCGCGGTTCCGGTGGTCACGATTTTTGGCCTCATCGCCGCCGGTTGCGTGGGGCTCGGAGAGCTAGTAAGCCCGCTTGCACATATCGGAGATTTCATCCTGTGGGTGCTCGCCCCCGTAGCCCGCTGGATTATCTCTACCGCACATATAGCCGCTCATCTCAACGGAGCCGTGATCACCGTAGCCTCACCAGTGAAGTGGGCAATTGTCATTGCCTTGTGGGCACTCTATGCGATCTCGAAGAGCCGCACGTGGTGGGTGCTAGCCTTAGCTGCGCTGGTACTTGGAGTACTGTCACTGCCCCAGCATGAACTACCAGAGCCAGATCTGAGCACTATACGAACCTACGAAGTGAATTCGCTGCAAGAACTAACAGACCAACATACTATCCCAGCAGGTACAGAAGCTATTATCGTGCGCTCTCATAAGGACGTGTCAGCAGATTATCCAACAGTGACCCAAACCGGGATCCCGGTGTACTTTCGCGCACCTGACGGTTACTCACAGCTAGAATCGAGCCCATGAAACCTGTCCACCTCATTCTTGGCGACGAAGACTTTCTCATCGAGCGCACCATCAAAGAGATCAGTGCCGCTATCAAGTCGCACGCTCCTACGGGCACGACTATTGATATCACCCATATCCGCGCCGGGGATATCACCAAGGCGGAGCTTTTAGACTTACTAAGTCCATCACTATTTGGCGAGGATCGCATCGTCGTGATCGACCGAATGGATGAGGCAGGTAAGGAACCCGCTCAACTCATCGTCGAGCTTGCGCGAGATCCCGGACCCGGTATTTATGTCATCATTAGCCATTCGGGTGGAGGTCGGCAAAAAGCACTGGTGACGCCCCTGAAAAAGCTTGCCGAGGTCCATGAGATAGAAGCGCCCAAGCAGCACCAGCGGACCCAATGGTTGAACCAGGAATTTCGACGCCTCGGGGTCCAGGTCACCCCCGATGTGCTCCAGGTTCTCCTTGAAGGCGTGGGTTCAGATCTACGTGCCCTCTCCAGTGCCGTAGATCAGCTAGTGGCAGATACTGATGGCGAGGTTACGGCTGGAAAGGTACGTCAGTACTATGAGGGTGTTGCTGAGGTTAGCGGTTTCGATGTTGCCGATCTCGCTTGCCAGGGAGATACCTTCAAGGCCCTGGCTAGTATGCGACGAGCCTTACAGCTGGGGGTGGAACCAGCTGCACTTGCCACCGCTTTGAGCATGAAAGTATCGGGAATTGCGCGCCTATACTCCTCCCAACCGCACCCTTCCTTAGCCGGTCAACTAGGGATGCACCCCTATGTCCTGGAAAAGACTGCGCAACTAGCGCGGCGATGGCGGGGAGACAATATCAGCCAAGCAGTGATCATTGCAGCCGAATTGGATGCGGAAGTTAAAGGTCAGGGGGGAGATCCAGCCTTCGCCCTCGAGCAGGCGGTGCGTCAAATTTCGCAGCTGGCTGGCTAGATTCCTAAGATGGGGATAATGACGACCCCTTCTCCAGACCCTGAATTGCAAGCCTTTATCAACGAGCTCTTTCACCTCGCTCGCACCGGAGGCGAGCCCGCCTGCGATAGGCTGAGGACGCTCGTTAGTCTGGGGCTTAACCCCAATATTAGTAATGAGGAGGGCAATACTCTCCTCATGATAGCCGCCTATAGCGGCCATGCTGATATTGTCCGGGAGTTAATCAATATGGGGGCGGACCTTAATCAATTAAACGACCGGGGACAGTCCCCGTTGGCAGGAGCGATATTTAAGAAGTATCCAGAGGTCATTGCTACTCTGATTAATCACGGCGCTGATCCTCATATCGGTCATCCCAGCGCTTATAACACCGCAAAAATGTTTGGACTCAGCGACCTTGTAGCCCACCTTGACGCTCACGATTCCGGTGACAAGCGCTGATATTATCGGGTTGATCACGCTCAACCTCATTGGCATGATCAGCCCCGGACCGGATATATTTCTCCTCATCCGACTAGCCACAAAATCTCGGCCGCATGCCCTCGCCGCCACTCTCGGTATCGCCAGCGGGCTCACGGTGTGGGTGATCGCAACGGTTGTGGGAGCCTCCACCCTGCTTCATGCTTATCCATCGATCATGGGGGCTATTCAACTTATCGGCGGCTTATGGTTGGGTTTTATGGCGAAGAATGTACTCACGTCCGCTCTCGCCCAGTACCGGAAGGGTACTCAGCTCGATATTGATCACGCGGCACGCTTAGGTAGCCTCAAATATTGCTATCGCCTGGGCCTAGCAACAAATCTGTCTAATCCCAAAGTGGTGCTCTATTTCGCAGCGATTATCGCACCATTCCTGCCACCCAACCCACATATCGGCCAAGCGCTTCTCGTGGTGGCAGTCATGATAATGACCACCGTTCTAGGCTTTTCTACACTTGTTATGGCCTTCTCAGCTCGTCCGGTGCGCCACGTATTCTATCGCTTTAGCTATATCGTGGATTTTATCGCCGGCGGATTTTTTGCAGTTGCCTCAATTGGTTTAATCATCGCAGGGTTATTTTAAAAAAATCCCGCTGATCGGTGAGGATCAGCGGGATTTTTTTAAGCCATCTTATTTAAAGCTGTGGCCATACGGGACTTCTTGTTTGCCGCATTATTGCGGTGGAAGACACCCTTGGTAACAGCCTTGTCCAGTTGACGCGAAGCAACACGCAATTGGTTTTCGGCGCCGGCCTTATCGCCTTCGGCAACTAGAGCGCGGAATTTACGGATCTCGGTGCGAACCTTCGAACGGATTGCCTGGTTGCGCTGACGAGCCTTCTCGTTGGTGAGAACGCGCTTCTTTTGGGACTTAATATTTGCCATGTGTATACCTCTTATTCGGATATCTTAGTGCACCACGGCTGCTACGAGTTGAAGTTCGCGGCGATCCCAAGGTCCTGACCGCTCGAAGATGAACTTAACCACCATGGTGGTGTTGTTTCGGACAACGAACGAAAACCTTACCACCTCCGCTAACTAAAAGCGAACACGTAAGCAGTTATTTCCACCCGAATTCACGGCGCAAGCGATTGGCTATCGACTCCCACCGGCGCGGCGGGATCACAGCCCCCTGGCGCCTAATCACGATCTCTGGAACCTGCACTAATTTATCAAGCCTGGCCCAGGCATTCCGCCCCGTCTCATCCCACGGCCCTGCCCCTATTTCAGCCCATGATGAACTGAGCGCATGTGCAGGATTAGGGGAGGTAATCAGGCCCAAAAGCTTATCCCCACTGCGGCCCACCACGATGAGGGCTCGTTCGAAATCCGGTTCGCTCGGGCGGGTAAAAAAAACCACTTCGCCAGGATCGACTTGGCCATCCATATTGGGGGCATAAATAAGCCCGCGCGGATATTCAGCGGTGTCGACGACTGCGATATCAGCGCGCGCCGGAGTGCGAAGGTGGTGGGCGTCGATTCGCTCAGTGAGCCCGAGTTGAGAGGCGAGAGCCTTCAGGCCCTTATCGAGATTGGAGGTTTCGTCGCTTCGAAATAGCCTCACCATGATCGCCCGCAAGATACGTCGCACTAAGGAATCCGGCTTCATAATCTTTCAGTTTATCCTTCTGAAGCATCTCGAGGGGGCCTAAGTCGGGAGAGTATACAGAGGTGGGGTAAAGTCGGGAGAAGAATTGCAGTTGGAGAAAGGGATTAAATGGCCAAGAATTTCGCGGAGCAGACTTTTTCGGATCTCTCCAAGATCCGTAACTTCTGTATTATCGCCCATATTGACCATGGAAAATCGACCTTGGCGGATCGTATTTTACAGTACTCCAATGTTGTCGATGCCCGCGATATGCGCGAACAATACTTAGACAATATGGATATCGAGCGTGAGCGCGGCATCACTATTAAGGCGCAAAACGTTCGGCTACCCTGGGTGCCGCGTTCCGGTGCGCACAAAGGTGAAGAAATCGTGATGCAGATGATCGACACCCCGGGCCACGTTGACTTCACCTATGAGGTTTCTCGAGCGCTCGAAGCCTGCGAAGGAGCTATCCTCCTAGTTGACGCCGCCCAAGGCATCGAAGCTCAAACTTTGGCGAATCTCTACCTAGCCATGGAGAATGACCTCGAGATTATTCCCGTACTTAATAAGATCGATCTGCCAGCCGCAGATCCAGAGAAATATGCCCAAGAAATTGCCCATATTATTGGATGCGAACCAGATGATGTTTTACGGGTGTCAGGTAAAACCGGTGAAGGCGTTGAAGCTCTCCTCGATAAAGTAGCCGAATTGGTGCCGCCACCGACCACCGATCACGGCATTGATGCGCCGGCGCGCGCCATGATTTTCGACTCGGTCTATGACACCTACCGCGGCGTGGTTACCTATATTCGTATGATCGACGGGAAGCTGACCCCTCGACAGAAAATTAAGATGATGTCGAGCAGTGCCGTTCACGAGTTGCTGGAAATTGGCATTGTGTCGCCCACCCCCAAAAAGTGTGACGGCTTAGGCCCTGGTGAAGTGGGATATCTGATCACTGGCGTCAAAGATGTACGCCAGTCCAAGGTCGGAGATACCGTTACTTGGGCCCAAAACGGCGCCGAAGAGGCTCTGCAAGGCTATGCTGATCCCAAACCCATGGTGTACTCAGGGCTGTTCCCAATTTCGCAAGCCAACTTCCCTGACCTGCGTGAAGCACTGGAGAAATTACAGCTCAATGACGCTTCATTGTCCTGGGAGCCGGAAACCTCTGTGGCTCTGGGCTTCGGCTTCCGCTGCGGATTCCTTGGATTGCTCCATATGGAGATCACCAGAGACCGCCTCGAACGCGAATTCGGCCTTGATCTCATCTCCACTGCCCCCTCGGTGTCCTACCGTGTGGTAGCCGAAGATGGGAGCTCAACTCACGTACACAACCCTTCAGATTGGCCTGGTGGAAAATTACGCGAGGTGTGGGAGCCTATCGTAAAAACCACCATCATCGTGCCCTCCGAATTTGTAGGTAGCACCATGGAACTCTGCCAATCCAAGCGCGGACAAATGGGAGGCATGGACTATTTATCGGAGGACCGCGTAGAACTGCGTTATACCATGCCGCTGGGTGAGATTATCTTCGATTTCTTTGATTCTCTAAAGTCGCGCACCAGGGGATATGCCTCGCTGAATTACGAGGAAGCGGGGGAGCAGCAAGCCGATCTGGTCAAGGTTGATATTCTCCTGAACGGCGATCCAGTGGATGCCTTCTCGGCAATTGTTCACCGTGATTCCGCTTTATGGTACGGCAATAAGATGACGAAGAAACTGAAAGAGTTGATTCCACGCCAGCAATTTGAAATCCCCATTCAGGCCGCGATCGGCGCCAAGGTTATAGCCCGTGAAAATATCCGGGCAATGCGTAAGGACGTGACAGCGAAATGCTATGGCGGCGATATTTCTCGTAAGCGGAAGCTTCTTGAAAAACAGAAAGAGGGCAAGAAGCGCATGAAATCCCTTGGTTCCGTTTCGGTCCCACAGGAAGCCTTCGTGGCAGCACTGAGCACGGACGACAATTAATCACGGCCTCAGCCCGCGAGATTTTCTCCTCGCGGGAAGCTTAAAGATGCCAGCAACTTAAAGGCACCGGATATTCCCGGATATTCATGGGTGCTAGCTCATGAGAGTAGACCACTGCCTCAAAAAGCAAGTGACGTGTATCATAAGTACCCATATTCCCTATTCCGCAACCAGTATGAGGAGAGAGCTGCACCATGACAAGGATTCCCCGAACCCTATTAGCTATAACTCTTGCTGGTTCGATGATCACGCCTGGCCCCGCCCACGCACAGATGCCTCCTCTACCCGCCCTATCCTCTCAAGGATCATCTACTGATCTTATAGGCGACTTTTTGGTGCATATTAAACGCAGCGTGGATGATTTTCTAGCACGCATGAGCCCAGCACGGCCGCTGCCACCTTATGATCAGCGCACGGATGAAGCGGTGACCATAGCGCTCATTAACCAAGAGCGCACACGCCGCGGCCTCTATCCGCTCGTCTTCGATGACGTCTTGTATCAACAGGCACGCGGGCATAGTCAATGGATGGCGCATAATCAGTTCCAGCCAAGCGTCGGTATTACCAGTGGTGAACTAATCGCTAGCGCCCCTGGCGTGCTCAGTGGTCAAGCTTTCCACCAGTGGAACAGTGTCCCTGGTGAACGCGCGCTGCTGCTCAATCCGAGACTCACCAGGATCGCGGTCGCGGCACACCGAGCCGTGGATGGGCGCATCCTTTATACCGCACTCGTTCGCTAACAAGGATGTGTAGCGGTGCCGCCTGAACAGTCTCCGTTATGGGAGATGTTCTGCAAAGGTGGTTAGAGCTCCTACCGTCAGCGTGGACGAGTAACTGCCCGCATTCTCTTTCGATCCTCATCATTCGGGGTAGAAATATTAGGGAGATGCTAAGTGTGAGGTGACCTGCGGGTCAGGGTTTACCCTGCAGGTAGCAGAATATTTGCCTCACCTTACCCGTTAGTCGTATTCCTGCCGTCCCCGATCATGGCTCCTCATTTCTGGCTGCCCAGGGTCAAAAAAATTTGCCTGGCCCACTATGACAGACTTCAGCTTGGCTTAGGGCATGCCCGTAGCATCGCTATCTCCAAACTCATCTAAAAGATCTTTGTGAGTGATCCTCAACCTACGATGCGGAGCGATATCTTTTACACTCTAGATTCAAGTATTGAGGGGGCGAGCGTCGAGGTGCTCATCTTAATAGTGAGCTTGTCAGGCTTGTTGGTGAGTCTTAATTCAATACACAGGCAGTGCCCCAACTGCGCCGGGTAGAATACGAGCCTGCTTTTATAGAACTATGATCTTGGGAGTAATAGGCGGTCTAAAGGTTTTTAGAGTAACCTCCGCAGTGCGTGGTGGAGTCGGCGCTGACGTGCGGGATATGAACGAGTGCGTCATCAACCTATAGTATTAGAACCTGTTTGATTCTAAGGTACTTATATCTGATTAAGGATGTGCACGATCGCTACTTCACATTCACCGAGCTCCGCGACGTCGGATCCCACTCCGACTTCTGCTCGTAAACGGTTTCATTTTCACACTGACCCAACAATCTTCGCCATGGCGGCTGGGACCATCGGTGCATTCGTCCTCGTCACTTTGATATTTGGGGAGCGGATACAACCAATATTTGCCAGTGCATCAGCGGCCCTGCTGAAAAATTTAGGCTGGATGTATATCGGAGGTATTTCCTTAGCGCTGATCTTCCTGATCGGCATCTTCGCCTCCAGCTACGGCCGGATGCGTTTAGGTGACGACGACGACGACCCCGAGCATTCTCTCCCCGTCTGGTTCGCCATGCTCTTCGCTGGCGGCGTGGGCGCTGTCTTGATGTTCTGGGGTGTTGCGGAACCCATTAACCATATTTACAACCCTCCAATGAATAATGTGGAACCCATGAGCGCAGCGGCCGCCGAGCAGGCATTCGCTTTCACGTTCTACCACTTTGGTATCCATATGTGGGTCATTATGGCGCTACCAGGCCTGGCCTTGGGCTACTTCATCTACAAGCGCAAACTGCCACCGCGTCTGTCTTCAATCTTTGCCCCCCTCTTAGGCCCGCGTATCTATTCACTACCAGGCAAATTCATCGATGCCTTAGCAATTATTGGTACGGTCTTCGGCATCGCGGTCTCGGTTGGCCTAGGAACGCTGCAGGTCAACGCCGGCCTCAATAAGATTTGGGGGGTACCCCTGGTGGGATGGGTGGAATTACTCATCATCATTCTTATCACCGTGGTGGCCAGCTTTTCGGTCGCGAGTGGTCTGGATAAAGGTATAAAGATTCTCTCCAACCTCAATATTGCCATGGCCGTGATCTTCATGGTCTTTGTTGTCCTGACCGGCCCCACACTTACTCTTTTGCGTTCCGTGGTCGAGGCCTTCGGAATCTACGGTGATTGGTTGCCGCGCCTGATGTTCTGGACAGATTCTTATAGTGATAATCCTGGCTGGCAGGGCAAGTGGACCGCTTTCTACTGGGCGTGGACGATCTGCTGGTCGCCGTTTACGGGGATGTTCGTCGCTCGAATTTCCCGCGGACGCACGGTCCGTGAATTCATCGGCGGTGTGCTCATTTTGCCCACAATCTTCGGAGTCATTTGGTTTGCCATCTTTGGCCGTGCGGGCCTGGAGATCGAGCGTGCTCAGCCTGGCTTCCTCACTGTGCCAGTGGTGGAGCAGGGTGACGTCTCTGCAGCACTCTTTAATTTCCTGCAAGCGTATCCGCTTAGCTCCGTGGTCTCGGTCTTCGCCCTGATGATCGTCATTATCTTCTTCATCACTTCTATCGATTCCTCGGCGATGGTCAACGATATGATGTGCACGGGAGAAGAGAACCAATCGCCGACGGCCTATCGTATCGCTTGGGCCGTGATGATCGGCGCGGTAGCGGCAGTGCTGCTCATCGTTTCTCCCGGCACTGGTATCGATGTTCTCCAGCAGGTTGTCATTATCGTGGCCTTGCCCTTCTTCCTCATGCAGTTCGTCATGATGTACTCGCTTTTGAAAGGGATGAATGATGATCGCGCTGCGATGGCTCCCTTGGTGACGAGACGGTGGGAAAAAACCGATACCGCCGAGAAGCTAGCGACGCACGAGCAGCAACCAGCTCCCGGATTCGATGAGGACGGTAACATTTTGCCGACCCCAGAGTTTGAACAAACGGCGGATGGAACTGTCATCATTTCCGGCAATGTGATGATCGACGGCGAGTTAGGGATTACCGGCAGTGTGAACGACGACGTCGAAAAGGACGATATCGACAAAGAACGCGACCAAGGAAAATCCTCTCAGTAAAACTTTCCCTCAGGGCCTCCTTTTAGCATTGTGCTTAAAGGAGGCTTTTCCAATAAGAAATTCTAAAAGTTAAGAGGATTATCAGATCCATGAGCTGCTGTGATCACCCAAGAAGTGCTTTTTTGTCCATCTAGCTGCGCAGATAGATATTTGGATGCGCAGCAAAGGTGAGTTACCATGGTCGGTCGTATGCGGGACGGTTTAACTGACATAGGAAAACCTCATGAGTCCGCGCGCTACCAAATCTTGTTCGCAAATATAAATTTTTAAGGATATTGATGCTTTCATTAAAACCCCGAGCCATAGCCCTGTGTGCCGCCGTCACCGTGGCGTGCACCAGCATGGGTGTAGGCCTTCCAGCAGCTATCGCTGAAGATAAAAACCTGAGTATCGAGCAAACTCTTGGTGATGCCAACCTGCAGGCTGCGGCGCAGATCGATACTACCCAGACGGTGAAGCTCAATATCTACAAATATGACGGCGAGTACGAGGATGTAGAAGGCGCACCGCAAAACGCCCAACCGCTAGCAGGGGTCACCTTCAAAGTGGAGAAGGTCAAAGATGACGCAGGTAACGCCTTTGACCTTACGAAGGCTGCGAGCTGGAAGAAGCTCAACGACATCGTATCGGCCGAGAATGCCAATGCGACGATCGCAGCCCTTCAAGCTGACGACAGCGTAGCTGAGCAAAGCAAGGAAACCGATGGTCAAGGTCTCGCCGCTTTCGAATTTGCGAACGGCGCTGGCGTTTACCGCGTGACCGAAACTCAGACCCCCGAAGGTTATTCGGTGACCTCACCCTTCCTCATCACCCTACCAACCCCCAATGGCGATGGTGATCAGTGGGTATATGAGCGCACGGTTTATCCAAAGAACCAAAAGATTGAGCCGATTAAGGAAGTCAACGATGACACAGCCGCCTTGGGTGGCACCCTTAGCTACCGACTCAGCTCTCGGGTCCCATCAACCAATCTCACCCAATTCAAAATCACGGATGATCTGGTGGAAAACCTCCAGTACGTCGATGGTTCCTTGAAGGTGACCGTAGCCGCGCGGACCGCCCAGGCGGGAGATATCCCAACGCTGGTAGATACTGAGGACTTTACTACCACCACAGGCTCTAATCCCGGTGATGAAATAGTTGTTGACTTCACGGAAAAAGGTCTAGCCAAGCTCGAGGCTTTCTATAAGACGCACACCGATGCTCAGGTCTTTGTGGAATTTGACGCCACAATCGTCTCGCTTCCGGATAACGGGCGAATTGATAACAAAGCAACCTTTGATATCAACTCCAAGTCGTATTCCACCACCCGTGATGAGGACAACCCCACGCGGACGACCTTCGGCAACCTAACGATCACGAAAACTGCTGGTGAAGAGAATGTACCAGCTAATGAGCTGGAAGGTGCGGAGTTCGAGCTCTATCACTGCACCAACGATTCCGGCGCCTGGACGCTCAAGGGTAATGCTCTCAAGACCGCTACCCAGAGCACCGGTGTAGAGCAACAAGAAAAGCTGACGACCAAGGTCGTCTCGGATGAGGCCAAAGCCCAAGGATTCGGTATCCCTATCAAGTCCTACTCAACTGGTTCGGGAGAATCAGCAAATAAGTTCTGTGTCATCGAGACCAAAGCTCCCGCAGGCTTTGTGCGCAACCCAGAAGTTATTCCAGTGGTTGTGACCGAGAACGAGAACGGTCCGGCTGAGTTGACGGCAGAAGTGGAGAACCAAAGGACAACCTTCCTCAACCAGCTACCATCTACTGGTGCATGGGGAATAGTTCTCGTCTTCCTTGTCGGTCTGGCTTTGCTTGCCCGTGGTCTTTATACCACCCGCCGTGATTCCAAGGCCACAGCCTAAAAGCTGAGCTAAAAGAGCGGGGTGGATCCCGTCTGTCCAGCACCGACGGGATCCAGCTGCCAAAGAAGTAGGGAAGGGCTTGAAATTCATGCGTCACCGTCAGCGAAGAGCACGAGACCGGGTGCGCATGCGAGGCCCTCTCTATATCATCCTGGCTGTTGTGGTATTTCTCGCCCCTGTTGTTCTTACGCATCTGAAAAATAGCGAACAAAATCGCCTGGCCGAGTATTACTCGGAGAAGGTAATGCAGATGGAAGCTCAGGACCGATCCACCCTGCTTGACCAAGCGCGAGAGTATAACCAGAATCTGCCCGAGTTCGGTTCACCAGATCCGTGGGTGCACGGTGTTGATACCTCAACCCCTGGCTACCAAACGTACCTTGACCATCTGAATGTAGATTCCATGATGGCAAGGCTGCATATACCGTCAGTCGGTATTGACCTTCCCGTCTATCACGGCACCTCAACATCAACATTAGCTCACGGGGTAGGGCATCTCTATGGCACCGCCCTTCCTGTCGGGGGAGAGGGGACCCACGCAGTACTGACAGGTCACACCGGATTGGCTACGTTAACGATGTTTGACAACCTCACCCACGTAAAAATCGGTGATATTTTTACCCTTGATGTAGTGGGCGACACCCTCGCTTATGAGGTCGATGATATTCGAATAGTACTGCCTGAGGATATCTCCAGCATCAGGCCGATTGCAGGTCACGATCTTCTTACTCTCGTTACCTGTACTCCTTATGGAATTAATACGCACCGTCTGCTCGTCCGTGGCCGCCGCATAGATGTGCCACATCACCAGGATGAGCGCCGGTATCGCAGCCCTTGGCAGCTGTGGATGACGATAGCTGTAGGAATTTCGCTAGCCGCTTTGCTGTATTTAGTCATCTTTATGTTAAGGCGGCGAAATAAGGCGGATACGCAGCAGATGAACGGGGAGTTATAAGTGCTATTACACTCACACCCAAGAGTATTGGGCCTGGGGAGATCACTCATCGCAGCGCTGCTGGCAGTATCTACAATCGCCCTTGTCATAGTCCCCGCCCATGCTCAGGCTCCGCGACATTTACAGATTGTGAAGACCTTTGCTAATCCCACCCAGCGCACCGATGGCGTGGTGGGACCAGAGCAACTTATTGGTGCTACCTTCACAATTCGCCAGCTGTTCGGCTTAGGGAAACTTGACCCCAGCCAGTTGAATGATCTCATTCTGCAACGCCCTGAGTTGCTGACATCTGATCCGCAGGTCAATACCGGCCCTGTGATGCACGCGCGAACAGACGATAACGGAGTTGCTCTATTCTCAGGTCTCGAACCCGGTATTTACCAGGTGCGAGAAGACGCCCGCAGGATGGGAGATACTCCTGAACTCGTGTCGACGCCCTTCCTAGTGATCGTCGATCAGCCCTCGACCGCTGTGCGAACGAAAATTCAACCACCATCTGTGACCAAGCGTGCAGACCGCGAGACCGCCGATTGGGGTGAGACTATCGCCTATAGCATCACCGCCCAAGTGCCCCCGGTAGATAGCAACGGCCAACTTCACCGAGTGGAATTCTTCGACTCGCTCGATACCAACCTAGACTTCGAGGGCATCGACACTATCGTGGTGGAAAATCTCGACGGCTCAGTCCGCCTGGAGGCCAACGACTATCGCACCAGCGTGGAGGCAAACGAGGTTTCGATATCCTTGAGCGACGCTGGCCTTACAACGATATCGCGGCTTCGTGCAGGCCACCCCGAAACCACCGTGAATATTAGCTTTCGAGCACGGGTGAAAGCGCCACTCTTCCCAGGCACAAAGATTTCGAATACGATCTATGCCTCCGCGGATGGATACTGCCCAGCCGACACCCAAATGGCGGGATGTTTAGGCGCCTACCCAGCGCTGAAATCTGATACCGCAATAACCCACGCACCCCAGATTAGCTCTGGAAGCAGCATAATGACTGGTGTTGTTGTGCCACTTCTAGCCCTCTTTCTAACGCTCGGATTTGGGTGGCTGCCACTTAGTCAGTTACGGCTTCATCCGCCTAGTAGGCCCGACATCACGCAGGATAAAAATTCGTGGATGATGCAGTCGCCGATAGGTGCATTGGCATCGACGGGGGCTAGTGTTTTAGGACTCGTTGGACTAGCCCTTCTTCTCGTAACGGTGGGCGTGTGGCTGGTGGTCCGGCGGCGACCATCGGGAGACGAAGATGGTGTTTATCCTAAGAGCGAGTCCTAACAGCGGGAGCACAGATTCATATTAAAACCAGAGATTATCGAGGAAACATATTGACAAGCATAGTGCACCGGGGGTACGCCCTGATTGCTATAGTCATCGTGTTCATGGGGCTTCTTATAGTTGTTGGCGGGCCCAATACTCTAGCGCGCGCTGAGGATGCATCGGATTTTTCCGCAACTCCGGTAGCGTCTCGGGTGATCCCCACACCAACTCAGGAATATGAGGGTTGCGAATTTCGCGTGTCCAGCCCGGGGTCGGAAACCGAGCTCTTCGCTCCGCAATTATGCTGGTTAGATCTTAGCCAAATTGATAATCCATGGGACGGGCCGCAACTGGTGAGACAAAAGATTGGTGATCTCACCCTTGAGTTCAATGCTGAAATAGTAGCGGGCAGTTCCTATCTTATGGATGTGACTTCGGAAGTTATTTCTGGAGATGACAAGTCGATATTTGGGTATGATCGTGACGGAATGGTTAACTTCGGCCTCTCCACGGAAGCAGGGCGAAATGAGCAGTTAACTAGTGACCGACTCGAACTGAGCAAGGCGGGGGCTAAAGTTAAGCGACCCGTGCTGCGAGCATATCTGAAGCATACGTTTGGGGGAGAGGGAAAAAAGTACGCCGTGGTGCGTTTGAGCGATATCCGGGTGATTGGCCGAGATAATCGCGAGTTGAAGAAATACGACCTCGTGGTCATGGACGCCGAAAGAACCACAACACGCAGTAACAGCTACCATGAGGCGATTACTTTACAGGCCGACTCGCGCGGGAAAATCCTTCAGCCTCTCTTGCTCTACAACGACGACGGTAGAACTTGCAAATGGGCGAGTACCCTAAATTTCACGTTTGAAGGTAGGAATGCCTGGGGTTCTAGAGCTGCAGCTAACTGGGAAGTCGACGGAAAGACCTTCGACTACGCGTGCTTAGTTGATTATACTGTGACCCAACCCGGAGCCTTCTTAACCTCCATTCAAAATCCCACTTCTCTAGAGATTGGTCTCTATACGTCGAGCACGAGCGGCGGTAAACAAGGCGTCGCCATTGCGCTCAATGTGGGGCGTATAGGCGGCCATGTCGATGCTGATACCTCAGCCGAGACCAAAATTCTCGGGAATCAGACTGTTTTCGACTTTGAGGCGGGTTCTACCAAGGATGAATTCGAAGCAGTTGTGAATTCGAGTACCGATCAACCAGCGCGCCAGGATGCTGCACCCTTCGCCACGCTACTGCGCTCGGTGCGCTACGAAGGAGGGATCCCTCGAGCCTCGGATCCTTATACTTTCCGTTCTCAGGCCCGCACCCCAGATGGTACTAATGTCTTCGACAGATACGATCCCGAATGGACCTGTCAATTAGGGAACAGAAAGCTGCAAAAGGGAAATTTCCCAGCTGGTTTCGTGGTAACTAACGGCGATAATACTTCCACAGTGACCTACGCAAACGCAGAAAATGAGCCCGTTTACTGCGCAGTAAAGTGGAAGCCTAAGTTCAATAGGGCCTCTCTCACTGTGGAAAAAAGGATCGACGGCCTCGATCCACACATAAACCGCGCCTTTAATTTCCGCTACCAATGCACACCCCCTCCAGGCTTCGACAAAGCCTTCGGCAATCAGCAACTCGACGGAGACTTCGTGCTGGGGCAGGGCGGCGATCGCACGCTGACCCATCAAATCGACGGGCTCGTCGAGGGCGCGACGTGCCACGTCAGTGAGGATCTTTCCACCGACGACGTGCCCGATGGTTACAAACACACACTCACCTGGAATCCCGAGCAACAGGCAGGGACTTCTCCTTCTCTCACGCTTCGTGCTGGGGACGATTCAGCGAACCGGATCGTGGCAATAAACACATATGAGCGGAAATTGACCGCCCTTAATGTGACGAAAAAGCTCGGTGGGAGTGCGGCTGCAACGCTGGTAGCCCCCGGGCAACAACGCCAGGTCAACTTCGGCTTGACGTGCGAAGGCGTGGACGAACGCATAGTGGCCGTGGATCTGCGTAATGAAAACGGAACGGTGACCACGACCAAGGCGACAAGAGTACCAGGGCTTCCCGCGGGCTCTATGTGTACGCTTTCTCCAAAGTTCAAGGTAGACAACCCTGATATTGTGCTGCGCCATCGATATATTGTCCTCGATGGCAAAAATATTGAGCAGAATCAGTCTGGGGACTATATATTCCGGTTAAAAGATGAAGATGGTTCTGTGAGTAACCTTGCTATTGATACCGCGTACGATAAAACTACGACGGTAACGGTGACTGCAGCAGCCGCCGGCCCAGCCCGGGAGGTAGGGGAAGTTCCCAACCGCGATCTGAGCATTGGTTACCGTTGTGTAGCTGGGCAGGAGACGGTTCTCGAGGGGCGAGTTGCGGCTGCACCCGGCCAGTCTGTTGAGGTAAAAGGAGTCCCTGTCGGTTCCCTGTGTGCACTCGATCTCGATACCTCCTATAACTATCCTCAGGCTAGGTTGCTACGAGACCAGTCCACCGTGACCATCCGCGACGGTCGAGAGCGGACAATTCCGCTGCTAACCGCCGAGCAACCTGTTATCGAAATCAGGGATACTCAAGGGCAGCGCTCTCCAAACATCACTGTATCGGCATGGTTCGCACTGCGCAGTGTCCCAGTACGCATCGTGAATATCCAACACGGGGCTCCTCAAGGACTCGAACAGGCTGAGTTCATCAATAGGATTACCTGTAACGGAGAAGATTTCTCATCAGCTACAACCCTCGCTAAGGCTACGAGCGCTGCTGACTACTCCGCTGCTATGGCGCAACCGCCACAGGGTGGAATAATCGTAGAGCTGCCCGCTGGTGCTCGTTGCGAATACCAGCTCGATGGCAGTGCTCTGCAGGCGCGCCCAGACCTCGCGGTAACCGCCGATGACAGGAAACCTTATAGTCAGATGGGACTCTGGGACTACGCGGGAGTCGCAGACTCCCGGAACCCGCGAGATCCCTTAAGCGCGGACACCCGAGTTGATTCGACCATGAAGCAACCAGTTGTGAAGTTTTCAACCCCGAATACGGTTCCATCGCCTTCGAATCAGGACGTGGCTCTCACCCTCGCCTCGGAGACTTTTTTCCGAACAGCCACTGTGACAGTCAGCTTTCATAAGGAAGCGGTGGGTGCAGTCTCATCTAGCCAGGAATTCCAGTTCAGCTCCAATTGTGAGCCTTCTGATTTCACCTTACGGTCTGGTGAGACTCATCTCTTCAAAGACGTGCCCGTCAATACCACATGCCAGGTCACCGAATTGATCGACGATCATCACACGATTCCTCAGGCGCAGTGGGAACCGCATGATATTTCTCCGCGGTATCGCATCGATCAAGGCGAGATCAACCAGGCTGCAATGAGTCAGGGTGCGGTAACTGAAGGGCCCGCGTGGACCTTCACGGTTCTCCCCGTTGCCGAAGCGGAGGATACCGATAGGCACGGGGATAAATGGACAGTGACTGCCCGCAATACCATTCCTGGAATCGCACTGGACAAGCGCATCAAGGGGGCAGGGCTTTCAGCCCTCACCGAAGCGGTTGCAGGCACCGTTGTGCTTCCAGCGCAAGCGGAAGCCATGGATATAACCTACATAGTTCGTAATCGCTCGACTATTCCTCTGGAAGCAGTGACACTTCGTGATCCTTCTCTTGCAGGTGCGGAGATCCTCGCAGACGGTCAAACGCTCCTGATATCCGATGATGGCCTCATCCCCGCTGCAGCGTGCGAGATAGAAACCCTTGACACCGAGGCGGAGGTCGAATGCTCGATAAAGGTCAAGATCCCCGGGGACCTTCGTCGTTTTTATCACTATCGTGGTTCTGCAGCTGAGGTCACGGCAGTGACAACTGGGCAGGAAAATCTCCAACAGGTTAGTGATATCGCTGGTGCTAATGCGCTGCGACTATCTGCAGCTGTGGCTCAAATGTTGCCACAAACTGGATTGCAGTCGCTGGTACTCTTCCTGCTTCTGGGTGTGATCATTCTTGGATTTGGCCTGTGGCGTTATATGCGGGAATCGTAGAGAGGAACGGGATCTGTAGTGGCAGCAGTGGCACGTATTAAGCCCACGCACCATGCCCCTAAGCGTGGTAGAGGCAAAAGCCAACGGCGCCGCGGGATGCTGAATATCATCCTTGGGATTGCGGTATTGCTTTTCCCCATTGTCTCGACTTTGTATACAGATTATCAATTGGATACGAGGGCTCGCAGCTACGCTGAAAAGGTGCGAGAGATTGAGCCGAGCGAGTTGATACGCGAATATCTCCACAAAGCCCACGTATATAACCAAAACTTGGCGGAAAGCGGACATCATGCTTTTATTCCCACGCCCGAATCGCCTGGCTACGACGAGTATCTGGATATCCTCAATCCCCCTGAAACTTCTGGCATGATCGCCAGATTGGCGATCCCATCACTCGATATCGATTTACCCGTCTACCACACCACGCGCCCCGAGGTGCTCTACCACGGTGCTGGACATATGTTCGGCTCTGATGTGCCAGTTGGGGGGCCAGGGACAAATTCGGTCATCTCCGCACACACGGGGATGGTTAACGCCAGTATGTTTGATAATCTCCCGCGCATTAAAGATGGCGCGGAGATCTACCTTGATGTTCTAGGAGAAGTTCTCGTTTACCGGGTGACCGGAAGGCAGGTTGTTGCCCCAGATGACTATCAGGCTGTGACCTACGAAGCTGGCGTCGATAAGTTAACTCTTATCACGTGCACTCCTTATGGCATCAACACCGATCGTCTCCTAGTGTCTGCTGAACGCGTGCCTCGGGAAATGCCGGAAATTTCTCAATCATGGCGGCCGGTGTTGAGTTGGTGGATGATGATCGACCTCATCATCATTGCGCTGGTGATCGCGTTTGTTTTGTGGCGTGAGTGGCAACGGCGGAAAGAGAACACGAGGGACGCGGATAGTTCCAAGGACTAGCCTAAAGATTAGGGTACCCTAAGTTTTTAATCCTGATAGGATGGAACAAGCGACGCTAGCGGATAAGCGAATCGCTTGCGTTAAGCCCTGCCTGACAGATATCACAGGGCATCTACAACCCACCAAGGAAGTGAGAACCATCGAGAGCGCAACCGCGTCGACCCCCTTCGTCGTTTACTTTTCGTCGGTGAGTGAAAATACTCATCGCTTCGTTCAAAAACTAGGCTTCGACTCCGCGAGAATTCCCCTGAAACCCAAGCAAGAGGGGATGATTCGAGTAGACCGCCCCTTCGTTCTCATAGTGCCTACCTATGGGGGAGGCAGCATGAAAGGCGCGGTTCCGCCACAGGTTAAGGCATTTTTGAATATCCCCGAAAACCGCGCACTTATTCGCGGAGTTATTAGTGCGGGCAATACCAATTTTGGGGAGGCCTATTGCGCCGCGGGGCAGGTCATTTCGCAAAAGTGTCACGTTCCCCAGCTCTACCGCTTTGAGCTCCTTGGAACCAGCCACGACGTTGACATTGTCCGCGATGGACTCCGCAAGTACTTTGCCCCCGAGCAGGCCGCATCCCCAGTTTGATCCCACGGTACAACGCCACAGAAAGTCAGTGAGAACATGAATACGGATATCCCACTAACAGGGCGATTCCCGGTTCTCATCCGTAACTTCGGATCGGGTCGGTCCACAGAACTCACCAGAATGGGGTTGCGGGTTCTTTTGGAGCACGAGAAAATCGGCAGTCCACCCTATGAGTGGGGGATATACAGCCTGTATGGGCCAATCCAAAAATTTGGATCTACTTTCGATCGAACTGCACAATCAATGCGGGCAGCACTAGCGAAGCAGTACCACGGACTGAGCGCTAAAGATATCGAATTTGAGTATTTTGCTGATTGCTGTGTGCAGTCGGCGGGCGCGGATCCTTCCAAGGTGAGTCTTTGGCTTCGCTTCTTATGGGACCCACATATCATGTCTGAACAACGTGAGATTTTAAAGAACGCAAAACGGAAACTGATCACCCACCTACGACATAACCCAGAAACCTTCGCGCAGACCAACCTCAGTGGTTTCGATCGCTGCGTGCTTGTGCTCCCTCGAAGACTGCCCTTTAATCGACTGTCTGACTATTTCGCCCTCATGGGCGGCAGCTATATCTACCTTCTTGAAGACTTCGCTTCGGGTCAGACTCCCGACCTCTTCAACCCCACGTACGTGCCTGCTGCGGAGGAACTAAGCGGTGAGGTAGGGGAGTATCTTGATGGCCAGTAATGGCCAGTGATGGCCAAACCAAAGGAGGTAGTTGAAAATACCTACTCCGGCTCTCGAAGGGTGGGACTGCGAACAACAACAGTGTCCCTCTGAGAAAAAAGAGACTCTACGCGCACGATACACTCATAGAGTGTGGGAGCTATGGGCTCCGCGTAGTAGCTCAGCTGCGTGAGATATGCACGGATACTGGCGGTACGTACTTGGATAGCGGTTTTATAAGCTGCAACAATCCGCCCCTCCAAGGAGCGTTGTACAGTAAATCAATATCTTTCTCAACCACCTGTTGGCGTTCACATTTCGAGGGGAACCAAGAACAGATCACTCGCGGTGCTGGTCGGCCAGACGGGCAGTCTTTACTGTCTCGCTTTCAAATAACACCGAAGCATCAGTAATTAGCAGCTCGAGAGCCAACGGCTATAGTCCCCAAATCGCCACCTTATGCCCAGCCAACGAGGGCAAGCGTCTAAAAGACTCCCTGATTATTGACGTGAACGAACACGCCTCAAAAGTCGCTTACAAACACGGAGCAGCCGGGCGACCGGGAGACATGTCACCCGCAGCAAATCGCCTAACCATGGCCAGTCGCATACGCGGATACGTCACCACGTGCACAAGCTCGGTCTACAAAGCCCACAGCGCTAGCGAGAAAGCCACCAGCAGCGAACGCAAAGCACTCGCCACCATAGGGCGCAGGGGCGGGAAAAAGACCGCAGAACGTCTAAAGTTCGACCTCAACGGCGACTATGCCCAAGCCCAACGCCAGACACTCGCAACAACCAACACACGCCGAACTAAGAGCGCTAAGGCGGATATATGAACCATTGCGGGGTGGTTCCTTAAAGGAAACGCCGAGATAGAACAGTGGCCGACTATTGCGGACGCGATGGAAGAATTTGGGGTGCCGCAGCCTAGTGTTCGCACGAGGGAGTAGGAGTCCTCCAGTCTTTTATCGGAGTTGGGATGGTGACTACCTTAACTAACCTCGCATTTAGCGCAAAAGCTCTAGAAAAAGAAGTCTTTTGAGGCGTAAAACCTGCTGTTGAGGTTTCTACATGTCTCCATTTTCCTGTCGGTGTGCAGCAGTAGATGACAGTGTGCGACCAATCCCTACCATGAGCGCCCTGGCACGGTGATTGTGCTGGGGCGCTTTGGTGGTGCTGTTGTGGTCTTGGTGTCATTCATTTTAGTTCACGGTTGGTTAGTTGTTGTGTCTATGGTTGCTGGTTTCGCGGCTCGATTCGCCGTGGTGTTTCTTGAGGGCTGATTTTTCTTGGCACGATTTCATCGCTGCAGTATCTCACCATAATCTCGCTTGCCCGGACCCATTGAATCACTTCACCGAGGGCATAAACACCAGAGAATGCCCAGGAAGATGCGTCGAGGTGAACTACGATCGCAGCCACCTCGCGCGACAGAGCGAGAACCGTTGACCGGGCTGCCGTTATGTCTGAGGCAGTACGGGTACTTTCTGCAACGCAGCGCACAGACTGATCCGTATGACTGGCTGGAGGCTTGAGATTCCTTGTGCGCAGGCATTGTTGTGCAGAGTGGAGATATTTCGAAGCTCTCCTCGCCAACCGTGTGGTACTTTTGTGGGCGCCTTTTTACTGTGTGTGGTCTAGCTGCTGCGCGTGATACTGAGTCGGGCTGTGAAAACTTCAATTTTCCTGCAAGAATGAAAAACATGGACGGGACCCTTGAGCTCTTACGCCACACCCTTGATGGCGTTGTATACCCTGCTGATGCCGCTAAAGCGCAGACATTGAAGAATCAGCTGGATGACTATATTATCCCGAGGATCACTGATCTTGATGCCCCACTCCTCGTAGTCGTGGGGGGTTCAACGGGGGCCGGCAAGTCTACTCTTGTCAACGCGATTGTCGGGGAAAACGTGACAGCCGCTGGGGTTATTAGGCCAACTACCCGCCAACCCACCCTTATTACGAATACTGCCGATGCGCCATATTTTCGATCGCAGCGCGTGCTTCCCGGTCTTCCTCGTGAACACGGGGAACCTGATACCCAAGCGCTGAGCCTGCGCATTGTCGAATCGAATCTCATCCCAGCTGGCCTAGCGTTGATCGATGCTCCCGACTTTGATTCCATCGATGATACCAATCGCGCCTTGGCCTCCCAGTTATTGGCCGCCGCAGATTCATGGGTCTTTGTGACCACACCGGCACGTTACGCAGATCAAGTGGTGTGGAATTTCTTATCCGATGCTGCTGCCCGACATATTGAGGTCGTTGTGATTCTCAACCGTGTGGATCAACAAGCAGCGGACACGGTTCCCGATGATCTGCGCCGAATGCTCGAAGAGCGCAAACTCGACGCCGAGGTATTTGTGGTGCCATTTGTCCAGCACGAACTACTACCGGTGGAATCTATTGCCACTTACCTCCACGACCTTGCACTAGATACCGCCGCGCGTCGAGAGATCTCCCTGCGAACAGTAGCCGGTGCCCTAGATCAACTCGTTCAAGCCACCGAGGAATTGGCCGTTTCCTATGATCGTCGCCATGAGCAGGCAACCCAGCTAGCTGTAGCTTTCGATGATGCCTATTCGAGGGCCTGTCAGCATATTATCGACGCCACCTCAGATGGACACTTGCTGCGCACCGAAGTCATGGCGCGGTGGCAAGATTTTGTGGGAACCTCGGACGCGTTCCGAGTGATTGATCGCTGGTTTTCTCTCGCCCGGGATCGAGTGGGCTCCTTTTTTACCGGCAAACCCACCCCACTGCGCGAGGTGGAAACGCAGATTGAAACCGGCCTTCATGCGGTAATTATCGACGCCGCCGATACGGCTGCGGGGCGATGCTGGTCCTACCTCGGCTCCCAAGCGCCCAAGCTACGCGATCAGGCTTCACATGATCTAGCCCGCGCCGGTGAAGAGATATCCGAACGGGCCGCAACGCTCGTGCGGGATTGGCAGGCAGACTTGGTGCGCTATATTGAGGAAAACGCTGCCTCTAAACGCATGACCGCTCGCCTCGCCTCACTCGGACTCAATGCGGTGACCGTCGCACTTATGATTGTGGTTTTCGCTTCCACGGCAGGGCTAACTGGTGGTGAGATCGCTATCGCAGGTGGCTCAGCGGTATTGGGCCAGAAATTGCTGGAAACGATCTTCGGTGAGGAAGCCGTCAGGCGCATGGCGAAACGCGCGCGCCAGGATCTCGATGAACGCGTCGCAATCCTTATGGCTGATGAGCGGGCTCGCTACCAACCGGTGACTGAGCAGCTCATTGTAGGTACCCCAGCTGAAGCGCTGAGAAGCTCAGCTCGTCAAGCCCTCGCAGAGGTTAAATATGTCTAAGCTTCAGCACCGTCTTCATGCCCTCGAAGCAGCGCTCACATCTCAGTATCTCTCCCCAGAGGATCGCGACGCTATGAATAAAGTGCTTGTTCATGCGGCTGCGAGGAGAAAACTGTCATCTGAGCACACGGTGGTGGGATTCTTCGGTGCCACAGGCTCAGGGAAAACATCACTTTTTAATGCCATAGTCGGAGAAGATTTGGGTGCCTCCTCACCGAGACGCCCCACAACCTCGGCACCGTTAGCTGCGATCTGGCAACCAGAGGGGGCCAGCGAACTCCTCGACTGGTTAGGTATTGAAGACCGGCGCACCCGTACGGGTAGTTTCACCGCAAAGTCTGGGCCGCTTATTCTGCTTGATCTCCCAGATTTTGATTCAGTTGATCAGAGTAATAGAGAAATTGCGAGCCGGTTGGCAGCCCAGGTTGATGTGCTCGTGTGGGTGACCGATCCGGAGAAATATGCCGACCGGATTATCCATCAGGATTTTATTCGGCCCCATGCGAGTCATTCCGCTGTCACCCTTGCCGTGCTCAATAAAGCTGACAGATTAGCCCCCGCCGATATACCGGAGGTGACAGCATCGCTAACAGGGCTTTTAAACGATGACGGGTTAGACAATGTTTCGGTACTTGCAACCTCCACTCTTACGGGAAGTGGTATCACCGAATTGCGCGAGGCTATCGCCACTATAGCGGCGAGCAAAAACGCTCAGAGTGCTCGGATAGTAGCAGATATTCACGCTCTGAGTAACCGCTTGGTGCCTGCCCGTCATGGGCAAGTAGGGGCGCACGCTAAAAAGGAGCTTGATCGCTCCCTAGCCCAGGCAGCAGGGGTCGATCGCCTCGCTGAGATTACTGCCGCAGCGTATCGACGGCGATTAGGTCTACGCACAGGTTCACCCCTTCTGACTTGGGTACTAAAACTGCGCCCCGATCCTTTGCGACGCTTGGGATTGCGGGAGGAGCAGGATCACAGCGATGTGCACCGCAGTTCATTGCCTGCCCTTGATGCCGCAAGTAAAGCGATATCCAATAAGGCGGTGCGCACCTATACGCATGCAGTGGCAGATCAATTACCGCACCCGTGGGATTTAGCGGTCATTGAGCAAGGAAACGACAGCGCCCACGCACTTCCAGAAGAGTTGGACCGAGCAGCAGCGCGCACGAAACTGCCCGCCCAACCTTCGGCAGCGTGGGGGCTTTTGACCTTCATCCAATGGATAGCGCTCTTTATGGCGCTTATGGGGGTGCTGTGGTACCTCGCTGTCGCCTTCATCCCTGGGGTGCTCACGCCGCTGCTTGGCGATAGCCTCATACCCGCCATTGAGGGATGGCCTTATCCTACCCTTTTGATACTTGGAGGAATACTTATAGGCATACTTCTCAGCCTGATGGGAGCCGCCTTTGGTGGGGTGATTGGAGCGGTTGTTAAAGCGCGGACGCGGCGGGCACTAAAGAAGGAGATCGCACAAATATCTACCGCGACGGTCGTGCGTCCTGTTGCAGTTATTCGTCAGGATTACGAAGATTTAGCGCGCGCGCTTCGATCACTTGCCTAGGCGTATCAGCCGCCGCCTAAAAAGGGCGCTTCGGCTATGAGACAAGAAAAAGCTCACACCAATAGGCTTATTGGTGTGAGCGGATAGGTATGAGCTCTGCCGGGTCAGAAATCTGGCAAGGATACTTTAGATGAAGTGTACTGGGTTCTCGAGGGTACCGATTCCATCAATGGTGATGCTAACCGTATCGCCTTCTTCCACAGGGATAGGACCTGGAGGGCACCCCAGGCTAATCACATCTCCCGCCTTCAAAGTTATATATTCCGAACAATAAGAAATGGCCTGCGCAGCGGACCATATTTGATACCGCGTAGATGAATCGACGAGGTCAAGGCGCTGACCGTTGCGCGTAAGGTGGGCGGTGATATGAGCATCATCAGGGTTATCGAGTTCGGTTTCGATCCACGGGCCGATTGGGCAGAAGGTATCGAGGCCTTTGCCCCTCGACCATTGGCCATCCTGCCCCATCAATGCTGGTGCCGACATATCATTGCAGATGGTATAGCCCAGCACATATTCTAGGGCCTCATCCTCGGTCACTTTCTTACAATCCTTGGCCATCACCACTGCAAGTTCAGACTCGAAGATGGATCCGCGTGCTACTTCTGGGACCTCGATATTATCCCTAGTGCCCACAACCGCAGAGCTCGGCTTGAAGAAAATAAACGGAGCGCGATCCTTCTCGGGATCAAAGGGCCGATCATCGGCTAGATACGCACATGCGAGGGCGACCACTTTCGATGGCGTGACGGGGCTGAGGAGGCGTGCCGATGTAGGGATTTTTTCGCCAGTTTCTTCAGCTGTTAGAGCAGCAGTGAGGTTGTCGGCGTCGAGCACGTGGTATTCCTGATCAACGCGGGCATATAGCTCGCGACCGTGCCACTCGATTCGAGCGATCTTCATGGTTCTTCTTTCTCTTCATGAGTTCCGAGGGTGCTCGGTACCTTTCTTAGATTCTTAACCAATTATTAGCTATTCGCAAGGGTTTTCATACTGTTAGATTGCTCCCATTCACAGCCAACGAGAGTATGCCAAAGCACAAAAATCCATCGCCAGGCCATAAGCATTGAGCCAGAAAAAAGCCCCACCAGATACGGTGGGGCTGCTACGGGGTATTTTAAGAATCGACTTCAGTAAACTTTCGATCCCACGCCGACCGAACAGGGTTGGCGTCGGCAAGCAGGAGATCGAAACGATCATTGGCGATTTCCACAATTTCGGCGAGAAGAACGCGCCGCTCTTGCTCATCGGAGTTGCCCAATCGGCGAATACCCGATTCAATGATCGATTCCACAGTGTCAGTAGTATCAAGGTAGGCCACATAGGGAAGGCCGAAGCGTTCCTTATAAGCACGAGAGATATCTTGGATCCGTTGGGTTTCTACGTCATCGAGATCATCGATACCGATAGAACCACGGTCGGAGGAAATTTCTCGCGAGCTGACGGTATCGGCCATCAAGAGAGCCGCCATATCGGGGTAATCGTTAATCAGGTTGAGTTTGTCCGTTTCGCCGGCGGTGAGCACAGATACCTGGATAGCGCTGCGTAGCTCGTTAATATCAGCGAAGGGGCGAGATTGCCAAGCGCGCTCCAGCGGCCAGGTTTGCTGATTGAAAAGCGGCCGCAGTGCCGCAACGAACTCTGCCTTGTTCATAGCGTTGAGATCGGCTAAAGATACTCCCTTATCGCCCGTTCGGGCGATATCCGAGCCCGCCGGTTTCCCGATATGGAAGAAGAGGAGATTGAGCACGATCGCTGCGATAGCGCCGATAGACATGCCCGAGGAAACGAAGATACGTGACCACTCGGGAAGAGCCAGCGCAATTGACGGTTTGAAGGTCACCAACATGGCCAAACCGAGAGCGGTGCTCACGATGACGGCATTGCGATTGTCGTTGAGATCAGCCTTCGCGATGGTTTGCATTCCCACCCAGGCAACTGCAGCAAACATTGCGAGTGAGGCGCCCCCGAGCACGGGGGAAGGAATCGATGCGACAATGGCGCCCGCCTTGGGAAGGAGGCCGAGAATGATCATAAATCCAGCAGCAGCCGCAGCAACCCAGCGCGATTTCACATTCGTAATCCGCACCAGCCCGACATTTTGGGCGAAGCAAGTATAAGGGAAGGAATTCATAATGCCGCCAAGGAAGGTGGAAAGACCATCTGCCCTCAGCGCGCGCTTAATATCATCTCGGCGGATTCGTTTTTTCACGATCTCACCAGTGGCAAAAACATCGCCCGTCGTCTCCACCATGGTGATAATCATGACAATAATCATCGAGATAATGGCCGCGATATTAAATTGCGGGATACCGAAGTAAAAAGGCGTAGTAATCCCAATAGGAGCGGCTTCGGCAACTTTATCGAGGTTGGCATCGCCTAGAATTAATGCCACCGTGGTGCCCGAAACCAAACCGATCAGGATGGCAAGAGTACCGAGAAATCCTTTGAAGAAGCGCTGAGCGAGAATAATAACCAGCAGCGTGCCAGCTGCGTACGCGAGATCTTTGGTGGCCGGGGTGCCGTCAGCATAATTGGTGAAATCATTAGCTGAGACAAAAAGGAGCGAAGTACCCATGACGAGGAGGACAGAACCTGTCACAACAGGGGGGAAGAATTTTAGGAAGCGAGCGAATATGGGGGTGGCAAAAAATGTAAAAAGCCCTGCTACGATCACGGCTCCGTAAATCGTTGGCAGGGCTTCAAGGCCACCTTCACCATTGGTGACTCCCATCCCGATGGCGATGATGGGGGCGACCGCAGTAGTGGTCACGCCTTGAATAATAGGAAGGCGCACACCGACGTGCTTTCCAATGCCTACCGCTTGAATCAGGGTAGCAATGCCGCAGGTCAGTAGGTCGGCATTAATGAGGTGGATGGTAGTTTCAGCGTCGAGATTGAGCGATCCTGCTATCAAAAGGGGCACGATAACCGCACCGGCGTAGAATGCCAGAACGTGCTGAAGGCCGAGAGCGGCGAGCCGCGAGGCACCGGGGACTTGATCCACTGGGTGAATAGGTGGCTGTATAGGCGGCGTAATGCCTGCAGCGGAAGTCACAAAAATCTCCTTGGGAGTGTGCAAATCGAAGTAGTGTAGGGAGAATTTTAGCCGTGTGCGCAGCGAAAAGTCCTAGGAATAGCGACCCCTTGTGGTTAAACGAACAGTGCCATATAAACTGTGGTTTAGATCATGGGGCGGGTGAAGGAGAATGATGAGTAGATTCAATCAAGCACAGGAAAGAGCGACCGCAGCCCTCATGGACGCACTGCGCCAGTGGGTGGGGGTCAAAGACTGCGAACTCGGTGAAATATTAGTAGCCGGCACCCCATGCCCAGAATTTCACTGGGCCTTTAACCTCAACGAGATTAGCGTAACGATAAGCCGTACTGGCAGCTATGTATTCCAGGCGATATTTGTCAACGAAATAGATAGCCAAGAAGAGTATGAAGAGATTGACCAGATTCGGACCGCTCTTACTCAGCACGGAGCCATTGATCCTACGCTCGCCCTCAGCGACCACCAGCGCAGTCAAGCCCTGCATGCCCGCCGATATATGGCAGTACAAGGCGCCCCCGAGCCCTTAAGGACGTGGGTCCACGAGCTGTTCGACGCGCTTATAACCTTCCACATGCCCATAGAACCAGCGATTAGAATCTCTGATTTCATTGAATTACACATGCGGAGAGGAACTGATTACTATCTGCTCGGTATCGTAAAAAACGATAAATATATCCTGGAATACGAAAACGCTCATGGTGAAATCACTGGCTGGCAGGAATCAGATCCTAAGAAAATGCTCGAAAGACTATTAGCTTTGGATCTAATCGTCCCCCTATAAATTTGCGGCGGGGAAGGATGGCTCAGCTTAATCAAAAGGATCTGTGTGTGGGCTACGCCGCGATGCATGGGGTGACGGATCCCCGCTACCTAGCTAGGGAGCGAAACGCCTCGAGATTACAAGAATCAGTACGACCATACTGAGGGCGCTGTTACGCAGCGGTGTCGCTACGTAAGACTTTCCGCTGCTAGTGAGAGCGTCGTGTTCGGTGCTTAGGACATGAGCCTTCGACAGCTCGTAATTGCCAACAGGCCTCGATACACTGTGGCTATGCCTACATGGAAAGAAATTCTCGACCATAACCCCAACCACTCCGAGCAGTACGCCCAGCGCTGGTATCGATTCCAAGCGGAGGGCCGCGATATCGTTGGTGAAGCACGTTTAATTGATGCGCTCGCGCCCAGGGGGGCGAAAATCCTCGACGCCGGCTGCGGAACAGGCCGGATAGGTGGATACCTCTCCCAGCAGGGTCACCATGTTGTAGGCACAGATCTCGATCCCGTGCTCATTGATTATGCTCGCAAGGATTACCCCGAGGCGCGGTGGGAGGTCGGGGACTTATGCGTTGATCCACTCCCGGGTGACAATTACGATCTAATTGTCTCAGCCGGCAATGTGATGGGCTTCCTGCCACCTGAGGGAAGGTTGCCTGCTTTGAAGAATATCGCGCGAGTGTTGAGCGCGAACGGTCGCGCTGTTATTGGGTTTGGAATCGGCCGTGGCTGGCTCTTTCCCCACTTTCTCGAGATGGCACGCGAAGCTGGTTTTAAAGAGTCACTGCTGCTAGAGAGTTGGGATGGACGACCTTTCGAAGCCGATTCTGAATTTTTAGTTGCCGTTCTAGAAAAGGCCTAAAATATTTACCCGCATGCCAGAAGTGTGGCACGCGGGTAAATTTTTTAGTAAACGGTGAAGCCGAGTTGTCTAAAGACGTCTCGAGTCTTCTCCACTGACTCTGGTGTGGGAGGTTTGACCCCCTCGAGGGTGTACTTCATCCCCATGCTCTTCCACTTATCTTCACCCATATTGTGGAAGGGCAAGACCTCAATGCGCTCGATATTGTCCTTCCATTTGCTCACAATATCGGCGACTGCCTGGATATTCTCCTCGGAATCAGTGAGTCCTGGAACAAGGACGAATCGTATCCACACTTTCTTACCGAGGGCGTTGAGGCGATCGCCAAATTCCAAGGTGGGTTGCAGAATGCGCCCTGTAACCTCATGGTAGACCTCCGGGATACCGCTTTTAACGTCAAGGAGCACGAGATCGATATTTTCAAGATCGTCGTCGCTCAGACGTGAGCCAAGGAAGCCTGAGGTATCGATGCAGGTGTGAATGCCGGCATCATGAACCTCTTTGAGCACTCGCCTGGTAAAGGCGATTTGGAAGAGGGGCTCGCCGCCGGAAATGGTCAGCCCGCCGCCGCTGGCCCGGAAGACGGTGGAATAGCGCTTGATTTTGCGCACAATATCCTCGACCTTCTCGAGGGTCCCTTCCTTCATCTCCATGGTGTCGGGGTTGTGACAGTATTGGCAGCGTAGTGGACAACCCGAGAGGAAGAGTGTCATGCGGGTGCCAGGGCCGTCGACGGCGGTGACAAGCTCCCAGGAGTGAACGAGGCCGATATCGCCAGTGCGACGGGCGGCAATGAGTTCGGGGCGTTCGATGGTGAGGTCGATGCCTGCACCGATACCCTGGGCAACACCGCGAATACGCGGGCCCGAGCCAGGGGCGAGAGTTACAGTGGTGTTAATTCCATCAGCCATAGTAAAAGTTCACGTCCTCGAAAGAAGTATAAGAAAACGCGCGAAAGCTGCAAATTATCAGTTTTCGCGCGTCCGAAGATCTACGCTCTATTTAAGCGTTGTGGTGGAAGGTACGCGAGAGAACGTCGCGCTGCTGCTCCTTGGTGAGCTTCACGAAGTTCACAGCATAACCGGACACACGAACGGTTAGGTTCGGGTACTTCTCTGGGTGCTCCATAGCATCTTCTAGGGTAGCGCGGTCGAGCACGTTGATATTGGCGTGGTAGAGGCCAGAGCCCATATTGTTGCGGGAACGGGCAGCTTTCATATCAGCCATGCGCTCTTCGAAGGATTTTGCAGACATTGGGTAGAACCTTTCTGAAACTAAGTAGTTGTATATGCACCTCAAATATTTGAGGATTTTTCCTGCTTGGGGCCCATCTTAGTCGAAGATGAGCCCCAATTTCTAGACTTTTAGTCTGGAATATGGCCTACCCGTTTGGGCAGGAAGTATCCATGATAAAGCCAGCGTCGAGGATGCCAACCAAGTTCGCAACCTGCTCTTCCTTGGTACGGCCCAAGCCGGAAGGAGTGATCGTATTGGTCAGCGAAATGCCGTCAAGGGCGTCCTCATAATCCAGCTTGCCCACCGAGAGCATGGAAGCAACCATACCGTGGGAGTCGAGGCTGTTCTCTGGGTTAGCGCCCGGTGCAAATGGGGTACCAGCCTTGTGGCCGGATGGGAATGCACCAGTAGCCTTGCCGTAGACCACATTCGAGGTGATGGTCAGCACCGACTGGGTAGGAATGGCGTCGCGGTAGAGTGGGATCTCTTTGATCTTGCTCATCACGGTGTGCACGATGGTGGCCGCAATATCGTCGGCGCGATCGTCGTCATTGCCGTAGATCGGGAAGTCGCCCTCGGTGACGTAGTCGACGATGAGACCTGTTTCGTCGCGAACGGGAGTGACCTTGGCGTACTTAATGGCGGCTAGGGAGTCTGCCACGATGGACAGGCCAGCAATGCCGCAGCCCATGGTACGAATGATCTCAGAGTCGTGCAGTGCCATCTCGATGGACTCGTAAGCGTAGCGGTCATGGCAGTAGTGGATGATATTGAGGGCTTCCACATAGGTGCCAACAACCCAGTCCAGCATGGCCTCGTACTTATTCCACACATCGTCGAAATCGAGTGGGCCATCGCCCTGAACAGGCTCATATCCTTCAACGATCTGCTTGCCAGTCACCTCGTCACGGCCGCCATTGATGGCGTAGAGGAGGGACTTGGCAGCGTTGACGCGAGCGCCGAAGAACTGCATTTGCTTACCAACCGCCATCGGGGATACACAGCAGGCAATGGCTGCGTCATCGCCCCAGCGATCACGAATCTGCTTATCGGACTCGTACTGTACTGAGGAGGTCTCGATGGAGATTGCCGAGCAGAATTCCTTATAACCGTTAGGCAGGTTCGGATCCCAGAAGATGGTGATATTAGGCTCTGGTGCTGGCCCGAGGTTGCGCAAGGTTTGGAGCAGACGGAAGGAGGTCTTGGTGACCATGGGGCGACCATCTTCGGCGAAACCAGCATCGGACCAGGTTGCCCAATAAGGGTCGCCCGAGAAGATCTGATCATAATCGATGGTGCGCAGGAAGCGGACGATGCGAAGTTTAATAACCAGAGCATCGATAATTTCCTGAGCGTCAGCCTCGGTAATCAATCCACTCTTGAGATCGCGCTCGAAGTAGACATCGAGGAAGGCAGACAGGCGTCCGATGGACATAGCGGCGCCATCCTGGCTCTTCACAGAGGCGAGGTAGGCGAAGTAGGTCCACTGCACGGCTTCTTTAGCGGTGGTCGCGGGGCCTGAAATATCAAAACCATAAGACTGTGCCATGGTCTTGAGCTTTTCGAGGGCGCGAATTTGCTCCTGGTGCTCCTCGCGGTAGCGTGCCCAGTGCTCAGAGAAATCTGCACCATTGACAGAATCCTTTGCGGCCTTCTTCTCATTAATGAGGAAGTCCACACCGTAGAGGGCTACACGGCGGTAATCACCAATAATGCGGCCGCGACCGTAGGCATCGGGTAAGCCGGTAATGATATGGGAAGATCGAGCCGCGCGAATGCGAGGAGTGTAGATATCGAAGACCGCCTGGTTGTGGGTCTTGCGGTATTTCGTGAAGATTTCCTTGACGCGCTCATCTGGCTCAAGCCCAGCCTCGCGAATGGCCGTCTCAACCATGCGCCATCCGCCGTTAGGCATCATGGCGCGCTTGAGTGGGGTGTCGGTCTGCAGACCGACGATAACGTCATCGTCTTCGCTGATATAGCCAGCTTTGAAGGCGTCGATATCCGCGGGGGTTTCGGTATCAACGTCGTAGACGCGCTTCGCGCGCTCCACTTTGAGGTAGTTATTTTCTAGTTGATCCCAGACGCGGAGAGTTTTTTCGGTGGGGCCTGCAAGGAATGAGGCGTCACCTTCGTAGGGGGTGTAGTTTTCGAGGATGAAATTGCGAACGTCAATATTTGTTTGCCAATTTCCGGGTGCAAAATCCTGCCAAGCAGTGGTGCTCACGAGTAGTCTTTGACCTTTCTGCATATATTAATTTTCTAAGTCGACTGTAGTGCTGAGGAATAATCCCTGAAGTTCTCGGCGCCCCTGGATGGTCGAAGTATGACCTCGACGTGCACCGCTTTCGGCATGCCGCTTTTCAGCAGGCACGCTGTTCCTCAACGTCCTTACCTTCAACCAATCTACCCGTTCTAATAAGAATTTCCATAGATTCAATGTGTGGGCTTATTGACAAATAAGCCCGCTCGGACTTTTAGCAGTTCAGGGGCAGTTAGGGTTATAATCCGAAAATGTGCAGTTTTCGCCGCTATTGAAACTGGTTTTATAGAACTTAGGGGGTGGTAAATCGGGAAAAAGGGGGTGAAAGTAGCAGGTTTTACCGAACTTATCTAATCGGGTAGGGGGTGTGGAGCCCCCGATTGTGGGGCGTATATGCGGCGAGTCTATTGGGGGTGATAGGGGGTATTTTCTCTGTGATATTAATGCGGTAGATGGGGGATAATCGGGGGTACTTAGTGGGTAAAATCACAAGGTGATCCCCGGTCCATCATCTGTACCATCGACATTTATGATCCCCCACCAACCACCCCACCTTCTCGTGAATGCCGCACAGCTAAGTGCCGCCGGCACCGTTGATCCCCGTACCGTAGAACTTCGGATCCCAGCCATTGCATTCCTCGATGGGAGTGATGTGCTGCTCTTATGTGATAGCAGATTGCCGGCTGACGACGACACCGGGCTTGGCGGCGCGATGCCTAGCGATTTACCAAATCCCAATTCGCTCATTATCGGTCGCGGTACTATCGATGGACCTATTGAATACGAGATCTTCCGTTCCGGATCCACTCATCCACGTCAGGGATTCTCTGATCCCGCCATCATTGTGGATGGTGTTAACCTCGCAGTAGTGTATGCGCGCAGTCATACGGTGGGATTCTTCGGCTCTCAAGGCCGTGACAGCGACCAGGTTTTGCACAGTGAAATTGCGATCTCCCACGATTGTGGACGCACCTTTAGAACCCACTCTCTCACAGATATGGTTGTCGGCGATTATGCAGGGGCTTTTGTGACCTCTGGGCATGCGGTAGTCAACCAGGGGCACTGGATTCTTCCCGTCGTTATGCGCGACCACCAGGGCAGAACGTGGCATCGCGCACTGATTAGCCACGATAAAGGTGACACGTGGAGTGCGGGAGAGGTTATCGGCGACGATATGGATGAAACCTGCTACGGCGTTCACTTAGGCCAGTTATATCTCTCCGCGCGCCGTACCTCAGCCTATGAAACAGGGGAGCTTGGCCGCTATAGGGCAATCAGTTCCGATTATGGGCGCAGCTGGAATACTATTGGTTTTTCCTCCACGCCCCCGGCTGCAGCCTGCAATGCCAGCTTCGTCGATACGCCTCACGGCCTCGTCTTCGCCTACAGCGGAGCAGGGCGACAGGACGGTTTCTTAGAGATCGTCGACCCCCACACCTACTCAGACCCCACCCAGCCTATCTCGCAGAAACCGCCTCTGCGATTCCACACAGGGCCGTGCGGGTATATCGACCTTGCCTACCATGATGGTTATCTGGTGGTGGTCTACGAGGTCCTCGGCGAGATCTGGATGTGCAGCTTTCGGTGCTAGGAACTAGCCGGCTCTTTGTCGGACACGCGGCTATAGACCGAGTTCCACCCTTTGCACAGCTGGGGGCCGTAATAAGCCCACGCGTGCACCCCGCTGTGTCCAATATCAGTTTCAGGCTGTGGGAGGCCCAGTTCGCGCATGCGCTTGATAAGGATGCGGGTCGAGCGATAGGCTGCTTTTTCCAAAACCACCGCACCTGGTAGTTCATAGCGAGGATGGCCGCGGTGCAGCCTGATATCCTCATCCGTGATACGACCATTAGCGGTAAAAAGATAAACCGGAAGTGCTCCGAGCCCGTGAGGATGATCCGCAATATCTGCGGCCAAGCGTCGCTTTGTCATCCCATGACCCCAAATATTATCGGGTTCCGCCCCCACGCAGCGCACAATGGCTAGAACCATTCCACGTCCGAGAGCCCCAGACGTGGAATAGCAGCCTGAGAGACCAATAACACCGTGGAAAATATCGGGATGACGGGCCGCAATTCGTACGGCTCCAGCGGCTCCCATAGACAATCCGCCGATAATATGGTGTCCGTTAGCTTTAATCCCATTGAGAGGATCTTCTATAATGGGGAGCAGTTCTTTGCTGATAAAAGACTCCCATTGGTGGCGGCCCACAACTGGATCGTCGTGCACCCAGTCCTCGTAGAGGGAACCAGGTGCCTGGGTAGGCATGACCACCGTGGCATTAGTGGTGGCGAGGAACTGCGAGAGCTGACCTTCGCGAAGCCAACCAGACTCCTTGGGGGCCGATACCCCATCAAGTAGCACGAGGGTGGGAGCGGGGCTATCGCTATCACGCGGGCGTACCACCTGAACCTCGACGACGCGCCGCATACTCGGACTGCCGATTGACCACCGTTCGACCCCCTCGTGCTGAGGATCTGGGCTGATGCCTACGAGGGTGGCTGCGGCAAAATCCTGGCGAGGTGGAGTTTCGTCGAGCATATAGGAATAAATGGCAGGAATTCTGCGCCAGATTAGGGGCGTGGATTGCACCACTGCAAGGGCCAGCGGAATCAGCGCATCAGCGATGGGGCTGTTGAAAATTCGTTGCATCCGCCGTCCGAATACGTCATCGGCTCCAGCGCTATCCGGCATCGTGACCTCATCTATCCGTAGCTTTAACATAGCTTTTATATAAAGGGAAAGCGGCACCAGGGCTATCACTCCTAGCCCTAATGTCGCGAGTGCGCTAACAGTATAGCGCCAATAAGGGCCATGTGCGTTACCGGAAACCGGCCTGTTTCTTATGCACATGATCCCAAAGATCGTATGCCTAGGAGTACAGCTTTAGGAATAAACTGAGGTCGGCCGATGGCCAAATATGGCTGTTCCTAGCCGCACAATAGTGGATCCTTCGGCAATGGCCCAGCGAAAATCACTGCTCATCCCCATCGATAATTCCTTCAGTTCAACCCCATCGGGTATAACGCACAGGAGTCGATCACGCAGCAGCCGCAGGCGCTCGAAAGCCCCTCGGACAACCTGCTCCGACGGAGAATAAGGAGCAATTGTCATCAGTCCGCGAATATGCAGGCGTTCGAGCGGAGCAATGTCGGCCATTATCGCTTCAGCGTCGCTCGGGTGAATTCCACTTTTAGATTCCTCGCCCGAAGTATTGACCTGAATGAGTACGTCGAGATGCCGATCGAAGTGCAGAAGGCGTTTATTTAAAGCCTGGGCTAAGCGCACAGAATCGAGTGAATGCAGCCTGGTGGCATACTGGGCAACCTCGCGCGCTTTATTGCGCTGGACAGGGCCGATAATATTCCACTGCAAACCCGGGAGTGCTTGGGCTTTGGATGCCATCTCTAAGGGACGATTCTCCCCAAATTCCTTGATGCCCGCTGCAACGGCGAGTTTAATTATCTCAATATCGAAGGTTTTTGAGACGGCCAAAAGTTGGATATCGGGGCCATCGCTGCGACCGTAATCAGACGCGGCGGCGCTGATCTCCTTTTTCAGAGCCATATAGCGGGTGTGAATATCGTCTGGACTCATAGGGTGCTCGGGAATTGAAATAGACATCATGAATAAAGTGTAATCGCTAGAGGGTGGTGTGCTCGCTGTACGCTGCCTAAAACCCTGCCTACAATTGACGGCATGAACGCAACAAGCACCCAACCCATGCGGTATTTTGGTCATACCATCATTGACCACCGACTCGAGGTACCGTGGGATCCTAGCGACAAAGATTCTGATACTTTCACTCTTTTTGCTCGTGAGATCTACGCCGATGAAAATCTTCCCGCTATGGTGTATTTCCAAGGTGGACCAGGTTTTCCTGCGCCGCGGCCGGTATCAGCGTCGGGTTGGCTGAGCTTTATGTTGAAACACTATCGCCTAATCCTGCTGGATCAACGCGGCACCGGGTATTCGCATCGGATCGACGCTGCTAGTGATCCCCGCGATCGAACCTTCGAGCGTCTCGTATTGTTGCGGCAAGAAAATATTATCGCTGATGCTGAGGCGCTCCGAGAATATCTTGGCATTGATCAGTGGAGTGTCATGGGGCAGAGCTACGGTGGTTTTTGTATACATAGCTATTATTCCCTGCACCCCGAGGTCATTGACAAGGCCTACCTCACTGGTGGAATTCCAGCAATCCACCACTGCGCTGATGAAGTTTATACCCATACCTACCGCAAGCTAGCGCAGCGGCATAAGGAATTCTACCGGCATATCCCTTGGGCTGAGAGCCGGATTCGAGAGATCGCTTATCACCTTGATAACTCCGAGGAGATCTTGCCCACCGGGGAACGCTTGAGTTCGCGTCGCTTTCGAACTATTGGGATAAACCTAGGCCGCGGGAGCGGTTTTATGGATCTGGCGTGGCTGCTGGAAGAACCCTTCCACATAGTTAGAGGAGAGAAGCGGCTCCGCCGCGATGTCCTCGATCGGATCTCTGCACAGGTAAGTTTCGAACAGGGTCCGCTCTATGGAGCTATTCACGAGTCCATTTATGCCGGAGTCGGCGGATTAGGAGCCACGAAATGGTCAGCGGAGCGAATGCGGAATCTTATAGACGGTTTCGCCGAGGATCTCGACCCCATTACAGCAGAGAATTACTATCTGACGGGCGAGCATATCTATCCGTGGCAATTTGATGAGGATCCAGCTTTACAGCCCTTTAAGGAGGCCGCGGAGAAACTGGCCCACCACGAATTTACGCATTCTCCCTATAACCCCGAGATCCTTGCCGGTGCATCGCGCATGGCCGCAGCTGTGTACGTGGATGACATCTTCGTCCCTTTTGAATTATCCCTAGCTACAGCACATACCTTAGGAGATATGAGGATGCATATGACGAATTATTACCAGCACGATGGTCTGCGTGAAGACGGAGCAAAAATTCTCGAAATTCTGCACCGCAAATTGCTCGATCATTAGAAATATAAGGTCTCGTTTGAAAAGAAGTCCAATTTCTCATACTATCGACCTCACCGCGCCCATCCGCGCCGCGGTGAGCATTATATATTGAGCGCTGCAGCCCACCCATAGCCAAAAAGTGCCGATTCCCATCAGTTAATTAGAGAAGGATTATGGTTTTGGCTGCACCCGAAGCCCGCCGCGCACAGGCGATTGTTCTGATATTTCCGGCCTTTATTGTTCTCGGCTCCATTGTGGCTCTCATTTTTCCAGCCCCTTTCGTCCCGATTACCGGATATATAAACTATTTTCTCATGGTGATTATGTTCGCCATGGGTCTCACCCTGAGCATTCCCGATTTCAAACAGGTCATGCTCAGACCACTACCGATTATCATCGGGGTTATCGCGCAATTTGTCATAATGCCTCTTTTGGCTTTAGCGGTTGGACGCGCCCTTAACCTTGACCCCGCCCTGGCCGTCGGGCTGCTCATGCTTGGATCCGTACCTGGCGGAACCTCTTCCAATGTCATTGCCTTCCTTGCTCGCGGCGATGTCGCGCTATCAGTGGCAATGACCTCGGTGTCCACTCTTATTTCGCCGATCATGACCCCGCTGATTATGCTCTTGCTTGCCAATGCTCATACTGGGGTCAATGCCACCGGGATGGCGTGGGCCTTGGTGCAAACGGTGCTTATTCCAGTGGTATTGGGTTTGGTTATTAATCGAATTGCTCCCCATCTAGTGGCGCGTATCGTGGGATTTTTGCCGTGGATCTCTATCTTCCTCATCGGGACGGTGGTCTTCGGGGTGGTGGGAAAAAACGCTGATAATTTAGCTACGGTTGGTTTGATTGTTTTCCTCAGCGTTCTCATTCATAACGCTTTGGGTTATCTACTGGGATACCTCACCGGCCGAATCACGGGACTATCGAGAGCACAGCGCCGCACTGTCGCTACCGAGGTTGCCACCCAATCTGCCGGTCTCAGCTCTGGTATGTCCGCGCAATTCTTCAGCCCCGAAGCTGCCCTACCCGGCGCGGTGGCGGCAGTATGGCACAATATTTCCGGCGCCTTCTTTGTGGCATTATGCCGCCGTCGAGATATAACCCACCCATAAAATGAAAGCATAAGATAAAGGCCACGATGGAAAATCGTGGCCTTTAGTGATTTAAGCGTGGCGGATGAGGTCGGGGACCGCGTCAATGAGCGCCTGCGTATAGGCGCTCTGGGGAGTACTCAGTACGTCTGACACGGGACCCGACTCCACAATATGGCCTTTATTCATCACCAGGACATCGGTGCACACGCTTCGCACCACGTGGATATCATGGGATACAAAAATCAGGGTGAGTCCTAATTGATCAACCAAAGAATCGAGCAGCTCGAGGACTTTCTTGCGAACGCTAACATCGAGCGCGGAGACGGGTTCGTCGGCAAGCAGGATATCAGGACGAGGAGCCAGGGCGCGGGCTAATGACAAACGTTGCCGCTGGCCGCCCGAGAATTCGTGCGGATAGCGATCCATCATCTCGGGATCAAGACCCACCTCGTGAAGAACTTCTCGTATTCGGGCATCATCTCGACGAGGAAGAGTCTCGGAAATGATATCGCGTATCTTCATTCGCGGATTAAGGGAGCCCATGGGATCCTGAAAGACCATCTGTATGCAACCCGTGGTGGACAGAGCCCCGGACGTTGGCTTTTCTAATCCAGCCAACAGTTTGAGTGTGGTTGTCTTCCCAGAACCAGAACCACCAACAATACCTAAACGCTGCCCACGGTAAACCGTGAAATCAATATCGTCGACCGCAAGGCTATGGCGTCCAAAGCGCTTTGACACACCGCGCATATCAGCCACGATCTCATCGGATACTTTAGGTTTGCGAGCCTGCGGGAGGATAGACGCTGAGACCAGCATCTGAGTATAGGGATGCTGTGGCTGGCGTAGCACCTGATCGGTGGTGCCTGTCTCCACAATTGTCCCCTTGTTCATGACGAGGATGCGCTCGCAGGTCGAGGCCACCAACCCGAGGTCGTGGGTGATAAAGAGCAGTGAGGTGCCACGTTCACGCACCAGCTTCATAATGAGCTCAATAATCGCCCGCTGGCTGGTGACGTCCAATGCTGTGGTCGGCTCATCGCAGATCAGTAGCTCTGGATCGTGCGCAAGCGCCATGGCAATAAGAACACGCTGACGCTGACCGCCGGAGAGCTCGTGCGGATAACGTCCTAGTAATTCACTATCTAGTTCTACTTTGGCTAAGAGCGCCGCTGCCTTGCGGTCGGCGTTGGTGCGCGAAACCTTTTTGTGGATCCGCACCGCTTCGGAGACTTGCGCCCGAATAGTCATCAGAGGATTAAGCGCCGTCATGGGTTCCTGGAAAATCATGGCGACTTTCTTCCCCCGTAACCCGCACAAAGCCTGCTCCGAGAGCTGATCGAGCCGGGTTCCATCCAGGCTGATGGCGCCAGTTGAATCGATCAGACGCATAATGCTTAAAGCAGTGAGTGTTTTACCGGAGCCTGATTCTCCGATCAAACCAACGCGTTCGCCCCTGCCAATTTCGAAGCTGATGGCGTCGATGACGCCATGGGTTCTCAATTCTTCGACTTTTAGCATTACAGAGCCGCCTTTCTATTAAAACGGGGATCTATAACATCGCGGAGGCCGTCGCCTAAGAGGTTGAACCCGAGCACCGTCAACGCGATGGATAGCCCCGGCCACAGGGCAAGACTAGGAGCGGTTGCCAGCGAGGACTGTGCAGTCTGCAACATTCTTCCCCAACTAGGATCAGGGGGAGGAGTGCCTAAACCGAGGAAGCTCAGTCCTGCCTCCGCCAAGATGGCTAGCGCAAAGGAGACGGAGGCTTGAACGATAATCACACCCAAGATATTGGGCAGCACATGGCGGTAGGCAATATATATGTTGGACTTCTGTGCAGTTCGCGCTGCTGCCACATATTCGCGCCCCATTACCGATAGCGCCGCCGCCCGGGATACGCGAGCGAAGGCAGGGATTGAGGCGATACCAATGGCGACCATAGCAGTGATTGTGGTGGCACCAAAGATTGCAGTGGCAATGATTGTGAGCAGCAGGCCGGGGAAGGCCAGTAGGAGATCTGAGGCGCGCATGATGATGGTTTCCGCCAGGCCTCGGCGCATCGCAGCCCAGATCCCCAAGGGCACACCACATAATAGGGCCACTGCTACCGCAACGACACCCACCAGCAAAGTGATACGTGCGCCTACCATGATCTGGGAAAAGACATCCCGCCCGAAGCGATCGGTGCCCATGATGTGGGCAAAAGAGCTTGATTGTAGCCGTGCACTGGGATGAGCTTGTAAGGGATCGTAGGGAGTCCACACCAGTGAGATGAGAGCAAGAATGACCACGCAACCGATAATGGCTCCACCGATCATGGCGGTGGGGGGAAGTTTCCGCAACATTTAGACACTCCTTCGGGTGCGGGGGTCAACCAGGGCATAGGTGACATCAACAAGGGCATTAACCACAACCGCGAAGATCACCAAGATCATCACAATTGTTTGAACCGTAGGAAGATCGCGGTTAGTCACAGCGGTGAGGAGTAAGGAACCCAAACCTGGGATCACGAAAACCTTCTCGATGACCACCGCGCCGATAAGAAGCGAGGTAAGTTGCAAACCCAAGACCGTTATCACGGGCAAGGCTGCATTGCGTAGGCCGTGAGCTCGCAATGCCTGCGCGGGGCTTAAGCCCTTAGCTCTCGCGGTGCGCATGAAATTCTCGTTCATAACCTCCAAAATGGCGCCTCGAATATAGCGGGTCATAATGGCGCCTTGAACAAGGCCCAGGGAAATAACGGGAAGGATGAGATGCGAAAGGAATCCCCCAAAATCCTGATTAGGCACCTCCCAGCCATTGGCTGGGACCCAATCAAGCCGGATGGCGAAGGTGGCCACTAAGAGGATCGCAGCGAGAAAAGAGGGGACCGCAATACCCACTTGGCTTAGAGCGGTAATGATCACTCCGTCGAGATTGTGGGCGCGGTAGCTAGCCCACATACCTAGTGGGATCGCGATACACAGGGACACAACCATCGCGCAGATAACTAAGATCATGCTGACCTGAAGGCGATCAAATACCTGGGTAGAAATATCGGTGCCCGAGGTGAGCGAGATCCCCAGATCTCCTCGTAAAAGCCCCCCAATCCATTGGGCATATTGGATCCACATGGGTTGATCAATACCCATCTTCGCCTCTAGATCAGCTACCGATTCCGCCGTGGCGGTGACACCCAGGGCGATCTCAGCCGGATTACCAGGGATAATACGCAAGGCGATGAAGATAACCACGCTGGCGATAAATAGTGTGAGCGCATAGCGGATCAGAGCGTTAACTATTCGCATGCTTGGTCTCCTTGGGTGGAAATATCGGCAAGCAGGAGTCCATCTGCCACCGAATTAATTGGGATACCGCACACTCCTTGGCGAGTCACCACCACGAGCGGCAAATTATAAAGAGTATCTGCTGGGGCCTGCGCCATGATTTCGGCGACGACGTCTTTCATCATCGATGGGTACTCAGTCGCGGGCGCTTGGTCTGCGGCCTCGAGGAGATTTTGAACCTTCTTGTCGTTATAGCCTAAGTAATAGTCGGGATTGCCGAAGATATTGGGGATATCGCGCGGTTCAACATGCGCAATGAGCGACATATCATAATCTTTAGCCTTATAAACTTTCGCTAACCACACCGCTGGAAACTCGGTGGATTCGATGGTGACCTTAAAGCCAATATCGGTCAGTTGAGAGTAGAGTAATTCGCTCGCAGCTTGGGCGTAGGGCAAAGAGGGGACCGAGATCGTAATCGGAGTGCCTTGAGCGTTGGCCTCTTTCATGAGCGCCTGGGCTTTTTCCAGGTCATAGTGATAGCTGGAGGTGCCGGTGTACCACGGATCGGTGGGAGCGACAGGAGTGCCACCAGTATCGGTGCCATAGCCCTCCCAGGTGGTATCGATAACGGCTTGGCGGTCGATCCCATACATCACCGCTTGGCGTACCCGGATATCGTTAAAAGGTGCCCGGGCATTATTCATGCTGAGTAGAGCTTCGCCGTTGGTGGTACCAACCTCAACGGATAGATTCTTATCAGCCCTTAAACTATCGAGCAGCTCTGGGGATTGGATGCCGATGGCGGCATCGATATTATTACTGCGCACCGCGTTGGTAAGAGCGATTGCATCGGTGAAATAGCGAAAGACCGCTCGGGAATTCTTTGGGGGATCCCCCCAATAATCTTCACGTGCATCCAAGCTTAAGGACGTGCCCACGGACCACCGGTCGAGGGTGTAGGGGCCGGTACCGACGGGTGATTCCGCGAGGTTGTCTACCCCATTCGGGCTCATCATAGCGCCGACGAGGGTACCCATGGCCCATAGCCAGGTATTCGATGGACGTTTGAGAGTGACCTTGAGCGTGAGGGGGTCGATGACCTCTACTGAGTCCACGACATCCATTTGCTTTTTTAATCCATTCGACCAAGCATCACCAAGGACCCGTTCGATTGAAAAGCGGGCGGTTTCGGCATTAAAACTATCACCATTAGAGAAGGTGACACCCTCGCGGAGATAAAAGATATATTCGGTACCATCGGGGGACTTATCCCAGGATTGGGCTAAGAGGGGCTCAATGTCCCCCTCCTGATTAATGCGAACGAGACCTTCATAGATATTGCCCATGAGGGCTTGAGGAATCGCCGCGCCGCCGGTGGTCGTGAAGTCAAGACTCGCAGGGGCGGCGGAGACTCCAACGGTTACGGCGTTGGAGTCTGAGAGCTGTTCGTGCACGCTTTGGCTGGCGGTACTGCCCGCAGAGCAACCAGATAGAAAAATTCCGGCTCCCGCGATGCTAGCAAGCGCGATGCGAGTGTTATTGGACATGGTTCAAGAGTAGTGGTTTGCGCGTGTAAAAAAAATTTTCACACACACTTAAATCCCCCCGTATGGACACTAAAGTCAAGATTAAAGAGACGGTATTTGAGGGAGGGGATCCACATCAAGAATCGACCCTCCTCGCCGGGGGTGTGACGCCCCCAATGACAGGCGTGGTTTCAGCCTCGGAACTGGCAGTTCTGCATCGGTATTGAGATGATTGCCATGAGGGTAGACAGGAAGAAACCGGACTGGCCTACGCGGTAGAAGTTATGTCCGGTTCTTATTTAGTTTTCACAATTCTTTTTCGAAAATTGTGAGCACTCATACTTTCACTGAATAAGTATTAGTGATTATTTAATATTACTGGGTTTGGATATTCTCGTATGCCTTCTTAATGGCGGCACGAGATCGCTCAGGATTGAAAAGATCTAGAAATAATCCAATGGTTAGAGCCACCAGAGCGGGAATCAACCACCCAAAATTGGCTTCCTGAAGTGGAGCGGAGCTTAATAAATCAGGCATGACGGTTGTGGTAAAACTCCATGCCGCCACCGTCCACACGGCAAAGCGGAAACTATAAAAGAGCGGTAAAGGCAGGAAATGACCGAAGAAGGTCAGGGCCACCACCGTAATAGCAATGGGGTACAGGAAAATGATAATCGGGACAGCAAGAGCTAATACCGTTTCCAATCCTGTGGTGGCAATCACGCAGGAAATAACGGCAAATCCCGTCAACCAGTAGTGATAACGCACCGCTGGAACCAGAGACTGAAAGAATTCACTGGTTGCAGCCAACAACCCAGTAGCAGTGGTCATACACGCCAAAACCACAATGCCTCCGAAAACAACCTGGCCTTGGAAGTTAAGGACTCGCAGCGCGGCAGCAGATAATAGGGCAGCACCTTCGGGATAGCTTTGGCTGTCTTCTAAGTGGAGGCCGATATAGGCCAGTCCGAAATAAATAATTGCCAAGAGCAGCCCCGCAACTAAGGCGGCTACCGTGGTGGATTTATGAACGGGAATTGAGGTGCCAGCCGTCGAGCGCTTGACAGCGGAAATAACCAAGATGCCGAATGCGAGGGCGGCCACGGAATCCATAGTCATATAGCCAGCAAATAAACCGGTAGCCAGCGGGGAGGTTTCGTAATCCGGCAGTGGGCTAGGGGAGGGGTTCTTGAGTTTAAAAAAGCTCATCACAATCAACACGGTGAGGAGGAGCAAGAGAGCGGGAGTCAAAATGGCACCCAAGTGATTCACCAAATTGCCAGGCCTAAAGGCTAATGCATAACAAATAACAAAGAAGAGCACGCTAAAAAACAAGGAAGCACTCGTTGAAGTCCATCCCGTGATGGGGCTAATAGCCACGGAATAAGCCACGGCAGCGGTACGCGGAATACCGAATAAAGCGCCAATTGCTAAGTACACGGCAACAGAGAAGGTAACGGCGAAGATCTTGCCGGCACGCGCTGGCAACGAGCGAATATCATGCCCCGATAACCCCATGGTGATGACGGTAATAATGGGCAAGGCCACAGAACCGAGAAGAAAACCAATAATCGCGGGTGTGAAATTAGCGCCTGCGCCAGCCCCCAGAACGGGCGGGAAAATGAGGTTTCCAGCGCCGAAGAACATCGAAAAGAGCATAAGCGCGATGGGGGCTAAGATCCGTGGGCTCAGTATCGAGGCACTGCCGGATTTCTTAATCACGGTGGGTTGAGAAGACATAGGTAGCGGGAGCTTTCCTTAAATTAATCGTTAAAGACTGTGATCGAGTAAAGCAGCGGTGATAGATGCTCAACTCATCGCTTATTTCTTGGTATCGCACAGAGCGGCCTCGTAGCCGCTCATCAAGACCGTGCCCCTACCAAAACTGGATACTTAAGGTAGCTGGTTCATCCTGCGGTGATGGTGGCTGCAGACAACCAATAAAGGGTGTAGAACAAGTTGTACAAACTATACAGCAACGCGGGCACTTTTCTCATCTGAGATCGAGCCGTGACTAATCGGCTCATTTATTGCTACTATTTTCCTGAATATAGTTCACCAACAATATGGGTCGAGGACGATGAAGATACTAAAGTCTGCGAATATGCTTATCGCTGCGGCACTGGCATTAAGCCTTGGTGCCTGCGCGGCGTCGGAACAGCAAGAGCCCATTAAGACGCAGGTGGCCCAAGCCCAGGAAACGTCAGCCGCACCCCAATTTAGTGCCGTCGATATTCCCGAGAAGATTGTCACAGACTTAACAAAACCCGCCGAGGACCCAGGGCTTAATATCAAGGTGGAACTGCAAGCAACTGGATATAACCAGCAAGCAACAGGTTCAGTTATTTACCTGCTTGTCACCAATACTGGCGATATAGCGCTTCCTCCTCAAGAACTACAGGTGAGCTTAGATGGTGCTGAACTCGTTCCTGAAGGCACCATCGACCTAGACCTTCCTTTAGGTGCTGGGGCTTCGACGAATCTGCAGTATGCCTTTGCCATCGATTATTATCAGCTCTCCCAAGCGCGGTTGAAAGTAGGTAACCTCGTCTTTGAGGGCAACCTCAATAGCGTATAAGTACCCAACCAAGAAGAGGCAGTGATATGACAGATACCGTTGTGCTTGTCGACGATGAGGGAACCCCATATTCCACTGCCCCTAAAGCAACCGTGCATAGCAGCACCACACCATTGCACTTGGCTTTTTCCTGCTATGTTTTCAATCCCCACGGCCAATTTCTCATGACCAGGCGAGCCCTCTCAAAGGCCACGTGGCCTGGAGTGTGGACCAATTCCGCGTGCGGGCATTTAGGCCCACACGAAACCGCCCTCGACGCCGTGCACCGCTGGGTTCCCCACGAGCTGGGAATAGAGAGCCTCGATGAGGTTGAGGTTGTGCTGCCGGATTTCCGCTATCGTGCCGTTGATTCCAGCGGGATCGTGGAATACGAAATCTGCCCCGTTTTTATCGCCCGCATTAGTGCCGACATAGCTCCCGATCCAACCGAGGTGGATTCCTACCGGTGGGTGAATGCCACCGATCTCATCCGTGCCGTTGACTCAACCCCTTTTGCTTTTAGCCCGTGGATGGTTGAGCAACTCGGTCACCAGCAGTTGCGCGAGCGACTCCTCGCCGGCTTTTAGGAAAGTAGCGTCCGCGCCGCATTCAGGGGAATCTGCACCCAATCGGGACGGTGATGTGCTTCGTAGTCGATCTCGTAGAGCACCTTATCCACCATATAGGCCTCAAGAAGCTGTGCGTCATAGTCACCGTAGCCAGTGAGGAAATCCTCCCCATAATCGAGACCAGCATAATCGAAGCTCCGGATCATGCCCGCGAGATCTCGCATAGGAGAATCCGGGAGTCGGCGCTGGGATAGCGGAACAGTAGGCTCACCTTCGAAATCTATGAGGTAAAACGCCCCGTGTGATCGAAGAATTTGGCCAAGGTGAAGATCCCCATGAATGCGTTGCACAGGGATAGGGCGATCAAAGATCGAGTATATCCGCTCCGCCGCGGGGAGAAATTCCGCAATAATCTTGGTACGCGAGGCAAAAAGGTGTAGGCGTTCAAGAAATGTCTCCCGCAGATCCCGCCGCTGGCCCGTAGCAAAGGCATGGGCTAGATCTTCGTGCACTTCTTTAAGGATCGCGCCCATTGCAGAGGCATCATGAGGATCTAGTTGCTCTCGTGCCGCCCAGCAATCTTGGGCATCGGGCAGGACAGAGGTGATGATGACCGCGGTGGCATCACCGTCGCGAATCTCACCAATAAATTCTGCAACGTGTCGGTGAAGCGCAGCTGTGATTTCAACATCAGGATGAATTCCAGGTTCCGGATGCGCCAGCACCTTCCACACCTGATCGCCGAGAATATAACTGGCATTGGTTTGGGTACCGCTGAGGCGTTGAAATGCCGGCCCCGCAATACTAATCATAGGCCGAGAGTCACCCGCAACTGCCCATAAGGGTCACTCTCGGGATAGGGCTCGCGTCCGATCGGTGCAATAAGAACCTGTCTATTGGCGGAATAATCAGGCCAGGAGGGAAGCACACCGCGAAGGTAGTCCTTGACAATATTAAAGATCGGGGGATTGGGGGCGCTTCCGAATACCCAGCGTAGATCCGCCCCATGAATGATCGGAGGGTCTCCCTGGTAATCAATAAGCCACGTATCTTTTGGTCTCACCTGACCGATACCGAGGGCCCATTGCCGGATCATAGTATCTCCGACAAGTGAACCGAGCAGGGGACCATCAGGCTCATAGCTTTGTGGCATCCCGAAAATCCTACGCAGGATAGAACCCGGAATAAAGGGCTTCTCTTTGAGGTCAAACATCTCACCATCGGTGCAGCTAATAATAATGGGCAGATCCGCCATCTCCGCAGGCTCGAAAGGATAAGGGCCGAAAGCGAGATCGCTTGCTACCAGTCGACTAAATCGCTGCGCGCCCTTGTCCAGCCGGCTAGGTCCAAGACGCCTCAGGTCGTCCTGAGTCAACGGTACGCGCAAACATGCCCGCAAGAGATTTTTTCTGAAAGGATGGCGCGGAAAAGCGGGACTAACAGCCAGGATGCGTCGAAAAGTGCCGTCGTAATGATCCTTGCGCCCCAACCAGAGAGCTATGCCTGCCCCCGCAGAATGCCCCACCACCGTTATATTGGTGGGATCACCGCCGAAGCGCTCAATATTATCAGCCACCCACCCAATTGCTTCACGGCAATCTTCGATTCCGCGATAATCCTTCTCCCCTGAAAAGCGAACGAAGCCTTCGATAGCCAAACGGTATTCCACGCTCACTACAATAAAGCCTTGCTCAGCCAAGGCCGCAGCCTCAAATACTGGTTCGCGGAAATGCCCCGACTCATAACTACCACCGTGAATAAAAACCATCACCGGGCAATCGTGCAGTGGCTCAGCCGACTGTGGTGCCGTGATGAGAAGGGGGAGTAAAGATATCTGATCGGCACCGCGATGCGGCTGCGCTAGGGTGAGGGTGCTCAGGGCCTCGCCGGCAAATGTGGTGCGATAGGAGGGCTCAAAGGGGCGGTAGCTGGCATAACTGGCCAGGAAATACCGCACCGCAGTAGACGGTGCCAAGGGATTGTCGATCGCTTCGACCGTCGGTTGCACATCTGGTTGCATAGCCTTAGATTTTAGCAGCTAGCATAGGTAGCCATGAGCGAATATAACCCCCTTTTAGTCCCCTCCACGTTGCCCTACCAACTTCCGCCCTTCGCGGACATCAAAACTGAGCATTTCCAGCCAGCATTCGCAGCGGCCATAGCCGAGCACGACGCTGAGATCACCGCGATTGCCACCAACGAAGATCCAGCAACATGGGACAATACTGTAGAAGCTTGGGAAAAATCCGGTCGCAATCTCGAGCGCGTAGCCGCGGTCTTCTTCAATCTTCTTGGCACCGATTCGACTACCGAGTTAGAAGATATTGCGGCCACCGTCGCCCCGCAGTTAGCAGCCCATACTGATGCTATTTTCCTCAATGCTCAGCTCTATCAGCGGCTTAAGGATGTGCAAGTTCCCGTTGCCCCTGAATCTCAAAGACTTTTTGACCACCTGATGCGGCAATTTACAAGGAGGGGGATCAATCTCAGCGCGGATAAGCAGCAGCGGTTAAAGGAGATCAACGCGCAGCTCTCTTCGCTATCCGAGCGCTTTAATTCCGAGCTTCGGAAATCCACTACTCAGGATGCGCCTACTTTTGACCGGGAAGACCTCCGTGGGCTCGATGAGGCTACTATTCAGTCAGCCCGCCATTATGCTCAGGATCTAGGGCGCGAAGGCTATGTCTTGCCACTCGAGCTTCCAACCGTACAATCGGCTTTAAGTCATCTAGAAAGCCCCACGGTTCGGGCCACTCTCTATGAAGCATCCAAGCACCGGGGTGCGAGCAATGCTGAGACCGTTATCAAAACGGTGCAGCTGCGCGCTGAGAGAGCTGCTTTATTGGGCTATGACAATCACGCCGAGTACGTGATCGCAGAGGAAACCGCCCCTGATAGTCATGCAGCCTCGCAACTGCTATCAGATTTGGCACCCGCTGCCGCCACAAATGCTCGCAATGAATTCAAATTACTCCATGAGGCCGCTGATCTGGACAGCGAATCAGACCACGGTGCGACTATCGGGGCAGCAGACTGGCCTTACTGGGAAACTTATATACGCCACCGCGACTACCACCTCGATGAAACCGAACTGAAGAAATACTTCCCGCTCAGTCGGGTTGTTAACGATGGCCTCTTCTATGCAGCTTCTAGGCTCTATGGCATCACTGTACAGCCACGCCCCGATTTGGTGGCCTACCACCCGGATGTGAAGATTTATGAGATCCTGGAAGAAAATGGGGAAGGGATCGGGCTAGTGCTCACGGACTATTTCGCCCGCCCATCCAAGCGTGGAGGAGCCTGGATGAGCTCATTTGTGGATCAGTCCGAGCTACTGGGGGATAAACCGGTCGTGGTCAACGTGCTCAATATTAATAAGCCCGTCGATGGCTCCGATCCGCTGCTGAGTCTCGATGAAGTCACCACACTCTTCCACGAATTCGGCCACGGTCTGCATGGACTGTTTTCCCAGGTGAAATATCCCACCTTTTCGGGTACCCGGGTGCCTCGAGATTATGTGGAATTCCCCTCCCAGATCAACGAGAATTGGGCCTTTGATGACGCTATCCTCTCCCACTACGCCTTCCATATTGACACAGGAGAGCCACTTCCCACCCAGATGCGAGAGGCCATGACAAAGGCCCAGCAATTCGGTCAAGGTTGTGCAACCTCTGAGTACCTCGCCTCCGCAATCATCGACCTCGCATGGCACAGCCTCTCTCCGGACGAAGCACACAAACTGCGCCCTGAAGATATAGCCGAGTTCGAGCGCCAAGCTCTTGCGAAGGCGGGGCTTGAGGTGGCCCATCTAGCCCCGCGCTATGGGAGTCTTTATTTTGCGCATATTTTTGCTGGCGGTTACTCAGCGGGCTACTACTCGTATTTATGGGCAGAGGTTCTCGACGCCGATGGATTTGATTGGTTTACCGAATGTCACGCTGCGGGAGCACACGCTGGCGATGCAGCGGCTCGGCAGGCAGGTCAAAAATTCCGTGATCTCGTTCTCTCCCGGGGTGGAGCCGATGATTACCACGAAGCTTTTATCAAGCTGCGCGGCCGAGAAAAAGATATCACTCCGTTGCTGCGCCGTCGTGGACTAGCGGGTAGCTTATAAAATTATGGATGCCTTCACCCAATTCCTCACCACCACCAATTTCTGGTTGCAGGTTGTTGTGGTGTTTGTTGTGGTGGTCCCCCTCGGCGCTATGATCGCTGTGGTGTGGCTGCGGGTGGTGGATATTTCAGGGTCACTGTGGCTGCGCATAGTGGCGTGGGTGAAGAATGCCCGTGTGAAAACCGTGAATACTGGGGATGAAAGGAACTAATGGCTAACCCCGAAGAACTCCGGAAAAAAGATCAAAACCTCCCTAAACGGAGGCGTAGCTATCCACGTTCGCGAGTCACCCAGGCACTGTATCTGTTGCTAGCGGTCGTTGTTATCGCGTGGATAATAAGCCAATATTCTTAAAAAGGAAGCCCCCGCAACTGAGGGGTGTCGATTAAGATAGAAGGACGCAGCCACCACCGTCGCCATGCCACTCGAGCCCGAGTCAAGCAGAGGCAGTCTGGAGAAACCCCACTTGATGCATTCTCGACGCATATCCATGATCATCCCCTGCCTCAATGATGCCCCCCTGTTAGCGCGGCTGCTGGAAAGCCTGAGCGACCAGACTATTCCTGCAGATGAAGTCATTGTGATTGATAATGGGTCGGAAGATCATTCCGCTGAGGTGGCAGAAAAATTTGGGGCGCGAGTAGTCAGCGAACCACACCGCGGAATAACTCGAGCGGTGTGGGCCGGTTTCGAGGCGAGCACGGGCGATATTATGGTGCGCACAGACGCCGATGCAGTTCTGCCCCGTGACTATATTGCAAAGCTGCACACCACCTTTGATCGCGCAGATAAAAATCCTGGTCTGCGCGTGGTAGGGATCACAGGCAATGCACGATTCCAATTACCATCCCCCTGGTCTCGTATCGCAAGCAAGCTCTATGTGGGTAGTTATCTCTCCACCACAGCTTCCGCATTAGGGCACTACCCGTTCTACGGAACCAATTTTGCCATTCGGCGCAGCTGGTGGGAAGAGGTGCGGGATCAGGTCGATTTCACTGATACTTTCGTCCACGAAGATTTGAATCTCTCCTTCGCGGTGCGCCCCCATGAGACCGTCTGGTACCAGGATGATCTCCTCGTTGAGATGGATCCCAGAGCGCTTTTCGGAGCGCGGCAGCTCTTTATTCGCTTCACACGAGGTTTCTACACCATGTTTAAGAATTTCCGTACCCAACCTCCACCACTGCGTTTGAGCCACCGCGGTGCGCTGGGTTCCACCATGCAAAAACTAGTCAGTGGGAGGGAAAATAATGCGACTTCGCCCAAGCCTTAGCTACTTAGAGCGCTACGATAACGCCTCCTCTGCCGCTAGTCGGGAGATTATCAGTTCGTATTCCACCAGTTTTTCCTTGGCAACGAAACTTCTGGCACCCCGCGTACGACGCGATATCGCCCACCTTTATGCCATGGTGCGCATTGCCGACGAAATCGTCGATGGGACCGCCGGCGAGGCTCAGCTCAGCACAGCCGACGTAAGTGCGGAATTAGACGCCTATGAACAGCGGGTTTTACTAGCTCCCAGGCAGCGTTTCCATACTGATCCGGTGCTGCATGCCTACGGTCAAAGCGCTAGACGCTGCGGCTTTAAGGAAGAATATATCCGGGCCTTTTTCGCCTCGATGCGCCGCGATTTACATCAAACAACATACGATGCTTTAGATTTCGCCGCTTATGTCTACGGCTCAGCTGAAGTCATCGGACTATTATGTTTGCAAGCCTTTATCGTCGATATCCCTATCACAACCCAAGAAAGAGAGCTCATGGAGGAGGGGGCAAGAGCCTTGGGAGCAGCATTCCAAAAGATCAACTTCCTCCGCGATCTATCGGAAGACTCCCACGCTCTCGGTCGCCGATACTTCCCCCAGCTTGCAGAACGCGAACTGAACGATGCAACTAAAAAAGAGCTCATCGACGATATCCGCCATGACCTCCGTCTCGCCCGAACTGTTATTCCCCATTTGCCCTATTCCTCTCGCATGGGGGTGATCGCAGCTACTGATTTCTTTGCGGAGTTAACCAGGTTGCTCGATCAGACACCAACCTCGGATATCTATTCCCGGCGAGTCAGTGTGAGCTCGATCACGAAAACTAAAATCTTTGTGCGCGCAATCCAGCGCGCATTTACCACTACATCAAAGGATAGGATATGAAAGTTCTCATCATCGGCTCCGGTTTTGCGGGCCTCGCCACCGCCGCACTACTGGCCAAAGCGGGTATGCAGGTGGAAGTGATAGAAAAAAACAGCGGCATCGGAGGTCGCTCCGGTGAAATCACCGACCAGGGGTTCCGGTGGGATACTGGCCCGTCCTGGTATCTCATGCCCGATGCCTTTGATCATTTCTTCGAGCTCATGGGTACCAGCACCGGGCAGGAACTCGATCTTGTGGATCTCGAGCCCGGCTACCGCCTGTTCCCAGAAGGGCGCCCGCCCCTTGATATTCCCTCCAACCGCGCCGCCGCCATCGAATTATTTGAGAGTATCGAAGAAGGGGCCGGTGAAGCCCTCGAACTCTACCTTGATAGCGCCAAAGATGCCTACGATCTATCCATCGAGCGCTTCCTATATACAACATTTTCCTCCATCAACCCCTTTATCCACCACACGGTTCGCCAACGCCTCGGGCGCCTGGCGACATTGCTGTATAAGTCATTAGCGGATTTCGTCGATGAACGCTTCAGCGATACGAGGCTGCGCCAGGTCCTTAAATACCCAGCAGTCTTTTTATCCGCCCGCCCAGAGACGACACCCGCGCTCTATCACCTCATGAGCTATACCGATCTGGACTTGGGAGTAAAATACCCGCAAGGTGGCTTCATGGCAGTGGCGAAAGCCATCCACCGCCTCGCCGAGCACCACGGTGCAATATTCCGCTTTAATACCTCCGTCGTTGCTATTACCACCGAGAATAAAAAAGCCACCGGCTTGCGGGTTCGCAACGAAGACGGTGACCTCGAAGAACTCCCCGCCGATATCGTGGTGTCTTCCGCCGATTTACACCACACCGAAACCCGGCTACTTCCCACCGAGCTGCGCACCTATAGCGATGCCTACTTTGGTAAGAAAAATCCAGGCATTGGCACCGTGTTGCTCCTTCTTGGCGTGCGCGGCCGGCTGCCCGAATTAGATCACCATAATCTGCTGTTCAGCAGGGACTGGTCCCACGATTTCGATGCTGTTTTCTCTGGCCCCAGTGATCAGCGTCCCCTCGAAGCATCCCGCTCGATCTATATATCTATGCCGTCGAAGACAGACCCTGAGGTCGCCCCCGAGGACCACGAAAACCTCTTCGTTCTCATCCCGGCCCCGGCGCGCACCACCTTCGGCTATGGGGATGCTTACCGCGAGCAGGCAGACCCCGCGATTAGTGCAATTGCCGACGCCGCCATCGAGCAAATCGCTGCATGGACCAAGGTCCCAGATCTCGCCGAGCGCATTGTGGTGCGCAAGAGCCTAGGACCGAGCGATTTTGCCGAGCACTTCCATGCCTGGCGGGGCGGATCGATCGGTCCGGCGCATACTTTGAGCCAGTCCGCTTTCTTTAGGGGCAAAAATAAGTCCTCGAAAGTCGCAGACCTCTACTATGCTGGTGCTACCACGCTGCCAGGTGTTGGGGTTCCCATGTGCCTAATCTCTGCAGAGAACGTACTTAAGCGCATCAACGGCGACACTTCTCCTGGTCCTTTAGATACGGTGGGTTCATGACGGGTCTGGTCTATCTGCTGATCCTGCTCGGTTCACTAAGCGCTATGGTGGCCTGCGACTACCGCTATCGATTAGCATTCTTTCTCAACGCCCGTCACGCCGGGATCATCATTGCCCTGCTCGTGCTGATCTTTTTAATCTGGGACGGGCTAGGAATTATTACTGGAACATTCTTTCGCGGGGGATCGCCGTATATGACGGGGATTCTTCTCGCTCCTGAACTTCCTCTCGAGGAGCCAATCTTTCTGATATTTCTGTCCTATCTGACCATCAACCTCACCACAGCTGTGAGGCGATTGAGCCGCGCACAGGAGGTTCGGCAGTGATCTATACCCTGATTAGTGTGCCCTTTGTGCTCGGGGCTGGGGTAATGTGGTGGCGATCTGAGCACCGCAATATTAAAGAACTGGGCATCGTGACTGCGTTGTTGCTCATTCTCACCGCTATTTTTGACAACCTTATGATTTGGGCGAAGCTCGTCGCTTACGGCCAGGATCAGCGCCTTGGACTACACCTCGGACTTGTTCCCGTTGAAGATTTCTTCTATCCCATCGTAGCCGCCCTCTTTATTGCCGCCTGGTGGAAGCCATGACTACTTGTGTAAATATCCTTAAAGCCTCTCGGCCTATTAGCTGGGTTAATACGGCCTTTCCTTTCGGATTAGCCTATCTCTTAGCTGGCGGTCAGGTTGACCTGCTCTTTTTCGGTGGGGTTTTCTTTTTCCTCATTCCCTACAATATTGCGATGTACGGCATCAATGATGTCTTTGATTACGAATCCGATATACGCAACCCACGCAAGGGTGGGGTAGAGGGCGCCATCTTGGCGCGGTCTATGCACAAGCCACTGCTTATCGCCTCCGTGGTGAGTACGGTACCCTTCCTCATCTGGTTCTTCCTTGTGGGTACATTCACCAGTGGAGCGTGGTTGGCTCTCTCTGTGGGTGCCGTGGTGGCATATTCTGCACCTCCGATGCGCTTCAAAGAGCGTCCGGTGCTAGATTCGATTACGTCCTCGGCGCACTTTACTACTCCCGCACTGGTGGGGTTGACCATTGAGCACCCGGATTTTCCGCCCACGTATTGGCTACCTATCCTCTCCTTCTTCTTCTGGGGGATGGCTAGCCATGCTTTAGGGGCAGTCCAAGATGTGAAGGCGGATCGAGAGGGGAATCTGCACTCGATCGCAACCGCACTAGGGCCTAGATTGACCACAAGATTAGCGGGTCTATTCTACCTCGTGGCTGCAGTGATGCTCTTCGCCCTGCCCTTCCCGGGTTGGCTCATTGGGGTGTGCGGTCTGGGATATGTGGCCAATACGGCACGGTTTTTCTTTATCACCGACGAGACCTGTGAGGAGGTCAATAAGGCGTGGCGGGTATTTCTCGTGATGAATTATTTCACCGGGATGATCGTTACCTTCGCCGTGATTTCGCTCTATTACTAAGCCCGGTTTTTATCCCGCGTTGCTGCGTAAATACAACCAGTGACTAAGATCGTGGTCCAGATCCCGAAATTGGCGAAGGCAAGGGCCAAAGAGGTGGTCATCAGCCCAGCATCTTGGGTGAATTGAGAGCCTTCTGCCACGAAATACCGGGCTAATACCCCGCTGCCAAACATCGGGGTCCACTCCCCCCACCGCACAATTGCCTCCGGCATGGGCATAAAGAGATTGCCTAGAAAAGCCAGCAGCACGATCGAGGTTGTGGCGATAGTAATCGAGGTGGAGGAGGGGAGGAAGCTGGCCCATAAGAGCCCATAAAAGCCGAAGGGGACAGCGACCGCGACGGTGACGAAAAAAGTGAGTATCCACTCATCCATTCGTGCGCCCAGCATATAGCCAGTCGCAAGAACGGCCGCCACGGGTAGCATCGTAAAAGCGAAAATCGTACAGATTTGGGCAGCGATATAATGCCGTAACCGCAAGGGCGTGGTAGCCATCATGCGACCCCACCCACTGTTTTGGTCAACCACCGCGCTGCCAGCGGTATTGACTGCCGCCACTACCCCTCCATAAAGGGCGAGACCGATGAGAATATAGGCTTCTACATTCCCACCTTTAAGCGTTACCCCCTGATAGTCCTGGGCGGCACCGAAAATAATATACAAGGCCACGGGCAGACCCGAGGTGAGGATGACATTAGTGGTGTCTTTAAAAGGACGCTTAATGGATAACAGATAATAATCGAGCACAGGCGGCCTTCTTTCTAGTTCTTCTCTAAGGCAAAGAGCTCGTCCAAGCTCATGGCACTAATGCGAAGATTCTGAGTACCGTTCAAAGATAAGAGCGCCTTGGCGAGATAATCAGAATCGCGTGTTAAGAAGTGGTGGGTGTGCCCATGACGACTGTACCCAGAGCTGAGATCAATAATATGCGGGGGAATATCACCCGGGTAGTCCACATCGATACTGATTTCACCTTGGGCTTGGAGAATCTCCTGTGGAGTCCCAGAGGCGATAACGCGGCCTCGTTTAAGGATAATAAGCCGGTGGGCGAAGTCTTCGGCTTCCTTTAAATAGTGAGTGGAAAAGAGTACCGTTTTGCCGCGCGCGGCGAAGCGTTCGAGAGCATCCCATAATTTTTGTCGGGCACTCGGGTCCATCGCCGTGGTGGGTTCGTCCAGGAGCAGGAGGTGTGGATCGCCGAGGAGAGCAATGGCGAGTTTGACACGCTGCTGCTCTCCGCCAGAGCAGGCGGCAACCTTGCGTGATGCCAGCTCGTTGAGTTCGCAGATCTCGAGAATTTCCTCTAAGGGGAGATGCTGGCTATAGGTTGCCTGCACCATTCTTAAAGTTTCACTAACGGTGAGGATAGGCAATAGACTGCCGTTTTGGAGCATGGCGCCTACCAGTCCGCGAGCAATAGCCTGGCGGGGTTTGAGTCCATAGACTTCTATGCTGCCCGCGGTAGGGGAGGTCAATCCTACGATGAGATCGATCAGGGTTGTTTTGCCGGCTCCGTTATGGCCGAGGAGGCCAACGACCTCGCCTTCTTGGACATCAAAGGAAATACCGCGCACGGCATGAATAGAGCCCCTGCGGAAGCTTTTTGCTAGACCGCGGGCGCTCAGGGCTGGAGCTGGAGTCATGGAAATCTGTGCCTTCTTGTTCACTACTTGAAGAGACATACATTTCTGCGATGACACTTCGTACTCCATTTATTCTACGCAGATGAGGCCGCATGCGTCAGCGAGAATTAAAAAATGCAGGCCCGAAAGCCTGCATCAGAAGCGCATTAGGGTCGCGCGGAGGCGGCCGCAATATGCTGGAAACTCGAACTCGAATACAGATCCTCGATCAGCACTGCCTTGCCCTCATGATCGGTAAGTGGCACACACCAGTTCGGGTAAAGATCCTTCGTGGTACCTGGCTGATTCTGCACGCGCCGATCGCCAACCATATCTACCAAAGCTGTGCAGGTCAGCGCGGATGGGGTGTGGGCGATAAAGCGGTGTAGAGCTGCGACGAGAGTTTCGGTATCGCCGCGCTCATCGCGGGCTACGCCGTGGAAGTTTTCCACTGAGTTATCCTCGCCCTCGAAACCGCCCTGCTCCTTGACCCGGTTGAGTACTTCAGCCTGCCAATTCAGATCTTCGGCAATTTCCTGGTCTGCATCAGTAATCAGCAAGCCGAGCTGATCGCGCAAAGTGATATGGCGACCTTCCAAATACCCGCAGGTAGGAGGAAGATCATGGGTAGTCACCGAGCTTAGTGCAGCCTGACGGTACTCGCCTTGATAGCGTGGCCCTCCCTGAGATGGCGAGGATTCAAACCACAAGACGGAGGTGCCCATAATGCCGTAGTCGGCGAGAGCCTGTTGTACCCATGGTTCGAAAGTGCCGAGATCTTCGCCAATGACTACAGCTCCTGCGCGCTCAGCCTCGAGAGCCAGAATGCCGACGAGAGCGCGGTAATCATAGTTCACATAGGTGCCAGTGGATGGGTCTTGTAAGCGCGGAATCCAGAAGAGCCTAAATAAGCCCAGCACGTGGTCAACGCGAATGCCGCCAGAATTGCGCAATACTGTGCGCAGCATATCGCGCCATGGCTTGTATCCAGCAGCAGCGAGTTTCTCCGGATGCCACGGAGGCTGCGACCAGTCCTGGCCTTGCTGGTTATACGCATCCGGTGGGGCGCCGACGCTGGCGTCGGGGGCCAAATATTCGGCGAGGTTTTCTGCATCGGATCCACCTGGGTGTACGCCCACCGCAAGATCGGCCATGATGCCAATCTTCATACCGGCATCGCGCAATGCCTGCTGGGCGGCAGCGAGTTGGCTATCGCAGATCCATTGCAGCCACATATAAAATTCCACAGCATTTGCGTTATCCATGGCGTGGCCGCCGGCGAGTTTAGCTTCCTGTTTGGCACACCACGATGCAAAGCGTGCGAGACCTTCGCCTTCGCGGGCAATATATGCCTGGAATTCAGCTTCCCGTTTCTTATTTCGCCCGGCATTGAAGACCTCATGAAGTACCTGTAACTTCGCCGCATAAATGGGGTTGCGGTCAATGATGGAGGCATCACGATTCTGGGATTGGAATTCCTCAGCAATATCAGCAATATCTTCCAAAATATCGCTATCAAGGAGATCAATCTCGGGGATATCTTCGATGCGTATATAAATCGGATTGGTAAAACGACGTGAGGTAGGCAGGTAGGGGGAATCCTCCACTGGGGGTAGCGGCTCCCCAGCGTGCATCGGATTGACCAGGAGGAAGTCGCCTGCCTTCTGCTCGGCGATAAAAGCACCTAAGGTGGCAAGATCGTGAAAATCGCCGATGCCCCAGCTGTCTTCGCTGCGCACCGAGTACATTTGTGCCATCACTCCATGCACCGGCCGGTCGATATACGTAGCGGTGGTAGACAGTCGCGCAGGGGTCACTATCAAAGGACAGGTCTCACGTATCCCTGTAGAGGTCAGCGTAATGGTGTGCCAGCCTTGCGGGAGTCCGGCTGGGATCTCGAAAGTTGCCTCCCCCCATGTAACACCGGCAATCGTGCGAGCTGGAGTCCAGTTCTCTACCTGATCGGCCTTAGCTAAGCTACCATCTTCGAGCGTGATGGAAATATCTGCGGGCGCACCATCATGGACGTGCACATGCAGGTAATAGTTGGCTTCATCGATCATGACCACACTGCGCGGCAGCGGTCTTGAGAATTCGCCGTCGTGTCGCTCTTGGAGCTTGCGGTGAATCTCCTCCTCGGAAGGGTGATCGCTGATATCAACCTCTAAGGCTTTCAGCGTCTTGATTAAGGTGTCGTCAGACACTTCGATGGGCTGTCCACCGAATCCGGTGTAGCCCGTTGATATTGCGTATGCAGCGGCTAATTCGCGCAAAGATTCTTGATAACCCACAGTTGCCCATTGTGCCACCACCGTGAGTGAACGTGGGAATTTTTCAGCCTAAATGTGATGAATATGATGATCTCTTAAGTTACGCGTGGCACGGGCTTCCTGGGCAGGCGGGGGTATAGTGCTAGGTCGAAGATGCACCTCGGAGAGAAGATGGAGATGAAAGACACGTTATGCAGTTAGTGACTACCGAAGCTGAGTACACGATAGGCAAGCACGATACATGTCTGACTGCCCTGATGGCTACCGCTAAAGCCCGCCCGTATGGGGTGATGTTTACCAGGCCTAAGAATTTCGAGTGGGTCAATGTCTCCGCTAAGGAATTCATCGACGAGGTTTTCGAAGTAGCCAAAGGCTTTGTAGCCAACGGGGTGCAGCAGGGCGATCGCATTGCATTGCTCTCTGAGACTCGCTACGAGTGGTCGCTCCTCGATTTTGCCATCTGGGCGGCGGGAGCGGTGAGTGTGCCCATTTATGGTTCCTCCTCGATCAGTCAAGTGCAGTGGATTATTGAAGATTCGGGTGCGGTTTTCGCCGTGACCGAGACACGTGAGCATACCGAGCTCATGAAGAACCTCGTCCTCGACGAGTCGGGCACACCGCCACTTCTTCGGTCCACCTCGCAATTGCGCCGGGTACTCGAGATTAATGCCTCCGCTATTTCAACGTTAAAATTTGAGGGCCGCGATATACCCGATGAGGATATTTCCTCCCGCATCGCTGCAACTAAGAGCTCCGATCTCGCGTCGCTGGTCTACACGTCCGGTACGACAGGGCGGCCGAAGGGATGCCGGTTAACACATAAAAACTGGCTTGCCGAAGCGTGGGGATTATTAACCAACAAAATTGGCAGCATTGCTGCTCCGGGAACTCAGGTGCTTACCTTCCTCCCGCTCGCGCACGTTTTCAGCCGATCTGTATCACTTGCGGTGGCAATCAGTGGCGCCACGCAATCGCACTGGTCAGATTTCTCCACTCTCGGCGTGCAATTCCAACGCTCTCGCCCCAATCTTATCTTGGGGGTCCCTCGAGTTTTTGAAAAGGTGCGCAACTCCGCAGCGGCTAATGCCGCGGAGGGGGGACCGGTGAAGGCGGCGCTATTTGCGCGTGCAGAAAGAGTTGCGATCGAATATTCCAAAGCACTCGACGATCCTGAGGGGCCATCTCGGGTATTAAAGATTAAACATGCAGGCTTTGATAAATTGATCTATGCGAAGATTCGCCAAGCCATGGGTGATTCAGTGAAATATGCCATCTCCGGCGGCAGTGCGATGGATCCAGAATTGATGCACTTCTTCCGCGGGATAGGAGCCCGCATCTACGAGGGTTATGGCCTCACTGAAACGGCCGCTGCCGTAACAGTGGACTTCGAGAATCAAAGGATTGGTACCGTTGGCCCACCCATCGGCGGAATGAGTGTCCGCATCGCCGAAGACTCTGAGATTCTCATCCAAGGTCCCACTGTGTTTGATGGTTACTGGAATAACCCCGAAGCCACCGACAAAGTCTTTGACGAAGAGGGATGGTTCCACACAGAAGACCTTGGCGAGTTGAGCCCCGAAGGTCACCTCATTATTACTGGGCGGCAAAAGGATCTCATTGTCACTGCCGGCGGCAAGAATGTTTATCCCGGCCCCATGGAAGACTCGCTACGATCTCATCCGTTGATCTCTCAAGCCATGGTGGTTGGTGACGGCAAACCCTTCGTGGGCCTATTGGTCACACTCGATGAAGAGGCCATGAAACGGTGGAAATTGAATATGAATATTCCGGAATCGCGCAGTATCGCCGATCTCGCTACCAACCCTATGCTGCGGGCTGAAATACAGGATGCCGTCAATCAGGCCAATGCGAGTGTTTCGCATGCGGAAGCGATCAAAAAATTCTATATTTTAGATCGCGATCTCACCGAGGGTGATGATGAACTCACCCCCACCATGAAGGTAAAGCGCGCCGTGGTACAGCGCCGCTACGCAGCCGAGATTGAGCACCTCTACCAGCGCAATCAGTAATCTTCCAGGGTGCGCTTGAGTAGCGAAGAAGAAATTATAAAGGGGGCACGGCGAGCCGTGCCCCCTTTGCTTGTCAGATGTTTTAGAGTGATCGAAGCGAGGGCGACAACCTAGGAGTGCCGCCTACAGGTCTCGACAAAAAAAGGGGGTGTAAACGGGTGCTACATGTTTTCGATGCAACCGTTCGACACCTGCAACTAACTCAGGAAATCTTTAATATCGGCGATGAAGTTGCCACCTATATCGAAAACTTGGCCGAAGCCATCGCCGATTGGGATGCCGAATTGGTTGAGGATTGCCTCGAAGAATTTTCCCTGATTGTCGAAGACGCTCGCGATGATTCTCGGCGCGTGATGGCCGAGCTGATCGGCTTGCGTCAGGCCCTAACCTCTGGTCTTGCCTCTGGAACAGTATCTATGGCTGCGCCGCGATTAAAAGAGACGGATCGGCCCGTGATCGTCAATAGCGCTAGTCTCAGAGAACGTTTTCCGCTCCGGCAATCGCCGGTGAGTGTTCAAGAACTGAGCATAGCCTTGCGGGCTCGCACTGAATTCATAGGCGAATATTTAGACCATATTGTGCAGTGGGAACTCAAAGAAACGGAACGCGCGGCTCGCGACGTTGACAGCCTTAGTCTGCCGCTGCTGTATGCCCGCACCTTTGAAGCAGTCACAGCGGCCAGCGATGCCTGGTTGCAGACGGTAGCAACCGAACACCCACGTTTTACCGCTGGGCTGCGCGGATCTCACCCACCGGCTTTCTTGAGTGAGCGGGCGCGTATCGATGCTGTGGTGGCTCGGGTCAAAGCCAAAAAACACAACAAAGTATCCTAGGTTCAGATGTTCGGCGTATATATCCACGTCCCCTTTTGTCAATCCCGGTGTGGTTACTGCGATTTCAACACCTACGTCCCAGGCGAATTAGGTGCGTTTTCACCCGCTACATACCTTGACGCCCTGGAGCGCGAGCTTCAGCTCATGGTTCAAAGCTACGATATAGGTCCAGCACATACCGTTTTTATTGGTGGGGGAACCCCATCAGTTCTCGGGGCTAAGGGGCTGAGCCGAATCCTCGATGCGATTAGATCTACGTGCGGAATCGCCCGTGGTGCGGAAATAACTACGGAATCCAATCCCGAGTCAACCTCACCCGAGTTCTTTGACTCTCTGCTGAAGGCGGGGTTCACCCGACTCAGTCTCGGCATGCAATCTGCGAGCCCTAGGGTTCTTAAAGTTCTTGAGCGCCAACACACCCCCGGGCGCGCCTTCGAGGCGGTGCGGGAGGCTCAGCGGGCGGGCATTAACCATATCAATCTGGACATGATCTATGGCACCCCCACTGAACGCGACTCAGATATACGCGCCACCCTCGAGCAGATCCTTGCTTTAGATATCGACCATATCTCGGCCTATTCCCTAATTGTCGAGGACGGCACGAGGATGGCCCGGAAAATTAGAAACGGCCATATTCCCGCACCAGATGAAGATATTTACGCTGACCGCTTTGAGATGATCGATCGTGCCTTACAGGCCGCAGGCTTTGATTGGTACGAGGTCTCTAACTGGGCAAAAAAGGGCGGGCAGTGCCACCATAATCTAGGTTATTGGCGCAATCACGACTGGTGGGGAGCAGGGCCAGGGGCTCACTCGCATCTAGACGGCACACGCTTTTATAACGTTAAACACCCCGCGCGGTATGCGCAGATGATCAATGCAGGTCAGTTGCCTATCGCAGAACGCGAGGTGCTGAGCACTCAAGAGCGCCACGAAGAGCAAGTCATGTTGGGGCTTCGGCTTAAGGAAGGTTTGGGAAAAGAGCATTTCAACGAGCTGGAGGTGCAGGTGATTCAGCGGTTCGCCGAACGCGGCCTCCTGACGGTGGGGCAGCGCGTCGCGGTCAGTGATAGGGGGCGACTACTTGCCGACGGAATGATTGCAGATATCCTAGTAGCAGGAGAAAGGTAGGGATATGAGCACACTGAAGCGTCGGCAAGAAGTGTTGCGTGCAATCGTCGCCGATTATATTCGCTCCCAAGAACCTGTTGGGTCGCAAGCCTTACTCGATCGCCATCAACTCAACGTGTCCTCCGCGACCATCCGCAATGATATGGCCGCACTAGAGGCAGAAGGCTATATCGCGCAGCAACATAAGAGTTCAGGCAGAATTCCGACGCATAAAGGCTACCGGCTTTTTGTCGACTCACTGCACGAGGTAAAACCCCTGAATCCCGCGGAGCGTCGGGCAATCTCGAGCTTCCTCGAAGGGGCCATCGACCTTGAAGAGGTGCTCAAGCGCTCGGTCCACCTGCTCGCGCAGCTCACGCATCAGGTGGCAGTGGTGCAAATGCCGACTTTAAAAGCGGCGCGCGTTAAGCACCTCGAATTGGTGACTCTCAATCCCACCAGGCTGCTCTTAGTGCTGATCACCGATACCGGTCGCGTAGAGCAGCGCATTGTCGACCTCGACGCCGCTATCGACGAGGATCAAGTAGCGCGCCTGAAATATCTGATTAATAGTGCCTTGGACGGTGTCTTCTTATCCGAGGCCGCCCTAGCGCTCAGCGGGCTGATGGCCCGTGCTGAAGCAGATTTAAGCCCGCACCTCATCAGCTGTGTGAGTGCGTTGGTCGATACTTTTATCGAGCACCCTAGTGATCGCCTCATCTTGGCTGGAACCCCGCACCTGCAGCGTTTCTCCGCTGATTTCCCCCGTGTTCTGGAGGCACTCGAGGAGCAAGTCGTGGTGCTGGAACTTTTAGCGAATGTGCAAGATCTCGGGACAACGAGCGTGATGATTGGCGAGGAAACCCGTGACGATAAGATGCGCGAAGCATCTGTGGTGGCCACCAGCTATGGGGTGGGCGGTCTGGGGGTTGTAGGGCCCACCCACATGGACTACCCAGCAACAATGGCCAAGGTGCAGGCGGTAGCGCACTATGTCTCTAAAGCTGTGATCAATTACTAGAAGAAGAAAAATCTAAGGGACCTAGAGCGAGAGGATCGATTACGCTTGAGCTTGCTAGCTTAAGCGCTATCGATATGAGAGCGGCCCTGCGTCGGAAAACTTATTGTTAGAGACCTGAGAATTTTCGCCCATACTCGACGCGGCGCAGTCCAAAGCCTTAAGAATCATCAGCCAACGATGGTTAATACCTATAAGGGATGATGACAGCGGGCAGTAGATTCGATTTTTATCTCCAGTATGGCCAAAAATGCTCCGAAAATAAGGGTTGAGCTTTCGTTTTGCAAGGGAAAATGGTGGGAGCTATATTTTTCTGGACATATTTACCAATCTCTAGTGCCCACGACAGGAAAGGTCATCTCATCATGAAGCCTCGTATCTTCGCTGGTTCGCGATCCATCACCCGGTTTGGAGCTGCCGGCCTCCTCGCGGTTCTTACCGCTGGCCTCATCGCCCCTGTGTCCCAAGCCCAAACCCAGCCTCCACAGGGAGTTGAATTTCCGTGGCGCACAGTCGCTTGCGATCATGTCTCCACCCATCCTGAGGTCACCGTGTCATGGCAGGATCGCGATGCGCGCGCTGGCGATACAATTTCCTACGAACTGGGAATCCGTAATAATGGCTTCTCTCGTGGGCCGTTCTATGTCGGTGTCACAGCTGATCCCTTCCTCAATTTCCACACCAACAGTGATAACCTCTTCCTGTTGTACCTACCTTGGCACGTCAAGGATGGACGGCGAGATCCGGTAGTCGAGAACGGATCATCGATCTATCTCACTTATACTCGCACGCTGACTCACGAAGATATCGCCGCTGGCACCGCACACCTAGAAGTGTCTGCACCGATTAGCGAGGGCCCCTCGGCTGAACCCATCTGCTCGGCGATCTTCACTCTCGACACTCCATTGATATCGAAGCGCCATGCACCCAGCTCCACACCGCGTCCTCATGCACCCAGCTCGACGCCACGTCCTCATTCTCCCAGTAGCACCCAAGAGAAGCCCGCTGTAGAAAAGCCACGGCCTATCCCTACCGCTACCAAAAACCAGCCTCAACCTTCTCAGCCTTCGCAACCTGCTCAGCCACTTCCTCCGGCAGACCAAGACTCCCCTCAGCAGTCCACCGGAAGTAGCCGCGGCGCCATCATTGGCTCAGTGATCGCAGCACTCATTTCGATTGTGGGAATCTTTGGTGGGCTATTCAATCACTTCCTCCTCGGCCGGTAGTATGAGTTTCTCTCTCCCGCCCCTCGGTCAAGTTAGCCGAGGGCGGTTTATCCATTGAGGGCGATTAGGGCCTAGTTATGGGAACGTGACTAGAATGTGCTTTTTAGACACGATCACCGTTTCGAACTAGTAGATAATAAAGGACTTTTTGTGGCTCGCGATTACTACGGCATTCTCAATATCTCCAAGGATGCATCTGATAACGAAATCAAGAAGGCCTACCGTAAGTTGGCTCGTAAATACCACCCGGATGTCAATGACACCCCAGAGGCGGCAGCGAAATTCAGTGATATCTCCCTCGCCCAAGAGGTTCTCCTCGACCCGGAAAAACGTCGCATTGTCGATATGGGCGGTGACCCCATGCAGCAGGGCGGCGGGGGACAGCACCCGGGCTTCGGCGGCGGTTTCGGAGATATTTTCGACGCCTTCTTCGGTGGCGGTGGTGGCGGACGGGGCCCAATAAGCCGGGTACGCCCAGGCGATGACGCCCTGGTGCGGTTGTCGATCACTCTCGAAGACGCTTTCCAAGGTGTCGATGAGGAGATCACCATCGACACCGCCGTGGTCTGCGATATCTGCCACGGTTCGGGATCGAAAACCAAGGCTCAGCCCGTCAGGTGTTCTCGATGCCAAGGCTCGGGTCATATCGAGCAGATGCAGCGCTCCTTCCTCGGCAATATGCTCACCACCGTCGCATGCCCAGTCTGCGAGGGCTTCGGCGATATCATCGAAGACCCGTGTGATAAGTGTGCCGGCCACGGCCGGGTGCGCACCCGACGCAATAAGTCGGTTCGTATCCCAGCGGGCATTGCCAGTGGTATGCAACTGCGTTTAAGTGGCGAGGGTGAGGTGGGCTTGGGCGGTGGCCCTGCCGGTGATCTGTATATCGAGATCACCGTTGCACCGCATCCTATCTTCGAGCGAGAAGGCGATCACCTCCATTTCCGGGCCAATATCCCGATGGTTGATGCGGCCTTAGGCACCGACTTATCAGTAACAGGTCTGGACGGGGCCGAGATCACTTTCGAGATCCCAGCCGGTACCCAGCCCGGTGAAGTTGTCACTATCGAGGAAAAGGGCATGAAGCAGCTGCGCGCGGACAGCTTCGGCAATATGATTGCCCATATCAATGTCATGGTTCCGCGAGAATTGGATGAACAATCGCGCAAGATTCTGCAGTCTCTGCGAGATCACCGCCAAGATTTAGCACAAGTCCATGAATCCGCGGATGATAATTCATTCTTCTCGCGGATCCGTAATAAATTCCGGAAGTAGTCATGTCACTACCAGTATTCCTCCATTCCGCCCCGCTGCCCCAAACAGGCGCCGTTGAACTAACAGGGTCGGAAGGGCGGCATGCGGTGAGCGCTAAAAGGATTGGAATCGGGGAACATATTGAGCTTGTCGACGGCCACGGTTCCCGGGCGTTGATCGAGGTTCAGGAGATTTCGGGCAAAGATACTCTGCGCGGAATGATCCTCCAGTGCGATAAAGAAATTCCTCAGTGCCCACATATTACGGTGATTCAGGCGCTGCCGAAGTCTGAACGCAGTGAGCTCACCGTCGACCTGCTCACCCAAGCTGGTGCGGATGCCATCGTGCCATGGCAGGCGAGTCGGTGCATCGCTCAATGGTCGGGGCCTAAAGCGGACAAGGGAATAAAGAAGTGGCAATCCGCAGTCCTAGCCGCCGCAAAACAATCCCGGCGAAGCTATCTCCCCGAGATCTATCCCCTGAGTTCGACACCTCAATTAAGGGAGATTTGCACCGAAATGGACCTGGTCCTCGTGCTGGCGGAGGATTCTGCGCAACCTATTGCTCAGGCTCTGCGTGATTATCCCCACGTCCAGCGCTTAGCACTCATTGTTGGCCCGGAGGGGGGAATCAGCCCAGAGGAATACCAGGTTTTCATCGACCTCGGAGCGCATTTGGTCAAATTGGGCCCCGAGGTACTGCGCACCGCTGCAGCTGGAATGGTGGCCTTAGCGGCTCTGGGCGTACTCACCCCACGGTGGTCGCTCTGATACTGTGAGGTGGACACTATACTTGTGGAAGGTAAATTTTTTTGAGTCAGATAGTACGCACGGTCGAAGTAGATAGTAATCATGCGCCGGTAATTTTCGGCATTAATGATCGCCATATCAAGGTCTTAGAAGACCACCTCGATTGCAGCATTCATATACGCGGAACTGTTGTCACTCTCAATGGGGTGGACCATGAGGTCTCCAGGGCGATCAAAGTGCTCAAGGAATTGCAGTCTATGGCGCGCCGCGGAGTGGAGATCACACCAGATGCTGTGAAACATACGCTGTCGATGATTACCATTGAGTCCCCCCAGTCAGTAGCCCGGGCGCTCGCTAGCGATATTGTGGTGCGCCGCGGAAAGTCAGTGCGCCCAAAAACTTATGGCCAAAAGGAGTATGTGGACGCGATCGACGATAATACGATCGTTTTCGGGCTGGGTCCTGCGGGCTCGGGTAAAACTTATCTCGCCATGGCTAAGGCTGTCCAAGCTCTCCAAGCTAAGCACGTGAGCCGCATCATTTTGACTCGCCCTGCTGTTGAAGCAGGGGAGAAGCTGGGCTTTTTACCCGGCACTCTCAACGACAAGATTGATCCCTACTTGAGGCCTTTGCACGATGCGCTGCGCGATATGGTGGAGCCGGAAGTTATTCCTAAGCTCATGGAAGCAGGTATTGTCGAGGTGGCTCCGCTTGCATATATGCGCGGCCGCACCCTCAACGATGCCTTCGTTATCTTGGATGAAGCTCAAAATACGACTGCGGCTCAAATGAAAATGTTCCTGACCAGGCTTGGATTCGGTTCCAAGATGGTTGTTACAGGCGATATCACCCAGGTGGATCTTCCTGGTGGCCAAAAGTCTGGACTGCGCCTCGTGCGCTCCATTCTGCGTGGGGTGGAAGGTGTCCACTTTGCTGAACTCGGTGCTGAGGATGTGGTGCGTCACCAGCTCGTCGGTCGCATCGTTTCTGCTTATGATTCCTATGAGGCCGCGGAAGAAAAGCGTCGACAAGAAAGATAACAATGAGCATCGAAATTCTCAACGAATCTGGGTATACGCTCATCAATGAGGTAGCACTCGTCGATTGCGCTCGTTTTGTGTTGCGGGAGATGGATATTCACCCGGAGGCGCTCTTGACTATTTCGTTGGTGGGTACCGCCACGATGAGTGATTTGCATATGCAATGGATGGACCTGCCGGGACCGACGGATGTTTTGAGTTTCCCCATGGATGAACTCACTCCGCATTCGCAGCGCCCAGATGCTGTGGACCTAGGGCCAGCAATGCTCGGCGATATTATTTTGTGCCCCGAATTTGCCGCTCAACAGGCTGATAAAGCCGGCCACGATCTCGCCCATGAATTGGCGTTATTAACCGTGCACGGCTGTTTGCATCTCTTAGGCTATGACCATATTGAGCCGCGCGAAGAGCAATATATGTTTGCCCTCCAGAATGATTTATTGCGGGATTGGTACGACGATTGCGCCGCGCGCGGTCTGGACTTCCAGCCTCGCCCCGAAAATGAGGGGGCTTTTCCCACCGCGGCCCAGCGGTTGGCCCTCGATCAACAGATGGACTCTGAGCAGTCAATCCCTGCTATTGGAGAACAGTGAACTCGCTTAGCCTCATCGTCATTATTGTCTTAAGCCTCCTGATCGCCACAACTCTAGGCGTCATCGAGGCCGCTATCGCGCATGTCTCCCGAGCGCGAGCGATCAAAGATGTCAAAGATGCCCCCACCCAGACCCATAAGAGCCTGGTTAAGGTTCTAGAGCGCCGCGAAGAACACAGTAATATACTTGGTCTCGCTCGTACCCTCTTCGGTGCTATCGCAGCCGTGAGTGCGGGCTTCCTCGCTGACTCCACGTGGCACCATTGGGGAATCTCGGTGGGCCTGGTTTTTGCCACTCTTATCGCCTATATGCTGCTGGCCGTTATTTCTAATTCCATTGGCCGGGCCGCCCCTTATGCGATTAGCGTGAATGCGGCAATCTTTCTGAATACGCTGGCCGTCATCCTAGGCCCGCTAACTCGGGTTTTAGTCTATGTGGGAAATCGCATAGCGCCCGGCGCTGGCTATGGAGATGGTCCGTATTCGACGGAGATCGAGCTGCGTGAGATGGTCGATATCGCCTCGCAGCAGGGCGTCATGGAAAACGAAGAACGGCGGATGATCCAAAATGTCTTCGATCTAGCTGATACCACGGCCCGCGAAGTGATGGTGCCGCGCCCTGAAATGGTGTGGTTGAACTCCGGCATTACTACCCGCCAGGCCACGGGAGTCTTTGTGCGCTCGGGTCTGTCTAGGCTTCCTGTAATCGGGGAGAATGTGGACGATATCGTCGGTATTGTCTACCTCAAGGATGTGATGAAAAATACCTTCCTCAACGATGATGCCGGCACTACACCTATCGACGATATCCTCAGGCCAGCAAAATTCATTCCAGATTCAAAAAAACTCGATATTTTACTGCAGGAGATGCAAACCGAGCGTTTCCACCTGGCCATCCTCATCGACGAATTTGGAGGAGTTGCTGGCCTGTTGTCGATCGAGGATATCTTGGAGGAAATCGTTGGCGAGATCGCTGATGAATACGATCAGGAAGAACTGGCTCCAATCGAGGATCTCGCCGATGATTCTTATAGCTACCGCGTGGTGGCACGCCTGAATCTCGAGGAACTAGTGGAGCATATCCGAGAAAAGCACGGCATTGACTTCGAATTCTCAGATGAAATTGAAGACCAGGTGGAAACCGTGGCGGGGCTCATCTCCTTCGAGGAAGGCCGCGTGCCCTTGCCTGGCACGGTCGTTGAAACTAACGGTCTGCGTTTACAGGCCGAAGGGGGACGGGACACGCGTGGGCGGGTACGTGTGCGCTCTGTTCTGGTCACCCTTTTGGACACGCATCAAGAATGAGGGATTTTTGAATAAAAGTCCACTGATGTGGACGTTTTCGATGAAATCCATTATTAATAACACCTGGGTGAGGGCGTGAAGCCGGCTCACCCCTTATGATAAAGCAGTACCTTTGTACCTCACTTCAAGGAGATTTGATGAGCAGCGAAAAGTTTACTGGTACCGCGCGTGTTAAACGTGGCCTAGCGGAGATGCTCAAAGGAGGCGTGATCATGGATGTGGTCACCCCGGAGCAGGCCAAGATCGCCGAGGACGCGGGAGCCACCGCTGTGATGGCACTCGAGCGTGTGCCAGCCGATATTCGTGCCCAAGGTGGGGTATCGCGCATGTCAGATCCCGATATGATCGACGGCATCATCAACGCCGTCACCATCCCCGTGATGGCCAAAGCGAGGATCGGACACTTCGTGGAAGCTCAAGTACTGCAATCTCTAGGGGTAGACTTCATCGATGAGTCGGAGGTGCTCAGCCCTGCCGATTACACCAACCACATCGATAAATTCGCCTTCGACATCCCATTCGTCTGCGGGGCAACCAATCTCGGAGAGGCATTGCGCCGCATCAACGAAGGTGCAGCTATGATTCGCTCCAAGGGTGAGGCAGGCACCGGTGATGTATCCAATGCAGTCACTCATATGCGTACCATTCGTGCTGAGATCAATCGCCTCAGCTCCATGTCTCGTGATGAACTCTACGTGGCGGCCAAGGAGCTCCAAGCCCCTTATGAATTAGTCGTGGAGGTAGCCAGCACTGGGAAACTCCCAGTTGTGCTCTTTACTGCTGGAGGCATTGCCACCCCAGCTGACGCCGCCATGATGATGCAGATGGGGGCGGAGGGAGTCTTTGTCGGCTCTGGCATCTTCAAGTCCGGTAATCCAGAACAACGGGCCCGCGCAATTGTTCAGGCAACCCAAAATTATGACGACCCCGATACGATCGCTCGCGTTTCCCGCGGTCTGGGCGAAGCCATGGTGGGCATTAATGTCGATGAGATCCCCGTATCGCATCGCTTGGCCGAGCGCGGTTGGTAGATGATCGGCATCTTGGCGCTCCAAGGGGGCGTCAGCGAACATGCTCGCATGCTCGAAATTTTGGGTCGGGAGTACCGGTTGGTTCGCCGGGTCGAGCACCTTGAGGGGCTTACCGGGATTATCTTGCCAGGCGGCGAATCCACTACGATATCGACCTTGCTCGAATTAGGGGGCCTATTAGAACCGCTGCGCCACCTGGTGCAGCAGGGCTTGCCCGCCTATGGCACATGCGCTGGCATGATCCTCCTTAGTTCACGTGTGCTTGATACCAGAGCAGATGCGCACTGCCTAGGGGCACTAGATATAACGGTGCGTCGCAATGCATTTGGGCGTCAAGTCGATTCATTCGAGGAAACTCTCGATATAGCTGGTAAGAAGGTCAATGCAACCTTTATCCGGGCTCCCTGGGTGGAGGAGATTGGCCCCGGCGTCGAAGTTCTCGCTCGTACCGCGAACGGGGCGATTGTGGCGGTAAAGCGCAATCATGTGCTTGCTACTAGTTTTCATCCCGAGCTGGGACAAGATACCACGGTCCACGAGCTCTTTATCGACATGGTGGATAATTCCACTTCCGCCTAGGAGCGTGGAAGAATACTCGATATGAGCATTCTTTCGATTCAATCCCACGTTTCCTATGGGCACGTGGGTAATTCTGCGGCAGTTTTCCCCCTCCAGCGTATCGGCCACGAGGTGTGGCCCGTGCATACCGTTAATTTTTCTAACCATACCGGTTACGGAGATTGGGGTGGTCAGCTCATTCCGGCTGACCACGTTCGCGATGTCATAGCCGGAATTTCCGCCCGCGGTGCTTTCGCCAATATCGAGGCCATTATCTCGGGCTATCAGGGTGGATCCGATATCGCTGAGGTTATCACCGAGACGGTTGCTGCGATAAAGAGAAAGAATCCTTCAGCTCAGTATGCCTGCGATCCCGTTATGGGTAATGCGAAGTCGGGGTGCTTTGTGTCGGAATTAATCCCGCCCTTGCTCCGCGACGTCGTCGTGCCTGTGGCAGATATCATCACCCCCAATCAGTTTGAACTGGGCTATCTCACGGGGATGGAGGCGAGCGATCTTGAGTCCACTATCGCTGCAGCTGATAAGGCGCGCGCCCTCGGTCCGCATACGGTTCTGGTGACCTCTGTGATGCGTCCGGGCCGGCCAGAGCACACCGTGGAAATGGTGGTTGTTAATGATGAGGGTGTGTGGATCATCCAAACCCCTTATCTCGACGTTAAGCGTAATGGCTCCGGGGATGTCACCGCAGCTTTATTTACCGGCCACTATATTCGCGATTTCGATGCCAAAAAGGCATTAGAAAAAACAGCGGCCGCCATCTTTGATCTTATTTCGATGACGTACGAAGAAAACTCTCGGGAATTGCTGTTGATTAAGGCCCAAGATTCCTTTGTGAATCCACACCATCATTTTGTGGCGTCGAAAATCCGCTAAGCTAAAGAAATCCCAACACTCAATCTAAGGAGAAGGGTGAATTTTACCGATACCCCCGAGGGATTCCGCTCCGGTTTTATCTCATTTGTAGGACGACCCAATTCGGGAAAGTCCACGCTCACCAACGCACTGGTGGGAGAAAAGATTGCGATTACCGCCAATCAGCCCGAGACAACCCGCCACCCCATTAGAGGCCTGGTGCACCGCGACAACGCCCAAATCATCGTCGTGGATACCCCGGGTCTACACCGCCCGCGCACGCTTTTGGGTGAGCGCCTCAATGAGGTGGTCAAAGATACCTATGCGGATATGGATCTGATTGCGGTCACGATCCCAGCCGATGAAAAGATTGGGCCGGGTGATCGCTGGATTGTGGACAATATTCGCAGCGTCGCCCCGAGAACGCCTCTGATGGGCATTGTGACCAAGGTGGATAAGGTCAGCCGCGATCAAGTGGCCGTGCAGCTGATGGCTTTGCATGAACTTCTCGGTAGTGAGTGCGAGGTGGTACCAGTCTCGGCGATCACGGGTGAACAGCGTGAGGTACTGATCGATGTGATTATCAATCAGCTTCCCGAGGGCCCGAAATTTTACCCCGATGATCACATCACCGACGACGATACCCCCACTCGGATTGCGGAGATCGTGCGCGAGGCCGCACTTGCTGGCCTCAAGGAAGAATTGCCTCACTCGGTGGCCGTGGAGGTTGACGAGATCATCCCGAGCACCGAACGTGAGGGAGTTCTCGATGTTCATGTTGTGATTTATGTGGAACGCCCGGGGCAGAAGAGCATTATTATCGGTCGCGGCGGACGCGGTCTGGGCCGGATCATTTTTAAAGCTCGACCCAGAATTATCGAGCTACTTGGCAGCAATGTTTTCCTTGACCTGCGGGTGAAGGTGTTGAAGAACTGGCAGTCTGATCCAAAGCAGCTCGGTCGCCTTGGATTCTAGTGGCTAGACAATCATATAAGGTGCGCGCGGTTGTCGTGCGCACTTATGATTTTGGAGAAGCCGATCGTATCGTTGTTCTCTTAAGTAAAGAGCATGGCATTATCCGTGCGGTAGCTAAGGGAGTCAGGCGCGCAAAAAGCCGCTTCGGATCGAGGCTGCAGCCCTTTGTGGAGATAGATGTACAGCTTTATCCGGGTCGTAATCTGGAGACTCTTACCCAAGCAGATACGGTGCGTTTTTTTGCCACCGGAATTGTGGAGGATTCGCAGCGTTTTATTGCCGCCACAGCAATTCTTGAAGTGGCGGAGCGCCTGGCTGAAGATGATCTTTATGATCTCGTTCTCGACCATATCGAACTGATGCGGCAGACGGCTTATCCCACGGTCGTCCTGGATGCATTCTTATTGCAAGCCATGCATATCGCGGGTTGGGCGCCCAGCCTCTTCCTGTGTGCGCAATGCCAGAAACCGGGGCCCCATCATGCTTTTCACCCGGCACCTGGGGGTGCGGTATGTGTGAATTGTCGGCCCCCCGGTTCCAAGGAATTAGATCCCGAAGCCTTGCATATAGCGTGGCTTCTCGAGCATCAATTCCTTGACAACGCGATCGAGATCATCGCGCAATCTTCGCATTTTCAGGCCGAAGTTCATCAGTTCGTGCGCCTCCATTTTCAGTGGTATGCCGAACGCAAAATTGCCGCCTTAGAAGTTCTCGATCAGGTTTAGGACTCGGCTGTCGCTAATGGCAAGATAGGAGAGGTGAGCGATAATCTACAGGCACCTCAAATAGATCCGCAGTTTATCCCCAATCATATCGCCCTCGTTATGGATGGCAATGGGCGGTGGGCTACGCAGCGCGGCTTAAAGCGTACCGAAGGGCACCAGCGCGGCGAAGCCGTACTGTTGGATATGGTCTCTGCTTGTTTAGCGCTAGGGGTGAAAAATCTCTCCGCCTATGCTTTTAGCACCGAGAACTGGCGGCGCAGCGTAGAAGAAGTGCGCTTTCTCATGGGCTTTAACCGTGATGTATTATCGCGCCAAAAAATGTGGCTTCATGAGCGTGGGGTGCGAGTTCGCTGGGTTGGCCGGCGCCCACGGCTATGGCGCAGTGTCATTAACGAACTTGAAGCGGCGGAAGAGCTCACCAAGAATAATGAGGCGATGACGCTGTATATGTGTGTTAATTACGGTGGTCGCGCGGAGATCGTGGACGGGGTTCGCGATATTGCCCGGAAGGTTCAGCAAGGCCTTTTAGATCCAGAAGACATAACGGAGAAGAATTTTCACATCTTTCTCGACGAGCCCGATATGCCCGACGTGGACTTATTCCTGCGACCGTCGGGGGAAAAGCGAACCTCAAATTTTTTGTTATGGCAATCTGCCTACGCGGAAATGGTTTATCAGAATAAGCTCTTCCCCGATTACACACCTGCTGATCTCTTTGACGCAGTTATTGAATATGCTCATCGTGACCGTCGTTTCGGAGGAGTGAAGTGACCCCTACCCCGGATGCCAAAACAATCCGCAAATGGCAGCAGTATCTGGCCAATGAACGCGCCGAGGCCGCGGTTTATCGGCAGTTAGCTCATAAGAGAAGCGGTGAGGAGAAAGAGATCCTCTTAAGTTTGGCGCGTGCCGAAGAACGCCACGAGAAATACTGGCGCGAAAAGTTGGGTGATGATGTGGGGCTCCCGCGCCGCCCAGATTTTAGCACCTTAGTGCTGGCGTTTATGACCCAGCACTTCGGTTCTCTTTTTGCTCTTGCATTAATGCAAAACGCGGAAATGCGCAGTCCCTATGAGAAGGATGCGGATGCCACGGCGCAAATGCACGCTGATGAGATGATGCATGGCGAGGTCATTCGTGGTTTAGCTGCGGATGCCAGGGAGAAAATGAGTGGCTCCTTCCGTGCTGCTATTTTCGGTGCAAATGACGGCCTCGTCTCCAATTTGGCGCTCGTCTTGGGAGTGATGGGATCGGGCGTCGATTCCCGCTTCGTCCTTCTTGCAGGTATCTCTGGTTTGCTCTCAGGGGCTCTGTCTATGGCGGCCGGAGAATATATTTCGGTGAAGAGTTCTCAGGAGCTGCGCGAGGCGTCCGCCCCGGATCAGAAGGCGCAGCGCAGTGTGGCGGCACTCGATGTGGATGCCAATGAGCTCGCGCTGGTGTACCGAGCACGTGGATTAGGTGATCACGAGGCTCAACTCAAGGCGGAGCAGGTCTTAAATTCCTTAGCGGATTCCCATGATCAGGCGTTGATAGAAGAGTTTGGGGAGAACAGCGACATCGACTCCAAGGAAGCTATTCATGCGGCCATCTACAGCTTCTGTTGCTTTGCTGGGGGAGCATTTATCCCGCTTATCCCGTTTATCCTGGCTTTTCAATTTAGTGGCCTCGTCTTGGGTCTAGCAGGCATTGTATTAGTTGGCATCGCCCTGATTGCTACGGGTAGTCTCACCGGTGTACTCTCCGGGAAACCTCCTGTGTACCGGGCGATCCGTCAACTGCTAATAGGACTCGGTGCTGCAGGTATCACCTATGTATTGGGTATGGCCTTTGGCACGATTATCGGCTGAACCCAGGGTTAGTGCCCTGGGTTAGGGGCTAGATAGTTGCGGCGCACTGTGAGCACGTGCCGTATATTTCGGCGTCATGTCCTGTAAGGGTGAAGCTATGGGCGCGGGAGACATCCTTCGCCCACTCTTCGACCGGGCCACCTTCGACCTCAACTGTGTGTCCACATTGGGTGCACACGAGGTGGTGATGGTGAGCGTTATTGAGGCATTGCCGATAAAGGGTTTCGCCGTTGGACATGTGCAAAGCGTCGACTGCTTTGATCTCAGTCAGCGACTGCAGGGTGCGATAAACGGTTGTCAACCCTACCTTGAGATTTCTCTTGGTGAGTTCCTCGTGGATCGTTTTTGCGGAGGCGAAATTATCAAAGTCGCGAAGAACAGTGACGACAGCGGCGCGTTGGCGGGTGCTGCGGACACCGAGCTTCGGAACCCTCGGTTCTAAAGTGCGGTTCATGATTCCATTCCCTTTTATGATTTTTTAGCTTCATACGCGCCTGTCAGAGCGCTATTGGCACCAGGTAGGGTGTCAGACCTAGGAGGTGGTAGATGAAGCAAAACGTTGCTATAGCTAGAAGTAAACAGGCCACGTGATGGAAAATTTCAAGAGCCTGAGCTGACTAGCTTCCATAGGGTGCTCACTGGTCGCGGGGACCGGTCAGCTGGAACAAACAGCACTTTACAGTCTAGCTATGACTCAAATCATACTAGATTTCGCTTTCATTAGCCGCAAAATGCCATCATGGGTTACGGTTTGATCCCGGATTTTCCGAGGGGTTGTTTTTTGTTTTAAAAGATATTTATCTCGATGATTCCGCTTGCATGGTGACCCGTTGAACAATGTCGAGCGCGAGGGGATTGCTAATGTGGTAAACGATTTTTCGGCCTTTTCGGGTACTACCCACGATGCCAGCTGTACGAAGTATCTTCAAGTGCTGGCTAATGAGCGGTTGGCTGCAGTCTAAGTGTTCGGCAATTTCGTTAACAAATAGGGGGCCGCCGCTTAAAAGCTGGATGATGCTTAAACGAGTGCTGCAGCTAAGGGAGGTAAAAAACCCCGCAGCCATTGTGAAATCGTGGCCCCAATTCATCGAGGTATTGCGGTTTTCTTGGGTACCGGTTAATGATCCCATCATCTCTCCATCGGTCGTTGCGTTTGGCTAACTAAACACTGTTCAATCGATATATCCCCTTCGGTGTTAATGGAGGTGGAAAAATCGATAGGTCAACAGTGGTTACGTGTATATACCTAAACTGTAGCGTTCCTGATACTTAAATATAGCGGAGATTCTACCTCGTACCACTTCCTCGCTCAGAACTTTAAGAACTGCTCCCGAACAAAAGCCCATATATAAGGTATTTGGCCTGTTTGTTTACTTAGGTAAGCCTTATACTTCTCAAAAGTGCTTGCCGTAGGGCACCAATTCTCTTAGGGAACTCGTGGAGGAGATTCTCTTCGGCAATCGGCTTAGGCTTCTCAGTCAAGAACTAGTAAAGTTGGAGGAACTCCCCGCGATTAACTGGGGGAAGGCTAATTACTAAGAAACCTCAAGGAGACCTTTTTCCATGGCTCAAAGCTCAGTCATTGATACCGTAGTAAACCTCTGCAAACGCCGCGGCCTCGTATACCCGTGTGGCGAAATCTACGGTGGCACCCGCTCCGCGTGGGACTACGGCCCCTTGGGTGTCGAGCTCAAAGAAAATATTAAGAAACAGTGGTGGCGCACCTTCGTTCAAGGTCGCGCCGATATGGTTGGGCTCGATTCTTCTATTATCCTGCCGCGCCAAGTCTGGGAGGCCTCCGGCCACGTAGCCACATTCACCGACCCCCTCGTGGAGTCGTTGCACACCCACAAGCGCTACCGCGCCGATCACCTAATCGAAGCTTACGAGGCTAAGCACGGCCACAAGCCCGAAAATGGCCTCGCTGATATTCCCGACCCAGAAACCGGACAACCGGGTGCGTGGACCGAACCCCAGATGTTCTCCGGACTGATGAAAACCTTCCTCGGCCCAGTCGATAATGAGCAGGGGCTACACTATATGCGCCCCGAAACTGCTCAAGGTATCTTCGTCAACTTCAAAAACGTCATGACCACCGCCCGCATGAAACCACCCTTTGGAATCGGCCAGGTTGGTAAAGCCTTCCGCAACGAAATCACTCCGGGCAACTTCATCTTCCGAACCCGTGAATTCGAGCAAATGGAGATCGAGTATTTCGTACCTGAAAATCAGGCTCAAGAAAAATTCGACCAGTGGGTTAATGACTGTTGGAACTGGTTCATCGACCTCGGTATTAACCCCGACAATATGCGTCAGTTTGATGTCCCAGAGGAAGAGCGCGCTCACTATTCCGCCGGCACCATCGACTTCGAATACCGCTTCGGCTTCAAAGGTAGCGAGTGGGGCGAATTAATGGGCGTGGCTAACCGTACCGACTATGACCTCGGCTGCCATATTGAGCATTCCGGTGAGGACCTCTCCTACCACGACCAGGTCAACGGCGAGCGTTATGTCCCACATGTCATCGAGCCCTCCTTCGGCCTCACCCGCGCCATGATGGCGTTCCTATGCGATGCCTACTACGAGGATGAAGCCCCGAATGCCAAGGGCGGGGTGGACAAGCGCGTAGTTTTACGCCTCGATCGCCGTTTGGCTCCCGTCAAGGTCGCGGTATTGCCACTATCGAAAAAAGACACCTTAACCCCAACAGCAGAGCGCATTGCGCAATCGCTGCGGAAATTCTGGAATGTCGATTATGATGTCGCGGGTGCTATTGGACGCCGCTATCGTCGACAAGACGAGATCGGCACCCCCTTCTGCGTTACGGTCGATTTTGATTCACTCGACGATGACTCCGTAACCGTGCGCGAACGCGATACCATGGAGCAAGAACGCGTCAAGATCTCCGAACTGGAGTCCTATCTAGCCACCCGATTGGTAGGTTGTTAACAAATATGTCCGATCCCATATACACCCAGTGGGCCAAGCGCACGGGCGAGTTTGCACGCCTGCTCGACCCCGTGGAAGATGAAATCGCGGTATTCCCACTCAAGGTCGGCTCCGAGCCCGATACTGCCATGGTGGGAACTAGTCCGTGGAAGGTACGCGCCGATAAGAACGAGCTCGAGGCCACGCTGCCAACCGCGCAGGTGTATCGCGCAACCACTGGCGATAAGCCCTTTGGTCGATCGCATGAGATCACCATCGATCTTGCCGGAACTAAAATCCGAGCCGTCAATGAAGGTGGTCAAGATTGGGTATACCTCGACGCCACCAATCGCAAAGTCGGGCAGTTTTCTGGCGGCAATAACGGGGTTCGGAAAGCCATTACCGAATTCGCCGACGAGACCGGGCGCAGTACCGACGATATTCTAAGCCCTGAACAGCGCGTATTCCTCTCGTGGGTGACTCGCACGCAATTAGAGTCGAAGATGATGTCAATGACTCTGGCGCTCATCCTCACCTCCCTCATGGCCATTGCGATTACAATATTTACCCTGCTGACCTAATCGCACTGACCCAGTAAAAAGATCCGGTTCACATAGCCTGTGAACCGGATCTTTTTGGGACTAGAAGCTGCCGCCGCGGGAGCCTCCACCGCCGAAACTGCCGCCGCGGGAGCCGCCCCCAAAACCGCCTCCCCCAAAGCCTCCGCCGCCGAAACCGCCACCAAAGCCTCCGCCGAAGCCCCCGCCGCGGCGGCCACCGCTCAGAAGTTCATTAATGACCATTCCGGCGACAAATGAACCTGTTCCACCCCCGGAACGCGGAGTGGAGTGACGCATCCGGTAATCGTCATCATCGCGTTGCGCTAAGGTGAGCGCGGACTGGGCTAATTGAGCCGCCTGCCTTGCGTAATTAATCGCCTGACGGGTATGACGGTTACGTTCATTTTCAGCCTGTGCATAGGACCGCTCAGCCTCCGCCAACTTGGTGCGCGCCCCCGCCCGGACGATGCGCCCTCGCGTAGAAATCAGATCCCGCGCGGCCCGAATATGAGCAGCAGCGACATCAGCTTGTTGCGTATATACCTGCAGAAGGCGAGCATGACTTGTGGTACCCTCCTGGATTTGCTCGAGCATCTCATCAAGACGCGCATCGCAATCACTCAATAGAGTCCAGGTACCCAAGGGATCAGTCTGGGCATTCGTCCGAGCTTGCTCAACCACGTGGCGCGCCTGCTCAATAGTCTCTTCCACAGCCTGCCAATTCATCGGAGTCCCCTGAGATTCGCCCTGCGCGCGAATATCTATGGCTTGCTGGATCTCCTCCTCAATTTCGGTAATGAGACCTCCGATGCCTGCACGCGCGCGATTAATATCACTGTGCGCATGTTCGATAGCTTTAAGCATCCGATCAGTTTGCGCACTCGCGGCTTCGGCCAGGCGAATGGCATCGACGAGCCCACCTTGTTCACCTGCGGGGCGATTAAGGAGACTGCGCCCGATATCAAGCTGCTGGTCAGCTTCTTTGAGGGCGGCTTGGGCGATCTCAATATTATGAGCGATCGGGCTTAAGATTGGCTCCTCAAATTCTTCCTTGAGGGCGTCGAGCTGCGCCTCAGCCTCAGGGAGACGTGCATATAATTCCACTGTCTCTCGCGTAATTCGGTCTAAATTATCCTGGGCGTGGACAAGTAGGTTGCGCAACTGGGCAAAATTATTTGCCTGTGCCTCGAGTGCATCATCGGCTTGGCCACACGAGGAAATAATATCGACGAGCAATCCGCGTTTTTCGACCTCGCCCGCATAGAGGCCGCCGTCGAGTTGGCGCTTTAATTCAAAGGCCTTCTGCAAGGTATGTGTGGAATGATTCATTGCGCTGGTGAAGGCCCGAGTGCGTTCGGCCCCAAATTCTGCCATAGCGATATCGAGCTCGGTGCGCGCCCGCTGAATCGATTCATCGGTACTCACCAACTCCTCAGCAGCAAGCTGCTCTAAAGTATCCAGCGGTAGTTGCTGCAACGCAGAGGGCTGGGCGGGATCAAGAGCGCGCGCCTTCTCTAAAATCTCCTGAGAAGATTTCTTCGACTTCCGACGAGTTGCGGCATATATCCCCCCTCCCGCCAGGGCAGTGGCGCCGAGACCTCCGACAACCCATCCCCACGAACCGTCTGAGTCCGAGGCAGGATCTACGGCAATCATGGTGCCGGCAGGATGTGCGGCATCCATCAACGCCACGGCAGATCCCGCAAAATCTCTCGCACTCAACGCCTGCGAGGAGGCATTCCACATGGCATCGAGCTCAGCGGAACTAAAGCCAGAGCCACCGGTAAAACCATAACTATTCGCCCCAATCACCATAACGATATCCCGGGGGCGCGCCGCACCCTCATTGAGGACCTGCTCACTCCAAGCCTCGGGGGTCAAGCCATCAAAATCATTGACCATTACCAAGGTAAACGTGCCATCCTCACCGGCAGCATAATCAGCAGCACGCTCATTAATCCACTCGATATCATTGGCGCTTAAGCGATCGGTGAAATCAGTCACGACTTGGGGATAGCTCACCGCGGGTTCCGCGATAACGTTCAGGGTGCTGGCATAGGCCAGGGGAGCAGCTGCTAAGAATCCGCAGACGCTGAATCCCAAGATCCCCACGGCAGTAGTAAAGGTGCGTGATAGCAATGATGTCATACCCTCTACAATAGCTAATCACAGCCATATCTCTAGGGGCGATTACACTGGCACCCATGTTTCGTCTCGTCCTCCTCCCGCCCTTTTTTCTAGGCCTCACGATCTGGAGCTACGGGGTGCTGCGCACAGGCAGCGTGCCCCATACGCACGCCCCGTTTCTCGTACTAGGTGCAGCCCAAAAAGAGGGCCGGCCATCGCCCATATTCGCCCAGCGCCTTAAGTGGGCTGCAGAGCTTCACCAGCGTGATCGCAATCAAGAGATCATGACGGTGGGCGGAAAGATGCCGGGAGAATCCCACTCTGAGGCCGACGTGGGCCGCCAGACTCTTGAAGAGATGGGGGTAGCAGCGGACAAGATCCGGGTGATCGCCTCAGGTCATGACACCCGCGGCTCCCTTATCGATGTCGCAGCTATGTGCCCACCACCGTGGATCGTGGTTACTCACCCCTCCCATGCCTTGCGGGTGCGTCTTTTGGGGGAACTGGAAGGCTTTGATTTTCAGCTGTCACCTACGCCTTATCATTCAGGTGTAGTAAAAGTGGGTCCGCTCATTCACGAAATGGGAGGAGTGACAGTATTAGCAGTTGAGCGCTTTATCTCGCCCAGGCTGGCCAAAGTCGTCCAGTGCTGGCTTCGCCGCCTCCAGGCATACTTAACACCACACCGCCTTGCTCGGGCAAAGCTATTGGAAAAAGCCTTAGAATAGGTGCATGATTTCCGCATACGGCTACTCCGACCATGACCGTCAGCGGCTTTATGAGGAGCCTGCTAAGCACCACGGTTTGGCTTCCACCCCTGAGGAACGCGGACCGTTCGCCCGTGATCGCGCACGGGTCCTGCACTCAGCAGCCCTGCGGCGCCTTGCTGACAAAACCCAAGTCGTAGGTCCCCGCGACGGAGACACCCCCCGCACTCGGCTCACCCATTCGCTCGAGGTAGCTCAGATTGCCCGCGGTATCGGGTCGTCCCTGGGGCTGAATGCCGATCTCTGCGAGATGGCCGGACTCACCCACGATATTGGGCATCCGCCTTACGGCCACAACGGGGAACAAGCCCTCAATATGCTCGCCACCGAGTGCGGAGGCTTCGAAGGTAATGCTCAGACCCTGCGCATCTTAAGCCGCTTAGAACCAAAAGTGCTTCTTGATTCAGGGGAGAGTGTAGGACTCAACCTCACGCGCGCCAGTTTGGATGCGGCATGTAAATATCCACGCACACGCACCAACCCTGACGGCAGCACCAACCGTAAATACGGCTGCTATGACGAGGACGCGGAGCTTCTTGAGTGGGTGCGCGCCGGACATGAGGATCAACAAAGCTCCATGGAAGCCCAAACTATGGATTTTTCGGACGATATCGCCTACAGCGTTCACGATGTCGAGGACGGGATCGTGTCCGGCCGCATTGATCTAGCAGTGCTCTGGGATTTCGTCGAGCTGGCTGCGCTTGCGGATAAAGGTGCGGAGGCTTTCGGAGGTAGTATCGACGGCCTCATCGATGCAGCCGGCGCACTGCGGGAATTACCGGTGGTCAAACGCGCCGCAGACTTCTCGGGGACTTTTCAAGGCTATTGTGATCTCAAGGCTTTGACCTCGCAGCTCGTTGGTCGGTATATCTCGGCGGTAGTCGCCGCAACCCGGTTAGCCAACGATATGCCCGTCGGACGCTGCTTAGGCACACTCGTGGTACCTGAGACCGTTGTGAACGAGGTCACCTTACTCAAAACCATTGCGGTGCTGTATGTTATGGAAGACGAGCACCACCAGCAGCGTCAAGATCGACAACGCGATCGACTCTTCCGAGTCTATGATTATCTTGAGGCCTCGGGTCCAGGTGCCCTTGATCCGCTCTACGAATATTTTTTCGAGCGGGCCCAAACCTCAGCCCAGCGTCAGCGGGTAATAATCGATGCCATTGCCTCCATGACAGAGTCGCGCCTCGAGCGAGTGGCGCACCGTAGCGCTGAGCTACGGTCCTACTTCAGTTAGGCGATTACTCTCCGCATCAGGGATCAGGCAGAAAGACTGATAATGATCGGGGGAGAAGTACCACCTATCCGGGTCTGTGTCACTTCCACCACCTGTGACGATGCGCAGGGGGCCGCGGTGGTTGAGGCCTGGAGTTTTAACTGTGTACTCGCGGTACTGCGAGTCTAAAGGAAGCAATCCCTCGTAATTGCCAAAGTGCCGATTATCATCGGCCGGAAAATCATACGGCCCACCACTGCGGATATCGCGGATAGTCTCCCACGCTTGGTCGGGGAGATCTTTAACATAACACTCGGAAAAAGCATTACCTGGAAAATCTGGGTAGCTCATATCGGTATTAAACTCTTCGCCGAAGAAAAACATGGCTATTATCATCACACCACCGAGGGCTACGAGGAGTCGACGCATAGTTATATATTCTCGCAGATTTTTAAAAAAAAATTAGTGCAAGAAAGCAGAGCTGCAGTACATTTGGGACTATGTGCGGAATTGTAGGATATATTGGCCAAGATCAACCCCAAGCTCTCGACGTGGTCCTTCAGGGACTCAAGCGCCTCGAATACCGAGGTTACGATTCTGCTGGTGTGGCGCTCATAGCTAACGAGCAGCTGTATATGCGCAAAAAAGCCGGGAAGGTCAAAGACCTCGAAGCAGAGATCGCGGCTCATCCTGTGCAGCCTTCTCGGATCGGGATCGGACACACCAGGTGGGCAACCCACGGTGGTCCCACCGATGCCAATGCGCACCCGCACCTAGCCGATCATGGGGCGCTTGCACTCGTTCACAACGGCATCATTGAGAATTTTGCTGAATTAAAAGCCGAGCTAATAAGCACTGGCATCGAAATTATTTCTGATACCGATACCGAGATTGTCGCTCACCTTATTGCCTATGAGCTACATCAGTTGGGTGATCTTGAATCCGCAATGCGGGCTGTCTGCCAGCGGCTGGAAGGAGCGTTTACACTCCTGGCCATACACCAGAATGCCCCCGACCGAATCGTGGCCGCTCGCCGCAATTCTCCTCTAGTACTCGGTGTGGGCCATAACGAGATCTTCCTCAGCTCCGATGTCTCCGGCTTTATCGACTACACCAGGGATGCCGTTGAGATAGCAAATGACAGCATCGTGACGGCTACCGCCACCGGATACGAGATCACCGACTTCGACGGAGCCCCCATCACAGGAAGCGCATTCAGGGTGGAGTGGGATGCCAAAGCCGCCGAAAAAGAGGGCTTCGACTCCTTTATGGAAAAGGAAATCCACGACCAGCCCGCCGCCGTTCGCGATACTCTTCTCGGGAGGGTCGATGCCACCGGCCATATTGTTCTAGACGAACTCCATATCGACGAGAGCATTCTGCGGTCGGTGGATAAGATCATTGTCATCGCCTGTGGTACCGCCGCCTATTCTGGCCTGGTGGCGCGCTATGCCATCGAACACTGGTGCCGGATCCCTACGGAAGTGGAACTCGCTCATGAATTCCGTTATCGCGATCCCATCGTGAACGAAAAGACCCTCGTTGTGGCGGTCTCCCAGTCTGGGGAGACCATGGATACCCTCATGGCGGTTCGCCATGCCCGTGAACAAGGAGCCAAAGTGGTGGCCATCTGCAATACCCACGGATCCACAATCCCGCGAGAATCCGATGCAGTAATTTATACGCACGCCGGACCCGAAATCGCTGTGGCCTCCACGAAAGCATTCCTAGCCCAGATCACCGCTTCCTATATCCTTGGACTCTACCTTGCGCAATTGCGCGGAAATATGTTCAGCGACGAAGTAGCAGCCATTTACGGGGAACTGCGCCGCATCCCAGAGAAGATCGCACGAGTTTTAGAATCCGAGCCTGATATTCAACACCTAGGGCGCAGGCTCTCTACGGCACAATCTGTTCTCTTCCTTGGTCGCCATGTTGGCTTCCCCGTCGCCCTCGAAGGGGCTTTAAAGCTCAAGGAAATCGCCTATATTCATGCGGAAGGGTTCGCCGCGGGCGAACTCAAGCACGGCCCCATCGCCCTCGTTGAAAAAGGGCAGCCTATCTTCATGGTGGTTCCTAGCCCGAGAGGACGAGGATTACTACACGCCAAAGTGCTCTCGAGCATTCAAGAAGTTAATGCCCGCGGCGCCTATACCATCGTGATCGCCGAGGAAGGGGATGAGAAGGTGGCAGAATGCGCGCACCATATTATCCGCGTTCCCGCCACCCCCAGCCTCATGCAGCCATTGGTTGCAACCGTGCCCTTGCAGATCTTTGCAGCAGCCGTCGCTAAAGCCAAGGGCTATGACGTGGACCAGCCGCGCAATCTCGCAAAAAGTGTGACGGTGGAATAGGGAGCGGAAAAATTATCGGCTCTTGTTACACTCATACACTATGGGCAAAGGACGAATTCCGGAATCTGATATTCAGGCCATACGCGAACAGGCAGCGATCGAGGAGATCGTCGGCGAGTACGTCCAGCTCAAACCCGCCGGAGCCGATAGCCTCAAGGGCTTAAGCCCCTTTAAGGATGAAAAGACTCCGTCTTTTCATGTGCGCCCGCAACACGGCTATTTCCACTGCTTTTCCACAGGAAAAGGCGGAGATGTTTTTACCTTCCTCATGGAAATGGAACATATGTCCTTTCCTGAGGCAGTGGAAGCAGTGGCCGAGCACATCCATTACCGCATCAATTACCAAGGCGGAACCACAGGTGCGCCGGCCGTTGAGCCCGGCACCCGCAAACGTCTGATTGAAGCCAATCGGGCCGCTCACCGCTTCTACCGGGAACAACTTGAAACTCCCGAGGCAGAGACGGCGCGCCGTTTCCTGCTTGACCGAGGCTTTAGCAAGGATCTTATCTATACCTTCGAATGCGGCTACGCACCTGAAGGGTGGGATACCACGACCAAGCACCTGCTGAAATCCTTTAGTTTCAAAGAGTTGGAGGCGGCCGGAATTTCTACCATGGGCAAACGCGGCCCCGTGGATCGTTTCAGGCGGCGGCTAATATGGCCCATTAAATCCACCTCCAGTGATGTTATCGGCTTCGGCGCCCGCAAGCTGTTCGATGACGACACTTTGGGAAAATATATGAATACCCCTGAGACCATCTTGTATAAGAAGTCCAAGGTGCTCTTTGGTTTAGATAAAGCCAAAAAAAGTATCGCCCACAAGCATCAGTGCGTGGTCGTCGAAGGCTATACCGATGTCATGGCTATGCACGCGGCCGGCGTCGACACGGCTGTAGCGTCCTGCGGTACCGCTTTCGGCCCGGATCACCTCCAGATGATTCGGCGGCTCATGCTTGACGATAGCTATTTCCGCGGTGAATTAATCTATACCTTCGACGGCGATGAAGCCGGGAAAAAAGCCGCGGTGCGTGCCTTCGATGGGGATCAAAAATTCACCGGACAGTCCTATGTCTCCGTCGCTCCCGACGGGATGGACCCGTGCGATTTGCGGCTGGAAAAAGGCGATGCAGCTCTGCGGGATCTGGTGGCGCAGCGCCAACCAATGTTTGAATTTATCATTCGCAACCTCATCAGTGACTACCCCCTTGATTCCGCCGAAGGGCGCCTCCAAGCCCTGCGGCGCACCGTCCCTATCGTCGCTGGTATACATGACCGGGCGCTGCGAGACGAGTACGCACGGCAACTCGCCGGATGGGTGGGCTGGCCCAACGAAAGAGAGGTTCTCAACCAGGTACGAGCGGCAGCGAAATCCCCTCAACAATCCCAACCGCCTAGGCGTGCCCAGCGCTTTTCTCCCAACACCGACCAGGCTCCTGCCACCCAGATGCTCAGCCACCCCGATCCTAAAGATAGTCAGCTATGGCCGGAGCGGGAAGTGTTGAAACTGGCGCTGCAATTTCCTCAGACCGCGGGGAGCTTTTTCGACGGATTGAGTGAGGAGAGCTTTGGGCACGAGACCTATAAGGTGATCGCCCGGGCCATTGCTAAGGTCGGGGGTTGTGAGCACGCTGCTGAAGATTTCATCGCCCAGGTGGCAGAAAAAATTCCTGACCTTATTGGACGCTCCGTGCTTTCGGAACTCGTAGTGGAAGAATTCCACACTGATTTTGATGATCCATCAGATCTTGATGCCTATGCTACGAAGGCCCTCTCACGCCTGCAGGAGAAGCGAGTAGGTAATCAGATTGCCATTTTGAAAAGCCAGCTGCAAAGAATGCGCCCCGACGAGGACGGTGATTCCTACCGTGATCTCTTCGCCGATTTGGTGGCTCTTGAGCAGGCCCGTCGAGAACTCATCGAGCGGATATTCTCCTAAAGAAAAAGCCCACCGAAGTGGGCTTTTTTATTCTTGAGATTTCTAGGCCTTAAACGCAACAGGGATGGCAGCAACAGGGCGGAAGCCCTCAGTGTGATCACCGAAAACCTGCAATAAGCAAGCATCAGTGGAACAATCGACACCCTCACCAACAGCGGTAGCAGTCAAGGTAAAGGTAGCGGTGCCGTCGTCGGAGATCTTCACGGTGCCGCTATCGTCGCCTTTCAGCCACGCAGCGGTATTGGGGTCAGTCAAGGTGCCTGTACATAGTGGTGCAGCACCATCGGGGGTGGGAGTCTTGCAAATAGCCGTATAATAACCAGCTTCCGCGGCCAGCCCAGTGATCTCTACATCGACGAGCTCTCCCTCAGTGAGTTCGGTTGCGGAGAGAGCTACCGTGACGTTTTCTTCCCTGGGTGCGGCTTTTTCCACACTCGTGGTCATCTCGGCGGCTTCCTTATCCTCCATACCCTCGGTGCTCTTAACGGCCACCTGACCGTCTACCGCGGTATCGACTTTCTTGTCGGAATCAATATGAGAAGGAGGGGTACATGCCGCAAGGCCGAGTCCTGCAATGGTGAGGGATGAGAGGGCGACTGCGGAGAAGCGCAGGGAACGTGCCATAATCGTGTCCTTAAATGTCTTTCTAGTCATTAATCGTGGTCTACTTCAAAGATTTCGGGGTCGTTCTTACTCTTCTTCACGCCTTTGACTTCGCGCAAACGAGGCTGAGGGTCAAGCTTATTGGCAAGAGCGGAACGAGTTTTTCCGAGCGCGTATTTGGTGACGGGGGAGTTCATCGTCGCCCGGTAACCCCGCTTCATTTGTTCGTACCGGCGTCTACCGGCCTTGGTGCCAAAAATATAGCCAGCAGCGGCCCCGACGACGAATTGAAACATCTGGATAAAACTCCCTTTGCTCGGTTGAAATCTGACTTCCAACTCTACCGAAAATACCCTTGATGTGCAGCTAAGAAAAAGATCCCTGCACCATACAGGTGCAGGGATCTTTTGTGGGGCCACCGGGGCTCGAACCCGGGACCAACGGATTATGAGTCCGCGGCTCTAACCGACTGAGCTATAGCCCCAAAAAATAAAATACCAGCTAAGTACTCAGAAGAATAATTGGCAAAACTCATCTCAGATCGCGAGTAAAATTATTGGCGATGAGCTGCTAATTTGTGCCACTTTGCGGTCCTGTGTATAGTTTCAATCGTTGCCACGGAGGCGCTTTAAGTACAAAGCTTCTCAAAGCATATTCCCCCATAGCTCAATTGGCAGAGCATTCGACTGTTAATCGAAGGGTTACTGGTTCGAGTCCAGTTGGGGGAGCATAACAACCCAGGCTGATAATCAACAGTCTGGGTTTTTTCGTATGCGTTTTGCCTTGCTTCGCACATGCTCCCTTCTGGACCTTAGCTGGTGCGAATTTATTTGGTGAGCCGCGCCCAGATGCATGCAGTCCACACGCCTGCCTGCAGGGGAGTGCTATCTCCCTACGATCTACACGCGAGGAGCGAGCACTAGTGGAGGCCCTAGCAGCAGCCAGTGCAGGATCTCTGTGCTGTAGTGTGCTCAGACCGTAACGAGCTCACATTCACGCTGCTCAGGGCTATATCCGGCGCGACCTCCTCGAGTAGATCGCGGGGTTCATGTCCACAAGTTAAAAACCTGGGAGGTGTGCCTCATCTAACAACCGAGAAAATTAAAGCGGAGAATTGCACCCTACCCTTAGATCGCACGCCTCACATGCTAAAGCATGATCAGGTGAGAAAAATATAAATTCAGCTCCTGACTGCTGGCTCGCATTTATGTCAGTAGACCCCAACGAATGGACTGCTAGATTTTCCCACGGTGGAGGATGAACCACTCTTAGGATATCGCCAAAAATTTTTGTACAGTTAGTGATTGCTGTGCCATTAGATCGTCGTTGTACAAAAAGAAAGCTCGGTGCGAAGTGGCTGACGTCGACCCCTTGATTTGGAATCTCTACCAAATTTTTGACCTCATAGGGGTTGTCCTCAATGGAATCATTGGGGGCACGATTGCGCGGCAGCGGAATTTTGACTTCGTAGGTTTTGTCTTCCTAGCCCTATTTTCGGCACTCGGTGGTGGTATGATCCGTGATGTGCTCATGCAGCGCGGTACCGCTGCGGCCATCGCTGATCCCACCTACCTCCTCCTTGCCCTACTCGGCGCGGTGATTGCCCTCGTCACCGCACTCAAAGGTCGTGCGTGGGAGCTCTTCAAGGTACATGCCGATGCCATTATCCTAGGTGTCTGGGCTGTCACCGGGTGCGTGAAGGCAGTGACCTTCGATATGCCGCTTGTTTCTGCGGTATTCATGGGCGTCATAACCGCCGTGGGCGGCGGAATGATCCGAGATGTTGTCACCGGGCAAGTGCCCACAATTTTCGGCGGAGGCACACTCTATGCAGTACCTGCTTCTGCGAGTGCCGCAGCCATGGCCTTTAGTCATGCTGCAGGCCATGACGTTATCGGGATGATTATTGCGCCACTAATTGGGGCGGGTCTTGCGATTATTGCCTACTGGCGCGGATGGGTCCTCTTTAGAAGCTCCGAGTGGGCACCTGTGAATATGACGGCAGCCCAGCTGAGAGCTCTTATCAAGCGCGCGGAGCGCAAGGGGTGGAATAAAGGGCGCGGTTCTAATCCCACCTTCGAGGGGGAGTTTAAAAACACCAAGCAAGCGCGCTAAGTTAAGAATTATGTCTTCCGATTTCAGCCAGTGGCCTGTCGATACCGTGTCCGCAGCAATCATGAGCGATCCTGCGCAGCCACCTCAGCTATACGGCGATCCGCAGCATATTTTTGAGCTCGCAAGTGTGACGAAACTTCTTGCAACCTACGGCTTCCTCATCGCCTATGAAGAAGGCATTTTCGAGCTGGACGAGGAGATCTTCCCCAACAACATCACCGCGAGACACCTGCTCAGCCACGCCTCGGGAGTCGGTTTTAGCGCCTCTGACAGCGCAAAGCCACCACTGACGCGGCGCATCTACTCCTCCTACGGGTTTGAGATGCTAGCGCAGAAAGTGCAAGCAGAAGCAGAGATGAGCTTTGCCACCTACCTCGATGAAGCGATATTCCAGCCCTTAGGAATGACTGCTACTTCTTTATGGGGATCGGCAGGGCACGAGGCGCGAAGTTGTGTGCGAGATCTCCTAGCGTTCATGCAAGAGCTCACTCACCCTCAGCTACTTGCCTCTGAAACCCTAAAACAGGCGTGGACCGTCCAGTATCCACAGCTAGATGGGATTGTGCCAGGCTATGGCATGCACAAACCCTGCCCCTGGGGCTTAGGATTCGAGATCCATGGAGAAAAATCGCCGCACTGGTTGGGTCGGTCCATGCCTGCCGATATAGTGGGCCACTTTGGGCAGTCGGGCACTTTTATGTGGGTGCACCCCCGTAGCGGCAAAGGTGCGGTGGTGCTGACTGATCGCCCCTTTGGTCCGTGGGCTAAAGATCTGTGGGCTGTGGCCAACGAAGAGATCTTTAAAGCTTAACTTTAGCTTTAATACATAGGTGGTGAGCTGGGGGTTAAAGCTCGCCTTGAGAGTTGATTTGTGGCTTCATTCTGCGTTGAATCATAGGGTGATTCCTTTTGTTTATTCACAAGTTTGTTGGGGAAGACAGAACTTGTTAAACGAAAGGACACCACCATGCCCACCACCTTGAATTTTGCAGTCTTAAAAATCTGGGGGATGCCGACTCGCTGTCGCATGCGAGTCGAAGAAGCAATGGCCTCGGCATTACAGTCTGAACCTGTCGCAGCATTGCCGGGAACAGACTATTTAGACGTAGCGCAATGCACAACATGGCGAAAGTCGCGTAAAAGGGGTGCAGTAGACTGCCGTCAAGTACTTAACGCTGAAGCGAAAGAGTTCGCGGAACTAGAGTCCATGATGAAATCACTCGCCGCCGAGTTCGGATTCCTCGTCTCCCTCACGCCCGTCAACTAAGGCGCGCAGATCGGCGACTGTCTCAACCTTCGCGTAGCGTTCAAAGCTTGCCTTTAAGCCCCACTGATCTTCAATCCTAATGGCGATTTCTATAAGATCCAGCGAGCTTAAACCAAGCCCTTCCTTAAGTGTTGCCTCCGGGAGGATGCTCTCGGCATCAATTCCACTGAGGCGGGATAGTAAAGCCCGAAGCTGGGGATAGTCCTCGGACATTTCCTCAGGTTCATCGGGAGTAATCAGAGCCTGCAGTTGATCGTGGAGTGATGACATGATTGGGGGATCCTTCCAACGCGCGCTGAGAAAGAGGGAAATGTCAACTATCTCATACCGCGCTCTTGTTATTTTTTAACTATCACATCTAAGGCTACGCGCCTCATGCGGTAGTGTAATATTTATGCTCCTGAGTCAGTTAAAGAAGCGCTATCAGAGATGGCGAATCGCACAGAATACCCGGGAGCAGGAGTATCGACCACCCCAGTTCAGTACTGGCTTCAACGCCGACGGCGTCCGCTATTACTGCGAAGGGGAACCCTCAAACGACGCACCCGTGACGGTCGTATTCGTCCACGGGTATACCCTGACCGCCACCTCATGGCACTTACAGATCGCATCGCTAGCTCATCAGGTTTCCTGTGTGGCTATGGATCTGCGGGGGCACGGCAAATCAGAGGTCATCCCTGTCAGTGAATGCTCCATCGATGGAGCTGCCGATGACGTTATGCTAGTTATTGACGATGCTGAGATTACGGGGCCAATTATTCTGGTGGGCCACTCGATGGGTGGCATGGTGATTCTGAACCTCTTGCGCCGCTACCCGCAGCTGCGTTCTCGTTGCGCAGGAATTGCCCTCATTTCCACCTCAGCGAGGCCATTTGCTCATTCGGGGCTGTCACAGGTGCTCCAACTTCCTATCGTGGACGATATTCGCTCGATAGCGCGAGCCGCAGCGGAGGAGACTGACTATGTGCGCGAGGTATTGCAAACAACCCTCGTGCCGCTGTTGAGCAATTTAGCTATCGTGACGCGCTCCACGGAGGAGACACGCAAGCACCACATTAAGATGATCGATGGGACTCCAATTGAGACCCTGGTGGGCTTCCTCGACGATTTAGAAACACATGACGAGTCGGAGGCGTTGAAATATATACGGGATATCCCCACCCGTATCATGGTGGGCGATAAGGACGATTTCACCCCCGAATCGCAGTCAAGCTTCATGTTGTCCCAATTAACCAAGGGCCGCCTGGTGGTGGTGCCTGATGTGGGACATATGCTACCCATGGAGAATCCCGGGATCGTCAACGCCGAGATCGCCGACCTCATTGCACAAGTGATAGAGGATAATCATCACAGTCGTAACCGCTAGAAAAAGAGGGCTTCTCTTTCCGGTTAGGAAAAAGAAGCCCTCTAATTTTTATCTAGGACCTAGGCCTTTGTTGGATCCGTGATGTGGAATCGCTGAGCGGCCTCGGCGGCAACGGAGATATCAAGTTGACCGTCGCGCGCGAGAGCACTGAGAGCAGCAACCACAACAGATTCAGCATCGATATTGAAGAAGCGACGGGCTGCTTCGCGAGTATCGGAGAAGCCGAAACCATCGGCACCTAAGGTGGTGTAATCACCGGGGACGAAAGCACGAATTTGCTCCTGCAAATCGGTGGCGAAATCCGAGACTGCAATATACGGGCCTCGAGCCTTCTTCAACTGGCGTGTCGCAAATGCTTCCTCGATGGTCTTTTCGGGGTGGCGTAACTGCTCCCTCGACTTAGCGTGACCCTCGCGAGCAAGCTCGACCCACGAGGTGACAGAGAAGATATTGGCGGCTACATCATAATCATTAGCCAAAATCTCCTGGGCCCTGATGGCCTGCTGCATCCCGATACCAGAAGCAAGGAGAGAAACCTCGTGCGACTGTGTCTCCTCGGCCTTCTTCCACAGGTATATGCCCTTGTGGAGACCCTCGATATCAAGATCCTCGGGCTCCGCTGGCTGCGTGATGGGCTCATTGTAGATGGTGAGATAGTACATGACATTCTCACCGCGGCCTGGACCGTACATACGGTCAATACCTTCGTGGAGCAGGTGGGCAACCTCGTAGGCAAAGGCGGGATCGTAGGACACTACTGCCGGGTTGGTAGAGGCCAGAATCTGGGAATGGCCATCCATATGCTGCAAGCCTTCACCCGTGAGCGTGGTGCGCCCAGCGGTGGCGCCTAAAATAAAGCCTCGAGCCATTTGGTCGCCGGCAGCCCAGAAGGAATCGCCGGTGCGCTGGAAGCCGAACATCGAGTAGAAGATATACAGCGGGATCATGGCCTCGCCGTGGGTGGCATAGGAGGTACCAGCAGCCATAAAGGCGGCAGCCGATCCCGCCTCATTAATACCCTCGTGCATGATCTGACCATCCTTGCTCTCCTTATAGGAGAGCATCAAATCGTGATCAACGGGCACGTAGTTTTGGCCATGAGGATTATAAATACCCATGGTGGGGAACCAGGAGTCCATACCGAAGGTACGAGCCTCATCGGGGATTATAGGCACCACGCGCCGGCCGAGATCCTTATCGCGCATGAGTTCCTTGAAGGCACGGACGACCGCCATGGTGGTAGCAACTTGCTGCTTCCCGGAACCCTTGCGGAGGCTGCGCATCTTCTCAATAGGCGGCACCTGGATGGGGGTATAGTCCACGCGGCGCTCGGGGAGATATCCGCCGAGTTCCTTACGGCGCTCGATCATATATTTGATCTCTTCGGAATCTGGACCCGGGTGATAATACGGAGGCAGATAAGGATCCTTTTCCAAAACCTCATCGCTAATGGGGATTTCCATCTTATTGCGGAAGACTTTGAGATCCTCGAGAGTAATCTTCTTCATCTGGTGGGTCGCATTGCGGCCCTCGAAGTTATGGCCTAAGCCGTAGCCCTTGATGGTATGCGCGAGAATAACCGTGGGGCGATCCTTGACTTCCATCGCGCGCTTATACGCGGCATAAACCTTACGGTAATCGTGTCCACCACGAGGCAGGCGCCAGATCTCATCATCAGTCCAATCCTCGACTAGCTTGGCGGTACGCTCATCCCTATTAAAGAAGTGCTCGCGCACATAGGCGCCGTCATTGGCCTTATAGGTCTGGAAATCGCCATCGGGGGTGGTATTCATCAATTCCACCAGGGCGCCTTCCTTGTCGGCGTCGAAAAGTTTATCCCACTCACGACCCCAAATAACCTTAATAACCGACCAGCCAGCGCCGCGGAAGAATGACTCGAGCTCTTGAATGATCTTGGTATTACCACGCACAGGACCATCGAGACGCTGCAGGTTGCAGTTAATAACAAAGGTCAAGTTATCGAGATTATTCAAAGCGGCTAGCTGAATGAGGCCACGCGACTCGGGCTCGTCCATTTCGCCATCACCAAGGAAGGCCCAGACATGCTGCTGCGAGGTATCTTTAATACCGCGGTTGTGCAGGTAACGGTTGAAGCGAGCCTGATAGATCGCATCCATAGGGCCCAAACCCATAGACACCGTGGGGAATTCCCAGAAATCGGTCATTCCGTGCGGGTGTGGATAGGAAGGTATACCACCCTGCGGGCGGGATACTTCTTGGCGGAATCCATCAAGATCATCCTCGGATAGGCGACCTTCGAGGTAGGCGCGGGCATAGATACCAGGAGATGCATGTCCCTGGAAGAAGATATGATCGCCGCCACCTGGGTGATCTTTACCCCTAAAGAAATGGTTAAAGCCAACCTCGTAGAGGGGAGCGGCACCAGCATAGGTGGAGATATGGCCACCAACACCGATACCAGGGCGCTGCGCGCGGTGAACCATCACTGCGGCATTCCATCGCATCCACCGCCGGTAGCGCTTTTCAATACTCTCATCGCCGGGAAATTCCGGCTCCATGGTGGTAGGAATGGTATTGACATAATCGGTCGAGGTCATCGGCGGCAGCGGGACGCGCTTCGCCGAGGCGCGCTCGAGTAGTCGTAGCATGATAAAACGAGCACGCTCCGGACTGGAATCGGCGAGCATGCCGTCGAGTGATTCCATCCATTCGCGAGTCTCTTCAGGATCAACGTCGTTTAAGTAACTGGCCACGCCGTCACGGATCATGGCGAAATTGGTGTCTTCTGTGTGCTTACCGTTTACTGGTTCAGCCATTCCACACCTCCAAGGGGGGGTAATTGGGGTTAGTAAAAAATATGTAGTTATCAGATTGCCCAAACTCACAGCGAACGTGAGAGCGCGCAGCTTCAGGGGGAGGAAAAGACCCCGAAAGAGTGGGTGCAACTCCCCTCATAGTCTATAGACAGACTACGTTAACTTTTTACTTTACGTGCCTTGCCACCATTTTAGGTAGTGCCGCCCCTTTCGCCTTGATGCACCTTTATGGCCCTGTGGTGGATAACTAGGAAAAGCATTTATGTCGTGCCCCTCACCACATGGGGGTAAAGGTGAGGAAGCGGCCGAGGATTGAAGGTGTAGAAAAGCAGGAATGCTTGTATTCTGGTCTTCTGATGAACGCTGAAGATTTGAATCAGAATACTCCTACCACCGGCACCGAGCGTCTCGGCTTCAAACCCGGGATGGTAGTCCAAGAAATAGGTTGGGACGAAGACTGCGACACAACCATCAGTGAAGCAGTCGAAGACGTCATTGGCTCCGAGCTTATCGACGAAGACTCGATTGAACCCTGCGATGCCGTCCTTTTGTGGTGGCGCAGCGAAGACGGCGACCTTGTCGATACCCTCGTCGACACCATACGAGTCCTCGATGAGGGAGGCTGTATTTGGCTTTTAACCCCAGGAACTGGGCAACTAGGCGCTCTCGAGCCGGGAATCATCTCCGAAGCAGCACAGCTTGCCGGGCTCGTACAAACTAAGGCGGAGCGCCTTAGCCAATGGCAAGGGTCCTGCCTGGTGCCAGGTGGAGTCAAGCACAGTTAAAGCGGTAGCAGCGCTCGTTAAAAAGATCTGTGTTAACGTGTATAAGCTGCTGTTTTGTATAACCTAAAGATTTACTGTTAGAGTATCTACTCGTTGCAGTACGCAAGACGTACACAGCGAGTATAAGCGCCTTTAGCTCAGCTGGGAGAGCAGCTGGTTTACACCCAGCAGGTCGGCGGTTCGAGCCCGTCAGGGCGCACCAAGAGAAAAGATCAGCAGCCATGTTTCTAGGTATCACCTTAGGCATGGCTGCTGATCGTTTATGCGGTGACCCCCCTAATGCGTACCACCCGGTAGCTATCTTTGGCCGGTATGCAATATGGGTTGAAAAGAGAATTTATCAACCCACCCGCACAGCTGGGGCCGCCTATGTGGCACTCACCGTTATCCCTCCAGTAGTTTCAACTCTAGCTATCAGTAGAATGCTGCCCCCACGCGGACGCGATCTTCTCCTAGGACTTAGCCTTTTTTCCTCACTCGGTGGCACCACCTTAGAGAGAATTGGGGATAGAATGGCATCCGCGCTCGAAGCTGGGGATGACGAGCACGCCCGCTCCTATATCCCTTGGTTATGTTCGCGCGACCCTGAGCTACTCAACCGCGCCGAGATGGCCCGTGCTACCACGGAATCATTGGCAGAAAATACCTCTGATTCTGCGATAGCCCCGCTGTGCTGGGCACTCTGTGGCCCAGCGGGAGTGGTTTTTCATCGCACTATTAATACTCTCGACGCCATGGTGGGGTATAAAAACCCCCGCTATCAAGAATTTGGGTGGGCAGCGGCACAGCTCGATGATATAGCCGCATATATTCCGGCCCGGGTGACAACCTTCTTCCACCTCATCTATGCGCTTAGGACGGGTCGATTGCCCGAGGGGATACGAGCGCTACGTACCCAGGCCCCCCATCATCCCAGCCCTAATGCAGGGCCCGTGGAAGCCACCGCTGCCGCCGCGCTAGGAATACAACTCGGAGGTCCAACGCACTACCACCATGGGGTGGAAATGCGACCCATTCTAGGTTTCGGCCAACCCCCAGATGTGCCAGCAATTAAGAGGGCCATTAAACTCTCCCGCTTTACCCAATGGGGTACGTATTTCGCCATCGCGCTCCCGCTCATATGGCGAGCACATAAGAAGCGCTCAACCCCTTAAATCGGCGATACCCCCCTCGTACTGCTGGGATTGTCAGTAATCGCGCTGGTAGTAGTTGCGCTTCTGGTCACCGTAGCGAGAGCGCATCTTTCTATCAATTGCGTCCTCTAGGCTTGACTCTTGGTTCTTCTCTATGGTGTCTTCAGCCGGTATATCTGTACGTAGCGGGTCGGGGCCACTGGGATGATCGCTTGCCAATTGGGCCATCTGCTCTTCTTCCTCGCGTGCCCGCCTACGCTCTTTTGATTCCGTGAGAATGAAATACCCCAGACCCAATGGGGCCATCACCCCAAAGGCGATCCACTGGAAACCGTAGGAGAGATGATTACCTCGATCCAGCTTAGGGATGGGGATGGTTTGTAATCCACCGGGCTGATCTTCAGCTAATTGCGCGTAATCTCGCCCCAGATCAGCCCCAATAAGCTCAGCGATCTGTGCAGTATTAATGCCGTAGACCTGGATAGGTTGAGTCGAGGTCATAGGCTGAGTCGAGGGCACAGATTCATTGGTGCGAGCATGAGCAATAATCGTGGTTTCTCCGGTGGGTGCCGGCGGGATGACTGTGGTTGATCCGGCCTTTGATGGGATAAAACCTCGATTGATGAGGATTGTTGGACCGGAGTCGAGCTGAAAAGGGGTCAGTGAGTGGTACGCAGGGGTGCCACCTACGGGCCGCAGCCGTAGGGTTACCGCCTGATCGGGGAGATAATGCCCGGTCAGACTGACCCGCATCCATTCTTGATCATTGGTAATTGCCCCCGAGGCATCGAAGATTTCTTCATAAGGCTGCGGAGCCTCTTTGAAGGCTTGTTCAATATGGGCATTGCGGGAGACGATCATGGCGTCTTTGTTTAACTGCCATGGGGACAAAATGGTAAAAGCCGCATAGGAAAATGCCACGACCAGGAGAGTGGTGATAACCCAGCCGGGGCTAAGAAATGCTTTAATGCCAGTGGTGGTGGGACGAGAACGCATCATGATCTACTCGTCGAGATCAAGTTCGTGACGCAAGAAATTCAAGATACCTGGAACAGCCCGTTCAATCTGCACCCGGGCCACCTCAAAATCCGAAGGATAACCATAATAGGGGTCCTCCACCTCGAGGGAATCCGCATCGGGATCAAAGCTGCGCAGGAGGCGTACTCGAGAGGGATTCACTCCGTAGTTTTTGAGGAAATCCACATGGGATTGATCCATCGCTATGATGAGATCGGCGTTCTCGAAGTCCTCGCCAAACTGTTGGGCGCGATGCTGCGAGCCGTCATATCCAGCCTTGTTCAGTTCGGCGACTGCACGTTTATCGGCGCCTTGGCCGATATGCCAGCCGCCGGTGCCGCAGGAGTCCACGCGAACGAGATCTTTTAAGTTCGCTGTGGTTATCGCATCGTTTAAGATCACGTCGCCCATGGGGGAGCGGCAGATATTCCCCGTGCACAGCACAGTGATGTGATAACTCATAGTAATCCTTTCAAATCAGCAGGTCTGGTTAACTTATAGCGGGCCTGCTCCCACTCGTGAGCGCTCCCATAGCCCCACGTCGCGGCCGCAGCGGGAATCCCATTGAGCTGAGCGCCAAGAATATCGTGGTCCCGATCGCCAATCATAAGCGTGGTCTCTTCCGGTCGCGATTTAGCAAGAGCCTGGGCAATGACCTTTTCTTTGGAATCACGCTCTGGGGTGGAGCCAATAATCGCTGCAAAATAATCGGCGAGGCCATGAATCTGCAGAAATTTTTCAGCCGTGGCCTGAGGTTTATTAGTCGCCGTGACCAGCACATGCCCCTTATTTAGCGCAACCTCGAGCACGTCGATGATGCCAGGGTATACCGACGCGTGTTGGATGCCGGAGTCGAGATAATAACCCCGAAACCGCCCTACGGCCTCATCGCCTAAACCGATACGGGCAAAACTGACGTTAATCTGTGGTCCGAGGAGATCCTGAAACCACTGCTCATCAGGGTCTGGAACCCCCAGATCATTAAGGGCACGTCGCACGCTGTGGATAATCCCAGGTGCGGAGTCGATGAGTGTTCCGTCGACGTCGAAGATCAGCAGGGCCATACGCTCTATAGTGCCACAGATTTTTCTCCTGCTATTAAAGTGGTAGCCATGCTTTCTCGAACCCACGGCGATACCGACGCCCTCGGGGCCCACCTCGATTTCGCGGTCAATGTCACAGGGCCACCACCACCATGGCTACGCACTGCACTCATCGATGCGCTCGGGGAGATCCACCGGTACCCAGCGGCCCCAGAGGTAGCGAAAGTGGAAGAACTGATCGCTGATTATCATCAGGTCCCACCCGATCATATTCTGTTAATAAGCGGCGCCTCCGAGGGTTTCGCGATGCTACCTCACCTCAAACCAGCGCACCCAGCGGTGATCCACCCTGGCTTCTGCGAACCCGAGCTCATGCTTATCGACGCTGGCTACACTCCAGAGCAGCTCATCGTGGATCCCCCCTTTGATCAGCTGCCTGAGATTCCCGATCACATCGATATGGTGATTATTGGCAACCCCACGAACCCAACAGGCCAGGTTCTTACTCCGGCGCAGCTGGCCACGCTGCGGAAGCCAGGCCGAACGCTCGTCGTTGATGAAGCCTTCCTCGATTGTGTGAGCGAAGAATACTCTATGGTCGGTGCTATAGCAGCAGCAGGTCCAGGGCGAGTGATCGTGGCGCGCTCGCTAACGAAAACCTGGGGGCTCGCTGGTCTGCGAGTCGGTTACCTCATAGCTGACCCCGCTACCTTGCGGGAATTATGCCGTCGGCGCGCCCATTGGCCGGTGAGCTCCCTAGCGATCGCTGCGGCGCGCGCTGTCTTTGAAATAGGGATACCTCAGGGTCATCTAGAGCTAGCTCGTGCAGAGATGAGCGCCAAGCGCACGGCAATGATTCCACAGCTAGAAGCAGCGGGTCTGACCATAGCTAGTAACTCTTCCGCCCCCTTCCTGCTGGTTCGTGGGGGGAATGAGCAGCTACGAAAAAGGCTTCGCTTAAGAGGAATCGCGATCAGAGGGTGCGAGAGCTTCCCTGGTCTTGACCAAGGATATTGGCGGTTAGCGCTCAGAGATAGTTCCGAGGTTGAAAAGCTGATAGCTGCCTTCCGCGAAGAGGTCTTGCTAGATACGAACCCCTCAAGCGCGCCCCGTGGTCACAGTTGGTTCGCATAACAGCCGACCGCGGTGACGATATGATTGTTAGCTCTTAGTATTGGCACTTAGAGTGGGAACAGCTCGACAAAAAACAGATAGTTTTCTCCCCAAAGATATAGGCGAATATGATGCACCTTAAAGATATAATCCGCACCCTCGATCAGGCCTACCCGCCCCATCTTGCCGAAAGCTGGGACGCCGTCGGGCTGGTATGTGGTGACCTTGAAGCAGAAGTGAAAACTATATGCCTCGCCCTCGACTGCACCGATGACGTTGTCGATCAAGCCATCGCGCGCGGCGCCGACCTGATTATCACCCACCACCCCCTCCTCATGCGCGGGGTCACCTCCGTGGCCGCTCATACTCCCAAAGGGCGTATCGTGCATGCACTGATCCGCTCGGGCTGCGCTCTTTTCTCAGCCCATACCAATGCCGATAGCGCTCGCCCCGGAGTCAATGACAAATTAGCCGAGCTGGTGGGAATCACCCCAGGGCGCCCCATTGCACCGCAGCTCGACTCCCTCGATAAATGGGGTGTCCATATTCCCCCAGAGCATGCCACAAACTTAAAAGAAGCACTTTTTGCCATAGGCGCCGGAGCAATTGGTGGCTATACCGAGTGCGCCTTCCAATGGGAGGGGCAAGGAGAATTCCGGGCTGGCACATATGCCAACCCCACGATCGGGACCGCCGGAGAAAAAGAAACCCTCAAGGAGGTCCGCATTGAGTTCGTCGCCGCGCGAGGATTGCGCGCACGCCTTATGGACACTCTCCGCAGCGCGCACCCGTATGAAGAGCCAGCCTTTGATATCACCCCACTAGCCCCCACCACGCAGCTCGATAGCGCGCCGGGTCTGGGGAGAATCGGCGAGCTCCCAGAGCCCATGCGCTTTGCTGATTTCGTGCAACAGGTTGCTAATGCACTGCCTGAGACGGTGTGGGGGATTAGAGCCGCAGGTGACCCAGAGCGCATGGTGCAAACGATCGCTGTGAGCTCCGGCTCGGGCGATAGTTTCTTAGAGAAGGTGCGACAACTCGGCGTAGATGTTTATCTCACGAGCGATCTGCGCCATCACCCTGTGGATGAGCACCTGCGCGCCGGTGGTCCGCTGATTATTGATACCGCCCACTGGGCTAGCGAATACCCCTGGACCCTACAAGCACAAGAGATCCTCCGCCAGGCCCACCCCGAGCTTGATATAGAGGTTTTAAACTGTCGGACCGATCCGTGGACGCTCTCGGCACACCCGGAACACTAGGGCCCACAATCAGAGGCACCCACCAGCGGAGGCACTCACGGCCAAGGAGCCCAAGACCGGGTGTGCAGGATGTGCACCTTACGGTGGAGAACTGGCGGTGCTTGATGCCGCGTAAGCGAAAAAAGGGGGGGGCTTACCAAGGCCCCCTTTTTTACTCCTGGGACGTGGAGGCTGGAGAGATAGTAGAAAATGCGCTCCATCCCTTTACCAGCCTCAATCTTCGCACCGCTTCATCTTCGCGGGATAGCAGACTGTTCAAGTTCTGGCGCAAGTTCATCCCCTGAAATCTGCTCTCGAATGTTCAGAGTGGAGGAGCAGCTTTTTATTTGTGCATACCTAAGGACCCACCAGTTTTCCTTTCCTACGAGATCTCTTAAGGTCTTTAGATTTCCACGTACTGTGGGTGGGCGCATCATAGCGCATGAGAAAAGAAAAACGCGGCGGCAGAAATCGAAGCAGGGACACTGTGGCTCCAATAACCTTGGCCCCCACCCAACCGGTTAGCGACGGTAATCCTGTACTGTCTTACCGGGTAGCAAGCTGGTCATAGCCTCATAATTGTCTGTGCAGTGATAAAGCGAGGAGCAGAATTTTAAGGCTGCAACCCATGCGCATACGCAGCACGAAGTTACAGATTCAACAATGTGCAGTAGCCTTAAAATTGTAGACACTCCAGCCCACCTCGATCTCCGATTGTGATTCGCTGCTGTTAATCGTATTGGCGCTTATGACGAGCGGATTTTCCCCCGATAATCGTCAACAGCGAGCCATCGCACTTGGGTGGACATACCGCACACCGTGATGAGGTGCGAAACTAGGGTGAGAAGAGAACTCGATAGTTAGACCAAAAGGCACAAGGACAAAACCGAACCGTGAAACTAGAATCCCACTTGCAACCCTTACTCCTCGAACTTGCCACGGCTGAGCGCATTAGCGATACCGGGATCGCTCCAGCGGTCTCGGCAGAACAAAGCGAAGTAGACGCTGCGAAGAAAATTCGCAGCCGTGCTCGTGATTCTCTCGCTGCAGCACAGCTCGCTGTCGACGATATGGAATTGGAAATCCTGCGTATCCAAGAAGAAGAGCGCAAGATGCGCCGCCGCAAGGAGGACTCCGCACGGCAGCTCTCTGCCGCAACCGATAGGGAGTTGCGCAAAGACTTGGAAAAAGACTTGTATTCCTCTAATGCGCGAATCTCTGATCTCACCGGAGAACTCCAGGAAGCACACAACCACATCCACGCGCTGCGCTCCAATATCGATCTTCGTCGTGCTGATCTCGCCGCCGCCGATAAACGCGTGGAAGACGCTGAGAAGGCTCTTGAGAATCTAGGTGAGGATACCACTCTTATCGATCGAGCCTCGCGCATTACTGAGATTAGACAGGCTCTCCCCGCCGATGTTATTGCAGAATACGAGGCGCAGCGCCTCGAGAATGGAGTAGGCGCCGCCCAATTCAATGGTCGCAGTTGCGGTGGGTGCTTTATCATCCTGCCCCCTGCCGATCTCTCGGAGATCCGCCGTACCCCGGCCGATGAGCTCCCCCAATGCCCCGATTGTGGCTCCTATCTCATCCGCAATATCCAAGGGGCCTAGATGAAGCTGGTGATCTATTCCGACGGGGGCTCGCGAGGAAACCCGGGCGTGGCCGGCGCGGGCACCGTCATCTACGACGCAGATAACAACGTTGTAAAGCGCATTGCTTATTGTGTGGGTACAGCGACTAATAATGTTGCCGAGTATTATGGCCTGCTCAATGGGCTCATAGCGGCTCGCGACTTAGGGGCGAGTGATTTAGATCTTCGTCTCGATTCCAAACTGATTGTGGAGCAAATGTCGGGGCGCTGGAAAATCAAGCACCCCGATATGAAAGAGCTCGCCCTGAAGTGTCGCGGGGTCATGAAGTCTTTTAAGAGCGTAACTTTTACATGGGTGCCCCGCAAGGACAATGCCGCCGCTGATGCCCTCGCAAATGAGGCCATGGACGCCCTTGCCAAAGGTGCTGCGGTTGGTTTTCTGGCATCTGGCGGTGACCGAAAACCAACAGGTGATACTGCTGCGCCGCAACCTAGCCCGTCCTCCTTACAGCAGCCGGATACAGACACCGCACACCTGAAATCCTCAGGAACATCGGCTCGTTCTACTCAGGGCGAGCGTGGTAAAGACTCGCAGCCGACTGCGCCAGCTCGCTCTAAGTCTCGTGACCGGAAACCAAGTGTCATCCCTGAGGCGGGCTCTCAGCTGATCTTCGACGTGGATCTTCCCCCGAATTCGCCCGTGAAACCGGAAACATCCGCAGCTCAAGCCCCCACAATATCTCAGCCAGCTGAAGAGAATCAGCATCTTAATGGCAGCGATCACAAAGAGTTCCAAGGGGCAACTCCTCGGTGGAATGGCGCAACCACGCAGCCCACACGGCTCCTGCTTTTGCGTCATGGGCAGACTGAGTATTCCGCGCACAAGCGATACTCGGGTCGCAGCGATCCACCCCTTGATGGGACTGGTGCCCAGCAGGCTGCCGCCGCTGCGCAGTATCTCCGCAATCGAGACGATATCAGCGCCATTATCAGCTCCCCCCTTAAACGCTGCCAGGAGACTGCCCAGGCGGTAGCCGCGGAACTCGGCCTAGAGGTCACCACCGTCGATGCCTTTGTAGAGCTTGATTTTGGAGATTTTGATGGGTTGAGTTTTACAGAAGCCCACGATAAAGATCCTGAGTTTCACCAGTCGTGGCTGGGGAATCCAGAGATTGCAGCCCCCGGGGGAGAATCCCTTAGCACAGCTTATGAGCGCGTGATGGCCGGCCTTAATGAAGTGCTAGCGGAGCACGCTGGTGATACCGTTGTGATTGTCAGCCATGTCACCCCTATTAAATCCATTATTAGGGCAGTCCTTGGGGGTGCTCCGTCGATGGTGTATCACTTATATCTAGATCTGGCATCGCTGTCGACTGTGGAGTTTTATTCGGACGGGCCGCGCTGTATGCGCGAATTCAATAACACGTCTTATCTTTCAAAGAATTAAGTCAATGGGGTAAGATTTTGAATCGCGAATGAGCCGGCCAGGCGATCGCGGCGCAACGTATCTACTCATCCTCATGGGGTGAGATTAGACGATGCGCCGAGGAAAGTCCGGACTCCAAGAAAGCACGGTGGTTGCTAACAGCAACCCAGGGTGACCTGAGGGATAGTGCAACAGAAAGGAAACCGCCGCTGCGTGCATATATGGACGTGGCGGTAAGGGTGAAAGGGTGCGGTAAGAGCGCACCAGCATCTGTGGTGACACAAATGGCTATGTAAACCCCACCGGGAGCAAGGCAAGAGGGCGCATCATCCCTAGTAATAGGAGGGTGTACCTGCCGCAGGCGCAATCAGGAGCTTTCTTCCGAGTCTGCGGGGTAGCTGCTTGAGGTCTCTAGCAATAGAGGGCCCAGATGGATGATCGCCCCCGAGTATATCGGGACAGAATCCGGCTTATCGGCCGACTCATTCGCCTTCGCTTTTCTTATCTTTCAAGGCGTGCTGGTTGGCCGGCATCGATCACCGAGACGAATAAACCATCGGCGCGAAGATCTGCCACCATATGATCCACGATCCGATCGGGAATAATCGCGATAACAGCGGGGGAGACCCCAGCTCGCGCCGCCCGTGCAGCCAGAGCTCCGCGCGACGATAGTAATTCCGCGAGTAAACGCTCGCTTTGTGGAATATTCAAAGTTTCGCTCATCACATGCTGTGAAGAGGTGAGGATAGGGTAAATCTCGGGGAGGCGACGCGAGCGCAAAGCAGCCGTTGCCTGCTGCACCAATTCCAGTTCTGTGGCATAAAAATGGAGCCAATTACGAGCCTCTGATAACGAGGGAATCGGGTCGATCTGGGATAGCAGATCCTTCGCCCCGGCTCGGTGGATTGCCCTGAGCCAATCCATAACCCGTGTTTGGGCATCGGGGAGAAGACGTAGAGATTCCGCTGCGAAAGCCTTAGTGGCCTGTTCAAAAAAGAGCTCGCGGCGCTTAATGCCCGCACCATCGCACTGTGCTTCTGGTGCCATCACCACAATGGCGCGGGTGTGGGTCGAGGGCTCGGTGGGATGCGCTGCCTGAGTGACAGAGAAATCCCCATAGTCGATGATATTAGTCATTTCAGCCTGTCCCCGGATCATGGCTGTATAACGCGCCCGGAGCGGGAAGTAATCCCCTGAGGCTACCGCCGTATGGTAGAGAATGTCGGCCAGCTTAGCTCTGATTGGCGCGTTATGCAGATCCTCCTTGTGGAAAGCAACCGCTAGTGCAAAAGCGGTATCTATTGCAGCCCTGGAACCCAGACCTGCGCCTTGAGGGATATCGTTGAGAACGGTGATATCAAATCCGCGGGTATCGCGTGACAGCATTTGGCGCTGGATTAAAGCGTTCGCGATGGAGGTCATCCGTGGGGCGAGGCCGCCCTCATCGGGTTGTATATGGGAGCCTACAGGTGTTTGAGAACCACCGCTATGAGCAGAGCTGGGCTGGGCGTCCTGCTGCATAATCTGGACGTTGATTTCATCATCAGGGCGTGGACTAATAGCAACGCTCGCTCGTTTATGCGCTAAGCCCATGAGTACGACGCCGCCTGATTGATCGATATTGTCCCCAATCAAAGACCAGGTGGCGGGAGCGCTCGCTATTGCACGTGGATTGACCCCGTAAAAATCGCGGTGCATATCGCTGAGACGATCACGTGAGGATGCGGAATTCTCAGTAGCAGCGGGCGACGTACTCATGGGGCATGCTCCTTGGGGTAAAAACGATATCCTCATTATGGTAATCCCTATAAGTAAAACAGGCAGATCGAGAATCCGCCATATATCTCGACTGCCTCCTATCGACCTCATACAGCCGCGACACTATTAAGGATCAAACACCAATGGATAACCCCAATACTCAGCCTAGCTCCAGTAGACCTATAGACTCAGCTCCCACCAAGGGTTCCGAGAACCAGTGGTATTACAACCTTGCCTCGGGGGAAGTGGAAAACGGGAAGATCACCAGCTTCAGCAACAGAATGGGACCGTATCCCACTAGAGATGCTGCCGAGCGGGCTCTTAAGATCGCGGCCGAGCGAAATGAGAGAGCCGATGAGGACGAGTATCAAGACGATGATTGGGGAGTTCCTCCGGCATATGGGAATTAGCCCGGAAAATCGACTGCTGCTCCGCACCACTCGCGCGAGTTCTTCAGACGATACCCTTCTGAATCTTGGTGCGTTCTGAAATCCCACGGGCGTATAAGAGAGCGCCTGGATACGGACACACGGCTGCGTCGACATGTGTAGTGGGCGCGCGGGCTTTTTCGAGGGTAACCATGACCCCACAGCGCCGCTCACCCAGTAGGGTTGGCGGCAATTAAGCTAGTAGAACTTCTATGAGAGGATATTCAAAGACCCTGAGGGCCGATCACTCAGCTGACGAGCCGTCCCCTCATCAGGTTGTCACGTCTGAAGAAGGGTAAACCTCCTTTGGTTCTTCCCGGACTACGACCACTCCTCCTTCGCCGCGCTTAAGCGATCTCTTCATATGGAGGTTGGGACAATAGTTCATCGAGGTTATCGAGCATGGACCAATATTCTTCGCTACTGAGATACGAAGCGAGTGGGGTATGCGCTAAACCACGTTCGAAAGGAGTGTCACTAGCGTTCTCGGAAGTGATAGCCGTACTCCCTGCGAAAGACGAAGCCTTCGTAGATCCCTCCTGCAGCAGATCCGCTGACCGATCGGTTAAATCAGCGAATATGCTTAGTTGCGCACTCAAGCTTTTTATTTGTGTTTGATCTACATAACCTTCGAGGTCCTGGAGGTGAGCGAGTAGGACACGGAGGACAGCACCGAGGGGCCTAAGATCATCTTTATAACCAAGGCGGATACGACGATCATGAGCGAGCACCTCATCTCTGTGCTGTATCAACTGAGACCACTGAGAATATAGGGGAGATTTAGGATCAAGCTCAACTGGTAGTGGGGGAGTAGGTGCACTATCAAAACCGCGCCCGAGGGCAGTTTTGAGTTTCGAGGGGCTAGGTGATGGCTGAGCTCCCGCAGCGATCAGTGCTTCTGAGGCTGATCTGAGCAGCTTCATTGGCTCTGGTCGCTGCAGGGCTTCTTGACTTAGTTCTACCTCCCATTCTCGCCATCTCAGGGGGGCGCCGCCAGGTAGAAAACACTCAGATTTTACGCGGTCATCACAAACTTCAAGCAGAGGCGTACCAGTATCATCATGCAGTGTCGTTTCCACCCGTGTGTTATTTACTCGCGCCACCGGTTGGAGGCTCTGACCACGGGTGACGGCTTCGATTACATAGGTCAATTTCTCTGGAATCCCATGATCGTGAGGGGCATCCGAATGGATTTCGGTGCGACCTTTCATACCTGGAAGTTTGAGAGTCCATCCCTCATCAGTGCCTCCGTGGCGGTACCGCAGGGTGATCCTCGCGCGACTGAGTCGAAGATCCCTGGTGTCATAATAAAGGGCTGAGAGGTCGTGCTGTATCTGCTGTGATGGGCCGGCCAGCCGCGTGATGGCTGCGAGGTCTGGGAGGGTGGTGTTGTTGTCGATTGAGAATTTCTCTTCAACCTCGATTTGGTGTGCGGTATTCATTTATGTCGATTCTAGACGCCAGCAGAAAATTATGCCTCGATGATTTTTTTGGACAAAGCACGACGTTTGCACGTGGGTCCAACGTGTTTGCAACTTCGGTAAAGATGCAAGCTGTGGTTGCGATTGATGGTTTGCAAAATTCTGGGAGAAGATGGCAGTTAGTAGTATCTTTCCGGCTGTGATCTTGGTCAGGCGATTGGAACTAAGGTAATGCGAGTTAAAAAGTTTCAAAAGTCTGGGTTCGAGGAGATAAACTACGACGGATCAGGCTAACTGACTACCCGTGTCTTTGATTCTAAACACCAGTCAGATCCGTATCACGCAGGATTTCTACTACCCCTTAAAAGAGCTCGAATCTAGGTGTCTGATCACGCCGGTAGCTGACCGAGGAGCTAATACCTCGGGTGTGCTACATATGATGGGGTCGGGATGCGACACTATGCACGTATTGGTGGTCGCCAAATTTAGCCTGCGAATTAGGCGCCGGCTCATTGATTAGCCATCTTGCATTCCGATCAGACGGCTACGGGCGGGGGATGGGAAAGGGAAAATTCAACCTATAGAACTGCCTATCGCGGAGAATGAGCCATGAACACTTGAGTTAATTTTATTATGGTTGAGATTCGAATAAAACCGAATAGTCTTCACCGCAGAGGAGGAGCGTAAAATTTTCTATTGCTATAACTCTTAGCTTATCTTGCTGAAGACAGTGCGAATTAGGCGGACTTACCCTTGAATCCAAGGAACTTTGGTGGCAAACGAAAAAAGACCTCCACCTCAGTATTACTGAGGTGGAGGTCTTGATTTCAGGTGAAGCTGTTTGAACAGCAACCCGCTAGGCAGGACTTATTTTACAAATCCCTTACCCTTCGCGATTCCCTTCTTCAAACCTGGCTTCATAGGCTTCTCCGGCTGTGGCGCAGGAGCAGGGACGTGGAAGATTCCCTGGAGGAATGCCGTGATGGCCGGGATATTGAGGAGTAGGAGGATGGCACTGAGCACTCCAGCGACTATCCCTGCAATGGCACCAGGTGTCATTGCCTTGGACGAGCCGGAATTGTCAGGGCCCATGCCAGTGCCCGCAACGTTCGGGTCGGTCTTCTCGTCGGTTTGGGCGGGATTAGGTACGGTCTTGCCGTTCTCGTCAACCATGGTGTTGATCTCGTCGCCGTCGTTAACGCCGTCGCCGTCGGTGTCAGCAACCTTGGGGTTG
>NZ_JAOTIM010000005.1:0-208229 GCF_025660615.1 Corynebacterium sp. ES2794-CONJ1 | reverse complement strand
GGTCAAAAACCAAGCAAGCCACACTCACCGGCCACCAAAAACACCACACCATTCACCAACACAACCCAACTGCAATCAAAAAAACAAAAAAACAATTGGCACACTATTGAGTTCTCAAACAACACACACCACACACAAACCACATGCGCAGCAACCACAAACCATACAACCTAACACCACACAGCGTCAAATCGCACCAAGCTCATGCACCACCACGACCAACCCTGGCCGCAACGACCCACATAAAACTACACACCCCACACCAAACACACAAATCCCCAGCACACAAGCTATAAATAAGAATTTTGAGCTCACTAGACGTGGGTTCAACAGAAAGCAGGGTTGAATAGGCCCGGTCCCACTGGCGTGGAGTAGGGTCGTAAAGGAGCAAATCTACGGCTCAGCTCGATACGCCTTATACTGTGAGATACGGGTCGAGTAAGGGCCTATATAAAAAGTTACTTAGAGAAAGAATATTAGAATTATCATGCTTGAACGCACTCAAATTTATGTAGATACCTCGTATCTACTAGCCAGTTTTTACAATGCTTGGGAAACGGGCGCCCGCTCACAATTAGAGATTGATCTTCCTGAGGTAGTTAGAGTCCTAAGCAGTATGGTCGAGCAAAGTTTAGGTCAACCCGTTCATCGCCAACTGTGGTACGACGGTATTCCCGATACCGGCCCTCACCGTTATCAACGATCGTTGCGGACCTGTGCAGGTGTGCAGCTACGTGCCGGATCGTTGATTGAGTGGGGTGAGCGCCGTACTCAGAAAGCAGTCGACACCCGTCTGGTTGCCGATATGGTGCTCGCCGGAGTACGTCGCGAAGTAACTGATATGGTGCTCGTCTCCGGGGATGCCGATATGATTCCAGGTGTACAGGAAGCTGTGGATAACGGCATCCGTGTACACCTTTATGGTTTCGGCTGGGAGTCGATGTCCTCTGCACTGCGCTTCTCCTGCGATACCACCACAATTTTAGATCCTCGCATGGACTTTGAGGACTGTATGCAATTGCAGGTTCTCGAGGGGCCTCTGCCTCCGCGTATCCAGCAGGAAGAATCAAAAGACAGTGCTGACCATCCTGAGTACAAAGAGAATTTCGATCCTGATGCAGCGGATAATTTCCAACAGCCTTATGAATATCAAAGCGCTGAGAACTCGGAAGAACTCCAAGAAGATCATCAGCCCGAGAAGCAGAACGAGGTTATAGTCGAGAATGAGGCGGAGATCGTCGCGCAAGTCCCCGATACCGAAGTTCCGCCGCCACATCACGTGGCTGTCGAATCGATCAAAGTAGAACGCAACTCCGTCGAGGAGATTAAAGACGGCGTACGATCGGTATCGATAGAAGAAAACGTAGAATACTCAGCTGCGGTCAATACTGGAGACTCCAGTCCTTCTCCCACCGATGCACCGGCGAAACGCCCTGTGCCGAGTCCCTCCATGATGGCTCCACGGCGCAAGCTCCGGTCGCGGTATGTGCCCCTCCCTAATGAGGTGTGGACATCAAGTGGCTCTTGTAGCCCCTTTGATGTGGGTCAACAGTACGCAATTTGGTGGTATGAGAAGGCCGCCAGCCCCGAGCAACTTGATGATGCCCATACCCTAACTGGAGGTGGGCTTCCGCCCGAGATCGATCGGCCGCTTTTGCAATTTGCCTGCGAAACCCTCCATGAGTACACTCTCACCGAATCTCAGCGGGTCAATCTCCGCGACGGATTTCACTCTGGAATGCGCGGAATACTATTGGGTAACCGCCCCGACTAGGCTAGGCCTTTAAATAGGTCAGGCTTTCAAGGGTTGAACCGCAGCTCTTTCTCAAGCGCCGCAATACGTTGAGCCACTCGACTTTCAGGGTGCGGTTCCTCAATAGTTTTCATCCGTTGGCGCGCGTCATCGTCAAGCAAGGTATGCATAGTAAGCGCTTGATCATGGCGCGCGTGCAATGAAGCTCTGATTTCACTGAACGCGGTATCAATGGGAATAATATCTAAGTCTGAGACGTCTGGACCTGACGATATGACCCCGTTCCCTGGTTCAGTCAGGTGTGCTAACTGATCTGATAGATCCGCGGCGACCCTTGCCAGCTGCTTAGCTGCTTGTTCTTTCTGTTGTTGCGCTTCGCTGGCGAGGGCGTCCATCTGTTCTATGGCATCGTCGAGGCCGATGAGCTGTTCAGCATAAATATAAACTTCTTGCATGGTCGCATGTGCATTTCTCGGGAGCTCATAGCGGCGGTAATGGTTTGCTAATATCAGCAATTCTCGAATTTTTGCAGCCAGTAATTCACTTCGTTGAGCGGCTCGAGCTCGACGTTCGCTCAGTTGCTTTAGCTGAGCCTCCGCAGCACTTGCTTGAGACCAAATGCGCTGATACTCATCCTCGGTGGCGGAGAATTTCTTCTTAAGGCGCTGCAGCTCTGGGTTAGAGCTCGATAAAGCAGCCCGAAGACGCTTGATACCCCTCGCCATAAAGTGAGCCATATATGCGCGCTGCCTTTCTCAATTTCCTTGTTTCAGACCATTATAAGACCGACGCGCGACCTCTTCAGCCCAAAAGAAGAAACCCAGTATTCACGCACGCGAATACTGGGATAAATGTAGGCGCCTAAGCGTTATCTTGCTGCTCAGCTACTTGCCGACGTACCTCATCCATATCAAGCGCACGCACCTGGCTAATGAGATCATCCAAAGCTGCCGCTGGCAGGGCTCCTGCTTCACGGTAGACCATGATGCCATCCCGGAAAGCCATCAACGTAGGGATGGACATGATTTGCAAAGCAGCAGCCAATCCCTGATTTTCCTCAGTATTGAGCTTAGCGAAAGTAATATCCTCGTGCTTATCGGCAGCCTTGGTATAAACCGGCAGGAACTGTCGACACGGTCCGCACCACTCGGCCCAGCAGTCAACGAGAACAATACCGTCTGCGGTGACCGTTGATTCAAAAGTGTCTTCAGTTACATTAACGAGTGCCATTGTCTATTTATCTCCTACTATTGAGAATGATTGTTTCTTAATTGAGGGCGGGGTACTCCCACCGCCCCAGTGTATTCATGGTCAAACAATCGTGCACGAAACGCTTTCAGCAGGCGTATTCAAGAGAAGAAAATACCTAGTGAAAGGGATATTTACCGTGGTGAAAAACTACTATGTTTCCGGCATGACGTGTTCGCATTGCGTCGCCTCAGTCACCGAGGAAATCGATGAGATTCCCGGCACCGAGGGTGTCGAGGTAGATCTCGAGACCGGACGCGTCTGCGTTACTGGCCAAGGATTTAGCGACGAGGAAGTCGCCGCTGCTATTACCGAGGCTGGCTACACCCTCAAAGAGTCATAGCAACCCCATCACCTGGTGGGGTGAGTTCTCATTAAACTAGGGCTCGTACCAGCATCCTACGACGGTGGTATGAGCCTTTAATATTTTCAACCCAAGGAGAAGTGTGAGTAGCGCCCCCGCTTTATCATCTAGCCATATCGAGCTCGGGATTACCGGCATGACCTGCACATCATGTTCGACTCGGGTGCAACGCAAACTAAATAAGGTCGATGGGGTTCAGGCCGCTGTTAATTACGCCACTGAGACCGCCTCTGTGGACTACGATCCCACGAGTACGAATCCAGAACATTTAGCCGAGGTTATCAGGGCTGCCGGTTACGACTCATTCATTCTCAATGATCCACCAAAGAGCCCGCAGGAACCGGGTTCAGAGGAAGAAACTGAGATCTCACCAATCGATAGAGCCCGCGACATGCATGCTCAGCAACTGCGCAACCGGTTGGCAATTTCAAGTATTTTGGCGCTACCCGTCTTTGTGCTCTCCATGTTTAGCGCCACCCAATTCGATAACTGGCAGTGGCTCTGTTTCGCTCTCACTGGTCCAGTATATTTTTATGGGGGCTGGCCTTTCCATCAGGCTACGGTTCGCAATCTTCGTCACGGTTCCTTCACTATGGACACCTTGATTTCTTTGGGCACAACCGCCGCCTTCGCGTGGAGTATCTATGCGCTCTTCCTCGGAGATGCCGGAGAGAACACAATGCGCATGGCCATGAGCTTCTCATCGCATAGTGACCACAGCGGAGATCATATTTACCTTGAATCCGTCGCGGTAGTGATCGTCTTTATTCTTCTCGGCCGATGGTTCGAAACCCGGGCAAAAGGGAGGAGTTCCCAAGCCCTGCAAGAAATTCTCAACCTCGGGGTAAAAACGGCAACCATTCTAGAAAACGGTTCGGAACATCGCCGCCGCACCGAATTAGTCGATGTGGGCTCGATCCTCGTCGTGCGGCCGGGGGAGAAGATTCCCACCGATGGGATCATCACCGCGGGGCACTCAGGGGTCGATGAATCCATGCTGACTGGCGAATCAGTACCCGTTGACAAAGCCGTGGGCGATAAGGTCTTCGGTGGAACTCTCAACACCTCCGGACGGCTTTTGGTCGAGGCCACCAAGGTAGGTAAAGATACCGCTTTAGCGCAACTTGCGGAATTGATGACCCAAGCCCAAGCAAAAAAAGCACCCGTGCAAAAGCTTGCGGACGCAATTTCCCAGGTATTCGTACCCATTGTGGTCGTCATTGCGGTTCTTACCGTCTTGGTGCACTTCTTCCTTTTGAATGCTAGCTCGTCAGACGCCTTTGCTACCGGAGTCGCCGTCCTTATCATCGCCTGTCCGTGCGCTCTCGGACTCGCTACTCCCACTGCGCTACTCGTGGGCGCGGGTCGTGGTGCACAACTCGGTCTTGTCATTAAAGGCCCAGAGATTTTGGAAAATACTCGTCGGATTACGGCGGTCGTGCTCGATAAGACAGGCACTATCACCAAGGGTGAAATGACAGTGGACACGGTATCACTGCTTCCGGAGAGCGAGCTAAACCGCGACGAAGCCCTCAGATATGCTGCTGCCGTGGAACAGGGCTCAGAGCACCCCCTTGCTCGCGCCTTGCTGCACACACAGGCTCGTCCTCTGCCAGAGATTACGGATTTTTATTCGACCCCAGGCCGCGGAGTCGCAGCAACGGTAGCAGGGAAAAAAGTCGTTGTAGAAAAGCCGCACACGTCTGTTGATGCCAAGGTGGCGTCAGACATTCGGGACCTTGAAGCCAGTGGTGCCACAGTGCTATTACTCGGCATCGATGGTGTTTATCACGCCCTCATTGCGGTGCGCGATCAACTCAAAGACGGGGCTCCTGGGGCAGTTGATGAACTACGTTCTTTAGGGCTTGTACCCTATATGCTCACCGGCGATAATCGAGGCGCTGCCCAGTTCATGGCGCGTCAAGTAGGCATTGATGATAGTCATATCTTTGCCTCCGTCATGCCGGAACAAAAGGTAGAACGCGTGCAGGAATTGCAGCGTCGTGGTGAAACGGTGGCGATGGTCGGCGATGGCATTAATGATGCAGCCGCCCTTGCTCAGGCCGATCTCGGCTTGGCAATGGGCGCGGGCACCGATATTGCAATCGAAGCAAGCGATATCACGATCATGAATAACGATCCACAACATATACCGCTAGCCATTAAGCTGTCGCGGGCAACGCTTAGAACGATCAAATTAAATCTGTTCTGGGCTTTCGCCTATAACGTCATCTTGATCCCGGTAGCAGCCGTCGGCCTGTTAAATCCCATGTTTGCGGGTGCCGCAATGGCCTTAAGTTCAGTATTTGTAGTGAGCAATTCACTGCGCTTGAAGGCTTTCGGACGCTAATTAATGCGGCATATTGGCAAAGCGAGAAAAGTGTAGCTGGTGGGCCACGCGTACCGTGTCAATAGGCCCACCGCGGTGCTTTGCCAAAATAATATCGGCCTCGCCCGCGCGGCTATCTTCTTTGTCCTGTGAATCGGGGCGGTAGAGCAACATCACCATATCGGCGTCCTGCTCCAGAGATCCAGATTCACGCAGATCAGCCAATTGCGGGCGCTTATCCGTGCGCGATTCAGGGCCACGGTTGAGCTGGGAGATGGCCACCACCGGCACTTCCAGCTCCTTTGCCAAAAGCTTTAAGGAACGGGAAAATTCGGAAACTTCCTGCTGGCGTGATTCGGTTTTCTTGCCACTGCTCATGAGCTGTAAATAGTCGACGACGATTAGTTGCAGATCGTGCTTCTGCTTTAATTTACGTGCTTTTGAGCGGATTTCCATCATAGTGAGGTTCGCGGAATCATCGATAAAGATGGGGGCATCCTTAAGCTCGTCGGTGCGGCTGACGATTACCCGCCAGTCCTGGTCCGTCATGGTACCGCTGCGCATATCGGTTAACTTGATTTCTGTTTCCGCCGAGAGCAAGCGCATGACGATCTCGGATTTGCTCATCTCGAGAGAGAAGATTGCGGCTGCTTTATTGTTTTTAATGGCACATGAGCGGACAAAGTCGAGCGCTATCGTTGACTTTCCAACGCCCGGACGCGCCGCCACAATGATCATCTGACCTGCGTGTAAACCATTGGTAAGCCGGTCAAGATCCACAAAACCAGTAGGGACCCCTTGAGCTAGGCCGCCGCCGTCGGAAATGCTATCGAGTTCAGCGAGGGTTTCTTCCAAAATATCGCCTATCACCATATAGTCCTCGGTGGCGTTAGTGCGGGTAATGGAAAAGACTTCCTGTTGAGCTCGGTCAATAACGGCATCAACCTCGGCACCCTCGGTGCCCTCGTAACCTAATTGCACTACCCGAGTTCCAGCCTCGACGAGGCGCCTCAGAAGCGCCTTCTCCGCCACGATTTCAGCGTAATACTTAGCGTTAGCGGAGGTAGGAACCGAAGAGATAAGTTGCACGAGATAGGGGGCGCCGCCGATACGCTCTAAATCATTCGAGCGATCGAGGCGTCCACCCACGATCACCGGATCGATTTCGCGCGACTCAGAGAACAGTTCGATCATCGCGTTAAAAATAAGTTGATGGGCAACGCGATAAAAATCCTCTGCTCTGAGGATATCGATCATATCGATCACGGCGGAGCCGCTCAGCAGCATCGCTCCCAACACGCCTTGCTCGGCCGCTAGGTCAAAGGGAGGTTGCCGGTAATCGTCCACCGATGGGGCGGTCTCGCGTTGCTGATAGGAGCGAAACTGTCGGGGTTCAGCTACTGGGATATCCTCTTTCGGCACTGCCTGCGAGTAAATTGGGGCCTGCGCGTCGTCATCGAAATTGGTATCTGGAAAATTTGTCATATCGAGCGCTTTTCTCCATCTAGTTATATCCAGCGGCTCTCTGCCACCGTGGTCTGTCTACCATTATCGCCTACGCCTGAGCGACGCTAAAAACGGTGCGCTTCTTAGATATCGGATCTAACAGTGCACCGGCTGCACCGATCGCTCCCACATGCGAGAATCCCTGCGGGAAATTCCCCCATAGTCTGTGGTTGTGCGCATCGTATTCCTCCGCTAGCAACCCCACATCATTGGCTGCCTGAAGAAGCGATGAGAACAATTTGTGTGCTTGCGACATCTCACCGGTACGCGCATAGTATTCCACCAGCCAAAAATTACAGATGAGAAAGGGAAATTCCCCTCCCTCCACGCCGTCGATCCCGGATTCGGTAGCGTAGCGGTAGATCAAGCCAGAGGGGCTGGCTAGCGTCTCCGTGATGCGCTCAACGGTGCGCGCCAATAACGGATCGGCCCAGGAGATTAATCCCGAGTAGGGGAGTTGCAGAAGGGCTGCGTCAACATGTGGGGAATCATAGGTTTGGCAAAAATATTGACCCTCAGGCTCGATTCCGTTCTGAAAAATCTCTTGTCGAATATCCATCGCGGTGTGGTGCCAGAGTGAGCGCGTCTGGGTATCTACTTTATGGCTGTGTGCTTGGTGGAGCATCGCTCGCAGGCCTCCGTAGATCATGGCCCTCGAATGCGTGAAATGGTGAAGATCTCCGCGCATTTCCCAGATTCCGCGATCTTTGTCCGCTATCCGCTCAATCATGGCATCCGTAATGATCAGCTGTGCCTGCCATGATTCGTAAGTATCGGGGTAGCCTCGATCCCGCAATTCCTGGCAAGCGATAAGCACTTCACCGGCCACGTCGGCCTGGAATTGCTCGCTAGCACCGTTGCCGATGCGCACCGGCAGAGAGGATCGATACCCCGGTAGATGGGGCAATTCCTGTTCCAGCAGATCAGTGCTACCATCAGCGCGGTACATGATTTTATAATCGTGTACAACTAATGCAACCCATTGTCTCCACCGATCAATATATGAGATCGGATTGGGGCTGACACCCAAACTATATGCTCGCGCTAGAGCTTGGATGCTAAAGGCGCTATCGCGCAACCAAGCATAGCGATAATCCCAGTTTCTGCTCCCGCCTGGCCTCTCAGGTAAAGAGGTTGTGGGTGCAGCAATAATGGCTCCTGATGGATGGCACAATTGTCGTAGTACTTGAGCACTGCGCGAGGCCGCTCGCAGTATTTCATTCGATTCTTCTAGCGAATGCGTTTGTAGGGCATAGGCTGGGTGGGCGAGGACGTAGGGCCACGTCAAACGCACCCGAAAGATATCACCCTGCCTAATAGTTGGTGGAATGTCCGGACTATCGATACTGAGATCAACTCCATGGCACTGGTGAGTACTGATGCTTGGAGAATTATATTCAACCGCTGAGCGTCCATATTCGACTCCGATAATTAGCTCGTGATTGATATCGGCTTGACCGCGTATCCCTCGAATTTCACGATCAAAGATAACAGTTCCGTGTTCAATATTAAGGGTATCTGTGCGGCTAAACTCCGCTACAGCGGTACTGTAGACGCTCGTGAGTTGTCTTCCGTCGTAATGATATTCGCGGTGACAGTGCCAATCCTTGGGATTGTGTGGCCCCAAAAACCACCGACCATGGCGCTCATCGCCAAGTACGGCGGCGAAAATTGATGGAGAATCAACCTGAGGTAAGCATAACCAGTCCACACTGCCATGGCGTGATATGAGAGCGAGTTGACCGTTAGCGCCGAGCAGAGCGTACTCAGAGATGGCGGGCGGGAGGTAATGAGGCATGAGACCCCTTCGGCATTCCGTGATTGTGTGATTCTGTGATTCCGTGAATCCCGGCTCGGAGGTAGTTGGTATATCCCTTAAAACAGTAGCTAAAAGGGGGTGGCAGGGAGATGGATTTAGCCAGCGAATATAGCGGACCTGCATACCGGAGATCAATAGTTATCCACAGGGGGTGTTGATAAGTTGACCGGAGTTGTGGATAGCGCCTCGAAGACGCAGGTGCGAGTGTGGATAAGCGTGTGCGGATGCCCGTTTTGCCTTCTCCATACAAGCAAAAGTCCAGTTCGGAGGCATTTTGAGGGTACCACTAGGCGCCCTACCCCTTTCAAGGGGAAGCATTTGACATCACGAACTTCTTGACAGCACCACAAGGCTTATGGGTTTGAGCTGGACGAAGTTATCCACACCTTGTACACAGGATAAAAATCATTCGAGGCATCCCCCGCTAAAGGGATGCCTCGAATGTGCTGTTGTCATTGGGAGAGCTTTTAAAAATTCAAGCCCACCGTCGCGGTTGCCTATTCTCTAGGCAGCTGCGACCTGAAAGTTCACGGTAGCTACAATCGTGGAGTGTAGCTTCACGTCTACCTGGTACGAACCAGTGGTCTTAACAAGACCTTTTGGCAGTACAATTGCACGCTTGTCCAGGTTAGGTCCGCCGGCTGCCTTCACAGCTGCGGCAATATCTTCAGCGCTAACAGAGCCGAAGATTTTACCCTTCTCAGAAGTGCGCACAGAAACGGTGACGCCTTCAAGCGCCTCCAGCTCAGCCTTCACTTCGCGAGCATGGTCGAAGTCGCGAATCTCGCGAGCTTGTTGGGCACGTTTGATGCCCTCAATCTGCTTCTCTGCGCCGCGGGTGGCAACAATGGCCAGGCCGCGGGGAAGCAGCAAATTACGTCCGTAGCCGTCTTTAACCTCGACGATGTCGCCTGCGACACCGAGGTTCTCGACAGCGGCGGTGAGGATCAGTCTCATGATCCCTGCCTTTCGTGGTTTTCATATCTTCCCAGTTGAAGGGGAAGAAAAGGGTGATATCTGTGATGTGCTTACGGGTTCTGCGTTCTCTGCTGATCCGGCTAGGATCAGAAGGGAGGCTCTTCGTCGCCACCAAATCCGCCAGCTGCGGGGGCCGAACCCCAGGGGTCATTGCTCGGGGCCTCAGAACGGCCGCCGAAACTGCCTGATCCGCTATCGCTATAGCCACCGGATCGTCCTTGCGGAGCCGATCCCGTCTGGGGGCGGGAACCGTAGTTACCGCCGCCACCATAATTGCCGCCACCTTCACGAGGGTTGCGGACAATATCGGCAGTAGCATAGCGCAAAGATGGGCCTACTTCATCTACTTCGAGCTCCATAACGGTGCGTTTCTCACCCTCGCGGGTTTCGTAGGAACGCTGCCTGAGCCGACCGGTTACGATAACCCGCATACCCTTCTTGAGGGATTCTGCGACGTTTTCAGCGGCTTGGCGCCAGATATTGCAAGACAAAAACAGTGCCTCGCCGTCTACCCACTGGCCCGATTGGGAATCGTACCGGCGCGGGGTGGAGGCAACCCTAAAGGTTGCTACCGCTGCGCCCTGCTGGGTAAAACGGAGTTCGGGGTCGGCGACAATATTGCCGACAATCGTCATAGTGACGTCACCTTGTGCCATGATCGTGCCTCTCTTATCTGCGTAATGTAGATCGAATAGATGCTGCTAGGGATAAATGAGTAGATGGGAGCGAGAAGAATCGCTGTCCTAGTATTCCACCATTGCGGGGCCTTGAGCGCGAGGGCTCGTATAAGGATTGCCCGAATACTGTGGATTTTAGTAGGGACTTATTTATCTCCGCGCAGGACCTTGGTACGCAGAATGCTATCGCTCAGATTCAGCCTACGGTCAAGCTCTTGGACGGTAGCAGATTCGCAGTGAAGATTGACGACGGCATAAATGCCTTCCTCATTCTTCTCAATTGGGTAGGCCAAGCGGCGCTTACCCCAGATGTCAACCTTTTCCACGGTGCCGTTTTCCTTGCGGACAACCTCAAGGAATTTGTCTAGGGACGGGGCAACGGTGCGTTCATCCTGGGATGGTTCCAGAATGATCATAATTTCGTAGTGACGCACGGACCTCATCACCTCCTATGGTCTTAATAGTATTTTGAGTCGGCCGCACCCTGGGTGGGTGTGGCAGGAGGGTCTTGTTGCGTCAGCAACCTTTCTAAAATATCGCATTCCGTGCCGAAAGTCGATTCTTTTCCTAGTTGGGCCTGCCGGTTAGAGCGAGACCGCCACTCCTATGATGACAGGAATTACTGTGATAAATACCAGTGCGATGCTAAAGAGACTCCAGGTGAGCTGAGGTTTTTTGTCATAGTAGTGAGAGAGAAAAGAGCCGGTGAAAAGTGCAAAGCCCACCATCACGCTTATAATCGCCACCAAAGTATGTGCTGCCACCGCGGTCCTTTCTGTTCGTGTCCCTAATGTACCTTGCAACATAAAGAAAATCACCACCGCTCGTATAGGCGGTGGTGATGGTTGCTACTGGCCAAATAATTCGGCCGGGAGGTTGATACCCGGGAAAACCTCAACATACTCAGGTTCCGCTGGAGCAGGAGCGGGAGCAGGAGGGGCTACGGGTGGTGCTTCCTCCACAGCCTCAGGGGTTTGAGCGGCAGGCGCCTGCGGACTCTGATAGTAGAACTGTCCACTACTATTGGTCCCCATATCTCCGACAAAGTCGGTACGTCTTATTTGCCCGAGCGGCTCAGCAGCGGGGAATTCTTCAACGGCGCGCCCGGCTAGTGCACCATCAAGAACTCCCTTCCAGATAGTCGTGGGCAGGTTGGCGCCATAGATGGAGCCGCCTCCGGCATTGAGGATAGCCGAGGAATCATCCGTGCCCACCCATACGGCAGTGGCCAGCTGTGGGGTGGCACCGACCATCCACGCGTCCTTATTGAGCCCGGTATCACCGAGCTGCTGGGTGCCAGTCTTGGCAGCAGACTGGCGGCCATCGTTGAGGACATTGTAGTTCGACCAAGCTGCGATCGGGAGCATAGCATCGATGGTATTGGAGGCTACGTTGCGTGCTACTCGGCGCTCTCCTTCACCTACTTCGTGCTGGTAGAGAACTTCACCGTCGCCCGTCTCCACGCGCTCGACGAAGTACACCTCGTGCCAAATGCCCATATTGGCCAAGGTTGCTACGGCGTGCGCCATATCGAGAGGTCGGGAGCTATATTGTCCCAAAATTACGCCCTCATAGGGCTGTCCACCATTTTCAGTTAGTGTTTCCTCTGTTCCGGTAAACGATCGCGCAACTCCAAGAGCGTGCGCCATATCCGCCACATCTTGGGTGTTATTATCGAGCGATTTTTGCACCCGAAGGAAGGGAGTGTTCAAAGACTGCTTCAACGCCTCTTTCATGGTGCAGGCGCCACCACACCCTCCGCCTTGAACTTGGGCGTTATTGCCCAGGGTGAAGGGGGCGGTGGAGTAGAGGCGGTTCGGGGAGACACCCTGTTGGAGGGCCGCGGCATAGCCGAAGATCTTAAAGGTCGAGCCGGTCTGATAGCCGGCATTGGCATAGTCCCAACCATTGGGATCCTCGCCGCCATAATAGGCTCGCACTGCACCGGTAGCTGGTTCCACCGATACGGCAGCGGTTCTTAAATTCTCTGGCTGGCCCTCCAGGTTAGAGCGCACAGTGTTCACGGTAGCCTGCTGAGCCTGGGTATCAATGGTGGTGATGATGCGCAGACCTCGGGTTTCCACATCCTCCTGGCTGATACCGTGGGCAGCTAATTCTGCCATGGCCTGGTTTTTGATGTGGCCGTTCGTGCCTTCCGCCTCGGTATAGGCCTGATTGAAGGCCGGATCGATGGTCTCTGGATAGACCGCCGCTGCACGCTCATCGGGGTTGAGCCATCCCTCGTCCACCATGCCATCGAGCACATAATTCCAGCGGGTTTCCGCCTCTGCGCGGTTCTTCCATGGGTCTAATTCGGATGGGCGCTGGATAGACGCGGCAAGAACCGCGGCCTGTTCCGCACTCAGATCCCCAGCAGTGGTACCAAAATAGGCATGGGCGGCCGCTTCGATTCCATAGGCATTACGGCCGAAATAAATGGTGTTGAGATACGCTTCGAGCACTTGATTCTTGTCCCACTCATTGGCCATCTTGACCGAGTACACCAATTCCCGCGCTTTGCGCTTATAGGAGTAGTCATTGCCTACCACCATATTTTTTACATATTGCTGGGTAATGGTGGAGCCGCCGCCGGCGGAGCTGTTTCCGGTGAGCTGGCCTATAGCGGCGCGCGCAAAACCAGTAAAGGAAAAACCGTTATTTTCGTAGAAATCACGATCCTCCGCCGCCAGGACGGCATCTCGCACTTGCGGAGGAATACGATCGAGACTTATCTCCTCGCGATTTCCTTCCGCTGGAACAATGCGGGCTAGTTCCGTCTTGCTATCGGCGGCATAAATGCGAGAGACCTGTTTGGTTACTAGTTCCCCAGGTTGCGGTACCTCGATGGAGATATAGGCCACCATAAAGATTAGAAAGGGCACCGCAATAAGCGTGGTGAGCGCAACCGCGAGGCCGGAGAAGATCCAATTCGATTTCTTTCCTGCATTTTTCTTCGGTTTCGCCGCGTCAGCGCGACCTTTTTTCTTATCAACCACGTGAAAAGCTCTCTCTCAAGTTTTTCCGTCCCAGATCTTTTCTTTTATCTTGGTCTATCTTTGTCTATCTATGTCTGGGATGCCCAATCGGATGAGTTCTTAGGGCCCAATATGTGCCGCTGCGAGTAGATGATTCCACTGGCAGTTGGGACATACCTCTACTTTATGAATAGTAAACTCTCGTCCTTGCTGTGTAAATTGCTCAATCTCCGCTAACGATCTGGCACTTCCAGAGGCTCGGCCTAATTGTTCGCCGTAGACCCACAGCACTTCGCGGAGGTCATCCTCCGAACAGATTGGACACGGATAAGGAGCGGGGGTCCCGTGATAGCGGGCAGCTGCCACAAGAAGAAAATCAGCCTCACAGACCATCGCCCGACTTACCTGCCCGGCGCGCCACTTATTGAGGAGGCGGCGACGAGCCAACCGGTGCGTGACTTGTCCTACAAATTCCACCATGCTCCCAGTTTAGCTATTTATGTTCGCTCTTAGGATTTTCTTAAGACAGCGACTTCTAACGATTTACCTGCCCACAGAAAGGCTGGAACTAGACTTATTGAGTAATCCGTCTTCCAGCGCGAAAGGTCTTTTTACAGATATAAATGTGATCAATTAATCAACGTTCATGCAGCTTAAACTCGAACTCAGGATGGGAAAATAGCTACAATTAGAAGATTATGAATGCTGAAACCGCCAGAGAACTAGCAATCCGCGTGCGCCCTGCACTGACGAAACTTTATGTGCTCTATTTCCGTAAGGCGCAGTCCTCCGACCTCACTGGTCCGCAGCTGACTATCTTGGCGCGACTAGCCGAAGAAGGTGCCTGCCGTATTAGCCATATTGCGAAGGCCGAGGGTATTCGGATGCCGACCGCCTCTAATGCCCTGCACCAATTGGAGGACCGGGGAATGGTTGAGCGGCTCCGCGAGGAAGCAGACAGGCGCGGGGTCAGGGTTCAGCTCACCGATTTCGGCCGCCGTGAGCTGACGAGGGTGGGGGAGGAGCGTATCGGTCACCTCACGGATATGTTCACCTCTCTTCCGGAGGAAGATTATGACGACGCCGTGCGCCTCGCCTCTTTAATACAAGACCTCGCTGATTCCTACGGCGATATTGTAGAGAATGCCCGCGAGGTTGAGTGACCCTGTTCTGATACCCCCTATACCATCGACCACGTTGCCGGGTACGCTGGGATCTATATTCTGTCGATCTCAAGGAGCCTTGGTCTATGTCTCAGCAGTCCTTAGCAACCGCGCTTATAACGGGGGCGAGCCGCTCCGTAGGAAAGCGGCTTACTGAGCTATTGCTAGAGTCGGGCTACTATGTCTACGCCCAGCACCATCGCAGTATGATCCCCTTCGAGCATGAAAACCTCGAATGGTTCCAGTTAGATCTAGCCCACGGGGATATGGCAAAACTACCTGTCGTCGATCGACTTGACGCCCTTGTCCACTGCGCCGGCATCGCCACTCTCGGGCCCACAGCCACCCAGCCGCGCAGCGAATGGGAAGCCCATATGGACGTCAATCTTCTAGGCCCCTATGAATTAACTCAGCACTATCTACCGGCACTTGAACGCAGCAGTGGCCAGATGATCTATGTGAATTCTGGTGCGGGACTTAATACTCATGCACACTGGGGCGCTTATTCGGCTAGCAAATTCGCCGCCCGTGCATGGTGTGAGGCACTTAGACAAGAGCATAAGTCGATACGCATCAGTAGTGTTTACCCGGGCCGCATCGCCACCGATATGCAACGAGCTATCCGAGAGCAGGAGGGTGGACCGTATACTGAGAGTGAGTACTTATCGGTGGACACCGTTGCAGACACCCTGCTGAATATCCTCACCCTGCCTGCCGACGCCCACATTCCTGATCTCTCAATCCGTCCGAGGTAGGCCATGGACCATCCCGAAAATGACTTAAGTTCCGATGCCGATTACGCCAACCGCTTTAGACCCGGCGCGCACTCATTCGATGAATTAGCCGATGCCACTGATCCTTTAGCGGAAGCTCTACGTAACCGCACCTCAACCAGGCAGGCGATCTACTTTGCCCTACTCACTCCGCTTCTGACCGCACTCGTGGCATATATTTTGGCTTGGGTTGCGCGGTGGAGGGGCGGGCCGCTCTGTGATGGCGGCGAGGTTGTATGGATTTGTTCAAGGAACGCGGAGTTATGGTGGCCTGCACTTACGAGTGTCATACCAATAGTGGCGACTTTAGGGTGCGCGGTCATAATGTATCGGAAATATTTAGGGTATACCCGATGGCGCCCCTGGATGGGCACCTTCTGGTTTTTGGTACCGTTCTCAATGATCTGGATGGTCACCGTATTCCAGATGTCCATCGTGGGCCATTAGCTCCTTGACATCCATATACAGAAATCTCAAGCCCCCGCGCAGGTGAATGCTCGGGGGCTGGAGTGGTTTTTTTAGTGGGTACTCAGACTAGCGTGCCGAGCCACTTCAGCGCATTCGGGGCGCCCGCAGTGACGGGTTTCGAGGTTCTCGTAACAGTCTGGGCACATGAGAACGAGATCTCGACAATTGTCTTCGTTGATGCAGTGCTCAAATTTATTCGTGGGTGCACCGCACTTGCAGTGGCCAAGTTGGACAAAGCCGGGGTCTTTTACTCCGGCGCCAAATTCTAGGTGCATGCGCTGGTCAAAGACATAGAGAGAGCCTTCCCACAGTCCAGAGTTGCCGAACTGCTCTCCATAGCGCACGATACCGCCGTCAATTTGATAGACCTCCTTAAATCCTCGGTTCTTCATGAGCGAGGAGAGGATTTCGCAACGGATTCCGCCAGTGCAATACGACACTACAGGTTTATCTTTCATCCAGTCGTATTTGCCAGATTCAAGCTCGCGGATGAAATCATGAGTGGTACGCACATCGGGGACAACGGCGTTTTTAAATTTGCCAATCTCGGCTTCCATGGCATTGCGGCCATCAAAGAAGACGACCTCCTCACCGCGCTCTTCCACCAGCTTATTGACATCCTCGGGTTTCAAGTGAATTCCACCGCCGACGACACCACGCTCATCGACTTTAAGTTCACCCGGTGCACCGAAGGCGACGATCTCATCGCGAACTTTAACGCTTAGCTTAGGGAAGTCATCGGCCCCTCCGTCGGACCATTTAAATTCAGTGCCCTTAAAGCCTGGGTACTCACGGAATTTTCGGACGTACCGTTTGCAAGCGGCCATATCGCCGCCGACAGTACCGTTGATGCCGTGTTCGGAGATGAGAATTCGACCTTTAAGGCCGAGCAATTCACACAGTTCACGCTGCCATAACATAACCGCCTTAGGGTCTTTAATGGGAGTGAACTTGTAGTACAGGAGAATTTTGCCAACGCTCATAATATAGTCAAGCCTAGTCGGCGATCTTGGTTCACACCTAACCCAATGAGGGTGATATATCCCGTACGCTTGAGGGTATGTTCACCGCTTATGTGGCCACAACGATTCGCGAGGCTGAGAAGCCCCTTATTCATCCCGACGATCGGCTTATGCGTACTGCCGCTCACGCTGTGGCCGATCACATTGCTGCATGTGTTCGCGCCGACGCCACTATACTGATCTTGGCTGGCACAGGAGGCAACGGTGGTGATGGTCTCTATGCAGGGGTGGATCTCATTAAGCGTGGCTATGACAGAATTTGTGCATATATGCCAGATGAGGCCTACCCTCCGGCACTCACAGCCTTCACCGAGGCTGGGGGATCTATAATCGGCGATCTTGATAAGATCACTCCTGATCTTATTGTCGATGCCCTCGTGGGCCTCGGCTGCCATAGCGGAATTGATCCAAAGATAGACAATTTTATTGCGCACAATCAAAATGCGGTCATCGTGAGTGTGGATATTCCCAGTGGAATTGATGCCGATACGGGTGTCGCCTTCAGCCCACATATACGCGCAGATCATACGATCAGTTTTGGAGCGGCTCGGGGTGCCCATCTCATCAGTCCTCATTGTGGCACTATTTCCATTGCACCCATTGGAATTGAAGATCATCTCCACACTCCCTTGGGGTACCTGAGCCATAGCATCACCGCTGATGGGAAAATCGGAGTTCGAGGGGCAGACTTCGACGCCCACCGCGTCATCCCTGGACCACTCGATCACAAATACAGTGGGGGAGTAGTGGGGATTATTGCTGGTAGCCCCACCTATCCAGGTGCAGCGGTGCTGGCGACTACCGCCGGTGTGCAAGCCACCAGCTCCATGGTGCGCTATCTCGGACCATGCGCGAACGAAGTCATTGCTCTTAATCCTGAGGTAGTATGCCAAGACGGAGCGGTCGATGCCTGGGTGATCGGTCCAGGCGGAGCAGGAGCGGCCGATATCGAGAATATTCTTGGCTCTCCTTGCCCCGTCATCCTTGACGCTGGAGCATTGACCACGCTAGCGCAATCGGAGCTTTTGCGTAGTCAGCTGATCGCGCGCACAGATCCCACTGTTCTTACGCCACACCACGGAGAATTTGAGACTCTGGCGCGAAATTTCTGCACGGAATCACTAGCCACGGGCGGCTTAGGGGCCATTCAAGAGCTTGCGGATCATATGGGCCATACTCTTGTGGTGAAGGGGAGAAAAACAGTGATATGCACAGGCAGTAGGGACGCAGTGATAGCAATAGATTCGGGTCACTCGTGGCTAGCAACCCCGGGAACCGGTGACCTCTTGGCAGGGATGATGGGAGCGTGGGTAGCCCACCACCAGGCCCGTCAGCTCAATATCAATCTCGCTATACCACTCAGTGTCCATATCTTAAATATCGCAGGGTTCCTAGCGGCACAAACGACCTATGGGGCGGCACCAACGTCAGCGAGTGCGGTAGCACGAAAAATTCCTGAGGCTACAGCCGCGATCCTCTACACTAAAAAACTATGAGATTTGGAATGCGAAAACCCTCCCTCAAGAAATCCATCAAAGCGCGCACCACCGGCCGCGCTAAACGCGCTGTCAAGCGCACTCTTATCCCCGGTTATGGCCAACGCGGTATGGGCTTGGTCAAAGACCCCAAAAGGGCTGTGAAAAACGCTATCTATAAGCGCACCACATTCAGCCTCTGGGACCTTTTCCGCTGATTTATACCTGCAACTCAGGCACTACTAGGCGCAGTATAAACCACACCACAAAGCCACCGGCTAAAAGCCACCATACCCAGCGCTGTGAGGTCCATGTCGGTATTCTGAGCGCGAAGGTCTTCGCTAGCCAATAAAGCCAGGCCCACGCCGCGAGAACAAGCACCACAAGGCCATAAGCATTCATTGCTAGGGCCTTGGCGATATCGAGGTGGAGTACATAGTAGAGCATCCGGGTGCTACCGCAGATTGGACAATTAAATCCAAATAACGCCTTCGACGGGCACAGGGGGGCACGCGGTGCGGTGGGATCGATGACTACGAGCGCGATACATCCCATCACGCCTGCCCCCAGAACGAGGAGCGGACCTAGGGGGCGCTCCTCGAGGGGTAGAGACATGAGTTATTTCACCACAAGATTGACCATGCGACCGGGCACGACGATTTCCTTGATAATGTCCTTTCCAGCTATATGCTGGGCGATCGTCTCGTGGTTACGTGCGGCTGTAATGACAGCGTCCTGATCGGCGTCAGCCGCGACCATGATGCGGGCGCGTACCTTGCCGTTAATTTGCACCGGCAGTTCCACCTCGTCATCGCTGAGCCATTTCTCGTCATAGGATGGGAATGGTTCGAAGGCGATCGTAGAGTCGTGGCCGAGTCGCTGCCACAATTCTTCAGCGATATGCGGGGCTAATGGGGCAATCATAATAATCAAGGGCTCCACGGCCTGGCGGGGCACCGCTCCCTTATAATTCTTGGTGAGGAAGTTGACGTACTCGATCGACTTCGCCACCACCGTATTCAGGTGCAGGGCCTGATAGTCCTCAGTAATACCTGCGATCGTACGATGCAGAGTTTTGGTGGCTTCATCGGAAAGCGCCTCGGCGGTCACCGCGAGCTCGCCGGTATCCTCATGAACAACCAGGCGCCACAGGCGCTGCAAGAACCGCTGCGACCCCACAACATCCTTTGTTGCCCACGGACGGGAGGTATCCAGGGGGCCCATCGCCATCTCATACACACGGAGAGTATCCGCGCCAAAATCATCGCAGATTTCATCAGGAGATACCGCATTCTTCAGCGATTTGCCCATTTTTCCGTATTCCTGATGAACCTTTTCTCCCTGGTAGAAGAATTCACCATCGCGCTCGATGACATCGGCAGCAGGCACGTAGACGCCGCGCGAATCGGTATAAGCAAATGCCTGAATATACCCTTGGTTGAAGAGACGACGATAGGGCTCAAAGGAACTGACATACCCTAAGTCAAAGAGAACTTTGTGCCAAAAGCGAGCATAAAGCAAATGGAGGACCGCGTGCTCCACGCCGCCTACATAAAGGTCAACGCCGCCACAATCGCCCTCCCACTGCGGGCCGGTCCAGTATTTCTCATTCTCAGGATCGCAGAATGCCTGATCATTCTTAGGATCGATATAGCGCAATTGGTACCACGAGGAACCTGCCCATTGCGGCATCACATTGGTATCACGGCGATAAGTTTGAAGGCCATCGCCTAGATCGAGCTCCACATTCACCCAGTCCTCTGCCTTCGCGAGCGGTGGCTGAGGGGCAGAATCGGCATCGCTCGGGTCAAAGGTCGCGGGCTTATAATCCTGAACCTCGGGCAAGACTACCGGTAGCTGGGATTCGTCTAAGCCGTGGGGGATACCGTCAGAGTCATAGACAATGGGAAAAGGCTCGCCCCAGTAGCGCTGCCTGGCAAAGAGCCAATCTCGCAGCTTATACTGCACCTTAACCTCGCCGATGCCCTCAGCCATCAACCAATCAGTGGCTTTTTTAATAGCCGCATCCTTGCCCAGGCCATTGAGATCCAAGCCGCGTTGATTAGCCGAATTGATATGTGGGGCATCGGAGGTAAAAGCCTCGGTGGAAATATCGCCGTCGAGCACAGGCACGATATCAAGACCGAAAGCGCGGGCGAATTCATAATCCCTTATATCGTGCGCAGGAACTGCCATAATCGCACCCGTACCGTAGCCGGTGAGTACATAGTCAGCGATGAAGACGGGGATATCGGCGCCGTTGACCGGGTTAGTGGCATAGACACCGAGGAAAACGCCCGTTTTCTCCTTATTTTCTTGGCGCTCTACATCCGATTTTGCGGCAATATCAGCGCGATACGCAGCGACGGCTGCAGCGGGATCATCAGTTCCATAGGTCCAGCGCTCATCAACGCCTTCATAGCTTGGGTTCCCAGTTGCGAGCAACGTGTCAACGAGCTCGTGCTCGGGAGCAAGAACCATATAGGTAGCACCAAAAAGGGTGTCGGGGCGGGTGGTGAATACGCGAATCTTATGATTATGGCTTGTAAAATCGAGCTCTGCCCCGCGAGAACGTCCGATCCAATTGCGCTGCATGCTCTTGACCTTCTCAGGCCAATCAAGCAGCTCTAAATCATCGATAAGGCGATCAGAATAGGCGGTGATACGCATCATCCACTGCACCAATTTCTTGCGGAAAACTGGGAAGTTACCGCGTTCGGATTTGCCCTCCGCGGTGACTTCCTCATTTGCCAAAACAGTGCCCAGCCCGGGGCACCAGTTGACCATCGAATGTGACTGATAAACGAGGCGGTATTCGTCGATGACGTCGGCCTGTTGGATTCGGTCGAGTGCTGTGTAATCGTGGGTGTGAAATTCCTCAGCCAAATGCGCTGGAATCTCTCGTTGGCCGGATTCTAGTAGGGGGATCAGTTCCGCTATGCGGCGAGCTTTATTTTCGTGGGGATCAAACCACGCATTGTAGATTTGGAGGAAGATCCACTGGGTCCACCGGTAGAAATCTTCATCGGTGGTGGCAATCGAGCGGCGCTTATCGTGACCTAATCCCAATCGATCAAGCTGACGTTGCATATTTGCAATCGACTCTTGGGTTTTTATTGCTGGGTGAGTTCCCGTTTGGATTGCATACTGTTCTGCCGGTAGACCGAAGGCATCATAACCGAGAGTATGGAGAACATTTTTGCCTTGCATCCGGTTAAAGCGGGCATAGACATCTGTTGCGATATATCCGAGAGGGTGGCCGACATGTAGGCCCACACCTGAAGGGAAGGGGAACATATCTTGAACGAAAAGCTTATCGGCTTTAAATTCGCCCTCACCAGCCAAGGCACCCACGGGGTTCGCTGCGTTGAAGGTTCCATTCTCGCGCCAGTATTCTTGCCACTTCTTTTCAATGAGGCCAGCTAGTGCGGGGGAGTAGCGGTGTGCGGGAATCTCACTCGGATTAGTCATGTGTCATAGTCTAATACGGCAAGAGAATTCGGTGTTAGTACGTGTTAGTACTAATTCTCAAGCTTTTTCACCCGAATGGCAGTGGAGAAAGGCAGCGACTACTTCCTCGCATCGCGGGGATATCAGCAAATTTGGAACCTCACCGAGAGCTCACGCCTGTAGAGAGTGATAACTCCGTTTTACGGCGATCGACGCTGTGCATCTCACTCATCCACTCTGACGGCCGAGGCCTCGACCACCTCATTTCTCCATCTCATACCCGAAATTTATGCGCATATCATGATCAATCTGGGGCCTTTAGTTCAAGACCCCAGATTCGACCGGCAGAAGGGTGAGGTAGTCATAATATCTCTGGTATGAGTGCAATAACGCGTCCTTTGTCTACCATAAAGTTGAGATTTGAATTGAGTACAATCTAAATGGAGCTGATGCCTCAAAGCAAACCATGTTCATTTTAGCTAGATTTATCCTCACTGAATGCCACTGATATAACAGATGAGACAGCGCGAGGTCCCATATCCGCGGGCTAATGCTACCTCCTGCACTGACTCTCCACCGCACACGTGAAAAAACCGCTCAGTATCACTGTAGTAGAGCCCAAGCTCGCTAGGAAGCAAAAGTGAGGGTAGCTAAATCAATGATGCCGTGATGCAGTGTTTGCGTTCCGCTAGCTGCGTCGACATGTCCGATAACCGTCCGCTGCATGCTATCAGTGCCCAGATTGAGACCACGCGAAATCTCAGCACTCACGCTATATCCACCCTCGCGACGAGGATGAAGCCACGGATTGGCCACGGCTACTTCTAAAGTTGAGAATTTAGCCTTCAAGAGCACCACGCCCTTATAGCGAATAACCCCATCGGGCTGATCGGCCTCCTTTGTGTAGCTAACCTCATCGTCGGTGCGATCAGCGCCCTCGCGCGTACCGATTCCACCCCGAAGTGCGGAAGTGACTGCTTCCATGCCAGAGGCATCAACGAGCAAATCACGGGTCGGAATAGACGTGCGCGGCCCAGGGCTTGGATCGAATGGGATGGGGATAAAAAGTTCTTCGTCTGGATTTATACTTGCAGCAGCAGCATAGGTATAGACTCCGTACTGATCGCCGGCGGTAGTCGCTGGTGGGTCGACGACAATACGGGCAAGAAAGCTGCCGTCATCGTGCATAGGCTGTGCCACTCGAGCAAGTACCCTGCGCATATCTACAGGGAAGTCCGGCACGGCCGCGAGACTAGATTCGGTGAGCATCCACGCCATACGATCATGGGGGTGCTGGCGCGCCGAACTTGGGGCTTTCTCGGACGGTTTCCAGTCGTTGGCCAATCCCGAATAAAGAACATAGACACCGTTAGGAACCCCAGGAGGAATGGGGAAAATAAAACCGCCGCGGTTGGCACCAGGGTCAAACCCGCTCCCATGAACATAAAGGATATCGCCGCGATGTACTGGCTTAGTGATGGGATTACCGTTCTCATCGGTCACTGAGATCGAAGGATGGGCCTGAATATCTGAGTGCGGAAAGACGTTGAGATCATCTGGAACCACAGGAAGAGCTGTGGCCGGTGCAGCTGTGTTGAGTGCTACCGAGAGGACACCCACGAGGGCATAAGTAATTAAACGTCGCATGAGCTCGAGGATAATCTATTGAGCTGTTAAATCCTAGAGATTTCAGTCACCGCGTGAGATGTCACTAGCTGTCACGGATCAGGCTCGTTACGTCAGTGTGACGAAAAAGGTTAAGGGCAAACTATAGGTCGTGGCATTATTCGAGTGGCTTCTCGCCAAACTTTTCAACCAATAAAACTACCCCTATTAAGGAAAAAGAATTGCCAAGAGCCCGGGGAGACATGTAGATTACGTGTTAATGAATACGATGAAGAATTTCTGGTGGCGCCCGTAGTCCGCGGGCTCTTCGTTGATTCTTTATTAAAAATATCGGCCCTCGGAACCAGCCATAGTGTTGTTGGTGGGGGTCTTTTTTGTACTCACTGCTAGCAGCATTACAGCGATTCCTATGAGTTCAAGAAAGTACCCCATGCACACTCATCTCAATCCCAAAAGCAAGTGCTCTGTATGATCAGCACCCACGTAGAGAAAGTCGAATACCGAGACGATGCCGCTGGACTCTTTCAGTTTCTGGGAGCCACCGTACGCGATGATTCCGTCCTCCTTGAAGGCGCAGATATCGCCTCGAAGAAGAAAACGACGTGTCTGGCCATCGTCAGAGGAGCTGCTCGCGTCACATGTTCTGGCCCTTGGGTGAGTATCGAGGCGTTATCCGATATAGGGTGCCATATTATTGACGATCTCGCTGTGCAATTATCAGACTATCGCTGTGAGCACTCATCGGATCTGCTAGTAGTAGAATTCCCACCAAGCAATGAGATTGATGAGCGAGCTCGTCTTCTCGCCATCAATAATACCCACGTACTCAGACTGTTGGCCCTTCACGCCTCCTACTCGGGTCAGATCCTTCCATTTTTGGCTGGGGGATTTGCCTTCGATCTTTTAGAAACCTTTGAAGAGCTGCCACCGGTTGCTATGGGTCATAATAGCTACCCCGATTATCAATTCCTCGTAGCTGAAGAGATATTACGAATTAATCATTGCGAGCGCACCGCTGATATTGAGGTCCTTGGCTTAAGTGCGGAGGCCGCCACACAGCGTGCTTTGCAGCTGAAGGAACAGATTAGCCACGCACCGCAGCATTTTCCCTCGGATGTTCCCCCCGTCGGCGAAGAAGAACCGTTGCAAGCACGAGCTGATCTTAGTGACAGTGTCTTTTGTGCTCATATCGCACGGTTAAAGGAGGCAATTTATTCTGGGGATATTTATCAGGTTGTCCCGGCCCGCACATTTACTCTCGAATGCCCGGATGCTTTTGCAGCCTATAAAGTACTGCGGGAAACGAATCCGTCACCCTATATGTTTTATGTGCGCGGAAAAGAAAGTGCCGCGGGGGAGAGCTTTGAACTCTTTGGAGCGTCACCGGAATCTAATCTCACTTTCGATCACAGGAGCCGAGAGGTTCAGCTTTATCCCATCGCGGGCACGAGACCCCGAGGTCTCAATAGCGATGGCAGCATTAACGAGGAGCTAGATATACGCCAAGAATTAGTCATGCGCACCGACGCAAAAGAAATAGCTGAGCATATAATGCTCGTGGATCTCGCCCGCAATGACCTCGCCCGTGTGTCCATCCCCGCCACCCGCAGGGTAGACGAACTCTTGCACGTCGATCGGTATTCGCGAGTAATGCATTTGGTATCGCGAGTGACTGCAACGCTTCATCCTGAGGTCGATGCTTTAGATGCCTACCGAGCATGTATGAATATGGGAACACTCACAGGAGCGCCGAAACTGCGTGCGGTGTCCCTCTTGCGCGAAGTTGAGCAGCAGCGCCGTGGCTCCTATGGAGGTGCATTAGGGTATGTGCGCGGTGACGGCAGCTTGGATAGTTGTATTATTATTCGATCGGCTTTTGTCAAAGATGGCCAGGCGGCGGTACAGGCGGGTGCTGGGGTGGTTCGAGATTCCTCGCCTCAAGCCGAGGCTGACGAGACGGTGCACAAAGCATATGCGGTGCTGGATGCTATCGCACAAGCCGCAGGACGAAAGCTAGAGGTGGAACGTTCATGACCATCCGGATTGTTCTCATCGATAATCACGATTCTTTTGTCTATAACTTGGTCGACGCTCTCAGTGATTATGAATGCATCGTCTTTCGCAATACGGTGCCGATTGAACAGGTCCTGCAAGCCCAACCCGATCTCATCTGTCTATCTCCAGGGCCTGGTTACCCAGCGCAGGCAGGCAAAATGATGGAGCTCATTGACAACTGTATCGGTCGCATTCCGATTCTTGGTATCTGCTTAGGATTCCAAGCGCTCGTGGAGCACTGTGGTGGCCGAATAGAACCCTGCGGTCCCGTCCATGGCACCACAGATCTGATGGAATTAAGCCCAGCAGGTGAAAAGAGCCCCCTCTTTCACGGTCTGGGCCTCGAGAGGATACCGGGAGTTCGCGGCGACAAAGTCACGGTTCCGGTAGCGCGCTATCACTCTCTCGGAGCGGTAACCGTACCCACAGGAATGGTGTCTCTTGCTACTGCACCCTCGGATATTGGCCCTGTGGTCATGGCCGCTATCACTGAGGATCAGCGAGCTATCGGGGTGCAATTCCATCCCGAATCTATTCTCACTCCGCAAGGGCCTGAGATCATTGATCGCATGATCTCGCTCTTATGCCGATCATCGTCTTAACGAAGGATCTCAACTCATGACAACTATGCACGAAAGATTTGTCGCTTTTTTAGATAACCCAACCCCCTCTGTCCAGGAAGTGGCCGAGGTATTCGCCCCGTTAACGGTCGGGGAGTACGACGATATCCATATCGCAGCACTTCTTGCTACTATTCGGACGCGGGGTGAAACCTATGCGGATATCGCTGGAGTAGCTCGGGCCTTTTTAAAGGCAGCTCGCCCGATTCCTATTTCTGGCGAGGGTGTGCTGGATACCGCTGGTACTGGAGGCGACGGTCTCCATACCATCAATATCTCAACTGGAGCCTCATTGATCGCCGCCGCGGGTGGTGCGAAAGTGATTAAATGTGGGAATCGCTCCGTCAGCTCACAATCTGGATCGGCGGATGTCCTCGAAGCATTAGGTATCCCCCTCGATCTCGATCCTGAACGGGCCATACGTCAATTCGAATCCTCGGGCTTCACCTTCCTTTTTGCTCCCGCCTATCATCCAGCGGTGGCCCACGTTGTACCTGTACGCACCTCATTAAAAATTCCCACTATTTTCAATACCATTGGTCCGATTCTTTCTCCGGTACAACCCGAGTTTCAGCTCATGGGGATCGCTAATCCGGCTCTAGGGGATATGATCGCCCGAGTATTTCGAGATCTAGGTCGCAAGAGAGCTATGGTTGTCCACGGTGGGGGAATGGACGAAATTGCCCTACACGCGCCGACTACAATATGGGAGTTACTACCCGATGGCACAATCGACCATTATGAACTCTCACCAGAAGACCTGGGATTAACTCGCCGCCCCATTTCTGCGTTACGTGGGGGCGATGCCACTGCGAATGCTGCCTTCCTGCGCCAGGTATTCGCCGGACGCGGTAGCGCAGCACACCGAGATGCCCTGTGTGCATCAGCTGGTGCCATATTCTATCTCCACGGTCAGGCCCAAACTTTTAAGGAAGGCGTTCAGCGGGCTCAGGCGCTTCTCGATGATCAGGTCGTCGATCGCTGGTTGGACCTTCATGAGAGGGCAGATTATGGACGCTAAAATGCCCACTATCCTGGAAAATATTGTGCGTTCACGGCGCCATCAACTGGCTGATATTGCCTCCCGCATCCCAGGCATAGAAAATTCTTCACTGCCGCGTTCGCAGCGGAGTCTAGAGCTGAGTCTGAGCCAACCCGGCGCGCAGTTCATACTAGAGTGCAAGTCTTCTTCCCCTTCCTTGGGTCTTATTCGTTCTGAATATCGTCCGGGGGAGATCGCGCGGGTTTACTCCCGGTATGCGGCTGCGATCTCGGTCTTATGCGAGCCGAGCTTCTTTGGCGGAGATTATGATCACCTCGCAACTGTCAGCGCGAGCACCCATCTTCCGGTCCTGTGTAAAGATTTTATTATCGACGAAATCCAGATAACAGCTGCGCGTTATTTCGGTGCGGATGCCGTCCTCTTAATGCTGAGCGTTCTAAGCGATGCCGAGTATCGCTTACTTGCTCGCCGAGCCACTGAGTTAGGAATGGATATTCTCACGGAGGTCGTCAACGCCGATGAGGCTAGGCGAGCCCTTCACCTAGGGGCTCGGATCATAGGGGTGAATCACCGTAACCTCCACGATCTTAGTATCGATCTCACCCGCTCAGCCCGCCTACGTGAAATCATTGGCGATCGCGCGGTGGTGGTTGCTGAGTCCGGAATTCGCGATCATCGAACAGTTCGCTCCCTCGCCGCCCACTCCGACGCTTTTCTCGTGGGCTCTCAGCTGACCTCCCAAGAAGATATTGACCGAGCCTGCCGCTCCTTGATCTACGGCGACCATAAGGTATGCGGTCTGCGTTCACCTCAGGTAGCTGAGGTCGCCCGCGCCGCCGGGGCGAGGTACGGAGGTCTCATTGTTGCCCCCTCGAGTCCACGCAATGTTTCACGTGAAACATCGCAAAAAGTCATAACAAATGAACCTGGCCTTGACTATATCGCGGTCACGACCGATACCGAGAACTGGCCAGCCTTTGATAATGAGGGGTTTTACGCAATCCAACTTCACGCTCCCTATCAGGGTTCGCTGGAAAAAGAGGAGTCACTCGTTAAACGGGCCCGAGATCGCTATGGGGACGGGCTCTTTGTTTGGCGCGCCGTCTCTATGACCTCACCACAGGGACCACAACTAGCTCGCAATTTAGCGCCGCTCGTCGATCTTCTGGTCCTCGATGCGCATCACGGTGGCAGTGGCCTTAGCTTCGACTGGGCGCGAGTCCCCAACGATATAGCGCATCACTGTCTCTTGGCAGGCGGTATCTCTGCTGACCACCTCGATGATGCCCTCGCTGTGGGAACACGAGGTTTAGATTTCAATTCCGGACTCGAATACCCGCGCGGGAGCGCGTACCAGCACCATAAGAACGCTGCACTCATCAAGGATATCTTCACCTCTATCCGCCGCTATGCCAATCCCCTCAACCCTTTTTAAAAACCCAAAACCTACCCGAATGGACAACCATGACTATCCAAGCCTCACAGCTCCCAGCCTATTTCGGCGAATTTGGAGGACAGTTTGTCGCAGAATCCCTCATACCTGCCCTTGATCAGTTGGAGCAGGCTTTTATCCACGCCCAATCGGACCCCGATTTTCTCGCTGAATTTCAGCGCTATCTCAAAGACTATCTCGGTCGCCCCACTCCGTTGACCGAGTGCTCGAATCTTCCATTGACGGGGAAACAGTATGTCAGGATCTTCCTCAAAAGAGAGGATCTTCTCCATGGGGGAGCTCATAAAACAAATCAGGTAATCGGCCAGGCTCTCCTCGCAAAGCGCATGGGGAAAACGAGGATTATCGCCGAGACGGGTGCTGGCCAACACGGGACCGCAACGGCGCTCGCGTGTTCTCTGCTAGGTCTGGACTGCGTGATCTATATGGGTGCCCATGATATCGCCAGACAACAACCGAATGTTTACCGAATGGAGCTGATGGGGGCTCAAGTTATTCCGGTTCATTCTGGCTCTGGCACCCTCAAGGATGCCGTCAATGAAGCACTGCGAGATTGGACCGCTCATTTTTCTACTTCTCACTATCTTCTCGGTACAGCGGCCGGTCCACATCCGTTCCCGACTATTGTCAAGGAGTTCCACCGAGTGATTTCGCGCGAGGCCAAGGCTCAGATTATCGAGCGCATAGGAACGCTGCCAGATATGGTTGTTGCCTGCGTGGGTGGGGGATCGAATGCCATAGGCATCTTTGCTGATTTTATCGATGAGCCCTCCGTGGCTCTAGTCGGCGCCGAACCAGGGGGTAAAGGAATCGAGTCGGGACTTCATGGAGCCACCATCACCCACGGCTCTGAGGGAATTTTGCATGGAACGCATAGTTATTTGATGCGCGATGCTCATGGGCAGGTTTTAGAATCGTATTCCATCTCCGCTGGGCTTGATTACCCTGGTGTCGGTCCCGAACACGCCCATCTGGCCAAAACGGGGCGGGCCCAGTATATCCCTGTCACCGATGCTGAAGCTTTAGAAGCTTTCCAGTTACTCAGTCGCTATGAGGGGATCCTCCCGGCCTTGGAATCCAGCCATGCCATGGCTTATGCCCTGAAGGCTGCCGTGGAAGCGGAGAAGGAAAGGAAGTCGCTAACGATCGTGGTATGCCTATCTGGTCGCGGCGATAAAGATATTGATCATGTGCGCCGTATCCTCTCCGAGCATCCCGAATTATCTATCACAAAGGAGAAAATGTCATGAATCGCTACGAGGCCCTCTTTGAGCGATTGGGTTCCGAAGGTGCCTTCGTCCCTTTCTTTATGCTAGGCGACCCTGACCTTGAAACCTCACTCGATATTATCCGCACCGCTATTCGCCACGGTGCCGACGCTCTCGAACTCGGGGTACCTTTCTCTGATCCTGTCGCCGATGGTCCTACCATCGCCGCCGCACATCTGAGAGGCCTGAACGCCGGCGGCACCATTGAGGTATGTCTGAGCTTAATTCGCCGTATTCGCGAGGAGTTCCCCGATATCCCTATAGGAATGCTCGTCTATAGCAATGTGGCATTTAGCCGTGGTATTGACGCGTTCTATCAAGAATTTTCAGATGCTGGCGCTGATAGTATCCTTATGCCAGACCTTCCTGTTAGAGAATCTTTGCCCTTTGTGCGCGCAGCCCACGCAGCACATATCGCCCCCATCTTCATTGCTCCCGCTCAGGCCTCAGCGGCAACCCTTGCCGAGGTCGCTCAACTATCTCAAGGCTATATCTATGCCATCTCCCGTGATGGAGTCACGGGTACCGAGCGTACCGCCCAGATGACGGGCCTGAAGGAAGTTGTGGAAAATATCGCCCGTTTCAATGGCCCACCCGTACTCCTAGGATTTGGCATTTCAAAGCCGGAGCATGTGACGAATGCTCTGGCAGCTGGAGCTAGGGGAGCGATAACTGGTTCTGCCTTAAGTTCCATTATTGCTACCTATCAGGGTGATCAATCACGTGAGGATCTACTTGCACAGTTAGGTAGCTATATCGCGAAGATGAAAGCTGCGACGATCTGACACTAAATGTTTCACGTGAAACATTGAAAACCCCATGGCCCTTCGGTGCGGGCCATGGGGTCTCATTAACGCTTTTGATATAAACTCTTGCGTTGAAATTGCGGATCGGAGGTTACCAAGATCCCTAAATTGCGGAAGATGCTCTCGTCAACGGAACCGAGAATCGTAGTGGTATGGACATCACATCCCTCTAAATGCTTGAGTTGATCGAGAGCGGCTTTCGCTTGCGTATCACTGCCAGCAGAAACAGATAGCGCGATCAGCACCTCATCTGTATGCAATCGAGGGTTGAGCGATCCTAAATGATCCGTTTTAAGAGACTGAATAGGCTCAATGGACTGCGGCGACAAAAGGTGCACCTCATCGTCGATCCCCGCCAAATACTTCAAGGCATTGAGAAGCATGGCAGCAGAGCAGCCCAACAGGGGAGACGTGGCCCCTGTAATAATGGTGCCATCGGCTAATTCGATTGCAGAACCTGGCTGACCGGTTGCGGTTGCTTTATCGCGCGCTGGTTGGACTACACGTCGATCCTCGACGCTGATACCCGCTTTAGCCATCACCACGGCGGCACGATCCGATTGGGTAGAATCCAGACCACCTCGGGCTTCGTCGACAAGCGTTTTGAAATAACGGCGGATAATCTCCTGATGAGAAGCCTCACGACACACCTCGTCGTCGGTAATACACAGACCGGCCATATTCACACCCATATCAGTTGGCGACTGATAAGGTTCGGCACCTGTGAGACGTTTCAGGAGGGTTTTCAGCAATGGAAAAGCCTCGACATCGCGATTATAGTTCACGGTGTATTCCCCGTGGGCGGAAAGGTGGAAGTGATCGATGACATTCGCGTCATTGAGGTCTACCGTTGCAGCTTCATAGGCAAGGTTGACGGGGTGCTCGAGAGGGAGATTCCAGATAGGGAAGGTTTCAAATTTTGCGTAGCCGGCATTAATACCCAGGCGATGCTCGTGGTAAATCTGGGACAGGCAGGTAGCGAGCTTCCCGGAACCCGGTCCTGGCGCCGTCACAACAACGAGGTTTCTTGTCGTGGCGGCATATTCATTGCGGCCGAGCCCCTTCTCGGAGACGATAAGATCCATATCGGTGGGGTAGCCTGGAATGACACGGTGCTTGGCTACCTTGAGTCCCAAGCGCTCGAGGCGCTCTAAGAAAGAATGTGCAAGACGATTATCGTCCTCGAGTTGAGTCAGCACCACGTGCTCGACGAGGAAACCTCGATCCCGAAAGACATCCACGAGGCGGAGCACGTCGTCTTCATAAGTAATGCCAAGGTCGGCGCGAATCTTATGGCGCTCTAGATCCTTGGCATTGATACAAATAAGAATTTCGACGTCATCGCGAATCTCTTCAAGCATTGCGATCTTGTTATCGGGAGTGAATCCAGGGAGGACGCGTGAGGCGTGCATATCGTCGAAGAGCTTCCCGCCCATTTCGAGATAGAGTTTTCCGCCGATTTCTTCGCGACGAGCCTGAATATGTCGCGACTGCATTTCAATATATGCGCCACGGTCAAAACCAGTGTTTTTTGCCATGGACCTTTATTTAATCAGATTTACCCCATTTCTGTAAAGCAATAGAAAAATTGTTGAGGCCGCCTAACCCCACCTGAGAGTTGATGGCCAACAAAAAACACCCCAAGAGATCAGGGTGATCACTTGGGGTGGGATGGTATCAGCTAGGACTTTGTATGCTCTTCGCCCGAAATAGCGAGCGCAAGGCCGAGATCGTCGCCCTCATCAAGCTCGCTGCGAACGATGGTGCCCTTGGCAAATTTATCAATCACCATGGCGATGGCACCGTCGCCGGTCACATTGCAGGCCGTACCGAAGGAGTCAATGGCAATATAGGCGGCAATCATTAGCGCCACCTGCTCATCGGTGAAGCCCAAATTGGACGATAGGAGCCCCACTGCCGCCATAATAGCTCCACCAGGAACACCCGGTGCGGCTACCATGGTCACACCCAGCATGAGGATGAAACCGAGGGCGAGCGGCAAAGGCAATGCCATACCATCGAGGAACATGATAGCGAAGGCGAAGAGCGAGATCTTCATCATGGAACCAGAGAGGTGAATGGTGGCGCAGAGCGGAACTACGAAGCCCGCGACAGAGCGGGAAACACCATTTTTCAGGGCTGATTCATAGGTAACCGGGATGGTAGCGGCGGAGGAGGAGGTGCCAAGCGCGGTGAAATAAGCCGGCATCATATTCTTCAGAGCGGTCAAAGGGTTGCGGCCGGTAATCGCACCCGCAAGCAGATACTGGATTGCCAGCAGTACAAAAGAGAAAACGATGGCCAAGAGCAGCACCTTGGTAAACGCCGAGAGAATATCTATTAAGTTGCCATTCATACCGAGGGAGAGGAAGAGGCCGAAAATATAGATAGGCAGTAGCGGGATAATAAAGCTAGCGATAACCTTCATCACAACACGCCGCAGATCAGCGACGGCCCCGTAAAGAGTATCCGACTTTACAGTGGTCATAGACACGCCGAGAACGAAAGCAAGGATGAGAGCAGTCATCACAGGCATAGGGGCGGGCATTTCGATCGAGATATACGCCGTGAGAGCGCCCTCATCGATATCAGAGACGCGAACTTCATCCTGATTGGCGAGCAGCCATGGGTAGATCAGCGTTGCGATACCCCAAGACATCAGACCCGAAATGACAGCCGAACCATAGGCTATACCGGTGGTGATTCCTAACCATTTACCGGCGCCGCGTCCCAGACCTGCGATAGAAGGGGTGATAAGGGCGAAGATAAGCACGGGAACAAAGAATCCGAGGAAACTACCGAAGAGCCCGTTGAAGGTGACGAAGACACGGGCTAGAGTCTCCGGGAAGAAGAGACTACAGATAATGCCCAATATGATGGCGACAATGATCTTGAAGAGCAGCGAGGATGAAATCCTGCGTAAGTCCATTGATATATTCCTATCTTTTATATACAAATGATTGTGGTACTGGAGGAGGATGGTGTTTTTCCATCCCGGAACCTGATCTAACTCAGCTTGGTGCCCGAGCGCACAAGTCCACCCTTAGGTTTTCAATCTAGCGCTCAATAGGTATTTTTCCTAGTCACGCTGGCTGCACACGTCAGCATAGGCTCCTCGCTTGCCCTAACTACCCCCAACGTACCCCCTTAATGCCTAGGTTGTGATCCGCCCCTCGCCGATTCTCCGACAGGTCTGAGTGATATAATTCCTCTATGTTTTTTCTCGGTCTTCTTGCGAGCGCCTGTGCTCTTATCGTGATCATGAGTGGCGTTCTGGCATGGACGAAAAATCTCCCCGGTAACCGATTTATTGGAATCAAGGTGCCAGAGGTACGTGCATCCAAAGACATCTGGGATCACGCTCACTCTCTGGCAGGTCCACTGTGGGTAGCTGCAGGAGTACTTATCGCAATTGGCTCCGCGCCGATCTATGGCGGACTGAGCTGGTTGCTCACCATCACCGCAGTTAGCTTTATTGGTGCTCTATATATGATTGGTTTGGGTAATTCTCTAGCAGCTCGTGCCGCTGGGATCCTCAGAAGCAATAAGGAGTCATCGTCTGGATGTTCGGGTGATTGTTGTGGGGGAGGAGCGAGTACCGCCATCGATCTCGAGGCTGTCCGCCAGGCGGCCAAAAGGTCTGATCAGTAACTGAAAAATATGTGAACCCACCGCGGGGTGGGTCTTTTTTTCTGTTCACAATTCAGCGACCTGGGGGTAGCGCACTGTGGCCTTATTTAGTCACTGTGACTAAATATAAAGGAGTCATAACCGCTGACCTTAGACCATCTTGATAATTGTGCGTCCAGATAACTGTCGCTTGACCATAGACGCGGCAGGGAAGGGAGTGGAGTATCGTGAGGACGCCCAAAAAAGCATATAGGCGAAAAAAGTGAGATACTAGCAGTCATGACTACACCGAAATCTTCACCTGAATCAACCTGTTCGCGGCGCATCTTTCTCCTCGCCACCGCATCGACTTTTTCCGGTTTGGTCTTAACTGCCTGCGCTGGGAAGGCGCAAGAGATGGATATCAGCGACGTCCCTGTCGGCAGTGCGATCATACGAGATGGCATCATCCTCGCCCAACCTGAACCTGGGGTATACAAAGCCTATTCCGCCGACTGCCCACACCAGCACTCTCAGATCACCGAAGTAGACGGCGATCTTGTGCGGTGTCCAACTCACCATTCAGAATTCTCTATCGTCGATGGGGCAGTACTAACAGGGCCTGCTCGCGACCCATTGAAGGATTTCGAGATCAGCACTGTGGGTACCACGGCCACTATTAGCGGTTAAAAGCTATGCCCAAAATTGATCCCCTTATCGTCTTAATTCTCCTAGCGGTGCTCGGCGCAGTGGTTTTCCCCATAAGCGGTACCGCCGCCGAGTACTTTTCCGCGGCCACTGCTCTGGCCATTGCACTTCTTTTCTTCCTCTACGGAGCTAGACTGTCCACTGCTGAAGCCCTCGAGGGGCTCAAGCACTGGAGATTGCATCTGGTTATCGTTGTGTTTACCTTTGTCTTCTTTCCACTGATTGGCTTAGCTCTCAAACCCGTGGAAGCCATTATTGGAAGCCAGTTATATATCGGCCTCCTTTACCTCACGCTCGTTCCCTCCACGGTGCAGTCCTCGGTGGCATTTACCTCCATCGCGAAAGGTAATGTCGCTGGCGCCATCGTCAGCGCCTCTTTGAGCAATCTCTTGGGAGTGGTTCTAACTCCCGTCTTGGTGATGCTCACCATGACAACAACCACTACTCTGCGTATCGACGCCAGCGTTTTCTTCAATATCGCACTACAGCTACTCCTGCCCTTTATCCTAGGCCAGCTATCAAGGCCACTTGTAGCAGAGGTGGCAAAGAATAAGGCCACGAAGGTGGTTGACCGTCTTTCTATCGCGATGGTGGTTTACTCTGCCTTCTCAGCCGGCATGGTAACGGGATTGTGGGCGAGTATTAGTTATCGCGATATCATCCTTCTGATTGTCATCTCCATTGCAATAGTGAGTCTTACGCTTGCTCTCACGTACAAGGTGGGGCAAAGCTTAGGTTTTACCCTGAGTGATACCCGCGCTATCCAATTTTGCGGTTCTAAGAAATCGCTCGCTACCGGCCTACCCATGGCGGCTATCATCTTCGGCGCCGCCAATATCGGAGTGCTCATCACCCCCTTGATGATCTTCCACCAGATTCAGCTCATGATGTGCTCGTGGTTGGCAGCACGATATGGCGCGCAGCTCGAACCCGATCACAACGTAAACTAGGGGTGTAGAATTTTACCGCCATAAAGTCACAGAAGAAAAGGACCGTAGATGGATCAGCACTTGCTTTATATCCGACTGGACCTCACTATTGAGGGAGCTGGATCGGTTAGTCATATCGCCGAGTTAAAACCCTTGGACCCCACACAGTGTGAGCTGCAGCGGATCATCGAACTCGACCCCCAGGGTGTCATCCAGGGCGCTGGTTCTCCCGACTACGCTGCAGGGCTTGCTAGCACACCTAATAAACGTGTGCCTCATCCCGATACGTTTGACACATTTCCTGATATTGAGGCTTTTGACGTAACGGCCGACGAATTCTTAAGGTTATGGGAGGATGCCGTAACCAAATTCCCGGAATTAGCGAACTAACACACGTTTAAAACCGCAATGTTTCACGTGAAACATTGCGGTTTTGTCTATGTTAGTTCTCGTCTACGTCTAAACCTGGGTGCGTTGCAAGAAGGGGGAGTGGCATGGGTTGACGCCGCATAATATCACCCCACAAATCTACTGCACCTGGAGCGATGACATCGCTCGGCAGGCAGGGAGCAACATACCATTCTCCTTCAGCTATCTCAGCTTCGAGTTCACCCGGGGCGAAAAAATACGTACCTACAAAGATGCGCACCGCCTCGATATACTCAGCAATGCTTTCGGGCGCTAGGCCTAGATCCGCCAAGGCTATACGGTTAGTGATGCGCATCAGGCTAGAGATCTGAGAATTATCCACCTCGGGCTTTGTTACCGCCACTGCGATAGCCATCTCGGGATTCGTCGAACCCCCGTGGTACAGCGTCTGAGGCTTCGCTACCCACGGCTGCCAATCAGGACGCACCTCAGCAACGGCCATATCAGTGCGATGGTTCAGCAATACCCCGAGAGTCCCTTCAGTATCATGGCTAATAATTAGGATGACACCTCGATTCGCCTCATCGGAATCGGTATCGGGCGCTGCTACTAATACCTGCCCCGGATAAACCTCATTACGTTCAAGATTTGCAAAAATACGCTCTCGCATTGCTTCCGCCACAATCACACACCCTTAGTTATCAGTTGAGCCCCATATATGAGTCTCTTTTTCTTACCATTCTATGAGACTAGGAGGCAGACTGCCGTTCCTCCCACCACGCAAGCAAATACTTGCTAGCCAACTCTGGCTCCAGAGGGCCCAATTCCAACCGTAATTCCTTCAGATAGGCCCATGCTCGACCAACGTCGGGGCCCGGCTGTAAATCAAGCAAGTCCATAATGGCGTTGCCGTCAAGATCGGGGCGAACTCGTGCAAGATCTTCTTTTTCGGCAATCTCAGCGATACGCTCTTCTAGATGATCATAAATGCGTTGTAAACGCTGCGCCTTTTTCTTATTGCGCGTTGTGCAATCCGCTCGAACCAGTTTGTGCAGCCGGGGCAGGAGATCGCCAGCGTCATTGACATACCGACGCACTGCTGAATCAGTCCACTTACCTTCATTAAAGCCGTGGAAGCGCATATGCAGGAAGACCAATTGGCTGACCTGTTTGATCATCGCCTTCGAGTATTTCAGTGCCCGCATCCGGCGACGCACCAAGCGCGCACCCGCAACCTCATGTTGGTGAAAACTAACTCTCCCATTTTGGTCATAGGCCCTAGTCTCGGGTTTACCGATATCATGAACTAAAGCAGCCCAACGTAATACCAAGTCGGGGACTTCTTCTTGATCAATAGCTTGTCGTAACACCTGAAGCGAGTGCGCATAAACATCTTTATGCTGCTGGTGCTCATCTTGAGTCATGCGTAATTCTAATAACTCGGGATAGCAGTACTGGGCGAGACCAGTATCCACCATGACATCGACGCCTTCCCAAGGTATGCGACCGAGCATTAATTTATCTAGCTCCACCTGGATCCGCTCCGCGGTTATCCGCTCCAATTGGGAGGCCATCTGGGTTAAGGCATGACGCACTCGGGGAGCGAGTTCGAATTCCAACTGCGAGACAAAGCGAGCCGCACGCAACATCCGTAAGGGATCATCATGGAAGCTCTCCTCTGGGCTGGCTGGAGTATCGATCCTCCTTTGACTAAGGTCCTTAAGCCCACCCATGGGGTCATGAAAAATTAGAGAACCTTCCGCAGTAATTTCAACCGCCATCGCATTGCACCGAAAATCGCGGCGGATCAGATCCCCTTCCAGAGTCGATCCGAAGTGCACCACTGGATTTCGCGAGTGCCCATCGTAGAGATCAGCGCGAAAGGTGGTAATTTCAATTTGCTGTCCAGCCTTTTCGGCCGAGACGGTTCCGAAGTCAATACCGGTATCCCAAACCACATCAGCGTAGTCCTGTAAAATCTCAGAAACGATCTCGGGATGGGCATCAGTAGTGAAGTCCAAATCATTGCCCAACCGATTCATGAGCGCATCGCGCACCGATCCGCCCACGAGGTATAAGGTATATCCCCTTTGGTGAAATTTTTCGGCTAAGGGCACTATATCTGCAAAGAGCGGCTGCAGGGCTTTATTAAGTTGGCTAATTGCCGCCTCTGTGGTGAAGGGTAGTTCGAGGGTTTTCTGCTGATTAGGGGGGATAGTCACGCTGGGTAAGTCTACCGTGTTCGTGGTCTATGCTAAAGACAGATAAAATAATGCTCGACATTAAAAATACCAACGATGATATCTACAACCCTTGCACCGAAGGGCTGGAGGATCTGACATAAACCACATTGTCATTAATAGTGACCGCACCGTCAAGGAATGGAGTCTGAAGAGATGTCTTCTCTATCATCACCTCAGGGTTCTCCTTCACAGAGTGGACAATCCCAAATTCATGCGCGCACTGCGGATACTATCCTCCCAAGACTGAGTAGTGAAGAAATACTCACCCCCAACTCTCTAGCACACCGGGCGCGGTTGACTAAGAAGGATAAGCCCAAGGAGAAGCCAAAACCTAAGCGCACCCAAAAAGCGACAATACGGAAGCGAGGGGAGGGGCGCCGCCGCCAGGGTGGGCGCAGTACCAACCGTCGTGGGCCAAAGCGACCACCCGAAGCTCACCGGATGATGAAACGAATGGAGACCTCCGCTGGGGGGCTCGTCATCTCCGGGCTTGCAGAGGCTGTCGATCACCGTGGGCGAGTAGATCTGTCAAAGATCTATGTGGCTCTCATCGGGCGCAAGGATCGGCGCGGGCGCCTTTTATGGTCCATGCCTAAAGGCCATGTGGAAGAGCACGAAGATATCGAAGCAACAGCGGCACGGGAAGTGTGGGAAGAAACCGGCATTCTCGGCGAGGTCTTTGCCACTCTCGGACAAATTAGCTACTGGTTCGTTTCGGATAATACGCGTATTCATAAGACTGTTTACCACTACCTGCTGCGTTATCAAGATGGAGTTCTTAACGACGAAGATCCTGAGGTTACCGAGGTCGCGTGGATACCAGCCTCAGCACTCCTTGAGTATTTTGCGTATGCCGATGAGCGTAAGCTGGCCAAGATCGCGCTTCGGATGCTCCCCGATTTAGCCCGCACGGAGGCGCAGGAAGGACGGATGACGCCCCGATGAAACCATCCTCTCCTCACTCGTGTCGCCTGGCTCTCGGTATTGCGCTGACCCTTAGTATGCTCGGCCCCACAAGTGCGCTGGCCAACCCGCTGCCTCATTCTCCAAACAACCCGGCGGCACTAGGAACCTGGGTGGGCCAAAGCCCGCGGGTTGATAAGCGAGAACCAGATCTAGCAATAAGTCTCGATCGAGCACCAGCTCAGATCTCCTTTGGGCAAGTCCTCCAGGTCTCTCTATCGGTGCGCAATAATACGGATAGCGAGATGGACAATATCATTATTGTTCCAAAACGGGCAGCGGAACCCAGAAGCGTTAACCAGGCTCTTGAACTTCCAGCTCTGAGCCAAGAAGCTTATCCATTCTTTGCTAATACTATTGATATTGACGGTCCGATTGTGCCGGGAGAGACGCGCCATATCGATATTGAAATCCCCACCGCAGCGCAGGCGATTGGTGGATTCGATATTATTCGCCCAGGTATCTATCCTTTATTATTTGGAGTACAAAATACTACCTCAGGGCAACGATATTCATCCCAGCGCTTTCTCCTCAACGTCGCGGCAGATCCGAGTACTCCTCGTACTCCTCAGGATGCAAAGGAAGAGGAAACTGACAATCCCGAGCGAGCACCCGGACTTACCCTGATCTATCCCATTACTGCCGTAGTTGATATTCTCGGCGGGGAAACTGGGGAAGCTGGGAAAGAACGCGCGCCGCTTATTATGCGCAGCGAAAATCTCGCTCGTCAGCTTGCCCCCGATGGGCGGCTGAGCACAATAGTCAAAGACTTCCGCACGGTCACAGACAGAGAGCCAGCTTTGAAAGAAGCTAGTTGTATCGCCCTTGATCCACAGCTTATAGATACCGTATCGAGGATGACTCAGGGCTATCGCATTGCCACAGAACGCCCGAGTTCAGTCTCACAGAATCTACGCCTGCGCGATTCATGGTTTTTTGCCGACCAAGATATCGATTCCATCCCTGGTAGCGCCTCAGACGACGCCGCACGCTGGCTTGCAGAACTCAAAGCACTTCTAAGTACCACCTCTTGTGTGGTGGCACTACCGTGGGCTAATACCGATATCAACGGACTAGCAAAGCTAGGGGATAGCTGGCTCATGCGCGAAGCGCTGGATCAGGGTGCTCTGATCCTCAGGCGCGAACTGGGCGTAAATCCGGCACCAGATATTGTTATTCCCGCAAGCGGTTATCTTGAACCCACAACCATTAGTTCCCTCGGCTGGGCTGATTATTCCACCCCTACCAATAACAATCAGATGCCTACTGATCTCGCAACGGCGTGGAATGCACGGGAACCGAAGGATACTGATACTACTACTGCACCCCTTCCACAGCGTCCCATCACAGTACTGCTAGCCGATAACTCTTTCCCGCAAACTAGTGGACGATTTGCCCCCTTAGCACCAGGAATTCGAGCCGCCGGATTCGATAGTTTAGTAGCCTCAAGTTTTGCACATAGCGCACCAGATCCACTCACCATGAGTTATACCCCTGATTCGCACCGCTATGATTACCGCCAGGATTCACTAGTAGCTCGCAGTAATACAGCATCAAATATCCTGCGTTTAAGTATCTCCCAGCGCACAGAAGAAGATTCCCAACCATTGGTGGTGCCGTTGCCGAGCAATATAGATAGTGGACAACCGTGGTTGGATACTGCTGCTGAATTACTCAGAGATCGAGCTGCCCAACCGCGCAACTTACTGAACGTGATCACCCCGCTCCCTCAAGAGCAAGAAGCTTTGGATCAAGCGGAAGAGTTCGTAGCTGTTTCCTCTCCTTTTCCCGATCCCGCTCAAATAGCTGACACCGAGCTATTAGCGGCTAAAGGTTTAGTATCATCTATAGATAACCTCACGCGCTTGATGATTAGCGATTCCGCTATCTCCTTGAGCCCTTATGAGTTTACTGAGCCCTTACGCCGAGATGTGATCCGCTCTTTTACTCTAGAGGGGCGCCAATCTATAGCGCGTTTCGATGAGCATAGTGAGGATATTAGGAACCTCATTGCCGCCACCCGGGAGACTCTGGCACAACTGAGGAATTCGGTGAGCCTTATTCCACCAGGAAATGTTTTCACAAGAACCTCGGATTCATCACCGCTTCTTGTTGTGGCTCAAAATGGTTTACCGCTACCTGTCGATGCCAGGCTTGCCTATAGTGGGCCCAACGAGGCGAAGATTGGAATTCCGCGGGAGATTCTTATCCCCGCAAAGGGCTCGATTACGATCTCGATGAATGCAAATCTGGAGGCTGTGGAGTCTCGACGAGCAGATCTTCGTATGTGGTTGACCACAAATACCAATGACGCCATATCTGAGTCCGTGACCATGGGTGTACAAACCCGATCGGGATTATCTGGTACTTCAGGCTTCGCCGGTTATGTGCTACTAGCTCTCGTTATCGTTCTTATCGGGCGAATTTTCCCCAGCCTTCTGGCGGAATTTAGACGTGACAAATGATCTAGTTCAAGGTTCTTCGGATTAGCTAGTGGGGGCAACGGTTAACCCCGCTACGATTTCCATTTTTCTAGAACTACGGAGGAAGATGGTCTCTTTGAGACTTTTCCCTAGTTTCTCCACGGTGAGGGGCGACGGGATCTTTCCACCTTCTTCAGCTAAGGAGAATGGCGTGAGCAATCACCTCAATAAGCTTGATGGGCACCAGGACGATCGGCCGCTAAGAAGCTTAACTGCCGCGAACGAGCCCGGCACCCCTCTAATGCCACCACGTGGAGGTGAGGAGAAGGCTCCTCATCACACACAGGAGCCGCGCTCAACCTCACTGCTCGAGGCCGAAAGAAAAGCTGAATATAAAGCCGATGACGCCGAGGTGGTACGCTCCTCAGGGTCGATGGCTATAGCCACGCTCTTTAGCCGGATTACTGGCTTTTTGCGCAATGTGATCATCACCGCCACCTTAGGTGGGGCGATCGCTTCGGCTTTTAATACCGCCAATACATTGCCCAATTTGATCACTGAGATCGTTCTGGGCGCGGTGCTGACCTCCCTTGTGGTCCCCGTATTGGTGCGCGCCGAAAAAGAAGATCCCGATCGGGGAGAGGCTTTTATCAGGCGCCTGTTTACTCTTGCGGTAACGTTATTAGGGTCGATTACCCTGCTTGCCGTTATTGCCGCCCCCTATCTTGTGCAAATGGCATTGCGTAGCGACGGTAAGGTCAATATCGTCCAATCCACCGGCTTTGCCTACTGGCTCTTGCCACAGATTTTCTTCTACGGCATTTTTGCACTCTTAATGGCTATTCTCAATACCAAGGGGATCTTCAAGCCAGGCGCCTGGGCGCCGGTGATGAATAATCTCATTGTGCTTGCCGTCATGGGCGCCTATTGGTTTGTTCCTGGGGAATTAACTCCCGAGCAACCAGCCGGAGCTTTTGACATACATGTGATGCTCTTGGGTATTGGCACCACAGTCGGTGTGGTTGTGCAGGCTCTCATACTATTTCCGTATATTCGCCGCACTAATATTTCCCTCAAACCGCTGTGGGGCATTGACGCTCGCTTGAAGCAATTCGGGGGCATGGCCGCGGCGATTATTTTCTATGTCGCCATCAGTCAGTTGGGCTATATCGTCACTACCCGTATCGCCTCTGTGGCGGATGCGGCGGCGCCAAATATTTACCAGCAGGCGTGGCTATTATTGCAAGTTCCCTATGGCATTATTGGTGTTACCCTGCTCACTGCCATTATGCCGCGGCTTTCGCGCAATGCTGCTGATGGAGACGATAAGGCGGTCACCCAAGATCTCATCATAGGTTCCAAGCTCACCTATATTGCGCTGATTCCGATCATTGTTTTCTTTACTATTTTTGGAACCTGGATTGCCCGTGGCCTTTTCGCCTATGGGCAATTCGCCGGCCCTGAGGCGACCATCTTGGGCTGGACTTTGAGCTTCTCGGCCTTCACTCTTTTACCCTATGCCACTGTTCTTCTGCACCTGCGGGTCTTTTATGCGCGCGAGGAAGCGTGGACCCCAACCTTTATTATCGCTGGTATAACGGGGACGAAAATTGCGCTTTCGCTGCTGGCTCCCATTGTTGCCACGTCACCGTCGCGGGTAGTGATCCTCCTCGGTGCTGCCAATGGTTTTGGCTTTGTTGCTGGCGCTGTGATTGGAGCCTTTTTACTCAGGCGGAAATTGGGCCATCTAGGCACCAGAGATATTATTCGCACCTGTGCGTGGGCGCTCGCAGCTAGTTCCTTAGGTGGGTTGATCGCTTTTGCCCTCAGCCAAGCTATCGATCTGGCGGCTGGTCAGCTCTTTGACGCCTTGGGGTCGGTTGGTTATCTTGTCCAATTAACCATTGCGGGGATTGTTTTCCTCGCAATGACGGGCTTAGTTCTCTCGCGTTCCCAGTTGCCCGAAGTAAAGAAATTGGCTCAGCTACTGGCCCGAATTCCGGGAGTGAACCGAATTATCCAGCCGAGCGAGCCGGCTAAGATTTCCCATCTGAGTGCCCAGGAGTTGAAAGTGGAACAACCGAATTATATTGACGATACTTTCAACGCCACCCCTGTACCGCCGCCAATGTCTGCGGGTATCGTTCGGGGTCCGCGACTGGTTCCAGGCGCTGAAGTCAGCGATGGCAGTTTCCGGCTCCTGGTCGATCACGGATCCGCCCCGGGAGTTCGCTTCTGGCGGGCTATGGAGAAGCGGACGGGACGCGAGGTATCCCTGACCTTCGTTGATACCTCTGGGCTCACCCCAATGGCGCCGCTGAGTCCTGCAGCGGCCGCTGATGCTGCCGATCGAGTCAAAGTGAGAACCCTCGCACTTGCCGGCTTAAAGAGCGACAGTATCGCAAAAAATATTGAGGTTCGCTCTTACCGTAATGGGTGTTTGATCATCGCCGATTGGGTGCACGGAACTCCGCTCGCTAAGCTCGCTAGCGATCCCTATCAGCAGGATCCCCAGGCGGTGGTATTCGCACTGGCGCCGTTGGTGGCTGCTGCTGGCAAGAAGACCTTGGGCCTGGATAATAGGGCTCGAATTCGGGTGAATACCGATGGGGTAGCGGTGCTCGCTTTCCCAGCCGTTCTGGCCGACGCTACCCACGAGCAAGATTTGAAATCTCTGCGCACCGCCTTAGGCATCTTGATCAACGACGAGGCCCCATCAGATATTAGAGAGCTCTTAGAGGGCGACCTCGAGGAGATGCCCGGAGCCTATGAGAAGTACCTAAAGAAGCTCTCTGAGCCAACTGAGCCAGGTGATACCCAAACCCTCCAGGTGACCGCTCAAAAGGCCCCCCGAGAGATTAAGTCGCCTGTGGGTGGATTCGGCCGTAAAGGGTATGGGCGCGGTGCTACCACAGCCGTCCTTGTCGGTGCTACCTCAATGGTGGTGCTGGCCGCGATCATTACCGCGTATATTACCTCCGTACTCAATAGTGGCAACGAGCAGGCCCCCATTAAGGCTGAGGAGCTTGCACCTATAAGCTCTGAGATAGCCAAACCTTCGCTGATCTTGGCCGTGGAGTCGGCCTATCCGTGGAGAGATAGCAATGCCACTGCATCCTTTGCTGCCGATGGTAATCCAGAGACTATATGGAAGGCCCAGGCAGATGAGGCGGTTATTATTAATCTGGCAGCAGCCAGTGAGATCAACCGACTCGTGGTCAATAGCCCTACTCCGGGCTTTAGGCTGCAGGTCTTTGGGGTGCGCGACAATAATCCCATCGGGGCTCAAACTAACCTCAACGATCTCTTGGCAAGAAATATCTTAGCTGAGCTCAGTGTGGATAAAACGCGGGCGAGTGTCGATATTGATTCCTCTACACACATCAAACAGCTACTCGTCCTGGTCAGCTCTATTAAAGGCGAAGCCGAGGGTGTAGAGATCAAAGAGCTCCAAGTAGTGGGAATGCCCTAAGAAGAAAAATATCAAAAAGAACCTCCATATTTTTACGGAGGTTCTTTTTGATATTTTTGACCTACCCCGCCGATATCATCGTGGAGCTCCCATCTTGTTGTACTCATTGTTCTCTTGTGATGTACTCACCAGATTCTTCGCTGTATTCCCATTTATGGAGTTTGGTTGTGAGAAAAATTAGTGCCAATCCACCTGTATCCGATCTACAGACATCAGTAAATTTCTCAGTTGTTTTTAATAAATAGCTGAATATAAAGCATATGCGTGCACTGATACCCCCGTTGCTATACCTTTCATGAAGCGCTAGCAAAAAAGTGCACTGATACTTCCCAACATATAAGAAAACGGTGATGCTTTTACCATCCTCTCTCTGGTGCCGATGAGGGATGCCCGCCGTGAACCGAAAGTCCAGCTATGGCTCGTTCCCACCAGCATGATGAGGCAACTACCCGCAATTCTGTCGAGCGTGCCAGCGCTGCCTTGGAAGCTCAAGCCGATGAAGTCTTGGTTGCCGACTATCTTGCTGGATCTGATGCTGCTTTCGCCGAGATTGTAGGCAAACATGAACGTCATTTGCGCTATGTGGCTCGCAAATATGCTCGTACGGAAGCCGATGCCGAGGATATCTTGCAAGATGCACTCTTACGGGCCGCACGGAATCTTTCGGGTTTTCGGGGGGATTCCAAGTTATCCACATGGTTGCATCGCTTAGTTGCCAATGCCAGCTATGACCACAATCGGAAGCATACTCATAGCGTTATCAGCGCCGATCGCGCGGAATTTAATGCCGAGGTGGAAGCAGCGATGAGCTTCGACCCTTTCGCCGAACTGATCGATAGGATGAATCTAAGCGAGGAAATGCAACGCGCTCTTGACCTCCTTCCCCCGGAGCACCGTGCTGCCTTAGTGCTCATAGATTTCGCGGAGCATTCTGTTAGTGAGGCCGCCGAGATCCTGCAGGTGGCCCCTGGGACCATAAAATCCCGACGGGCTCGAGGTCGAAGGATGTTAAAGGAAATTCTACAATACCGGGTTCTCTAAGCTTGACAGCAGCTCACTTATGATTGGTATTGCCTATATAAAATCTTTCATCTATAGTCTGGGTTATAAACGCTAGAATAAGGTTGATTACTCACCACTTCGACGAAAGAACAGCACTATGGCAGATATCCACAACGTGATCATCATTGGCTCCGGTCCCGCAGGCTATACCGCAGCACTCTATGCAGCCCGCGCCGAACTTCATCCGCTCGTATTCGAAGGATATGAATACGGTGGTTCCCTGATGACCACAACCGAAGTCGAAAACTTCCCTGGCTTCCCCGCCGGAATCATGGGCCCAGAGCTCATGGAAAATATGCGCAGTCAAGCCGAGCGCTTCGGAGCTCAGCTCATCAGCGAAGAAGTAACCAAGGTCGAGCTAGACGGTGAGATCAAAAAGGTTTGGGTCGATGACACCCTGTACCAAGCCAAGAGCGTCATTCTCGCCACCGGCTCCGCCCCTCGCTATATCGGAGTGGAAGGGGAGAAAGAACTCCTAGGCCGCGGCGTCTCAGCGTGTGCTACCTGCGATGGCTTCTTCTTCCGCGACCACAATATCGCTGTGGTTGGTGGCGGTGATTCCGCAATGGAGGAGGCCCTTTTCCTCACTAAATTTGGTAAGAGTGTGACCATTATTCACCGCCGTGAAGAATTCCGCGCCTCCGCCATTATGCTCGAACGTGCCCGCAATAATGACAAGATCACCTTCTTAACCAATAAGGTTGTCAGCAAGGTCAACGGAGATCAGCAAGTCAGCAATGTGGAACTCACCGATACCATTACGGGCGAGGTATCACATCTCGATGTCACCGCCCTTTTCGTAGCCATCGGTTATGATCCCCGCTCCGCCCTCTTCAAAGATACCGTCACCTGCGACGAGTCAGGTTATGTAATCGTCGACGAGCCTTCGACCCGCACTAATATCCCTGGTGTTTTTGCGGTCGGCGATCTTGTTGATCGTCACTATCAGCAGGCCATTACTGCAGCGGGAACCGGCTGCCGCGCGGCTATTGATGCCGAACACTTCCTGGGTACACTCACCCAATAAAACCTATAAAACCTAGTTAGATAAGAAAGGTCTTTTATGTCCCAACCTATTGATGTCACCCAATCCACCTTCCGCTCCGTTGTCACCGAGTCTGACAAACTCGTCCTTGTCGACTTCTGGGCAGAATGGTGCGGCCCCTGTAAAAAGCTTAGCCCTGTGCTTAATGAGATTGCTGCCGAGATGGGTGACCACGTCACCGTAGCCAAGGTCAACGTGGATGCTGAGCGTAACTTAGGCGCAATGTTCCAGATTATGTCGATTCCTACGGTATTGATCTTCAAAAATGGCGAGAAGGTCGACGAATTCGTTGGAGGTCGCAAGAAGTCAGACATCGTGGCAATGCTTCAAAAGCATCTCTAAATGCTATCCTATGATGAGCCGTCGATACGCTAGATCTAGGGTATCGCTCACACGTAGATAGCACGATGGGAAGGATGAGAGTGTCCACAGTCATAAGGGTCGGGGATAAAAACCCGAAAGTGGCAGAGGTGCGAGCAGCACTAGCCCGACTCGGACACCTCACGTCCTTCCGTGATGATCTCAGCACTGACCATATCTTCGAAGAGTCCGATACATATTTCGATTCCGATCTCCAAGAGGCGCTGCGTGGCTTCCAGCAATCCCGTGGCTTAATCGCCTCGGGCGAAATTACCGAAACTACTCTGCGCGTGCTGCGAGAAGCCTCCTACCAGCTAGGAGTTCGCGTTCTCGCGTATCAAGAGCACAATCATATGATCGGCGATGATGTCTACCAACTTCAGCAACAGCTCCAGGAACTAGGCTTCTACACCGATCGCCTCGACGGTCATTTCGGTCCGATGACCCATGATGCGCTTGCAAATTATCAACTCAACTACGGGCTCAATATCGATGGAATTTGCGGCCCAGAAACCATCGACTCTCTTGGACTTCTTGGTCGCCGGATTACTGGGGGTTCCCCGAACCAGCTGCGCGAGCGCGAGCGTGTCCGCGATGCGGGGCCCCAACTTGCAGGCAAACGCGTCGTTATTGACCCCGGCCTCGGTGGGCCTAATAAAGGTGTGACTGTACGCGGTATTTACGGTGAGATCACCGAAGAAGAGCTCATTTGGGACCTTGCCACTCGCATTGAGGGACGCATGATCGAAGCCGGAATGGACGTTATCATTTCCCGACCGCGCAATAGCGATCTCACCCATGCTGAACGCGTGGCTATAGCCAATTCCTTCCAAGCCGATCTGATGATCTGTTTACAGGCAGATCACTATCCCAATGAGCAAGCTTCCGGCTGTGCCACCTTCTATTTTGGTTCCGAATCTGGAAATTACTCCATGATTGGCGAGAAGCTCTCTGGCTATATCCAGCGTGAAATTGCAGCTAGAACCAAGCTTGTCAATTGTGGTAATCACGCGCGCACATGGGATCTTTTACGCATGACACAGATGACGTGTGTGGAAATCTTTCCAGGGTATCTCAGTAATCCTGGTGATGTGCGCATTTTAAGTAATCCTAAAAAGCGTGATGATATCGCCGAGGCTATCGTTGTTTCCGTCAAAAGGCTCTATCTCATGGATCAAGACGACCAGCCAACGGGAACCTTCAAATTCTCTGAATTGCTCAAGCAAGAACTGCTCGAAGGCTAAACCCTAACAACAAGCTGCGAGACGCCGGAGAGTTCCCATTCTCTTTGCGGGGCGGGTAGTTTAAGGCGCAAACGCGGAAATATTGGATGCGGTTGATGGATTTTAAAACCGCAGCCTTGTGCGATGTTGACCTCAACAAGCCCAAAATCTTCAATACGCGCCGTCACCTCCTTGTCTCCCCTATCTTCCTTATCCTTTGCTGCTAAGGCTCTTGGATGGTACCCATATATTTCGACCGCGGGAATCTTTTCCTGGCTAAGATAACTACACGCTGCTGCGATGAGAGTCGCTTCCAAGCCGGTATCTTTCAGCAACGGGTGTATATGAACTGAGCTAATCAGCCACGCCTCTGGGGAAACCGGAGCGGTAGGGAAAACCACCTGACCTGGAACCCGATCACCGGGAGTGAATAATAGTGTGGCCTGGGCTGAATATTCCAAGGTGTGCTCAAGCCGATAATTTAATCCGCACCGACCCAGTTGCAGAAGGGACTGCATCAGCCACGCTTCTTTTTCCAAAACTGGATCACCGCGAAATTCTCTGAGTGCATGCGGACTAAGCTCCCAGAACAAACCGGAAGCGGTGCGAGGATGGAGATGGGCAATTTCCTCCATATCAATGGCTCTGAGAATTTTAGCCATCGATCAGTGCCGCTCGTTGCCTCCGGCAATCAGGGCCATAATGCGATCAAAATCCTCGCGGCCGCCAAATTCCACCACGATCTTGCCCTTCCGCTTGCCTACCGTCACCGATACTTTGGTGTCGAGGTTATCGGCCAGGTGCTCGGCTGCTTGGTTGAAAAATTCCGGAGTCTGAGCCTTCTCTCTGGTCTTTTTCGGCTGCGGTTGTTCCCCTCGATTGAGCAAGACGACTGCTTCTTCAGTCGCTCGTACACTCATCCCTTCCGCCACAATGCGTTCAGCGAGGCGTTCTTGTTCCTGCCGCTTATCTTTTAGACCCAAAAGAGCTCGGGCATGGCCAGCAGATAAAACCCCGGCCGCAACTTTGGTTTGCACGGCGACTGGGAGCTTGAGTAGACGCAGCATATTGGTAATCATCGGGCGGGAGCGACCGAGGCGATCAGCCAGTTCATTCTGAGTCACCGAAAATTCCACCAGTAGTTGCTCATAGGCGGCTGCTTCTTCGAGAGGATTTAGCTGTACGCGGTGAATATTTTCCAAGAGCGCGTCGCGGAGCATATTTTGGTCGTCGGTATCGCGAATAATCGCGGGGATTTTCTTCAACCCCGCCTTACTAGCGGCACGCCAACGCCGCTCGCCCATAATAATTTCAAAGCGTCCCTGATGAGCGCGCACAATAATAGGTTGGAGCAGACCAAATTCTTTAATGGAATGAACTAGCTCCCCAAGATCTTCTTCATCGAAAGCCTGGCGCGGGTTTTTTGCGTTAGGGATCACTAAACCAATAGGAATCTCACGGTACTGCGCGCCGAAATCTACTTCCTCCTCCGCCACGGGCGATGCATCCTGAGCGGCAGCTTCGGCCAGAATCGGGTTAACCTTCGCGCCACTGGCGTCACGCTCGGCTGGTGCGGCGGATCGACCAAGAAGAATATCGGTGGCATCTGCCCCCAATCGGGAATCTGGGGTAGATGTAATTAAAGCGGCCAAACCGCGGCCAAGTCCGCCCTTACGTGATTCTTGCTGCGCCATCTCTATCTATTCCTTTCACAAACCCTAAAACAGTCTTCGTGGGTGGGGGAAGAGTCTCCATTTAAGCGGAGGGTTTCACTCCCACAGCACCGGAATCAGCGGAGGGAAGGTAATCGCCTCGCTCAGCTAATTCTTGGGCGGCATCAAGATAGGCGAGAGCACCCCGAGAGCCTGGATCATAGTGCAATACCGTCTGCGAATAACCAGGGGCCTCCGAGACCTTCACCGAACGCGGGATTTTCGTCCGCATAACCACCTCACCGAAGTGCGAACGTACTTCCTCTGTGACCTGTTCGGCGAGCTTGGTACGAGCATCATACATAGTTAATAAGATCGCTGAAATATGCAGGCGTGGGTTGAGGTGCTGCCTAATCATGGAAATATTATTGAGCAACTGACCTACACCCTCGAGCGCGTAGTACTCACATTGAATAGGAATTAGGACTTCGTTGACCGAGGTCATGGCATTAATAGTGAGCAAACCCAAGGAGGGTGGGCAGTCGATGAAAATATAATCAAAACCGCTATCTCGAATAAAGGGGGAATTGAGGGCATCGCTCAATCGATATTCCCGCCTGACCATAGAGACTAATTCGATTTCAGCACCAGCCAGATCAATAGTAGCTGGGATACACCACAGGTTTTCACTCGCTGTGGATTGCACCATCGCTTGCTCGGCGGTGCACTCACCGATGAGAAGTTCGTAGCTGGAATTGGTGCCCGCGCGGTGTTCGACCCCCAGTGCTGTCGACGCATTTCCCTGCGGATCGAGGTCAACAACGAGGACTTTAAGGCCGTTAAGAGCTAGCCCCGCGGCGAGGTTAACTGATGAGGTGGTTTTACCCACTCCGCCTTTTTGGTTGGCCACGGTGATATAACGGGGAGAAGCCGGTTTGGGGAGGGACAGCGAATGTGGGGTCAAGACTTGCGCTGCTCGTCTAGCGGCAGCGGCGACGGGGGTATCTTCCCATTTCATTTCATCCATGGTATCCGACTTTTTCCAGACCTTTCTGCCACAATTATGCTGATCTTAACCTTAGTGTCTCTCCCTCGGCTTAGCCAGATGATTCAGATAATCATTGCCACGTCCAAGCACCGCATCGTTACTAGCGAGACCGATTTTTCCTAATAGACACCACCGTTGTTGGTTCTGGGAGTATCTCTCCTACGGTAAAAACTTTGATATCAGCGCCCCCAGCTTTGGTAATCACCCGCTTATCTCGCTCTATTTCCTCGTGGACTGAGCTACCCTTAAGAGCCAACATCCGGCCGCCTTTGTCAACGAGCGGCAACGACCACCCAGCGAGCTTACCGAGAGGAGCTACCGCGCGCGACGTTACTATATCAACACCACCGACTTCTCTGCGGACCTCTTTTTCCTCTGCTCGACCGCGAAGTACCCAAATATTATTGAGATCGAGCTCCACGGCAACATATTTGAGAAATTCAGAGCGCTTAAGAAGCGGTTCTATCAGCACGATATCAAGATCGGGACGAGCTATTGCCAGAGGGATCCCTGGGAGACCGGCACCGGAACCGATATCAGCCACCCTCATATTTGGCTTAATGGCCTCTCCGATCACCGCGCAGTTAAGGATATGTCGATCCCACAGCCGAGGTAATTCACGCGGCCCCAAAAACCCGCGCTCCAATCCCATCGTGGCTAGGAGCTGGTGATAGCGCTGTGCCTTTTCCATGTGGTGGACGAAGACCTCACCGGCAATTGATGGGGGAGTGGGGTCGAAGTCTAATTGGTTATCCACGACGTAGGTCTCTCCTTGAGCTGGGGGATCTTAGCATTTTTTCACCTTACACGTTTACGAGCTAAACAATCTTCTTGCGAAAGTACAAGACCGCTGTGAACGGTATGTGTTCACAGCGGCCTCCAATGAAAAGCGATTATTTCTTGCCCTTACGCTTCTTCTGATTCGTCGGCTTCTGGCCTGGGCGAGGAGCGGTGGCGCGCTTGGCTTCTTGCTTTGCGGCAATCTCTGCATCCTCTTCGGCGTCTATCTTGGCAAAAACATAGCGCTGCTGGAAGAAGGTCCAAATATTATTCGACACCATGTAGAACAAGAGACCTATATGCCACACCACACCGGTAGCTAAGATAGTCAGGGGGAAGACCCACAACATCATGCGGTTCATCATATCCATCTGAGCTTGCATTTGGTTATTGCCTGAAGGCTTTTGCCGCCCCGAAGCAAGACGGGCTTTTTGTCGATCAATGCTCATACGCGCATTCATATGAATTGCGAAAGCAATAATCACAATCAACGGTGCCGCTACCAAAATAATATTGGTCCTGGTGAAGTCGACCGGCTGGAAGGCCTTATACATCTCCTGGGGCATGGAGATATACGCAGATAACGGAACCCCAAAAAGCCTCGCGTCGAGGAAAGACTGAACATCGCTGGCAGAGAAGATATAGTTCGGCGTTTGGCGGTTGGCCTCGAAGGACAAACCTACTTGTCCCACCCCTGAACCAGTGCGGTTAAAGGAGCGCAGGACGTGGAAGAGGCCAATAAATACCGGCATCTGTACCAAAATAGGCAAGCAACCCGCGATGGGATTAACACCCATCTCCTTCTGCATCTTGCGGGTTTCTTCCATCATTTTCTGCTGGTCGTTTTTATATTTAGTTCTAATTTCCTGCATGCGCGGTTGCATCTCTTGCATCTTGCGCATGGATCGCATTTGTTTCAGCGTCGGACGCACCAGAAGCATACGAATGGTGAAGGTGAGCAGCACGATCGCCAGCACCCACGACAGGCCGGAATCGGGGTTTAGCACAAAGCTGAGGGCCTTATGCCAAAACCAGAGGATGGCCGAAATTGGCCAATAGATGAAGTTGAGCACGGTGAGTCAAGACTCCTCAAGGTGTTGGTCATATAAGAACATGGTGAGGACCAGCCCCGCTTTAGAGAAAAAGCAGGACCTGCCCGTGGTCTCCGCGTTGCCACACGCGTGAGTTTTTTGGTTATCCCTCGGGATTCTACCGCGAAACAAGCCCAATGCCGAACGAGGAGATAAATAAATCTCTTCCCGAGCGCAGAATTAAGCAGGACATTTCCTTAAGCATTGTGCCTGCAGGGTTAGGCTTATCGTGTGGTTCTTGCAGGGTTAGGCTTATAGCGTTGGGCTGCACACTGCAATACTCCGGCCTCATTAGGGCACAGGGTCGTATCCACCAGGATGCCAGGGACCACATTTCGCTAGTCTAATCAAGCTCATCACAAGCGCCCTGGCGGGAGGGTAGTGCTGAAAACTCCCGAGCGCATAAGCGCTGCAGCTAGGCTCAAATCGGCAGCTCGATCCACCCTTCAGCGGCGAAAGATAGCGCTGGTAGAAGCGAATAGCACCAAGAGCACCGGCGCGAAGAAACGAAACCATATGCCCTAGTTTAGCTGTGCGCCAGTAGAGGGATATATCTGTCCTAATTTTGACAATGCCTTGATAATATCGCGCTCGAGGCTGTGATAATCAGCGGTCGCAGAGGCTGGGAGGGCTCGGATAACGACTGCAGATCCGCGGGGGAGCGTAGGCATGATGGGTCGGAGAATATGGCGTAGTTTGCGGCTGACGGCATGTCGAGTCACTGCATTGCCCACGGCTTTAGAGACGATGAGCCCGGCAACGGGACAGGCTAAGGATAACAAAGAAGTCGCTCGGGTATCAGCGTCATCTATATCTGAAATACTGGGTTGGTGATAATACACCAAAACGGTGCGCCCACCTGCACGTTTACCTTTCCGAATAGTGTGACGAAACTGCTCAGAAGAGGTTATTTTATGCTGCTGTGGAAGCACCGTTCGAATGTTACGCTATGCGCTTATATAAAAATTAAGCGGTCAGCTTTGCGCGTCCCTTGCGACGACGTGCGGCCACAATTGCGCGGCCGGCACGAGTACGCATACGGATACGGAAGCCGTGCTTCTTAGCGCGACGACGGTTGTTCGGCTGGAACGTCCGCTTGCCCTTGGTCACGGTGATACTCCTCAATACGTTAACGCAGGAAAAACTTTTCATAAGGGGGCAGGATTTTATAAGCCTATACGGACATCGCTATGAGCCCAGACTGCAGTGACACAGCCCCTCTTTTTGAAAAGTTCATCCCAAAAAGTTGGATGATGGTTATTTAAGAAGCAGTCATTCCCCAAAGATATTCGCGGACGAATATTCGGAGAATTATGAGCATTCTGCTGACAACCAGCAGGTGTTCGCTTCTTAAGCACAAGGCCATCTAGACAAGGTTCTGGCTAGAAAGCGTTGTGTTAGACCAACTAAGGGTACGTGAATCGCGGGGATGAAACCAAATCGACACGCGGGTACCCCCTTAATACCCTCGGAATATCAAAGTTGTAATTAACCTTGGACTTTTATGCCACCAAAGGGTTTATCCACAGGTTGATTCATTATCTTCCATCCGCCATGGCGCCACGGTACCCAATAAATTAAGACGCAGCTGAGGAAATATATTGGATAGTGAAAGTACGAGTTAGACACCTCGGCTTGGAAGCGGTAACAATAGTATCCAGCGAATGCAATCCCACACCCTGTTATCCCCAGGACTGTGGATAACTTTAAACTTAAGGTTTATAGTTTCCACAAATTCCGAGGTTTATCGAGGTCACGGCGATTTCTTTCACCAAGAAAGTTATCAACACCCACGCATCTAGGTTGTGGATAACTTTTCGGGGAGATGACCCCGAGGTTTATCCACAGCTGTGGATAAACCTGTGGAAGACGTGGTCATGGGCTAGATAAATCTCAACGGTGATTGTGGATGGGGCTGTAGATGACAACCGTGTCATTGGGGAAATCTTCTCTGACGCGTCTGAAGTTTCCAGCCCTTTGTTGCAAGGGATAATTGTGACAACAACTCAATAGCCGGGTACTCGTGCCCGACTAGTGAGCAGGCGGCAACTGGTACCGGGAGAAAATCTCGTGTCCCTTTAATAGCGCCACACCCATAGCCAAGGGGGCATCACCTTTGCTTGTGCCTGACTGAAATTCGTGATTTTAGTCTTGACGTCAAGGGCGAAGAACTGCTGCCTATCGAACACTGTAAGGACCTATAACCGTGACTGCCCATGCAGCGAATACAGAGGATAATGAGGAAACTTGGCATGCCATCATTGATGAGCTCACCAGTGGTGACTCTGACAGTGCACTCCATGTGGGACGGCGCGAGCGCGCTTATCTTGAATTATCGCGCATAGTTCTCATTCATAACGGTTTTACTCTCATTGCCACCTCCTCAGAGGGTGCTAAGACCTATATTGAGAAATATCTCGTATCCCCGATTCGCGAGATTATCGAACGCCGTACCGGCTTTTTGACCACTATAGGAGTGGTCGTCGACGAGGGCACCGCAACCCCCCAGCGCATATCCGAGGCTCCCCAAGCAGTGGTTGACCAAACTTCTCCTCGAGCTCAACCTGCTTATCAGCTTAGCTCCGAAGAAAAACCAGAGCACTCAACCCCCACTGCTGTAAGCGCCGCCGTTCAAGCCCCCCGCAAAGCAGAACGCGATGCGATTATCGGGCAGCAAACCATGCTCATGGGAGGTGACAACCTCGCTCCACTCGACGCGACCTCTGCTCGCCCCCGCTCGGAATCATCAGCCACGGATCACAACGCTGGCCTGCTCAATCGAGATTCTTCCACCCCGCGTATTGATGAGGCCTCAAATCTTAATGAGCGCTATACCTTTGACAATTATGTGGTCTCCGATTCCAATAAATTGCCAACCTCTGCAGCTATCGCCGTCGCCGAGAAGCCAGCACGAGCATATAATCCACTGTTTGTGTGGGGAGATTCCGGACTCGGGAAAACCCATCTCATGCACGCTATTGGAAATTATGCCAGGCAGCTCCATCCCGCGTTGAAGGTACGCTATGTCTCTAGCGAAGAATTCACCAATGATTATATTAACTCGGTGCGTGATGATCGCCAGGAATCTTTTAAAAGACGCTACCGCAGCTACGACATCTTAATGGTCGACGATATCCAGTTTTTGCAGGGTAAAGAAGGTACCCAGGAGGAGTTCTTCCACACCTTCAATGCGCTCCAGCAAAGTGGCAAGCAAATCGTTCTGAGCTCTGACCGGCCACCGAAGCAGCTCACTACCTTGGAAGATCGCTTGCGCACCCGATTCCAGGCCGGGCTTATTGCCGATATTTATCCACCCGATCTAGAAACGCGTATTGCGATTTTAGAAAAGAAGGCACAAGCTGAGGGTGTTCAGGCTAGTCGTGACGTACTCGAGCTTATAGCTTCGCGCTTTACCTCCTCTATTCGCGAATTGGAGGGAGCCTTTATTCGTGTTGCTGCTTTTGCCTCTCTAACGAGCAGTGGCATTGATATCCATAATGCTGAGGCGGCCTTGTGCAACCTGCTACCCGACGAGCAAAACGTACAGATTACCGCGCAGCATATCCAGGCGGCGGCTGCCGAATACTTTAACTTCGAGATCAGTGAACTACTCTCGGCTAAGAAATCCCGGCCTCTCGCGCATGCGCGGCAGCTAGCGATGTATCTGTGCCGCGAATTTACTGAGCTTTCCTTGCCACAAATTGGCCAGCAGTTCGGCGGTCGCGATCACAGCACCGTGGTCTATGCGGAGAAGAAGATCCGACAGGAGATCACCCAGAAGCGCCAAACCTATGATGAGATCGAAAAATTAACAGCGCTGATTAAAAAGAAGGCGCAGGGTTAAATATTCCAGATATCAAGCCCTCCGGGTCCACAGCAACAGTGTGGACCTGGAGGGCCTTTTTATCTCCGACTAAGGATCAATGCGATTTCAGTACGTTATCCACAGAGTCCACAGAGTTATCCACACCCGTGTAATTACATTGCTGTAATTAGGTGAACCTCATCACTATTCACCAAGAAAAGCCCAGGACAACAATCTGGGGATAACTCCTGCAATTCTGTGGACTACCACGGCGTTATATGTGAGTAGATTTGTGGACAACCGTCAGGCCTAAAGTTATCAACATTGAAGGTGACTTATCAACAGGTTATTAACACCCCTGCGCACAGGGAAGAATTACTCACTGAGCTGGCTAAAGGACCCCTTATCCACAGTTTCGCCAGGACTTACTGTAGTTACCACTTTTATTACTAGTAATTTATTAAGAGAAAGAAGAGCTGGGGATAACAAGAATGTACTGAGTTCAGCGACCGCCAACCGAATAACAAAAATTCTTTGTACGAACCTCAAGGGCAGGTAGGTTTGTTAGAGTGAAACCATCAACCATCGGCGTGAGTAATCACAGTGATGTGGTTTAGGATGTGGTTTAACATTATGCTCAGCCAAGCTCGACACGTGCTAACGAGCTGCAGCAAATGACAAACGGCCGACTAAATACTTTTCCAACCAAGGGAGCATCAGGGAGCACATGGACGACAATGTAGTGTCATTCGAAGTTGAAAAAAATGACTTGTCCAGCGCGGTCTCATGGGTAGCGCGTAATCTACCTTCACGCCCCACCCAACCAGTGCTTCGAGCCATGCTAATTACTGCCGACGACGAAGGCCTTGAAGTTGCCGGTTTCGACTACGAGGTATCTACTAAAGTTCGCATTCCAGCCCAGGTTGTGGATAAGGGGCGCATTGCTGTCGCAGGAAAACTCTTAGCGGATATCATCTCCACGTTGCCCACCAAGCCGGTGAACATTTATGTTAAAGGCTCAACGGTGCAATTAGAGTGCGGTTCTTCACGCTTTGAATTACCACTTATTCCCCTCGATGATTATCCCACCTTGCCTACCCTGCCACAGGCTACGGGGGCTATTGATCCCAGATTATTTGTTGATGCTGTAACCCAAGTAGCCGTAGCTGCAGGTCGCGATGACACCCTTCCCATGCTCACTGGAGTTGATATGGAGATCAGCGGTGAAGAAGTGACGCTCACCGCAACAGACCGATTTAGACTCGCCCTGCGTCGCTTTCAGTGGGCTCCGCAGAGTCCAGAAGCAACGGCTAAATTGCTGATTCCTGCGAAAAACTTGCAAGAAAATGCTCGCACCTTGGACTCTAACTCTTCCGAGCCGGTGGAAATCGCAGTTGGTACTGGTGATGCCATTGGAGCCGAAGGTCTTTTTGGTATTCACGTCGATAACCGCCAAACCACCACACGCCTCCTCGATGCAGTTTTTCCCAATGTGGGACCACTTCTGCCTAAGGAACACCGCTCGATGGCCAGTGTGAATATCTCAGACTTACAGGATGCTATCCGCCGTGTCTCTTTGGTTGCCGAACGTAGCGCCCAGATCCGGATGCAATTTAGCCGCGGTGAACTGATTCTTTCCGCCGGTGGAACGGATTCCGGACATGCGGAAGAATCATTGCCCTGCTCCTATAGCTCGGACGAAGAGCTCATTATTGCCTTTAATCCTGCATATCTGCGCGATGGCCTCAGTGTTATCCGCTCCGCACGGGTAGTCTTTGGATTCACCGAATCTTCACGTCCGGCGATCTTGATTCCAGAGCCGGAGAATATGCCTGAGGCCAACGAAGAGGGAATGTTCCCCACCCCTGAAACTGATTTCACCTATCTCTTGATGCCCGTACGGTTACCAGGCTAGATCTGGCACAGTCTGCCTAAGAGATCGAGGTTAATGTGTATATTCGGGAACTTTCTCTGCGTGATTATCGCTCATGGCCTGAGTTGTCGATCAGTCTTCATCCTGGAATTACACTATTTACCGGCCACAATGGCTTCGGCAAAACAAATATTGTGGAAGCCATTGGATATGCAGCTAGGTTGAGTTCCCATCGTGTCCCTAAGGATGCTCCGCTGGTGCGCCACGGGGCTCACAATGCCAGGATTTCGGCTACTGCGGTCAACGATGGCCGGGAATTAACTGTGCATTTACTCATCAACTCCAGCGGCAGCAACCGAGCACATCTCAACCGAACCCAGCTCAAAGCCCCACGGGAGGTATTGGGAGTTGTTCGCACCGTCCTTTTTTGTCCAGAGGATCTCGCTCTCGTTCGGGGAGAACCCCAAGAACGCCGGAATTATTTGGACAATATACTCAAAGCGCTGCGGCCCCGGCTATACGCCGTCAAAATGGACTACGAGAAGGTACTCAAACAACGTACTACCTTATTAAAAACCGCTGGCGCTCACCTTCGTCGCGGCTACGGGCACGATCAAGGCACCCTAGATACCCTCGATATTTGGGATAACCAGTTAGCACGTTTAGGAGCTGAATTAATAGCTGCTCGCCTGGATTTAGTTTCAGAGCTCAACCCACTAGTTGAACAATCATATGCCACCATTGCCCCCCAATCTCGACCTGCGCATATTCACTATCGCTCCAGCGTGCCAGGAATAGCTGAAACTGAGACCGATCCGGAACTAATTGAAGCTGCAATGCTCGTAGAACTCGCGGCAAAGCGCCACAAAGAAATCGATCGGGGTCTTAGTCTCGTCGGACCCCACCGCGACGATTTGGACCTTCTCCTTGGTGATGCCCCTACCAAGGGTTTTGCCAGTCACGGGGAAACGTGGTCAATGGTATTGTCCCTGCGTCTGGCAGAATTCCAATTACTTCGGGCCTCTGGTACCGACCCCATTTTGATTTTGGATGATGTGTTTTCCGAATTAGATCTGGCACGCCGCACCAGGTTGGTGGCCCTGACCGAATCGGTTGAGCAAGTCTTTATTACTGCAGCAGCCTTTGAAGATCTCCCTGAGAATCTTCTTGAAGCGATCACGCAGCGCTTTGAAGTCGGAGTCAAAGACACCGAATCTGGTCGTGTCTCCCAGCTAAAATATGCAGCGGAATCTGAGGCGGATGCCCAGGTCATCTCAGCGGAGTCACCGTAATGGCTGCTGAGCGCGACGACGATAAACCTACTGATGATTGTGTGCAGATGGCCTTTCTCAAAATGCGGGAAATGGCTCAGAAACGCTCAGCACACCTTCCCGATTTGCACGCCGCCCCGCAGCGTCCCCAACCTCGATCCCAGAATACTGCGGTGAATATGCGGCGCCGTGGACGCCCGACAGGTCGCGATGGGAGGGCGATCTCCTATGGCTCGTATAGCTTGGAGAGCCTCGGCACTATTCTTAACAAGGAAATTAGCAAGCGTGGCTGGCAGCCTGGTATGGCCAAGGGCTGGATTATGGGCAACTGGGATTTGCTCGTCGGCGATCAAGTGGCTCACCATACCCGGGTAGAAATGCTTAAGGACACCACATTGTTTATTAGTTGTGATTCCACAGCATGGACGACTAATTTGCGCCTGATGCAAAAAGAGATTCTGAAAGCTATCGCCCACAAAGTTGGTCCAGATATTGTGACCGAGTTGAAAATATTTGGACCTAAGACCCCTAGTTGGCGCCATGGCCCGCTGCATGTCAAAGGTCGTGGCCCTCGCGACACCTACGGATAATTTTTTATGGGGCGTGAAAATCGGCCCATATAGGTGGCATAGACCTAAGCGTAGTAGTACCACGTAGGGCTCTAGGCAGTGTAGAATAAAGCAGTCTAACTGTACATAATTGAAGGAGTGCTAGTTCACGTGGCAACCGCTGAACATGGGTACGACGCCTCATCCATCACCATCCTTGAGGGTCTTGAGGCAGTGCGCAAGCGACCGGGAATGTATATCGGCTCGACCAATGAGCGCGGTCTGCATCACTTGGTATGGGAAGTCGTTGATAACTCAGTCGATGAGGCAATGGCTGGCTATGCCGACAAGGTCGATGTGACAATTCTTGCCGACGGTGGAATCGAGGTCGTTGATAACGGTCGCGGTATCCCCGTGGAGATGCACCCCTCTGGAGCCCCCACCGTCCAGGTGGTCATGACCCAGCTGCACGCTGGCGGCAAATTCGATTCGGAATCCTACGCGGTCTCCGGTGGCCTCCATGGTGTGGGTATCTCCGTGGTCAATGCCCTCTCGACTCGCGTTGAAGCCGATATTAAGCGCGATGGGAAGCATTGGTATCAGAACTTCAACCAGGCTATTCCAGAAGATCTCATCGAGGGCACTAATGCTCGTGGGACGGGGACGAAAGTTCGCTTTTGGCCAGATCCTGAGATATTTGAAACAACGCAGTTCGACTTTGAGGTCATTTCTCGTCGGTTGCAGGAAATGGCTTTCCTCAATAAAGGCCTGACCATCACACTTACCGATAAGCGGGCGAGTGTTGAGGAGATCGAGCTCGACGAAATTGCCGAGGCAGAAGGCAATCTCTCCCTTGATGAGATCGATCAGGCAGCGGATGAAACCACCCCTGAAACCACTGCTGTGAAGAAAAAGGAAAAGCGTAAGGTCTTTCACTATCCGAATGGTTTGGAAGACTACGTGGCCCACCTTAATCGGTCGAAAACAGCTGTGCATCCATCCATTGTGGGCTTCGAAGCCAAGGGCGATGATCACGAGATTGAAATCGCTATGCAGTGGAACTCGGGCTATTCCCAATCGGTGCACACTTTTGCCAATACCATTAACACCATCGAAGGCGGCACCCACGAGGAAGGCTTCCGTGCGGCGCTCACATCTTTGATGAATAAGTACGCCCGCGAACATAAGCTCCTAAAAGAAAAGGAAGCTAATCTTACCGGCGATGATTGCCGCGAAGGCTTAGCAGCAGTGATCTCCGTTCGGGTGGGCGACCCCCAGTTTGAGGGTCAGACAAAGACCAAATTGGGCAACTCCGAGGTACGCTCATTTGTCCAGAAGGCAGTATACGAGCATGTATCCGACTGGCTAGATGCTAATCCGGCAGAAGCCAAGGTTATCATCAACAAGGCTGTCTCCTCGGCTCATGCTCGACTTGCTGCCCGTAAAGCACGTGAAATGGTGCGCCGGAAGTCTGCCACTGATCTAGGTGGCTTGCCCGGTAAGCTCGCCGATTGCCGCTCCAAAGACCCGAGTAAGACCGAGCTCTATATTGTCGAGGGCGACTCTGCTGGTGGTTCTACTAAGGGCGGACGTGACTCGATGTATCAGGCGATCTTGCCGCTGCGTGGCAAGATCCTCAATGTGGAAAAAGCACGCTTAGATAAGGTGCTCAAAAACAACGAGGTACAGGCTATTATTACTGCACTTGGGACTGGTATCCACGACGAATTCGATATCTCGAAATTGCGTTATCACAAGATCGTGCTCATGGCGGATGCTGATGTGGACGGTCAGCATATTGCGACCTTGCTGCTAACCTTGCTCTTCCGCTTTATGCCGCAGTTGATTTCCGAGGGACACGTCTACTTGGCTCAGCCACCTTTGTATAAGTTGAAGTGGGGCAAGGGCGAACCTGGATTTGCGTATTCGGATGCCGAGCGCGATAAATTGCTCGCTGAAGGTCTAGCTGCTGGGCGCAAGATTAATAAGGATGACGGCATCCAGCGCTATAAGGGTCTTGGTGAGATGAACCCGAGCGAGTTGTGGGAGACGACCCTTGACCCTTCGGTGCGCATTCTGCGCCGCGTGGATATGGAAGATGCACAGCGCGCAGATGAGCTCTTCTCCATTTTGATGGGTGATGATGTTGCGGCGCGCCGTTCCTTTATTACAAGAAATGCTAAGGACGTTCGCTTCCTCGACGTCTAGTCTAAATCCCCGTTGCCACGGTTATAGCTGGGACAACGGGGATTTTTATTGGCTATGATGGGCACGCATTCTCTAAAGTATAAAAAGAGAAGAGCAAGACGTCTGAGGCTGACACATTGTGGGCTTGAGGTTTATTTAAGGAGACTGATTAAGAAGATCGGGCCACCACAGCGTCGGTTGTAACAGCCAGAAAAATATCGCGCTCTCGTAGGTGCAGGGTGTTTTGTTGCTTCGAACAGAAATAAAAAGATTGTAGCCGTAGAGCCCATGATCCCAGCATGATTGTATGCTTATTAGTTGTTTGAGTAGCGAATATTTTGCACTTAGTAGTCCCTAAGACTTTATACCTTAAAAAGATAAAAGGAGCGGTGCAGTCACAACGTCACTGCACCGCTCCTTTAATGCCGGAATAGCTCTTGGTGAGGATTCCAGTCGGCGCTACTTGCTCCGATGAGGGAGTGGTTATAGGCGGAAGTCCATGGCAAATTTCGCCAGGGCGCCGATCAAACCAATGACGGCTACGATGACGCCAACAATGATTCCAACAGTATTATTCTCGCCGCCAAAATCAGCCGCGCTTCCAGAATTCGGATCATTATCTGGTTTTTTATCTGGTTGGGTATTGTTATTTCCTGGAACTTCAGGTTTCTTGCTTGGCCGAGGAGGATTCTGTGGCTTCGGTGCTGGGGTTTCCTTTGGCGTAGACCCACCTATAATACCGGTGGCTGATTCTCCCTTTTCTTTGGTGCGATAGATCCATTCGGTGCGTTCACCAGCGGGAATACGATCGGGCTTGGTTGCGGGAGAGCTGGAGATCGCTGCATAGCTAGGAGAAATCTTATTCTTAAGTCCGTGTACATGGACGCGGGCGAAACCGTAGGTAGAGTGCTCGGGGTTGAGCATATGCATGAGATGCCCGCTGTCTCCGGAAAATGTGCCACCTGTTTTCTTGAGTGCATCGAGCTCTTTCTCGCCCCATGCTTTCAGGATGGTTTCACGCAGGGTTGGTTGACCCAGAGCCAAACTCTCAAGTTGAGGCTTATGACCGTCTCGGGTGGCGGTTCGGTATGAGGAGCCGTCGATACGTGTGTGAGCAAATTTGTATCCAGCTTCTCCAGCTCGTTGAACAGCTATCCAGGTGAGATTTTCATCTGATTTTACATTGGTGTACTGCGCCTTGGAGGTGATTCCATAATGACGAGCAACATCCTGGAGGCGAGTCCCCTCCGGGAATTTGTCGAGGTAGTAGTGGCGGTAGATGGGGTTGAGATCCCACATCTTACTGCGCAGTTCTTTCAGAGCAGCAATGCCTTCGGTACGCCCAAGCGAGGGGTCAAAGGTGGCCGACATAGCAACGAATTCGCTGGTTTCGGCATTCATCTCCACATTAGTTGTGGGAGCAACTGCGGCCTGTGCGATGTGAGCTGGGAGTAGCATGCTCGCACTTAGAGTGAGCGCGATAAGGGCTTTATTTTTCACAGAGAAGGCTCCTAAAAAATCCAAGAATAAGAAGATGCTTAATCAAGCAAGTATGAATATCTTAACGGATTTAATTAATGACAGGACCTCGTTGAGAAAAAAATTAAAAAGGATGCCAGCTGATTTACTGCAATAAGCAGGTTGTTTCTTAGAAAATCATGGTCGCATATACTTCTCTATGATATCCCCCAGAAGAGGGAGACGGGGGCTAATCATATGTGCCAGATGCGATCGATAGTGACGGTAATATCTGTTTAATGGTGATTTCCCGAACCGCTGTACCCATGTGTCAGTAGTGCTGAGAATATCGCTAATAACATTCTCAGCTTCAGCATTGAGGTACGTTCCGAAATCGGCCGTCGTAGATTTTTGGTAGAGATCCCAATATGGCTGCAAAGCAGAGAGAATAAAGGGAGCTAATAAATTCACAGTGCGTGACACGATAGACTCGTTGACCTTTTTTCCCGCTTTAACAGCAGCTTTGAGAGCTAGTGAACTCAGTCCGGAACTCTGTTGAATGGAATCCTCGATCAGAGTGCTGAGATCTGCTACGAAAGATTCGCGGTGAGTTTTCAGCATGTTTTTTAGGGTGCTCATAATGTGAATCAGCCTTTCCCGAGCGGGTGTAGAGAAGAACTTTATACCAATAGGCGATAAAAAAGCGTTCGCAATGTGTGATATGACCAGCTTCAGGGATATACCAACTATTGCGAACGCTTATAAACCACAGTTGTAATTCTTCCGCCACAGACTCTACGTGGGTGTCTGCCTTTTATTCCACATCCCGATAAAAGATATAGAAGATCCAGCAATAAGGAGCGATCAGGACACCTCAGTAGTTAACTGCAATCACAACAGTCACAATTATTACAGATTTGTGGGTACTCCCGCAAAGAAAATACCTAAAAAATCTCGCACGGGCACGAATTCCCCTCCCAAGTCTCAATCTCGTTGCCGAGCTGGCCATCACGAAAACAAAAAGCACCGTCAACACACCGCATAGGAACCTGCGCAGCGTATGAGGAAACTTTCGACGGTTTATTTAAGATGCACGATGCGAAAAAACTCTTTTCCGAGGTCGGGGAGTTTTCTTGAAGATCGCTGTTTGCATCTATACCCCGGAGTTGAGCCTAGATAGAAGCCGCATCGGTACGGAGTCTTTGGGAAAAACAGTGTATTTGCCCCGGTATTGAAAAAATATCGGCAAAAAGTAGCAGTGGCTCGGTACTATGCTGATAACGGATCTAACCCTGTTCGGGGGGAGAGGTAGTCTGAGGTCACACCTGATCTTTGGACGCGCACCCTCCGGTGCATGGGTTCAGATGATGTACGGAGTAAGGATGGACTCCTAGTTATTCCCGCAAACTCGAGGGTGTCGCGTGCTTCCCTAAGGCATAAGTGGTGCCATAGGTAGCCGATTCTCTAGATATCCCTATATGTTCTCTCAAGGTGCTCTCATAGAGGGGGAGAGGCTATTTTTATTTAGACAAGTTTCATTTAGGCAAGAAGATCTCTCCGGATATAGCACCTGATCCCAATGATTGAGCAGACAAGCCCACCAAGAATGAGGACACCTACCCCCAGAGCGTGATCAACCATATGTGGTGCCCAGGAGTAGAGAGAGAATTTAATGATCGTCTTAGAGTGGGGAAAAAACTCTGCAAAGAAGCTGAGAAGCGCAGATAAAGCAACGGGGAGATAGGCCAGACCAACAAATCGGGGCGCTAGGCCCATGAGCAGAAAAGAAAACCCGAAAGCGAAAAATGTAGCGGGATAGAGATCAATTACTTTAAAGAAGAGAGGATAAAACTGATCAGCCTGTACCTCTGGACTCATAATCGCAGCTAAAGCAGCGAGGAGACCACTGATCATCGCGATACCCGCGGTCATAAGAGCAACGAGGAGCCAAGTTCTTAGAAGAATCTCCCATCTTGTTCGTCCGGTACTAAGAAGGAGGCTTAAAGTTCCTGATATCTCGGCCCTGTACAGGCTCTGGCTTAGCACAATAGCCATAATGGAGAGCACGACGGCATGAAGTAGGGCCAATGACTGGGCAGCGCCTGCGATGACGGAGCTACCAAACCCCAATTGTTCAAAGATCGCCGCCGCTTCTGGGGTAGTTGAGAAAATCTTGGACATCTCTCCCACAAGGGCAAAGAATGCGATGCTGAATATAATGATTCCACCGCTGAAGAAGGAAAGAGCGACGCGGTTATGAGAAATCCACAATCTACTAAGCCCATATCCAGAGCGGCTCTTAAGTGCATGTGAAATTACACGAACCTGGGAGCCAAGATCGCGTTTGATGAATAAAGTGGCACCTATCACGGCTAAGCAGCTCAGAGCCATATATAAGGCAGGGAAAAATTCTTCACCGTCGAAAGGCTTAAGTAAATCCCGCCAACCCAAAGGACTTAGCGCTCGAAGCCAGTTGATAGTGTAAAGATCCGCGAATACCCGCACCATGAAGCTGAATCCTATAAGGGTGAGGGACAGAGCCTTCGTCAATCTTTCAGATCCAGTGACCTGCCCGATAAGAATGGCTACAAGGCCAAAAATAGAGGTGCTAAAAAAGAGCGCCAGCCCATAAGATAGGGAACCTATTAGTGAAGCCCCTGTGGGTACAAGGCTCAGGCCTGAACCGAAAGCGAAGATTCCAGTGATAATAACGAGACTAAGAATCGAAGAGCCAAGAAGGGTACCTCTTGTCATTCCTTGGCTCAGTAGAATTTCGGCCCGGCCATTCTCTTCGTGACCAATGGAAGTATAGGTAGCTAAAAGAACGGCCATAATGGCGCCTAAGACCATAACAGTCATCCCGGTTTTCCATGCTGTGAGGGAATAGATATCGAGAATAGTGGGCAGGGGACCATAAAAGGCAATCACTCCAGCTGAGGAAGCTGAGGCAGCACCGATAGAAGCCAGATCATCAGGATTAGGAATGGAATTCTCGGTGGCTATGGGTGAGATATATGTCAGGAGAATAAGGGGAATGAGCCATGAGGCAAGAAAAAGCTTTTTAGAGCGCAGATCCTGTCCTACCAGGTGAATAAGAGAACTCAACATCATGATCACCGCTCGTAAAATTTCAAGAAGAGATCTTCTAAGTGGGCTGGTTCGCACCGTATAGAGTGTGCTCCTTGGTTAATGAGCCGAGTTAGAGTGGTGTTAACCAACTTTGGTGCGACAAATTCTTCGATGTGTTGCCCGCGGGAATCAACTGCTCGTATATGCATGCCACCAAGGTGGGTAAGGGTGTCCTTGGGGCCTGATTCCACAATATATCCTTGGCGGATAATGCTAATCTCATCGGCTAATTCTTGGATTTCACTAAAGATATGGCTAGACATAAGAATGGCGGCACCTTCATTGCGGCGTTTTATGAGCCAATCTTTAAAGACGTGTTGGATGAGAGGATCCAGCCCACTGGTGGGTTCGTCCAGAATAATGGCAGCAGTGGGAGCAGCTAGTGCCGAGATGAGGAGCACCTTTTGTTTATTGCCACGAGAATAGGTGCGCATCTTTTTACTGGGATCTACATCGAAATCATCAATGAGTTCGCTGATGCGCGCTCTTTCAGCTTGAAGTGGCTTGCTATTATGGCCGTGACGGATGCGAGCGAGGGTATCGATAATCTGCCCTCCCGTTAGCTGTGGCCAGAGGTGACTATCGCTAGGCACAAAGCTGGTGTTTTTCCGCGCTAACGAGGGGTTGATGGTGGGATCGTGACCGCTGAGGCTTATAGTGCCGGAATCGGGGCGAATAAATCCTAAAAGGCAGCGGATTGTGGTTGATTTTCCGGCACCATTGGGTCCGAGGAAGCCGTGGATGCTGCCGGGCGGGATCATAAGAGAGATATCTTTGAGAACCTGGGTGGTGCGGAAGCTCTTGACGAGGTTATTGATAGAAATAATAGGCTTGTTCATACTCTGTAGTGTCCCAGAGATCTTTTGCTTTTGCTAGGAAAAGTACAGAGGAATGCTGCAGAAATATCGCCAATGGCTAAAAAATAGCAAAGACTTTAAATACACGCGACAGATAGCACGATCGCGAGGGCCTATACCGTGTCGACGCTGCCATGCTCAGTCGTGGTATCTCTAGTCTCAGCCTTGTGAGATGGTGGCATCACGCTGGCAGTAGAGCGGTTAAAGCTCTAGCTATTCACCTCTTAAACCACCATTACGGGGTGGAGATATGCTCGGCAAAGGATAGATAGACGGTGGCCGCGAATCGGGCAAAGCTCTCATTGTGTGCGCTCAGTGGATGAGTGAGGTTAATTATTCGGGCGAGGGAGCGGGCACTTTCTTGAACGTCTCGATCGACCCTAACCCCATCGAACCGGGCGTTAGTACTGGTGGCGCAAGCATAGAGTGCAGCATAATCGGTGATGCAAGTGGCATAGGTGGCGCTGAAAATATCGGCGATGATGAGAAGCTGTTCGGGGCTGAGATTAACCCACGGTCTCGGGGAGGTAGGCGTGCGGGGCGAGGAATTAGTGGTGCTCACGCCGCGCTCGATTCAGTCGATCCTCCATGTAGTGGTTCTCGATGAGATCGGTGGCGAGGGATTCAATAAGAGAATCATTCACGCTGCGCCGGGCTTGGGCCATAATGGCGCGCAAAACGGCTTCGTGTTTACTCACCCCCTGAGCCTGTGCGAGGAGTTCAACAGCGCGGTTATATTCGGGTGTTAATCGAAGCGTCATTGCCATATTTCAATCCTACGCCACAAAGTGGTATCACTGTGGTATCACTTAAGGGAGGATCAGGCGCTGAGATGCGCTCAAAAGGCCGTTAAGGGGCTAGACTAGAAGAGATTTATTCTCATACTGAAAGGTCCCTATATGAGTGACGATCTCTTCTCGGGAGAAACATACGATCGCATTTTCCCGATCGACCTCAATGAGGAAATGCAGTCGTCGTATATCGACTACGCCATGTCGGTTATTGTCGGCCGCGCACTCCCAGAAGTTCGCGATGGCTTAAAGCCCGTGCACCGCCGTATTCTCTACGCCATGTTCGATTCCGGGTACCGCCCAGATCGCAGCTATGTAAAATCAGCACGCCCGGTCTCTGACACCATGGGACAATTCCACCCACACGGTGACTCAGCCATTTATGACACCCTCGTGCGTCTAGCGCAGAGCTGGAATATGCGCTACCCGCTTGTCGACGGCCAAGGTAACTTTGGTTCCCGCGGCAATGATGGCCCAGCCGCCATGCGTTATACCGAGTGCCGCCTCACCCCGCTAGCCATGGAGATGGTGCGCGATATCCGAGAAAATACCGTCAATTTCTCCCCGAACTACGATGGTAAAACTCAAGAGCCGGATATTTTGCCATCTAGGGTCCCCAACCTTTTAATGAACGGCTCCAACGGCATCGCCGTGGGTATGGCTACCAATATTCCACCCCATAACCTGCGTGAATTGGCCGACGCCATCTACTGGTTATTAGAGAATCCCGAGGCTGATGAAACCTCGACGCTCGATGCCTGCATGAGCTTTGTCAAGGGTCCCGATTTCCCCACGGCGGGCCTAATCGTTGGAACCCAAGGTATTAGGGATGCTTATACCACTGGCCGCGGCTCCATTCGGATGCGGGGTGTGACCTCCATTGAAGAAGAGGGTAGCCGCCAGACTATTGTGATTACGGAGCTTCCGTACCAGGTCAACCCCGATAATTTGATTTCAAATATCGCAGAACAGGTACGAGACGGCAAGCTGGCTGGAATCTCTAAGATCGAAGATGAATCCTCCGATCGTGTGGGTATGCGCATCGTGGTTACCCTAAAGCGAGATGCGGTACCGCGCGTCGTGCTCAATAACCTCTATAAGCACTCGCAGTTGCAGACGAATTTCGGCGCCAATATGCTCTCGATCGTTGACGGGGTGCCGCGTACCTTACGTCTCGATCAGATGCTGCGCAATTATGTCGCTCACCAGATCGAAGTGATCGTGCGCCGCACCCAGTACCGTCTCGATGAAGCGGAAAAACGTGCGCATATCTTGCGCGGTTTGGTCAAAGCCCTCGATATGTTAGATGAGGTCATTGCCCTCATCCGTCAGTCGGCCACGGTGGATGTAGCCCGCTCTGGACTGATGGATCTTCTTGAGATCGACGAGATTCAGGCCGACGCTATCCTGGCTATGCAATTGCGTCGCCTCGCTGCCCTGGAACGCCAGAAAATTATCGACGAATTGGCAACCATCGAAGCCGAAATCGCCGATTTGATGGATATCCTCTCCTCCCCAGAACGTCAGCGCTCCATTGTGCGCGCTGAGCTCAAAGAGATCGTCGATAAGCACGGCGATGATCGTCGTTCGCAGATTATCGCCGCTACGGGCGATGTTACCGAAGAGGATCTCATTGCCCGCGAGAATGTCGTGGTCACCATCACCTCAACGGGGTACGCAAAACGCACCAAGGTCGATGCCTATAAGTCGCAGCGCCGTGGTGGCAAGGGAGTTCGCGGGGCCGAACTCAAACAAGAAGATGTGGTCCGCCACTTCTTCGTATGTTCCACCCACGACTGGATTCTGTTCTTTACCAATTTCGGTCGCGTCTATCGCCTCAAGGCCTATGAGCTGCCGGAAACATCCCGCACCGCTCGTGGGCAACACGTAGCCAATCTGCTGGAATTCCAGCCAGAAGAGCGCATCACCCAGGTGATCCAGATCCAAAGCTACGAAGACGCACCGTATCTCGTTCTCGCCACCGCGCAAGGTCGAGTAAAGAAGTCACGCTTGAGCGATTATGAATCAAATCGTTCAGGAGGGCTCATTGCTATCAACCTCAATGAGGGCGACAAACTCATTGGAGCAGCCCTATGCTCTGGCGACGATGACCTGCTGCTGGTGTCCGAAGAAGGCCAGGCCATCCGCTTCCACGCCGATGATGAGCAATTACGACCCATGGGTCGATCCACCGCAGGTGTGAAGGGCATGCGCTTTAGAGGCGAGGATCAACTCCTGGCCATGACCGTAGTCCGCGAGGGCTCCTCCCTCTTGGTGGCCACCTCAGGGGGCTATGGCAAGCGAACCATCATGGAAGAATATGCCACCCGTGGCCGCGGTGGCATTGGTGTGATGACCTTTAAGTACAGCCCGAAGCGCGGCAAACTCATCGGTGCGATTGTGGTAGATGAAGACGATGAGATCTTCGCTATCACCTCAGCCGGTGGAGTGATCCGCACCGAGGTTAACCAGATCCGACCAAGCTCTCGTGCCACCATGGGCGTTCGCCTGGTGAATCTCCAAGACGGTGTTGACCTTCTAGCCATTGACCGAAATGTTGAAGGCGAAGGCGAAGAAGAAGCCGAAAAGGTAGCAACAGGGGAGAAGGAATTGCCGCACGGGCACCAAACTCCGCTCAGCGTGAGCCCCAATGACGCGGAACAAGGGGATAAATAATGGCTACTCGTATTAGCGCCATTACCCATATCGCGCCGCTCTCGGTTTTTCGGGTTACCTTCATTCTCTCCACGGTGCTCGCAGCGGCCGGACTTTTAAGTGTCACCCTGCTGTACTTTGGCATGGATGCCATGGGAGTGTGGGATCAGGTGAACCAGATTATTGGTGGTGTGGGTGGAACCCAGCTCATCACCTTTCCACTGGTGATGATGTTAGCCGGGCTGCTGGCTATCATCTTTGTGATCCTCACCAGTGTGCTGCTGCCGCTGATCGCGGTGTGCTACAACGCCACCACTGATTTCACCTCGGGGCTACGCATTCAAATTACCCACGATTTCTAAGCCCTAGCAACAGATTCCACCTCCCTCACCCGCGCAAGCGGCATAGAAGGGGAGGTGGAATTTGTTTTTCCTTTATACCCAGCCCTAAAATGAAAGGCGCAGCGTTGTGGTGATAACTGCTGAGCATAAGGTTATCGTGTGACCATAAACATCATGGTCACGAGTCGATTTGTGAAATATTAACTTCTTAGATAACATTTCGACTGTTCCTTTTTAAGGGCCTATAGCTCAGTCGGTTAGAGCGCATCGCTGATAACGATGAGGTCGCAAGTTCGATTCTTGCTAGGCCCACCAAGGAATTTGGGGCATTAGCTCAATTGGTAGAGCATCTGCTTTGCAAGCAGAAGGTCAGGAGTTCGATTCTCCTATGCTCCACAACTAGTAAAGAACCGGTACCTACCTTAAAGGTGCCGGTTCTTTTTGTCTCCTCGCAGCGAGTCGCTGAGGTACTTTGATATCTCCCCAGCGTGGGTGGGAGGTAACGAGCATATTTTGGCGCAGCTCAACGGAGGTTTCAGCAAAAATGGATACGATCAGCGGATGGACTATTTCTTAAACTTTGCGAGTTGGTGGACAACTGAGCGAACCAGCACGTTGATTAATGCGTTCATCGCTCTTATCGCGCTTATTTCTCTTCTGGTTGCGTGTCGTTCCCTTCGCTTGAATAGGCAGATAAATATCAATGCCAATCGACCGATGATGATGGCTCACGTGCTAATGCCCGATTATCCCCGAGAGCCTCTACGTTTTATTATCTCTAACAAAGGTAAATCAGTGGCAAAGAATGTGATGGTGAACTTCGAGCCGGAACTACCCGACTCAGCAATACAGGCTGCGACCCCAAATAGAAAGACCGGTTACTCGCTTGTAGAAGGTGTCAAACTGATCTTTGATCGCAAAATTTTCTCGACATGGGTTCCAGGTTTTCAAATAGATGTCGCCTACTGGATGCTACCTGAAGGTAAGTATGTTGATGGCGAAGCAATTTCCGCTTCCAGAGAGGGCGTACCTGCGCTTCAATTTGTTCTCTTGGAATATGATGATGAGCTCGGCAATCACTACTCAGAGAGATTCGAACTTAATGTTCGCAGCGTTCTAGGTACACATTTTCACGCCAATAGTAATACAACGAATGGTCGACTTAATTTTGAAAAACAGATATCGAAAGATGTACAAGATCTTAACCGAGTACTTGGGAGGATCTCGCGACAACTATAAAAGAATTAACGTCTCTTATTTGGTGGGGCTTCTTAGCCCTCCTTGGTCAAAAGTTTGGAAGATAAAGCTGAACACGTTTTATATACCGGGGTATATGGCGGAGATCGAATTTGTCACTACTTACTTCACTCAATCTGCTAGGAATGATGGGCGCGGGGAGTAGGGCATAGTTACGGTTGGCCGGATCTTCGCGTGAGCAATATTCGGCCGAATCTGAGGATCCTATGAGTCCTTTTTAGCCTGGATAGGAGAACTTCTTTCGAACAAGCGTTCTCTGATTAGCGCGCTTTGTCTATTCCTAGTCTTATAGTCGTGGCGTTGGCACTTTTAACAAGATTATTCTTGCTAGAGTCCTACGTAGATTTATTCCGAATGAGCCCTTGCTGTGAGGGCGGTGAAAGACCATAAGGATTACCGATGACTAAAGAGTCTCAGCGTGCTGAATTACACAAAACCATCTGGAAAATAGCCAACGAGCTACGTGGCAGCGTAGACGGCTGGGACTTCAAAAGCTACGTCCTCGGTATGCTGTTCTATCGCTTCATTTCCGAAAACATCACCAACCACCTCAACAGCAACGAGGATGATGACTTTAACTACGCGGATCTCACCGATACCGAAGCCGAAATAGTCAGGGAAGAAACAGTTAAAGAAAAAGGCTATTTCATTCTCCCCTCACATCTATTTTCTAACGTACGTACGCGCGCGAAAAATGATGAGAACCTCAATGAGACTTTAGATCATATCTTCCGCAGCATCGAAGGCTCAGCAGTCGGTACTGCGAGTGAAGACGATATCAAAGGTCTCTTCGACGATCTCAACGTTAACTCACCTAAGCTTGGTAATACCGTTCAAGAACGCAATGAGAAACTCGTTAAACTTCTCAATGCTATTGGGGACCTACCCCTCGGAAACTTTGATGACAACACTATTGATGTCTTCGGTGATGCTTATGAGTATCTCATGACGATGTATGCCTCCTCGGCTGGGAAATCAGGTGGGGAATTCTTCACCCCACAGGAAGTATCAGAACTACTCGCACGTATCTCTATCGGGGATAAAACGCACCTGAGCCGGGTATATGATCCCGCCGTGGGTTCGGGCTCTTTGCTGTTGAAATTCGAGAAAATCCTAGGAAAAGGTAAAGTCGGGGGTTTCTATGGGCAAGAAATCAACCTCACTACCTATAACCTCGCGCGGATTAATATGTTTCTCCACGGAATCAACTACGAGCGCTTCAACTTAAGTCTTGGTGATACGTTGATTAATCCGCAGCACTGGGATGATCAACCTTTCGAAGCAATCGTCTCCAACCCGCCCTACTCAATTAAGTGGGACGGCAAAGACAACCCATTGTTGATCAATGATGAGCGTTTTTCCCCGGCAGGTGTCCTGCCGCCGAACTCAAAAGCTGATTTAGCGTTCACAATGCATATCTTGAGCTGGTTGGCGGAAAATGGCACTGCGGCCATCGTGTCATTCCCCGGGGTGCTCTACCGCGGCGGAGCGGAGCAAAAAATCCGCAAATATCTTCTTGACAATAACTATGTCGAGGCCATCATTCAGTTGCCTGCCAATCTCTTTTTCACGACAACCATTGCAACATGCATTATGGTGCTGAAGAAGTCCAAGAAAGACACCGATGTGTTGTTTATTGATGCCTCTAAGGAGTTTAAGAAGGTAGGAAAGAAGAATAAGCTCCTGGATGAGAATATCGCCCATATCCTCGAGTTATTTAATGATCGTAAGGACGTGGAGTATCTTGCGAAGCTGGCCTCGCACGAGGAGATTGCGGGTAATGACTATAACCTTTCGGTATCGAGTTATGTTGAGCCAGAGGATACCAGGGAGGTTGTTGATATTGCTGAGCTGAACCAGCGTATAGCTGGGATTGTTGAACGTCAACAGGCTTTGCGCACCAAGATTGATGCGATTGTTGCGGATCTCGATGGTGGTAAATAATGAATAGGATTGAGCGACTGATCCAGCAGCACTGCCCTAATGGGGTGCCTGTAGTTCCTATTAACCAAGTTGTGAAATATGAGCAGCCAACTCGGTATCTAGTGAACTCCAAAGAGTATCGCGATTTTTACGAAACTCCGGTTTTGACAGCTGGAAAAGCTTTCATTCTGGGTAAGACCAATGAGAAACACGGTATTAAAATGTCAAGCCCAGAAGATCCGGTGATCATATTTGATGACTTCACTACTAGCTTTAAGTGGGTAGATTTTCCTTTTAAGGTTAAATCATCTGCCTTGAAGATTCTTTCAGTTGACTCGGAAATCTTGGACATTCGATATTTGTTCCATACTATGCAGACTATTGGTTACCCTGTCACAGATCACTCGCGCCAGTGGATTTCCAAGTACTCTCAGTTGAACATTCCTATCCCTCCTTTGGAGATTCAGCGTGAGATTGTTGATATTTTGGACTCCTTCACCGAGCTGGAAGCAGAGCTGGAAGCAGAGCTTATCGCTCGTCGGCAACAGTACGAGTATTACCGGGACCAATTACTGACCTTCAAGGAACTAAAGGTGTGATGGGTGTGGGTGCTGTGAAGGCATTTGAACCTCTGGTGGTATCAGCTGATTCGACCGTTGTCGCGGAATATGAGGCCCCAGAATCTTCGGTGGTGGAGTATCAGTCCGAAGCGCAGTTGGAAAACGAGTTCATTCGGATTCTACAGTCACAAGCCTATGAGTATTTCCAGCCACGGTCCGAGGAAGAACTGGTAGCTAATCTGCGCAGGCAGCTAGAAAAGCTCAACAAGACTGAATTTAGTGATTCTGAGTGGAAGCGCTTCTTCGATGGAGTCATCGCTAGTAAAAACGACGGCATTAAGGAAAAGACCAAGCGTATCCAGCAAGATCACGTGCAATTAATGGAATTAGACGATGGGCGAGTGAAGAATATTCGCCTGATCGATAAAGCTAATATCCACAACAATAGCCTTCAGGTGATCAACCAGTATGAAACCGTGGGGAGCTCTCGTAGTAACCAGGGGGAGCCTTTAGGGGAGAAGCGCCTGAATCGCTATGATGTCACGGTCTTAGTCAATGGTTTTCCGATGGTGCATATAGAGCTTAAGCGTCGAGGGGTTGATATTCGGGAGGCGTTCAACCAGATTCAGCGTTATCAGCGAGAAAGCTTTTGGTCGGGATCTGGGCTTTTTGAATATGTGCAGCTTTTTGTTATTTCCAACGGAACGTTAACAAAATACTATTCAAATACTACTCGTGTGCACCATATTGAGACTACCGCTAAAAAGTCGTCGAGGAAGACGTCCAACAGCTATGAATTCACCTCGTGGTGGGCTGATGGAAATAACAAGCCTATCCAAGAGTTAACAGATTTTGCCCGAACATTTTTTGCCAAGCACACTCTGCTTAATATTCTTACGCGCTATTGCGTGCTTACCGTTGATGATCTTTTGCTGGTTATGCGCCCGTATCAGATTGTGGCTACGGAACGGATCCTGAGCAAGATCCAGATCTCTACTAACTACAAAACTCTGGGGACTCTTGATGCTGGTGGATATATATGGCACACCACGGGATCAGGGAAGACCTTGACCTCATTCAAGGCGTCTATCCTAGCCTCGCAAATGGAGAGCGTGGATAAGGTTCTTTTCGTGGTTGATCGCAAAGATCTGGATTACCAGACTATGCGGGAATATGAGCGCTTTCAAAAAGGGGCGGCTGATTCTAATACGTCTACTGCGGTGTTAAAGCGCCAGCTCGAAGACAGTGATTCGCGGATTATCATTACCACGATCCAAAAACTGTCTACGTTTGTTAAAGCCAATAAGAAGCATCCGGTTTTCGCTAAGCATGTGGTGATGATTTTCGATGAGTGTCACCGTTCCCAATTCGGTGAGATGCATACCGAGATCACGAAATCCTTTAAGAAGTACAATCTTTTTGGGTTCACCGGCACCCCTATCTTTGCGGTGAATTCCTCTTCAGGTGGTAATCCGTATCTCAAGACTACGCAGCAGGCTTTTGGCGATAAACTGCATACGTACACCATCGTTGACGCAATCACGGATAGGAATGTTCTCCCCTTCCGCATTGACTATATCGACACTATCAAGGTGGGCGACGTTCGCGATAAGGACGTCAGCGCTGTAGATACGGAACGAGCACTCTTGGCCCCCCAGCGAATTTCTGAAATTGTTGCTTATACCTTGGAGCACTTTCCGCAAAAAACTAAGCGGTGGCAAAGCTATGAGCACACCGTGGTATCAAATGTGGTGGAGTCAACCCGCAACAGGCGGGCGCATATTGCCAAGAACGATAGACGGCATGTGAGAGGCTTCAATGCGCTCTTTGCTACCGCCTCTATCGATGCGGCTAAGCGCTATTACAATGAATTCCAGGCCCAACAGGACGGCCTTACACCCGATGAGCGGCTAAAAATCGGAATGATCTTTAGCTATGGTGCCAATGAGGCCACCGCCGATGGGATTATTGAAGATGAGTCCTTTGAGCCAGAAAACCTGGACAACTCTTCGCGGGATTTCCTTGAGGATGTGATCAATGACTATAACGATATGTTTAATACGTCCTATGACACCTCGGCGGATAAATTCCAGAACTACTACAAGGATCTATCCCAACGGTTAAAAAACCGGGAACTAGATCTAGTCATTGTGGTCAATATGTTCCTCACCGGTTTTGATGCCACCACCCTCAACACCTTATTTGTGGATAAGAACCTCAAGGCACACGGCCTGATCCAGGCCTATTCTCGGACCAATCGGATTCTTAACTCGGTAAAAACCTACGGCAATATTGTGTGCTTCCGCGATTTGGAGGAAGAGACCAATAAGGCACTGGAGCTATTTGGTAACAAAGACGCCCACGGAGTAGTGATCTTGAAGCCTTTTAGGGATTACTACGCTGAGTACGCCAATAAAACTTCAGAACTCCTACAGGCCTTTCCTGAGGGTGAGCGAATAATCGGGGAATCTCGGCAAAAGGAATTTATTGCCTTATTTGGGGCCATTTTGAGGTTGCAGAATATTCTCTCCTCTTTTGATGAGTTCACTGGTCAAGAGATTCTCACGCCGCGCCAAGAGCAAAATTATCGCAGTATTTACCTGGATATCTACGCTCATGTTCGTGGGGAGCAGGACGCAGACAAGGAAGTGATCAATGATGACCTCGTCTTCGAAATTGAATTGATCAAGCAGGTAGAAATTAATGTTGACTATATCTTGCTGCTGGTAGAGAAATACCGCGAGCAGCACGGTGATGGCCAAGATAAGGATATTCGAGCTGAAATTTCCCGCTCCCTGAGCGCCAGCCCAACGCTGCGAAGCAAGCGTGACCTCATCGAAGCTTTCGTTGATTCGATTTCTCCTAACTCAGACGTGGAAGAGGAGTGGGTTGAGTTTATCCGTTACCACCGGGGAGCGGAATTACAAGGCATCGTGGAAGAAGAGAAACTGCAGCCTATATCCACGAGAGAATTCATTATCAGATGCTTTGCCGATGGTTCATTTAAAGACACGGGAACGGATATTGCTGAGTTATTACCGAGGGTATCGAGGTTCAAACCCGACCCTGAGGGGCTTACATATGCCGAGCGGAAGAGGAGAGTTACAGAAAAGCTATCCGAGTATTACGATCGCTTCGAGGGTTTAGGGTACGAGGCAGACGCTGTCCTCAATGGTGCGGAATCCATCAGTGTGGGTGATATTCGTGATATTTAAAATCGTGGTGCTTGGTCAACACCCCAGACTCCAACAGGCTCCAGGGGTGCAGCCTTGGACCTTGAGAATACGGGATGGGATATCTCATGACACCAACCCGGCATAGATCCGTTGCTGAATCAGGGACGTGTGGGATATAAGCAGCAAGAATAATCTGTGGACCCTGGAATTACGCACTCACCATCACTACACCTGAGGTCAGCAGTGCTGTGCGTAGTACACGGTCGCTTTCGGTGGACGTTGCTTCGGCTTTATTGAAGGTATACATGAAGGAGCCCCGAGTGCTCCGTGCCTGTAAGCGATAGGCAGTGGTAAAAACACCCAGACACCAAAACCACAGGGTGGTGCTATTCCACAGTGAGATGCTCGTTGCTTTAGCAACATCGAGCGCTGCAATATGGGCTCTCGCGCCATAATTTCTTTAGAAGGCATTAGGGCCCTGCATCCTAATGGGCGAATCCGTCCTCAAAGGACTATCTACATTCCGGTGAAAGCCACCCCAACACACGGATCTGCGAGGTCTGAGGGCGCGGTTTTAAAGGAGTGAAGAATTACTGAACGAAATCATGAGCTCGTGCCCCCTCGGGGGTAAAAATAGCGGCGACGCGGCAAGTTATATTCAACTCCCAGGATGAAAAAACCCCATAAGCAGCACTTTCTCATTAGGATCCTTTAAACCGAAAGAGGTTGCGGTGTAGTGCGCGGAATTTCATGCGGGGGAGCAAATCAAATATAAAAATCGATTGTGTCATCTCTCGAAGTTCACTCACTAAAAGAAAATGCTTATAGGTGGCAAGAAAAGACTGTGGTAGCTTATGAGGCGCCATGAATGATGGCACAGAAGCCATAGGCACAGAATAAAAAATTGAAGAAAGCTGAAAATATGACCATTATGCGCAGTTTCCCTATGAAACTTTTGATCGGTTTAATTCTCGGCCTGATTGTGGGTTCGCTAGCTAATGAGCCAGTCATAGCTGTCATAGACGCCCTGCGATCAGTTCTTGGAGATCTGATCCTTTATGCGGTTCCCTTTATTATCTTAGGATTTATTACACCAGCAATTATCCGCCTTAAAGCACATGCGGGCAAGATCCTCGGGATTACACTGACAATCTGCTACCTCTCCTCGGTAGGTGCGTCGATGTTCTCCATTGCGGCCGGGCATGTACTCATCCCTTATCTCGATATTGGCAGCAAAGCGCCGGAATCCACCGCCTTACCAGAGAAGCTGTTTGCACTCAGCATCGCACCCGTCATGCCAGTGATGACAGCGCTGGTGACCGCCGTTTTGATGGGCTTGGCCATCTTGTGGACCCAATCGAAGCGTTTTGGTGAGCTTTTTGAGGAGTTCAATAAAATTGTATTGGCCATTGTGAACCAAGTGGTCATTCGCTTCTTGCCTTTCTATATCGGTGCCACCTTTGCCACCTTGGCCTACGAAGGGGCGATTATCCACGAACTTCCGGTATTCATTAAGGTGCTCGCTATCGTTATTGTTGGCCACTATCTCTGGTTGGCTCTGCTTTATGCTTTGGGCGGATTATTCTCCGGCACCAACCCATGGGAAGTGTTGCGTCATTATGGTCCGGCGTATATGACGGCCGTGGGCACAATGAGTTCAGCAGCAACGCTCTCTGTGGCCCTGAAATCGGCCTCTAAGTCTAAGACTCTTGACCCAGAGGTACGGAATTTCTGCATCCCGCTGTGCGCTAATACCCATTTGTGCGGTTCGGTGCTCACTGAGACCTTCTTTGTGATGGTGGTATCGCAGATTCTCTACGGATCCCTTCCCTCAGTATCTAACCTCGTCCTCTTCGGTTTCCTCCTGGGCATCTTCGCTATCGCCGCCCCAGGTGTGCCAGGCGGAACCGTGGTGGCTTCTATCGGTTTGATTACTGCGATCCTTGGTTTCGATGAGACCGGTGTGGCACTTATGTTGTCTATCTTCGCTTTGCAGGATTCCTTCGGTACCGCCTGCAACGTCACCGGTGATGGGGCAATCAGTCTCATGGTTACAGGTATTAAGAAGAGGCTGGGACTAAAGGAGCCACAGAAGGTTATGGCTGAGACGACTGCTTAAGACAGTTCATTTCTCACCTTATCTTTAGAAGCGGGGTATATCACGGGCCCATGGCGCCGTGATATACCCCGTTTTTGTATTCACAGTGCACCAGTCGATCGCAATTGTTAAAAAGCTTAGTCAAAGAATCGGACGCCGAAGGTTCGCCCTCAACAGCTGATGGTTGAGGTTGAATTAGGGGTTAAGGGGCGACCTAAGATGTGGCGTCGATAAGCGGGAGATTGCTCACACTAGCGTGTGCTTGTTACCCCTATGACCGATACGGCAGGGGCGCATTTCCAGGGTGAAATGGGATAAGAGTGATATTCGTCGGGGTTAATCTAAGGATGAATATCACGGCTGAGAGTTGGGCGGACAATCTCACTCTTCGCTACCATGAGCCTATGAAGCTAAGGCAAAGCAAAGCTAAGAAACCGCCAGCCCCGTATAAGCTTAGCCCTCAGGCGAAGACCTCCATTGGCCTCGGCGTGATCAGCTACTGGATCGCGGTCATCGGCATGTGCCTGACAATAGTGAGTGCCGGCGCTCTTATCGACGGCTATCCGCCCTCACCCACGCTCTTCCTCGGCCCAACTATCGTGGTGCTGAGCCTCTGGCTCCGCGGTCTACTTATCGCGCGCGGTCAGATCCACGAAGAGGCCCTCATTCGCCACCGCCTTCTCGATGCCGTTTTTGATGCCGGCCCAGCTCGCTCGGCATCAACCAGTACGGGTGCAGTTGTATCCTTGGCCACCGAGTCGAGCGAGAAAATGATGGCCTTCCGTATCGGTTTTATTTCCCAAATTATTGCATCCCTCACCGCACCCGTGATCGTCATAGCCACCATAGGGGTGTCTGTATCGCTGAAAGCAGCGATGATCTTAGTGCTGATGTTGCCGATGGTGCCACTACTTTTAGGGGCTTTCCGCAAGATAGTGTCACGAGTATCCTCTGGCACTCAAGATTCCCGGAAACAATTGGCCGCGGCCTATATGGAATCCCTGCAATCCTTAAGTACCCTACAATTACTCGGTGCAGCTCAACGCAAGGCTGATGAACTCGATGCAGCAGGGGAGAAGAATCGCCGTGCGGTCATGCGCCTGCTTAAGAGTAATCAGCTCATCCTCTTTGCCATGGACGCCTCCTTTAGCCTGCTGTTGGTGGCGACAGCCGCGTGGTTTGCTCTCCACGGCACCCTCACAGGTCAGCTCAGCGCTGGTCAGGGCATCACATTATTGGCGCTGAGCATTCTCCTACTAGAGCCCATGGATCAAGTTGGCGCCTTCTTCTATATCGGTATGAGTGGCCTTGGCAGCCAACGCGGCATCTTCGGTTTCCTGCGTGCCCGCCCCGCACAACCCTCGCGGCCTGCAGGAGCCCAGCCGAATAATACTCCCACCGCCGCTGCCGCCGATTCGGCCACTACCGCCGCGGTATGTGTGCGCGATCTGCACTTCCACTTCGATCAACCACTATTTGAAGGTATCAATCTTGAAATCGCGCCTGGTGAACGTGTAGCTATTATGGGCCGATCAGGTGAAGGAAAATCAACTCTGCTCTCCCTCCTCAAAGGCGATCTCATCCCAGATTCTGGAGATATCACGATTAACGGGCTCAGTGGGGATACACTTCGCAATGCCTCCGCGAGTGTCAATCAAACCACGTGGCTCTTTAGCGGCACCATTGCTGATAACCTCCGTTTCGCACGCCCCGATGCCACTGATGAGCAATTATGGGCCGCTCTTCAAAGCGCTCATATTGATACCGAGATCAAGGCCATGCCTCACGGTATCGATACCGAACTCGGCGAGCAGGGACTCGGACTCTCCGGCGGCCAGGCCCAGCGCATCGCCCTAGCGAGGGCTATTATTTCCGGGCGTAGCGTCATGCTTTTCGACGAACCGACCTCCCATGTGGATCTGCGCTCCGAACGCGAGATCCTCGAGGCCATTAATGAACTAGGACCAGATATCACCCTCATTATGGTCACGCACCGCTCGAGCTCCCTGGAACATATGGATCGAGTAATTCATATCGATAACGGCCAACTCCACGAAGACGTGAAGGAACAAGCATGAACGAGCCCACCTATAAACAACTAGTATCGTGGCTAATTTCCATCACTCGGCCAGTCCTGGCCCCACTGGGGTGGTCAACCATCTGCCGCATACTCAATCAGATCCTCGGGATCGTCATCTTTGTAGTCCCGGCCTATGCGATCGTAGGCGGCACGATGACAATCAAAACTGTCATGAGCATCCTGATCATAAGTGCTCTAGCCAAAGCCTTCTTGAGGTACCTCGAGCACTACTTTGGTCACCTTGTGGCCTTCAAGGCCCTCGAGCTCATTCGCATCCGGGTATTCCGTGATATCTATCCCCAAGCCCCCGCTATTACCGCGCGTACGGGCAAGGAAGCAGTAGGGACCGGGGATATGCTCAACCGGTTGACGAGGGATATCGGCCAAATTGAAGTCTTTTTCGCCCACACCACAGCTCCAATTATTTCCGCTCTCACTGTGCCTACTGTGGTGCTGATTGCCATCACCTTCATATCCCCGTGGCATGGACTAGCCACCGCCGCAATTTTCCTTTGTGTGGGGCTGATCGCCGCTGATACTCGAGCCTATCGTCATGCGGTGAAGGTAACCGCGGAACGTGGAATCATCGCTCAGCATATAGCCGATTCTGTAGGCGGTGTCGCCGAAGTAGTAGGCTACGGTGCGAGGAAGCGTCGCCATGAAAGTCTCACTGAGTTGGAGAAACCCCTTGCGGAAAAGATCGATCGGCGCGGCGCCGTCGTGGGTGCTCATGCAGGGCTTGTAGCTGCTGCGCGTATGGTCGTTTTTCTCCTGCTACTGATCCCAACCGATAATATGGCGCTGAGCGTGGCCATAGTCTTTGCGGTTCTGCGCTGTTGGGATATGGTCAACGAGGTTTCTGATCTGGGTAACTACCTCTCGCAATCACTCGCGGCGGCGCGCCGGGTCTATAGCCTCTCCCACGCCGGATTAGCCCACGACAACGGCCCACGCCACCTTGCTGCCAAGGGCCCAGGGATCGGCGTGGAATGGCGCGATATATCCTTTAGCTACGCTGGCAGCAGAGTAGGAGCCGTGCGGTCAATTAACCTTGCCATCGCACCGGGGAGCTGGTCGATGGTGGTCGGAAGCACCGGGTCGGGGAAATCTACCATCGCAAAACTTCTACTGCGCTACTGGGACCCGTCCCACGGTACGGTTTTGGTAGATGGCCACGATCTGCGCGACTATCACGTCGATGACATTCGGGCTGCTATTAACTTTGTCACCCAAGACATCAAAGTACTGTCTGGAACAGTTGCCGATAATTTACGGCTTGCCCACCCGCAAGCTTTAGATACGGAGCTTAAGGAAGTAATGTCTATCGCCTGCTTGAGTGGGGAGATTTCCCTCGACCAAGAGGTTGGCCAAGGTGGGCTCGCGCTCTCAGGTGGCCAAAGGCAGCGCCTTTCTCTAGCTCAAGCATTGCTGCGGGGCGGTCGGGTGCTGGTTCTCGATGAATTCACCGCGCACCTTAATCCCAGTTTAGTGCAGCAAGTACGCGAAAATTTACGGCGGTATCGCCCCGATGCAACCATCATTGAGATCGCTCATGATCTTGATTCCGTTGATTCGGTAGACCTCGTTGCTGTGATGGACCAGGGGGAAATTATCGAACAAGGCGATCCACAGTCTCTGCAGGTGGCCGGTGGTGCTCTGAGCCACCTGATGAGTCGTAATGCTTAAGAGCGCTTAAGATACCTGTAATGAGCACTGGTTTTGTCCGTTAATAGAATCTGCTGTAAAGTTGGGTTTCGTTCCTTTTTAAGGGCCTATAGCTCAGTCGGTTAGAGCGCATCGCTGATAACGATGAGGTCGCAAGTTCGATTCTTGCTAGGCCCACCAAGGAATTTGGGGCATTAGCTCAATTGGTAGAGCATCTGCTTTGCAAGCAGAAGGTCAGGAGTTCGATTCTCCTATGCTCCACAAACTGGATGCTGGTTTGGATTTAATCCAAGCCAGCATCTTTTTTCATTCCTAGGGGAGCGTTTTCCTTTGTGTCTATAGGCTTTCGCTGTTTGCTCGCTCTGTGAAATGGAGGAGGAGACTGGTTTCGTGCCCACTATCTCGGTTTAAAGCGGCGGCGCTTGCGATTTCTTAGTACTTTGGACAGGTCAGCGTACTAGGTTAGCCTTTGCGGTAAACGGCGAATCACGCACGGCAAGTTATGCGCTTGCTTGATTCGCCGCTTTTTCCCATGCTGTCGGTGTCAGCTTCGATCTTGGCAACCAATTCTAGGTGCTTAATATTCTTTCGGTGGGCAATAATCCGCTACTTCTCCTGATTGCGACGGCCTCTATAGACAGCGGCTGCGAGGCTGCCGAGAAGCACCAAAAGTCCGAAAACATAAGACACGACAAATTCCTTCGAACCTGCTTGACTTCCGCTGCTCATCCACTCGAAGCCACCCAGATACAGTGCGAAAGGTAACGGGATAGCGAGAATGACCAAAATCGTAAAAACGAGAGCAAGCGGTTTAGGCAATACCATATTTTTCTTAGTGATCTACATTCACTAACTTTTCTTTAAATCCTATTCCTCGACCTGCCATGAAACTGGACCGCGCAATCCTTTTTAAAAGATCTCAGCAGTGATTAGCGAATGGGTTGCTGACTCCATCGTCGTCATATCATTTCCTTTCAACCGTTGTTACGGTCTTTTATTTCACCCCTAATTTCACCTAAGTTCCTCGTTCAAGAGTCGGAAGATGTGGGCAGTCAACGGTGTTAGCTTCCTTATCATCACTGGGTAAGTGAGGCACCATGACAACAAATGGTATCGGCCGAGCCGGACGCCGAGTTTAGGCTGGAGCGAAACTCGATCCGGTGATAGAACAATAGACGCAAGGATCGCCGAGATTTATCAGTCCGATACTCATTACTCCTCTCGCTCCAGGCTGAGCAACAAGGCGTGAATCCTTATGATCCGATCGCAACCCAACTCCCCATTCCCGTCATGGCTGAAGTACTGGCACTATAGGTGGGCTCCTAGTGCTCTCGGTTTGTACTCTCGGGTGCTCTCGGTTCGAGGCGCCTGAATGACAGCACAGTCGGGTTTACACACAGAGCTGGTATAGAAACCGACTCGCACCATCAACAATCTGCTTTCCAAGGAGACACCAGCACTTTTGCGTGGAAAAATATGACCGTTCATACGAAGGGATAGCAAGTTTCCCACCAGATCATGAAGAAGAAGCTAGGGACGCCACAGTTAAAATTGAGGATGTCTAGGAGTGTATTGCCCAATCCCTGGGAGGTGGAGAACCAAGCAACATGGTGTGTCAGGGGTTTACTCGATGATGCCTGAGTGATTGTGGTCGAGTACATCATTTTTTACGATGACGGGACCGTTCTGATCACTCATCGAGGATGAGTGCTTGGTTTAGTGAATGTCTGACTACAGACTGTTCAGGTGAGCTGGTGAAGACAGAACCTCTTTTGGGTGGCACCTTTAGAGAAGATTATTGTGCTGATGCTTAAGTGATTATTAATTCAGCCTCGTTAAGATGTGCCAGAGAGTCTGCTCGGGCTAAGCTGTGCCAGATCCATGCGTCACAACAGGCCCAATCCTTCAAGCGTGAGCTGTGCGAGCATCGCCGCGCGAATATAAAGGTTACTTACGACAATACTCGACTCGTCTTCTTTCAACGTCATAGATTTACCAGTACCTAGCTATCAAAGCGAGGTGCTTTTCTATTGCCTTGATCGTTGTGCCAGCAAAGATCACAGAGTGAGCACTGCGAGATTCATAGAGCAGCGCCCCACACGCTAGTTGGCAGAACCATGAGCATCTTCGTGCGTATCACTAAAATACTGGAATTTGTAGGCCGATCTATGCAAAGAAATGACACAAGATCCTATAGCTTGGTTGAATCTCGCCGACCTCGTAAGAGATCTTTCTTTCTTAACACCCAGCTTAACACTACTTAATCGGTAAAGTTGCAGGTCAGCCTAATTGACCGTACTCACATCTTCAGGCACCATGGCAGAGGTGTACTTAACAAGGAAAATAAGCCTCGTTGCTAGTTTCGTGGCAACGATCACCCTCTTAACCGGGTGCTCAGCCACGGGAGGCTTGCAAGAAAAGCAACGCCTAGACGCAGCGAACGGTCACGCTGATACCCCTCGCCTTGTGGTAGCGATGGTGACCCACGGCGCCCCCGGAGATACCTTCTGGGACCTCGTGCGCAAGGGGGCTGAAGATGCAGCTCGCAAGGGCAATATCGAGCTCCGTTATTCCAGCGATCCTCAAGCTCCAAACCAAGCCAATCTGATTCAGGCAGCCATCGATTCTGACGTCGACGGACTCGCTCTCACCATGCCCAATGCCGATGCACTTGGCCCGGTAGCAGCTCGTGCAAGCGCCGCAGGAATTCCCACAGTTGCTCTCAATGCCGGGATGAATCGCTATCAAGAATTCAATATCAGTAGCTTTTTCGGCCAAGAGGAAAAACTTGCCGGACTCAAGGCAGGTGAGCGCCTTGCTGCCACGGGTGCCGAGCATGTTCTCTGCGTTATTCATGAACAAGGTAATTCCTCCCAGGAATCTCGCTGTCAGGGCGTAGCAGAAGGATTGGGTAAGGAGGTGGACTTGCTTTACGTTAATGGCCAAGACCTCACGAATGTGCAGGCGACCTTGGGAACGAAGCTAGCTCAGGATAAGAATATCGAGTGGATTATGAGCCTGCAGGCGCCCGTGGCTCTGCGCGCCGTGGAGGCGGTGAAGGAAACCCAATCCGCGGCTAAAATCGCTACCTTCGATACCAATGCCCAGCTGATGACGGCGATCAACAATGATCAGATCGCCTTCGCAGTCGATCAACAACCCTATCTCCAGGGCTATCTTGCTATCGATTCCCTATGGCTTGCCCACCGTAACGGGTCCGTTATGGGTGGCGAGCGCCCAGTATTAACAGGGCCCAGCTTCATCACACCTGACAATATTGACCAGATCTCCGATGCCGCCTCAGGTGGCTTTAGATAATAGTGAACCTCGTGAATAAGATCCCTTTACTGTCCTCTTTAAGCCGCCGACCCGAAGTGGCAAGCCTCATTGGTGTGGCCCTGGTGGCCATCCTCTTTCTCATTCTCGCCCCACCTTTCCGTAGCTTCGATGCGCTGGCCACGGTACTCTATGCCAGTTCCACCCTGGGTATTGTGGCCCTAGCCGTCGGTTTGCTCATGATCGGGGATGAATTTGATCTCTCCTCTGGCGTTGCCGTTACCACAGCGGCCTTGGCTGCAGCGATGCTCAGTTATAATCTCAATCTCAATGTGTGGGTAGGAGCCGGCCTATCTCTAGTGATTGCGCTAGCCATCGGTGCACTCAATGGATATTTGGTGACCCGCACTGGTATCGCAAGTTTCTTGATTACTTTGGCTGCTTTTTTGATCTTGCAGGGATTGAACCTAGCGCTGACTAAACTCATCACCGGTCAGGTAGCCACTCCATCTATTGCAGATATGGAAGGTTTTCCCCTCGCCCACGCGATATTCGCTGGCAGCATCGATCTCTTCGGGATCAGCTTCAAGGTCACTATATTCTGGTGGTTATTCTTCGTCGCTATTGCCAGCTTCGTTCTATTTCGAACAACCTTTGGTAACTGGATTTTTGCGGTGGGCGGTAATCAGGATGCTGCGCGCGCCGTTGGAGTTCCAGTGCGCCGCGTGAAAATTCTACTCTTTATGATGGTGGCCTTTGCCGCGTGGTTTGTGGGTATGCACACTCTATTTGCCTTCGATTCCATCCAAGCAGGACAAGGCATCGGCAATGAGTTTCTTTATATCATTGCAGCTGTCATTGGAGGCTGTGCGCTTACAGGCGGCCGCGGTACCGCGATCGGTACAGCTTTCGGTGCCCTGATCTTTGGCATGACTAATCAAGGCATTGTTTATGCTGGCTGGAACCCAGATTGGTTCAAATTCTTCCTCGGTGCCACCCTCCTTTTTGCAGTGATGGCCAATAGTTCTTTCGCTACCATGCAAGAAAGACGATAGGTGCGCACGTGATTGAACTGAATGCTATTTCAAAAAACTACGGCTCTTTTGCAGCCCTCGATAATATCTCTTTCACCATTAAGGAGGGTGAGGTCACCTGCGTCCTTGGGGATAATGGGGCGGGAAAATCAACCCTCATCAAGATTCTCGCGGGGATACACCAGCCAGATACCGGCACCATGGTGGTCGATGGCGTCGAGACCACCTTCACCAATCCGCGCGCTGCCTTGGATCATGGCATTGCAACGGTGTACCAAGATTTGGCGGTGGTCGGACAGATGAGTGTTTGGCGCAATTTCTTCCTTGGCCAAGAACTGAGCAATCGCTGGGGAATTCTCAAACGCGCCGAGATGGCACATATTGCACATCAACAATTAAATGAGATGGGCGTCGATTTGCCCTCTGTGGACACGCCCATTAGTTCCCTGTCTGGCGGGCAGCGCCAAGTGGTCGCCATTGCGCGCGCCATTTATTTCGGTGCTCGCGTCCTTATTCTCGACGAACCCACTGCTGCGCTGGGAGTTAAGCAATCTGGAATGGTACTGAAGTTCATTGCCGCTGCCCGCTCCCGTGGGATCGGGGTGGTCTTTGTTACCCATAATCCGCACCACGCGTATTTAGTGGGGGATCATTTCACCATTTTAAATCTGGGCCGGCAGATCCTAGATTCAGCTCGATCTGATACCAGCGTCGCGGAATTAACACGGTATATGTCAGGTGGTAGTGAACTCGAAGCACTCAGCCACGAATTAGAAGGCAGATAAAAAACTGGCCAGAGGATATTCTCTGGCCAGTTCGTATTTACTTAAAAGTTATTTCTTCTTGCCGCGCTTGCGTACCTGAGTTTCAGCGACATCGGGGTCTTGAGGCATTGAGTTGAGTTGATCCTCAAGCGCCTCGAGTACGGCCTCGTCTGTTACATCGGTAGTCTTCTCAGCTTTATCCTCAACGTCTTTTTTGACGTCTTCGGCTTTATCTTGCGCTTCATCCTTAAGGTCTTCGGCATCGTCCTTGGCTTCTTCGACCTTATCTTCGGCTTCGTCTTTGAGATCTTCAGCCTTGTCCTTAGCCTCGTCAACCTTGCTCTCGGCCTCATCTTTGACGTCTTCAGCCTTATCCTTCGCTTCGTCCTTGAGGGCTTCAGCGTCGTCTTTGGCTTCCCCAGCCTCGTCCTTAGCCTCATCCTTGAGGTCCTCAGCTTTGTCCTCGGCTTCGCCCACAACGGTCTTGGCCTTATCAACTACTTCTTCGGCCTTGTCTTTGACCAAATCAGCTACCTCTTGGGCCTTCTCGCGAGCCTCATCGGCCTTGGAGCTAAGATCGGATGTGAGATCGTCGAAACGCTCAGCAGCGGTTTCCTTTGCGAGTTCAGCTTCGAATTCAACCTTCTCGCGAGCCTCAGCAACAATTTCGGAAGCTTTAGCGAATTGCTCCTTGCTCGTCTCTACGGCACCATCTGCACGGGAGGAGAGATCCCCAATAAGAGCTTTGCCCTTTTCCACGGCTGTCTCCGCGAGGTTCTGTGCTTTGCGCGTATAGGCCTGCGCGGTGGTTTCACCCTCATAGTCATCGGTGCGAGGCGGGCGCTTAGAAGTATCTTCCTTCAGGAAGTAATAATAAGCAGCGACGAGTGCGCCAGTGATAATGGTGAACCAAGAGAAAGCGCGGAATTTCTTGCACTTCTTCTTCGGTTGTTTTTCCACACCTTTGATCTCTTCGGCCTTGGCACGTGCGTGGCGCTTGGCCTGCTCTGCACGCTTGTGGGCGGCGCGCTTGAACTCGTCGCCATCGTATTCGTCGCGCAGTTCCTCAAAACGACTGCGAGCCTTTTCGCTCAACGTGGAAAAACGCTGCTCAGCTTGGTCTTTTTTGGCTTCTACATCGTGTTTGACGTTATTGGCCACATCGACAAGATTGTCGTATGCATCCTCGGCCTTCTTTTCCGCGTAATTCGAATAAGCCTTATACGCACGTTTTAACACCGTATAGCCACCTTTCAGTGCCATGAGATTCATGTTCGCTCCTAGAGAACTGGTAGTACTATTACCTTTCAAGCCTAGCGATAAGTATCGTTTCGTGCTTAATATAGGCTGTATGAGTTTAAAGACTGCAACGGCAATTCTGCATACCAACCGTGGTGATATCGAGGTAGAACTCTTCGGTAACCACGCACCTAAGACCGTCGAGAATTTCACCACCCTCGCTAACGGTACCGCCGCCTATACCACGAATAATGCTGCTGGTACTGCTGAGGGCCCATTTTATGACGGCTCGGTATTCCACCGCGTCATCGATGGATTCATGATCCAAGGTGGTGACCCTACCGGCACCGGACGAGGTGGCCCAGGCTATACCTTTGCTGATGAATTCCACCCAGAACTCCGTTTCGATCGCCCATTCCTCTTGGCTATGGCCAATGCAGGCCCCGGCACCAATGGTTCGCAGTTCTTCATTACGGTCGCTCCGACCCCGCATTTGAATAACCACCACACCATCTTTGGTGAGGTTACCGACCCAGCTTCCCAAGAAGTGGTCAAGGCAATTGCCACCACCCCAACCGATCGTTCTGATCGCCCAACCGACGCCGTGGTTATCGAGTCTGTGGAAATCAAGGCTTAACTAAGAAGGGCTTGAATATTTCTGGCAGGGGCACTATCGCCCCTGCCTTTTTCTTATGAATATGGTGAATATAGTAAAAAATTATTACCGTCAGGCGCCCGTGAGCGCTGCTCTGGTGGCTCTGATGATTGTGTTGTGGGTTCTCACGGCCGTAGAGTCACTGTCCGTTACCAATAATCTAAAATTTTCATCCCTCGCAGATCACCTCGTTTTCTACGGGCCGAAACCTAACCTTTTCAGCGGGATTACTGCCTCGCTGATGCACACCAGCATCTCGCACTTAGCCCTCAATCTGGTGCTAGTGGTTCTGATGGGCCGCGAAATTGAGCGCGCTGTGGGACCGAGAAAATACCTAGGCGTCTTTATCGCGGCGGCGTTGAGCTCCGCAGCGTGCGTGGCCCTCTTCGACCCTTACTCGGCCGTGGCCGGGGCTTCCGGTTTCGTTTATGCGCTGATGGTACTCCTCGTAGGCCTGAACGCTTCCCGACGCCTTGATTTACGTGCTCCCTTGACGTTATTACTGGTCAATTTTGGTTTCAGCTTCCTCATTCCTGGCATCAGCCTGATGGGGCATATGGGCGGGGCACTAGCCGGCGTGGCCCTTTTGCCCTTAGTGCTCAAGCCAAAGAGGACGACTGACTGGATTGTTATTGGGGCAACGGGTCTGATTGCTGGAGCGGTTATTATCTACGCCTCGGGTATCTAGAAAAAGTTGTCCACATCTTATGCACCATGTGAGTTATCCACAGAAGTTATCAACACTGTTGATAATCACATGAATGTGATTATTTGGCCCAGAAGCTAATTATTGATCGAAAATACCAGCTAGAGGATGCTGCATTCGAAACTATGTGCCTGTTTGGGAAAGTGCAGAAAGTTATCAACAGCCTGTGAATAACAACTCGGCTGTGGTTGTACACACCTTTATCCACAGCCTGTGGATAACTATGTGGGCAATCTCTGTGGAAAACCCTAGACTGGGCACTACCCACCTATGCGAAAGGATTTATTACTGTGTCTCAGAATATTTTCATTGGCCACACTCAGCATGATTCCACTGATACGTTCACTGTTATCAACCCGGCAACCGAAGAACCCATAGCCGAGGTTGCCAACGCCACCTCCAAGCACTGGATGCTGGCCTTAGATAAGGCCACCGAGATAGCACACAGCTGGGGCAGCAGTGCCCCGCGGGACCGTAGTGAGATCCTGGAAAAAATTCATCAGGCAGTAAGCGATCAAGCCGAGGAGCTCGCTCAGCTCATCACAATGGAGATGGGCAAAACCCTCACAGAGGCCAAGGCTGAAATCGCCTACGGACTCGACTATTTTCGGTGGTTTCACGCGGCTGCGGAGCGCATGAGTGGCTATACCCTCCAAGCCCCGCGGGGCAACGGCGATATTCTCGTGACTAAGGAGCCTGTGGGCCCCGTGCTGGCGATCACGCCGTGGAATTTCCCCTTCGCGATGGCCGCTCGTAAGCTTGCCCCCGCACTCGCCGCAGGGTGTCCTGTGATCTTAAAACCTGCTGATCTCACACCCCTTACGATGCTCAAGCTCGCTGAGATTATCGGTCCTATCCTCCCCGATGGAGTCCTCTCCGTCATCCCGACCACCAGGGCCAAGGAACTATCCCTCGAATTGATGGCCGATCCCCGGCTGAAGAAATTGAGTTTTACCGGTTCCACCGCTGTAGGAACCCTCCTCGCGAAGCAGGCGGCACCGCAGCTCATCCGGCTCTCCCTGGAATTAGGAGGCAATGCGCCGTTTATCGTCGCAGCAGATGCAGATATGGATAAAGCTATAGATGGCGCCATTGCAGCGAAAATGCGCAATGGTGGCCAAGCGTGTATCTGTGCCAACAGGTTCTTTATCCACAGCTCACGAATCGAAGAATTTACCACCCGCCTCACCGAGCGAATGAACGCCTACCATATGGGTCCAGGGACAGATCCCCAGACCACCTTAGGGCCTATGGTGTCTGCCCCACAGCGCGATCGGATCCACGCACTCGTGCAGGACGCCTTAGAATGCGGGGCTGAGATTATTAGCGGTGGTTATATCCCCGATAGCCCGGGTTATTTCTACCCACCCACGGTTATCAGCGGGGTGGATAACGATATGAAGATTGCGCGCGAGGAAATCTTTGGACCAGTGGCCGGCATTCAATCCTTCGACACCAACGAGGAGGTCGTGGTAGCTGCCAATAACACCCATTACGGTCTAGCTGCCTATGCCTATACTGAGTCGCTAGAGGGTGCCCGATATTTTTCCACGCACCTCAACACGGGGATGGTGGGAATCAATCGCGGTGCTATTTCTGATGTAGCAGCGCCCTTTGGAGGAGTGAAACTCTCTGGCCTAGGGCGTGAAGGCGGACTCGATGGTATCGAGGAATTCCTCAACACCAAATATATTGCGCTGTAGAAACGCTGAAGAAAAAGCTCCCCTTTGTTAACAAAGGGGAGCTTTTTCTGTTCTATCGCCAGCCCATGGTGAGCAGCAGGCCCACGATGAAGAAGCCGAAGCCGATGCCGTAATTCCACGGCCCTAATTGAACCATGAGATCAATATGGGTGCCGGCGAGATAATTAACAATCAACCATGCGAGCCCAATGAGCATGCAGCCAAACATAATGACCTTGTACCACATGGGCGTACCGGAGGAATTAATCTTCACAGGGGTGCGGCTAGCGCCCGCACCGGAGGATAGCGGAATGCTACTGTGGGAAATCTTTGCCTTAGGCATAAGTCAAACCTCTGTTCTTATCAAGTAATGGTCACTATGTTATGGGGCGATAGCGGCGATGTCGAACTCCCACAGGGCAAGCGTAATAACGGAATCCTTGCGGATCTTAGTTCCCGCAGCTTGCTGCTGGTTTGCCACGCGTCCGCCGTCGATAAGCGATGTCGTCTTGACGGGGGGAGCGATCACGAGCTGGTCATCACCACCGCGCCATCCTGCGGCCTCCAAGGCGCGTTTCGCACTAGCAACCGATCCACCAGTCACATCGGGCATGGTAAATAGTTGCCCATTGGAAATCCGAATTTCGATACGCGAATTTGAATCCACCTTGGATCCTTCACCAGCCACAAAGACCACGGTTCCATCAGGTTCCACGCCATCAACAACTTGTACTATCGGTTCAAAGCCCAAAGAGGTGAGGTTGCCTTCAGCCTGCTCCCACTTCATGCCCGTAACCACGGGGACACGTTGTTGCTCAATACCCGTAGAAATTGTGATAGTAACCTTCGACCCCTTAGAAACTCGTGATCCAGCGGAAGGTGATTGTTCAATGATCTCGCCTTCGGGCACGGTCTCGGAGGTATCTTCACGCACCACGGAATCGAGCTCTAAGCCCGCTTTTTGCAAGATCCGATTTGCCTCAGCGGTCTTCTTGTTCTTGAGATCAGGAACCTCAGTGACTTCCTTACCAGAGGAGACGATCAAGGTCACTGTCGTGCCTTTTTGAATAGCAGAACCGGCAGCGGGATTGCTACGAATGACGAGGCCCTGTTTTACCGTGGGGCTGGCTTCTTCAGAAAGGGTGACCTCAAAGCCTTGGGCGATCAAGCTTTCCATAGCTTGGTCGCTAGGGACCAGGGCATAATCTTGGAGTTCGCTTAAACTGCTGCGCCCCCCAATGGGGCTCGTAGACCCACTGAGATAGGTATAAGTAAATGTTCCAACAATTCCCAGCGAAAGGATCAGCAGCAGACCAATGAGGATTTTCCACACGAGGTTACCGCCACGTGGAGGGGGTGTAGCCGCGATGACCTCACTGGGGTGACGGTGCTTACCTACCGATGCAACTGGCTGTACCGTGGTGTGCTCAGCGGACGCTGGTTCCACATAATTGCGCGCCGCCATGGTCACCGCATTGCTTTCGAGGCGCTTGAGATCAGCAGCCATTTCCGCAGCAGTTTGATACCGATCCCCAGGGTGTTTCGCCATCGCGGTGAGAACCACCGCATTCACATTCAGAGCCTCCGTGGGGGTGAGATCCGGAATGAAATCGCTAGGCGGTTGCGGTTCGTCTTGGACGTGTTGGACGGCCACCTCAAGCGCATTCTCGCCAGCAAAGGGCGGACGATCAGTGAGAATATTATAAAGAACGCAACCCAACGCATAAATATCCGCACGCCCATCAACCGCTTTACCGCGCGCCTGCTCGGGGGATAAATACTGGGCCGTACCGATCACAGCAGAGGTCTGCGTCATATCCGCGTTGACATCATCAAGCGCACGAGCGATACCGAAATCCATGATCTTCACCACGCCGGTATTCGTGATCATCACATTCGCAGGCTTGATATCTCGGTGGATAATTCCTGCGTCGTGGCTAGCTTGAAGGGCCTCACACACCGGAATCAACGTGGTGGCGGCTTCCTCTGGGCTCAGCGGACCCGTTTCTTTGATGATATCTCTGAGGTTTCGGCCGTTTACGAGCTCCATGACGATATAGGGCGTGGAAATATCATGACGCATAATCTCGCCCGTATCGTAGACGGCTACGATTGCAGGGTGATTCAGGCGGCCAGCATTTTGGGCCTCCTTGCGGAAACGTTCACGGGAGTTTTCATTGCGGGCTAAATCAGCGCGCAAAATCTTAATGGCCACCTCGCGGCCCAGAAGAGTATCCATGGCCTGGTACACCTCGGACATCCCGCCGGTGCCAATCACAGGGCCCAGTTCGTAGCGATGAGCGATCATACGGGTCACTGGGCTTCTCCTTGGGTCGATTGGTCAACGGGCGGGGCGGGTATCTCCACCGTGGGGGTATCCGCAGGAATCGGCTGAGCTGGTTCAGGCAGCACCATCGTTGGTGGAGTATCTGGAATAACAGGCGCCTCGGTGATGTCCTCGCGCTCAGGTTCCACCTCGGTGGGCGGAGCCGGAGTATCAATATCCTCAGGCGCCGGAACTGTTACAACCTCCTCGGGAACGACAGTCACAATACTCGGTTGAACTGGAGGAGAGGGCTGCATCAGCTCATCGATTATCCCAGATCTATAAAGGAAGAATCCTAGTGCCACCACACCGCCGAAGACAACTACCAGTATCACACCTGTTATCCATCCACTGCGCTCAGGCGCTGGGGGAACTTCATAGGAAGTCCGAGCCATCTGGGTTGGCGGCATGATTGACGTCGATGCGGGCTGAGGCGGCGATATGATCCGAGTGGTTGGAGGCGCGCTCACAGGTGCCGGGCGCCGACCCAGCCGCGCCGCAGAAATAGCCTGTGCATATTCTCGCCCATCCCGGTAGCGATGCGAAGGCTCTTTGCGCAGCGCGGTAGCAATTACCTCGCGCGCCGGGGCGCTGATAGTGGTGGGGAGAGCAGGCGGTGCCTGATTGATATGCGCCAGCGCCACCGACACGGTGGAATCGCCCTCGAAGGGTCGACGGCCAGCCAGCATTTCATAGCCCACCACCCCGAGGGAATAAATATCGGAGGCAGTATCAACTACAAGACCTTGCGCCTGCTCGGGAGAGACGTACTGAGCGGTTCCTACCACCATGCCCGTGCGGGTTAATGGGGCAGAGGCGGCGGCCTTGGCGATACCAAAATCAGCAATCTTAACCCGCTTATTTTGGGTAATCAGCAAATTCCCAGGCTTAATATCGCGGTGCACGAGGCCCAGACCGTGGATCGTGGCAAGGCCCTGCGCTGCTTGCTCCAGAATATCGAGGGCTTCTCCCTCCTCGAGAGGGCCAGAGCGCCGCTGGAGGAGATCGCTTAAGGTTTCCCCACGCACATATTCCATAATGAGCACGCTGAGAATCTGCTGCGAGTGAGGTTCGCGTAGCTCCAGATAATCGTAGGTGCGCACCACATGATCGGAATTAATACGAGTGCTAGCCGCCGCTTCATTGCGAAAGCGGGAAAGAAATTCAGGGTTGGAGGCAAATTCGGGGCGGAGTACCTTAATGGCCACCTCGCGCTGGTGACGGAGATCGTCGGCTAAATAGACGGTGGACATTCCGCCGGTGCCGATCACCCACTGCAGCTGATAATGACCCGCGAGGAGTTCCTGGAGACGCTCCTGTTCATTCATTACTGTCCTCCCTTGGGTGCTTGAGCGATAATGGCTCGCCCAATTGGGGCGGCAACTGATCCACCTGTTGCTGCCTGGCCGAGATCGCCACCATTTTTGACAACTACGGCCACCGCAATATCTTCGCCCGGGGCAAAGGCGATATACCACGCGTGGGGGTTTGAATTTCGGGAGTCTTCGCCATGCTCCGCGGTGCCCGTTTTGGAGGCAATATTTTGACCTGCGTATCCTGCGGTGAAGCGCTCCGAGGCCTGCATCAGATTAGTCAGCGTTGTTGCCTGATCTTCTGTGATACCTGAGGAGAGAACGCGCGGGCTAGTCTTAGAAATCTCGGTAAGATCATCTGCCACTACGCGGTGGATCAGATGTGGCTCCATGCGCACGCCCTTATTGGCCACGGTCGCGGCAATAACAGCATTCTGTAGCACGGTTAATGCCACATCACGCTGCCCAATCGCAGATTGCCCCAGTGCTGGATCATCGGGTAAATCACCGACGGTGCCGGGTACCACGGGAAGACCCAAGTCATATCTCTCGCCGATACCGAAATCTCTCGCTGCTTGGCGTAGCGCATCCGCGCCAGCCTGGATTCCCATCTCCACAAAAGCAGTATTGCAGGAGTACTGGAAAGCGGTCAGAAGATTAACCTCGGTAGCACCACCGCACAGTTGGCCCCCATAATTCTCCAGTGTTGCCTCAGTGCCAGGCAGCGTTATCTGCGGTTGCCCAGTCAGTGTGGAATCGGGAGTGAAGCCCTTGTTTAAGGCAGCTAATGTGGTCACCACCTTGAAGGTTGAGCCCGGTGGCAGCGTTTCCTGTGTAGCTTTATTGAGCAAGGGATCGCCTGGGTTGGCATTGAGTTCCTGCCAGGCTAATTCGGCCTGGTTTGCATCACTAATGGCGGCTGGGTCGAAGGATGGAGTCGAGGCTAAAGCCAGTACTTCTCCTGTCGATGGTCGGATAGCTACTGCCGCTCCTTCATAGCCGCGTGAGGCGAGTTCGTTGAAGGCGGTCTCTTGGGTAGCAGGATCGAGGGTTAGTTCCACGTTTCCTACTTGTTTATCCTGGCTAATAAGGCTTTTCCACCATAGTGTGGGTGATTGAGCGGTGCCGTTGAGCACATCATTGTAGCTGGACTCAATGCCACTGGCACCGTAAATATCGGAAATATAGCCCTCTACCGCGCCAAAGGCTTGGGGGTTATGTGGATAATTGCGGTAGTAGAAGCCGTCCTCACCTTTTAGTGATTCAGCCAGAATGATGCCACCTGTGGCAATATAGCCGCGGGGCTGAGATTTCAGCTCAATCAGACCGCGTCGGTTGGCGGGGTTTTGAGCGTATTCCTCCTCTTTGAAAACATGAATATAGCTGGCGTTGACTAAGAGGATAGCCATCATGACGAGGGTGAAATAAAAAGATTTCGCAATGGTTCGATTCATGAGTGCACCCCCTGCTGGGCGGATTGGCTAGCGGAGTGGGAGATCCGCAAGATGATACCGAGCAGAATATAATTAGCCATCAAAGATGATCCGCCTTGAGACATAAAGGGTGTTGTCAGACCCGTCATAGGCATCAGTGCTGAGATTCCGGCGGTGACCACGAAGACTTGGATGGCTAGGGTGAGGGAGAGCCCGGCGGCTACCAATTTGCCGTAGGAATCCTTAGTCATCACAGCGGCGCGCATTCCACGGGCGATCAAGATGGTAAACAAAATCAAAATGGCGGCAAGCCCATACAGCCCCAATTCCTCAGCTAGTGAAGACAAGATAAAGTCGCTCCACGCCACAGGCACTAAATACGGGTGCCCGAGGCCAAGTCCCGTCCCCGTGAGGCCGCCCGTGGACATACCGAACAGAGCCTGCGAAAGCTGGCGGCCCGTATCATAAGGATCAGCTAATGGGTCTAAGAAAATGGAGAAGCGGGTTTGGATCTTATCGGAGATTTGATAGATGGCGGTGCCACCTATGCCAACGAGAATGACTCCAATAAATAGCCATGAGACACGCCCCGTCGCCAGATACAGCATGCCCAAAACTGTGCTGAAGAGAAGCAGAGCGGGGCCGAAATCGTTTTCGCCAGCCATAATAAAGATAGCAATTGCCCACACCACAAGAATGGGTCCGAGATCGCGGAGGCGGGGGAATTCCATACCCATAAGTCGGTAGCCCGCAACATTAAAGAGGGCCCGCTTGGTCACCAGAAGTTGGGCGAAAAAGAGCAACAGAAAAATCTTGGAAAATTCTCCTGGTTGGACCGAAAAGGAGCCGATACTAATCCAGATACGGGCATCAGCGACAACCCCGGGGCGTGTGGGCCAAATGAGCGGGAGGGCCAAGAGGATTAATCCTACGAGACCTAAAATATAGGAAAAGCGTCGCAGCACGCGGTGGTCGGTGAGGAAGATGAGGACGGTGATCATAAGTCCCACTCCAACGAGCGTCCAGATCACCTGCCGCGAGGCCATTGTGGTTTCTTGTGCCACATCGATGCGATACACCATGGCAAGCCCTAAACCATTGAGGAGGGCCGCTACGGGGAGCATGATCTGGTCAGCCTGTGGGGCCAGAAAACTTAAGGCAATATGGGCGATGAGGAAAACTCCGATAAAGCCCCCGATGACCCAGGCGAGTTCGGCGTTGATATCTAACCCCAGCGCCATATTGAGGCTGAGCAAGGTTATGGCCATGATGATGGTGGCCGCTATGAGAAGGCTTAATTCCGTGGTGCGCCAGCGGGCGGTTGAAATCATGGGTTCTTCACCTCCCGGCAATTAACTCCAGGGGTTGAAAGATCTCCTGGGCGGCTTGGGGCAGCAGATGATTGCGATTGCGGTGTGGTGCGCACGGAGCTCGTAGTCGTGCGGGTTTGCGACCGTGGAGCGCTGGTCGAGGTCGGTGGCGTCGTGGTGCTGGAAGGAGTACGTGTAGCACGAGGAGTGCTGGTTGTGCGAGGGCTGGTGGTCTCCTCAACCTTTTGCCTGGTCACACACACCGGTAATGCTTCTTCAGAGAGGCGCTGCATCTGCTGGATTACTTCGTCATAACGCCCGCCAGAGAAATTACCGACGAGGGCGCGCGCCGGCTCGTTGAGATCGTTGAGGGAGAAAATAGCACAATCAGGCCGCTCGCTATTATCAACGAAAGTAAGATTCCCAGCGGCGTTAATGCACGCCGCTTGATAGGCCTTTACTCCCAAGGCGCTGAGGCCTGGGGTCTTAAGCCCCTGGGAAATAATGAATTCCTGCTGGTCATTAAGGCTAATGAAGTAGCGGTCGGCGGCGTAGCTCTGAGCTGCGAGGAAACCTCCGCCGCTCACTAAGAGGGCGAGCATAAACGCAATGACAGGGATGAAACGGCGTGAGCTCTGGGGCGCTTCTTTAGCCTGCTGCGGATGTGGAGGTATCACCTCCGGTTGCCGCGCTGTGACTGTGGCAAGGGCTGCAGCAGCCCTGCCAGCAGCGGTATTAATCTGCGGGGGTTCCTCCTCGTTATTGAGTGCTCCCGCGGTCAAAGGTGTAGCGGGCAGTGTGGCTGGATCGATGTCATCAGCGACGATATCGGCCACCACCACGGTGACGTTATCGGGACCACCGGAGCGCAGCGCTAAATCTATGAGGCGTCGCACAGCTTCTTCTGGGGTGCCATATGCTAATTCATCGGCGATGGTATCAGTAGTTACTGGATCAGACAGCCCGTCGGAGCAGAGCATGAGCCGATCACCAATACGCGCATCGAGGTGCTCTAAGGTCGGTTCGACCGGCCTACCCGTATAGGCCTTTAAGATCATGGAGCGCTGCGGGTGAGTGGAGATATCCGCAGGGTCTAGCTGGCCTTTATCTACCAGCGATTGCACATAGGTATCGTCGACCGTAATCCGCTCGAGGGTTCCAGCGCGCATGCGAAAACCGCGAGAATCACCCACATGGCACAGTCCCAGTTCGTCCCCGTTGAACATCAGCGCTGTGAGCGTGGTCCCCATGCCCTCAATTTCTGGTTTTTCACGCACTCCGCGCGCAAGCGCCCGATTGGCGTCATCGGCCACGGAGCCGAGCAGCGCTAACATATCATTCTCACCCGGGTCGGCGTCGATCTCCGCGAGATAATTAATCATCATCTGGGAAGCCACCTCGCCGGCAGCGTGTCCGCCCATTCCATCAGCGAGGGCGAGCAGATATGGGCCCGCATAGGCGGAATCCTCATTATTGCTGCGTACTAATCCCCGGTGGGATCCGAGAGCATAATGTAATTTCATCTAGCCCACAAGCCTTAGAGTGGTCCGTCCAATTTTCAGGTCTTGCCCGGCGACAACTCGCTCAGGGGCGTCAATACGTGCACCCTGGACGAAGGTTCCATTGCGAGAATCTAGATCTTCGATAAACCACTCATTGCCGCGACTAAATAGCCGCGCGTGATGTCCTGAGGTGAAATCGTCGTCGAGATTGAGACCGCAATCGTGCGAGCGTCCGATAGAGATATCTGACAGGCCTGATAGATCGACGCGGTAGCCGGTCAACGGACCGTCGAGAATAGCTAATTGCTGCGGGCGTCCTCCTAGAGGAGCCTGAGCAACGGCGGGGCTGGTATGGGATTTCATGGTACGTCGCATTGCAATGAACGCGAAAAAAATAAAAAGCCATAAAAGGGCGAGGAGCCCAATGCGCAGCCCAAATAAAAACGCCGAATCCATGCTTCTCCTTGCCAGTTATTTAATGCGGACGACGATCTGTGAATGCCCAATTGTGATCACATCACCATCGGCGAGTAACCAATTGTCAATCGGGGTGCCATTGACCGTAGTGCCATTGGTGGACTGTAGATCCACAATATAGGCCTCGTGGCCATCCCACACGATCTCCGCATGGTGCCGGGAAACCCCAGTATCGTGCAGCCTATAGTCCACATCCGTACCGCGACCAATCATCGTCGACCCAGTCCTAAGTTGATAGCTGGGGGTGCCGTCGACAGTCAGGCTGATCATCTTCCCAGTGGGTGCGGAAGGAAGCGGAGCGGGGGGATTCATAGGAGCACTCTCTTTCTTAGGTGGGCTCACTTCCAGATCAAAATCGCTTGTGGCATGCAATTGCCCCGTGCGCAAGGATTGATCGGCGCTAATTCTGATGACGATCGGAGCAGGAGAAATCCAGGAGTTATTGCGGAAGTACCGCGATAAGCGATCGGTGAAATCATCTGCCAGAGTTGGGTGCTCAGCGGATATGAGATCAAAATCCTTTTCGCTAACAGAGACCTCATATATATTCGGAACTTCAACGGTGCCTTCATAGGTGTGCACCAAGTTATCCTCCGCCTCCTGCTTGAGAAGTTCTTCGATCTCTGCAGGTACCACGCGGCCGCCAAATATATAAGCGAAGCCGTTATCGAGCCCGCGCTGCATGGCGCTGTCGAGTTTGGCAATCTTGCCGATAATTGACACGCTGCTTCGCCTCCTAGGATGCTCTATCGATCAACGCTTTCCTACCTAGTATAAAGTCAAAGCTGCAATACTCCTAGAGTCACTCCTTGAGCAGTGCCGTAAAAACCAAATGTGTACTGCGGATTTGTTGCTCTATTGTGCGATCGTGTTAAGTTAATGGCAACGCTTTTTCTGTGTCATTGAAGTAGGAAGTGTTAGTTTGAGCCCAGGTGGCGGAATGGCAGACGCGCTGGCTTCAGGTGCCAGTGTCCGCAAGGGCGTGGGGGTTCAAGTCCCCCCCTGGGCACTATCCCATCACTCATCGTAGTGGTGGGATTTTTGCTGTTTTCTAGTCATAAGAGGTGGCAACAAGGTAATAGTCACCCAAAAAGGAAAAAATTAGTGGTACCTAAGAGGTGCAGGCTATAGCGCGATTGGTGTTATAACCGAAAAAAACTTGAACGTTGTTTAAGTGTTTGAGGTGCGCATTGATTAGACTGAGATGACATCACGCAAGCGATCTTCTCACTCGCTCTACCGCAATACGCTACTCGATCGCTCATACAACCGTAGGAGATAAGCCATGGATATCCTCGCGCTGGCACAGGACAAAGTACTTGGGCAAGGCATCGGTCTCAATAAAGACGAAGTTCTTGAGATCCTCAATCTGGAAGAAGACCGCATTCCCGAGCTTCTCGACCTCGCCCACCAAGTCCGTCTGAAATGGTGCGGCGAAGAGGTTGAAGTCGAAGGAATTATCTCGCTCAAAACAGGCGGCTGCCCCGAAGACTGCCATTTCTGCTCCCAATCGGGTCTCTTTGAATCTCCCGTACGCTCCGCCTGGCTTGATATCCCAGGCCTTGTAGAAGCGGCTAAGCAAACTCAAAAATCTGGAGCTACCGAGTTCTGCATCGTTGCAGCCGTAAAGGGGCCCGATGAGCGGCTCATATCGCAGCTCGAACAGGCTGTCGCCGCTATCAAGGCCGAAGTTGATATCGAGGTTGCCGCATCCATCGGCATTCTGACTCAAGAGCAGGTCGATCGCTTGAAGGCAGCCGGGATCCACCGCTATAACCATAACCTGGAAACCGCGCGGTCCTATTTCCCCGAAGTAGTCACTACTCATAGTTGGGAATCGCGCCGGGCCACTCTTGAAATGGTCGCGGAAGCGGGCATGGAAGTGTGCTCTGGCGGCATCTTAGGTATGGGGGAGAGCCTCGAGCAGCGCGCCGAATTCGCTACCGAATTGGCCGATCTTAACCCCACCGAAGTGCCCATGAACTTCCTCGATCCCCGCCCAGGCACCCCTTTTGCCGATCGTGAGGTTATGGAGACGGCCGACGCCTTGCGCGCCATCGGGGCCTTCCGGTTGGCGCTGCCTAAGACTATCCTGCGCTTTGCTGGCGGCCGTGAACTTACTCTCGGAGACCTTGGTACCGAGCAGGGCCTTTTAGGTGGAATTAATGCCGTAATTGTAGGAAATTACCTCACAACATTGGGCCGGCCTATGGAGGATGACGTGGATCTGCTCGGCAAATTGCGGCTGCCTATCAAGGCTTTGAATACGACGATCTAATGAGAAAACCAGCATCAACGGAGCTGCTTGAGGCCGTCTTAGCCGGGGATGAACCCCATTTTCATCCCAATACTGGCCAGGAAGTTACCCCAGATCTCACGCTTGCTCTAAGTCCCTCGGCTCGTGCCGGCCTGGAGGCGCCGCGGTTTTGTCAACTCTGCGGCCGGCGCATGGTCGTCCAGGTGCGCCCTGATGGGTGGGAAGCTATATGTTCGCGCCACGGGGCTCTCGATTCTGTTTATTTAGGCAGGCGTTAACTTCGAATCCATTTGCACTACCTACAGATACGCTTTGGAGCAGAACTGCGGGCGCTAGGTATTGTAGCTCTGGGTCTGACGAGTGGCGTGGGGTCTTTCGGCGGGTAGCACCCCAACCAGCTTTAGCCAGGCTCAGTCAGCCCTCACCAGCCCTAACTAGCCCTAGCCAGGCTCAGCTAGCCCTCATATATCCAATCTGCCAAAGCCTGGGCGATAGTTTGGACGAGATGCACCACCATACCGAGTTTGATATCCCTACCGAAAACCCCCAGAACCAGATGCCCCACTGGGGGATGTTCAATACGGGCGAGCCCTAAAAGTTCAGAGCCAGGCAGCTGAACAGCAACAACCGTATCCTGAATCTCATCTTTTAATGGGTCCATGACCTGAGCTTGAGCAGTGGACACACCCAGCATCGAGGAGTTCAGGGCTGCCATGCGCGAAGCATTATCTTCGGAATCGAATCCTATGGAACACACATGAATACCATCGCCAGTTCCAATGATCATCGCATGGACATTCGGATTCTTGCTTCTGAGGTGAGAGAGAATAGGCAAAGCTGCATGAGCGATATCATTGGTGCCAAAATCGCGATCTCTAACCTTTCGGTGCTTAGCAATTAACTCATCGCTCATAGCTGATTCCTGAGGGCCAATTCTGCAACGTTGATGACATCTTCCTTTATACGGGGGTCTGCTATAACCACAGGGATGAAGGCAGTGTCTGTGCTAGGTGTCGTCTCATTAGATAGGAGGTCTCGAAGAAGACGATTGGCGATTATCTCGGCGCGTTGGACGATCGCTTTGTCGTCTCCGTGCACGAAGTTAAGCGCTATACACAGGCGTCCCGCAATAGCCGAGTCTTTGACTACTGGGAACCATGACTGTAATTGCTCTTCAACCAAGTCCTCTTCACCATAGAGCCATAAGACAATTCCAGCCTCAGGATTTTTGAGGGCGGAACGGCTGGCTGAAAAGCGCTCCTGCCCGGGAATTCCAAAGAGACCCACTTCGCGGTTGTCCGCGCGCTTCCATATCCCATAATCAATACTGACTGTGGTCGAAGACTTGCCGGGGGCAACGAATTCTTGAGCGGCTGCTTTCGCTTCGGTGGTGATAGTGAGAATGGAGGAAAGAGTCTCTATACTGGTGGTTTTTCCGATCCCGACCGGTCCGGCAAAGACGAGCTCGAGAGTGGTTGGGGATCCGACGATTGAATCTCGGGGTGCAGTGAAGGAGGGGTCGAGATCGACGACGTCGAGTTCGTCCACTTTGCCGTGACGCCTACGCCTAAAAGACTGTGCAATCATTTTTCCGATAGTTTCAATTTAAATAGAAGGTTTGTGTAGTTACCTGTTGTAAAGGAGTAGAAAATTTTCTATTCTTATCATAGCAGATTGGATACTTTGCTATTCTTGCACGATATCACCATTGTTCATCGTTAGCAGGCAGTTAAATCAAAAAGAAAGCAGAACCAAAATATGTCCGAACAACAGAAACTCATAGACTTCGTCGAGAGTCTCAGCAATAATCTCAATGGCTTCTTAGGGGCGTCGGTGGTCGATCTTGGAACCGGGATGTCTTTGGCTTCAACCTCTAAATTGTCCACTTTCGATCTGGATGTTGCCTCCGCTTATAACAGTGAAATGGTCAAGGCCAAATTCAAGGCGATTGAGGCGCTCGGGATCGACTCGCAGCTGAAAGATATGCTTCTTACCCTCTCCGACCAGCTCCATCTGATCCGCATGCTGGACGGGAATATGTTTGTCTATGTGGCAGTGTATTCCGCACAATCTAACCTCGCTATCCTCAGGACAATCGTTGATCGTAATATCGAAGCGTTTGGGCTAGCCTGAATTCAACATTCTCACTCAGTCAAGCCGGATCAGAGCGATCGGACGCCCACAAGCGCCCCAGATATTGGCGCGGATAAGGCAGACGATCTCACAGCCACAGGACTGCCGCTGAGACACGAGCAGCCCTTAGATCAGCCGCCGGCTGGCCCATCTACGTTATCTGAAGCTGAGGATGCGGGTGTCTACGATAATCTATCCAGGCATCGTGCCCACAGTGATGTGGTTATAGGGCGGGAGATGCCTGGCATTTCCTCCCTCGGCAGGTCTCCGGCACGACCAAGGAGAATCCTCTCCTGGTTGCGGAGGATCCTCCGGCGCTAGGCGAGAGTCATAGCGAGAGCCATATATCGCCCCCGTTGCATGCAAAATTGTGCGTTATAAACGAGTCAATTATCTAAGGCCATCGGGTAAGATCTTGGTGCTAAGAGACTCAAAATAGCGCTCAATTGGTCTGCGAGAGGCGTATGGTATGAATGCTGTGGAAGCTGTTGAAAAGCTCATCAATCACTACGACCGATCATGCGCTTTGGCTACACAGTGTTGTGAATCTGGGAATTTCGACAATTGGAAGAATATTACGTACCCCAAACTCATGGTGCGGGTGCTACGGTGGCATCCAATTGATCGAACCGAACCGTTCGGATACGTAGACGAGGCCGGTGTGTATTCGGCGGTAATCAGCCGCCCGCGGTTGCTGCGCTCCTATCTGATAGCCCAACTCGAAAGGCTGACGTCCAACTACCCGTGTGAACTACAGGTAGTGGACTCAGAAATCGCGATTGCCCCCGAATACCTACCGGATTTTAATGCCGAGGTTTTTCTACAAACGGAGCGCCCCGCTGGGGTGCCGCGACCATCATTAGATATGGTGGACGACGCCATTGTTGATGGTGAATGGGAGGTATTCCATCGATCCGAGAAACCGCTTTTTCACTTTAGTCCGCAGCGCTTCGATATGGCCTGCGCGCGTATTGAGCACTATACGGGCATAGGCGTACAGAGTGTTCAAAAATACTTACTCTTTACCAATTACGGCATGCATATGTCTGAATTTTTGCGCTTCGCCTTATCTGAACTTCATCGCCCTGGATCTCGCTACCACGAACTGGTGACTGCTAGCGGTGCGGTCCTGCACTCAACCACCGCCGAATACCCCAGCGAAGAAATATTCGAACAGGCACTAAGATCTCTACACCAAATGCCTCGCCTAGATTTGGTGGCTGCGGACAATAGCGGGGTAACAATGGTGAATATTGGGGTTGGTCCCTCAAATGCCAAAACTATCACTGACTGCTTAGCCGTTTTAAGGCCTGAAGCCTGGATAATGATAGGGCATTGCGCCGGTCTTGATGGGCGCATGCGGATTGGCGATCTCATCTTGGGAAATGCCTACCAGCGGAGCGATAACCTGCTCAATGGGCATATTCCGCTCGATCTTCCGATCCCCGCCATCCCGGAGGTCCAACGTGCACTTGAGGCAAGTGTCAAAGAGATCTACGGCGAGGATCTTTCCCTGATGCGCACCGGTACTGTGATTTCTACTGATGATCGCAACTGGGAATGGCATACCCCGAGGGCTTTATGGGAGTGGCTACGCGGCTCCACAGCGGCTGCGTGCGATATGGAATCAGCTACCTTAGCGGCTAATGGATACCGCTACCGAGTACCCTATGGCACCTTATTGAGTGTGTCAGATCTGCCCCTGAATGCGGTGCCGAAACTACCCGCTGGTGCCCAAGCCTTTTATTCCAGCTCAAAGGAAGCGCACGTGATGTGCGCGGTGCGGGCAGTGGAGAAACTTGCGGCGCAACCGGAAAAGCTACACACCAGGAAATTACGGCGCACGGTGGCGGAACTGCCGCTGCGTTAAAAAGTGCCACGGTTATATAGTTATATTAAGGCGCGGTAGCAGAATGTCCATGGATACCTCCCAGACGCTAATCGCGCAGCACTACTAAAAACTATTAAAAAATCGCGAATATTCTTCAGATAATGCCACGTCTGCTTGCTTAAAAACAAGGAGTAGAAAGCACAGGATAGTCACGCTAGAGAAATGGATCATCACTAGGAGTATGGCCTTACCATGAGCGCCTTATCTACTCATAGGTAAATGGCCAAATTACTAGCGCTGGTCGTTCTCGCAGATATCTCTCCACTGCGTGTGGTGCGCACGAGGGTTTTCCATCAATGTCGCGCCGATCGCATAAGCCCTGCTCAAGTTACGGCCTTTTGCGTACTCCACCATAGTCTTTACCATAGTCTCTGTCGGTGAAACCCCTCACCTCTCACCGTTTAAGAAAATAGCCAGCATGGCTGTGTCGAACGTGTGGCAGAGATGGCCCGAGCGCCCAGATCCAGCACTAGGTCTTAGGCCATGCGATCGGTGACGATCTAGATTCACGAGACAATTCCGCGTTGACAGTTGTCTTACTTTCGAAATAAGGAGAGGTCATTTCCACCGCTATTAGAGGCACTCACTTAATCTAAGCACTTAGTCTAAGCAGGTCCCAGCAATTAGTACCGCGACTAACCTGCGCTCCCGCACATACAGGATTCACCAGCATCCTCCCGCTCAGAGCTACTTTCTTGATCCCCGGAGCCCCAGCAGCGTCTTCTAAGAGTCAAGAAAGTAGCACCAGCGTTAGGAGTGAGAATCAATGGCGTCCAACACCCACGTGTTATTAGCGTGACGCACGATATTCTTGGCCAGAGGAATTTGGTGCGAGGCTGATTCCAAGATGTGCATAAAATACCCTGCGGTATTGACAATGGCCACGGTATCGCCAGGTGCTACAGTAAGCTGCATCTCGCGGCGGATAATGACCTCATCCTCGATGCAATATGCGCCCACCAAATACCCCGTCATATCCCTACGGGGGCCATCACCTGTGGGAATGAGGATGGGGTCAAGCAGAATATCGTCCGCGGCGGTACGACATTGTGTGCGATTCATAGCCAAGCCCACCAGATCGAGTCCGTCGGAACGCTGCTTGGTAAATTCCACGCGGCTTAAAATCATGCCACATCCATCCAACAGGCTCCGCCCGGGTTCCAGGTGCAGCCTTAAGCCCCGCGCTCGTAGCGCCGCAGCGGCCGTGCCGAAGCCGTGGACCTCGCCGCTAAGCAGCTGGGTAAGCCACTCGCCGCGAACTGGGCGCTGCCAAAAGGGGTAAGTATTTATGAGCGGATCGCCCTTCCACGTAAAGGGTTCGCGCTTGCCAGCTCGTTGCAGAGCCAGTTGCTCGTTGAAATATTCCCATTGCTTAACATCCTTGAGATAGCTCATGGGTATACCACCGCCGATATCAATAAAAGAAACCGGGTGGTTATTTTCTTTGTAGTGATCCACAAGTACTAGCGCTTCTGCTAATGCTTGTCGACGATCTTTCTCACTGTACCCGTGGAGATGGATATGCGTTCCCACCACGTCAATGCCCGAGGGGACCTCAGTGCCACGCCAGGTGGACAGCAATTCCCCAAAACGAGTTGGTGCTAAGAGAGCAGGATCAGGGGCTAAGCGCGGAGCGATATGGGCGGTGGTCTGACGTGCTTGAGCACTGCGCGAGATCCGGGTGAGTTCGGTGACATTATCGCAAGAAATGACTACCCCAGCCTGAACTGCGTAGTCGATCAGGGCGGCATCCTTAATAGCAGCACTTAAGATCACGCGCTGCGGATTAACTCCGCGTTCTAAAACTTGCTGCAGTTCACGCAGGCTCGCGACATCCACGCCCAAACCGGCATCGCGGGCGGCGTCGACAAAAGCGAGGGCTTTATTGGCTTTGCGAGCAAAGAATATTCCTACCTCAACTCCTGCCGCCTTACCTGCGGAAATGAGCTCGTTTGCATTATCGCGCAAGGGTGCTGGATTAAGGAGATTAACTGGTGATCCGTATTCGTCAATAAGGGTGCGAACCAGCTGAGGATCATTGATAACCTGATCCATCCAGGGCAGCGTCCTGGCCTCTAAAGGTACGGTGCTCATGATATATCCTCCGAACTAATGCGTGCAGCCCACCTGGGGATCTCATCCAAGAGGGTGCGATTTAGAGAGTCATGGCCTGGGACTATGTGCTCATTCATACGGCCAATAATGGTGATTCCAGGTATATCAGCAAAAACCGACGCCTGTCCTTGGGGTGGGAGCACAGCGTCGATGAGGACATCAACGGGCTGTGAACCTACCATCCATTCCGCGACAATGTCCGGGTGTCCGAGATACTGAGTATCTACCACCTGGGAATCGATAAGGTCGAGCAATACCTGCGCCGTATACGGTGGCGGGCCGAATGCAACGCGTTCCAGAGGACGCGATAAGTCCACATAGCCGGGGATCGGACCAGCATGCTGATGCCGTTTGATAATGGCGGGGTAGAGCTCTCGCAGTGCCGCCCCCACCGCGCCGGCTGGGCTCAGGGGCAGATCGCCACGGGCTACCGCCAGCGATTGCCGCAGCTCGGCGACGGCATCACCAGTAAAATCTTCACCCTTGATCACATCCTGCACCTGGTCTAGCGTACAGTCAGCGAGTGTGACCGCCGCTTCGGCTAAAATCTCGGCCAATTCCGTGGCGTTAGCGCAGCTTAGTACGCGCTGAGAGAATTTAGGATCGAGCTCGGGCACCACAACCGTGGGATCGAGTTTGACCTCCATAAAGCGCCCGGAACGATTAACCGGATAAATTTTTGTAGCCACCTGGCCGTACAACATACAGACGTCAATAAAGGTCAACGCCGCCCCGCGCACCCCAATCGTCGCGGGGTTATCGGGGAGGTTGGCATTCCAATACAGCGGCGTAACAGGCACCGCACTGTCGCTATTCCGCAGAGCTCCCGGGTGGTCATGTTCGTGGCCAGTGACAACGAGGACCTCATCGAAAACGTCGCCTGCAATTTCGTAGCCGGAATTTTCATCAGGGATAATTTCGGTGATGGTGTGCGCCTCATAGCGGATCTGAATATGTTCTGGGGCTCTCTCCAGGGCGGCTTGCCACGAGGCTGCTAGAAACTTACCAACGAGGGCGCGCGGTGGAAAAGGATCGGGGTCATAGCCCTGGTCCACGCGCCACTGGTCGAGGGAATTGAATGCAGTTTTAACCGCGGAGGAGCGCAAATTAAGACGAAAATTTGCGGGTTGATCCTCGCGGTACACTGCTCCTGCGCCGGGTGGGAAGGGATCAAAAACCACAATATCAAGGGCTTTCCGTGAGCGCGCGATGAGCTCCTCAATGGCCCAGAGGCCGCGTGGTCCGGCGCCTACAATAGCAATTTTCATTCTTTACTCCTTAAAGTAGGTCGTTGGATCATCGAGGACGTGCTGATCGATCGTAAAATTCTCATGAACCCACGTGTCGTTATAGACAGTGTCCACGTAGGCGTGGCCTCCGTCGTGAAGCACGAGCGCAACGGTGGAGGATGGGGGTAGCTGAGGAATAAGCCGTATCAAAGCAGCAATGACAGCACCGCCAGAGGCACCGGGGAGGATACCTTCGCTTAAGGCTAATAAGCGCGCGCCCATGATGGCGTCAAGATCTTTTATATATTCGACGCGGTCGGGGTGGAAGGCGCGGGAGAGCTCGGTGACCACTCCGGCGCCGTAGCCTGGCAAGAGCCGAGTGCCACGCTGCCCACCGTAGAGGACGGAACCGAGCGCATCAACCCCAATTTTCACGGTAGGCGCCGAGATTTCGCGCAGTTTTTTCGCGCAGCCCCCGAGGGTGCCAGTGGTGCTCATGGCGACTAAGAGATGCGAAGGTGGCCGACCTAGCTGCGCAATGATCTCCGTCATTGTCCCCTCAGCATGGGCGGTAAAAGCCGCTTGGTTGGCGTACTGATTGAGATTAAAAGAATCAGGTATTTCTGCTAGAAGTTCTTCTACGCGCTGGCGCCGAGCGGTCAACCAATCTCCAGTGGCCGGATCAGGACGCTCTAACATCTCCACGTGGGCGCCGAAAGCCTTCATGGTCAATACCGTGGACTTATTCACTCGCGGATCGACCACGCAGTGGAATCGCATGCCGGCACTTCTGGCGAGGCGGGCGAGGGAGATGCCAAGATTTCCTGAAGAGGATTCGATGAGTGTCGAGCCTTCGCTGATTTTTCCGCTGGCGATAGCATCGTTGATCAGAGCATGCGCCGTTCGGTCCTTCGCGGATCCACCTAAGTTGAATTGCTCCAACTTCGCATAAACGCCGATATCACTTCGGTTGTGAATACGGTCGAGGGACACTAAAGGGGTATGGCCCACCATCTGCGTGGCGGAGGTAGGCGAAGAATCTTGGCACATAAAACCCACGCTAGTCGGATTAGGCCTTATATGACGTGTGATCTTGCTTGTATGGTGTTGAGCTGGGAAAAGAAGGCTACCCAAAGACTTATGCGGGCTGAGAAACGAGAAAATACACAGGTCGATCTGTCCTCGGAGATTCAGCAGTATGACCATCCTCCGTCACGGTTTTTGTAGTAGATATGAAGGTTTTTACCGCTCGCAACCCTCCATTCGATCAAAAAGGTCCTGTGCCCTCGTAGAGATCTGTCGCACCCTGGCAAGCTTTAGACCTCAAGATTTAAGGCATCAACTGCATAGAGGTGGGCGTGTGCTTGTTATGGATTACCGCATTTGAGGGCGATATCGCTGAATATAAAACCCCATCGATGAGCAGGACTTATCAGCTACAAGCGCCCTATATGGCACAGGCGGGTTTATGGCTGGGACAGTTACCGATCTTCACCCTGATGAGCCTCTTCGCTGCTCGTGCGAATCGGGGTTATGTGGAGGATTGTGCTGATAGTGACCTCATGGAGCTGGTGCGGTTCCAGGGATTTTACCAATAAGGCACAAAGGATTACGGCCACTGCAGCAGTGTGCACGTGTGCACACCCAGATTGCTGCGCACCTGTTGATGAAGGCCTGGGTCACTATGGTGTCAGCTAGTAATTCGGTGGCGGGATTAACTGAGACCAACCGAAACCAAGACGATGAGCCCCACGTGGCCACGCCGTTGTTGTTCTGCCATTTATGGCGTTTGGGGTGCAGCTTAGGTAGTACCTTGAGGTCGCAAAAGTGGCTGGCAACCACTGCCCTTGGGTGCAATGACCGAGACGGGGGAGGAAGGATCCACCTAGCACTGAAGAGTATTGAGGTATGAGAAAACCCCTTGGGCTTCCCAAGGGGTTAGACAAAGTGATCTCTAGGAGACCGCAACATTCTGGCGGGAGTGCGACTCGGCGCTAAGGTCCTCGTAGCTGGTGTCATCATCGAAGATATCGTCGTTCAAGATACCTTCACGTTTAGCCACCACGACGGTGGAAAGATTTTGGCCTGTTACGTTGACCGCGGTGCGGCCCATATCGATGATGGGTTCCACGGCGAGGAGAAGACCCACGCCTGCAAGAGGCAGTCCCAGGGTTGATAAGGTGAGGGTAAGCATCACGGTAGCGCCCGTGGTACCGGCTGTTGCTGCGGAACCGATGACGGACACGAAGATGATGAGCAAGTAGTGAGTGAGACTGAGGTCAATGCCGTAGAACTGGGCAACGAAGATTGCGGCGATCGCTGGGTAGACCGCAGCGCAGCCATCCATCTTGGTGGTAGCACCGAGGGGGATCGCGAAGGAGGCATATTCTCGCGGAACACCCATGGATTTCACGGCCACCTGCTGGTTGACCGGCATGACTCCCATGGAGGAACGGGTAACAAATCCAAGGGAGGTAATAGGCCAAACTTTGCTGAAGAAGCGCAGGACGGGGATGCGGTTAGCCATCAATACCACCGGGTAGATCACAAACATCACGATGGCGAGACCAACATAAAGGGCAAGAACAAATTTTCCTAAGGAACCAATAGCATCCCAACCATAGGTGGCAACCGCATTACCGATTAGGGCGGCGGTGCCGATAGGGGCCAAGCGGATAATCCACCACAAGATCACTTGAATGATCTGGAGCAGAGATTCATTGAATTGGAGGAAGGGCTCTGCGGCCTTTCCAGCTTTGATCGCAGCGATACCGAGCGCGATCGAGATAAGGATGAGTTGGAGGGCACTAAATCCTAGTCCGATATTCTCGCCACTATTCCACGCCTGGAGGCCGAGGAAGTTGGTGGGAATAACAGAGTTAATAAAGCCCAGCCACGAGCCAGTGGAATTAGGCTCAGCAGCCGCTGCAGGATCGATGCTGGAGTTCACGCCTGGCTTGAGTACCGTGGCCACGATAATGGCTGCGATCACTGAGAAGAAGGCCGTGATTGCGAACCAGATGATTGTCTGTCCGGCGAGGCGGGCAGCATTTTTTACCTGTCGTAGATTGGCAATGGAGGTAATAACGGCGGTAATGATGAGCGGTGCGATCATGACCTTGAGGAGCTTGACATAGGTCGAGCCGATCCAGCTCAGGGTGGCGCTTAACCATGAGGTTTCCTCAGCCCCAAGGGAATTGTCGAAATTTTTTGCTACTAATCCTAAAATGACGCCAATGATGAGGCCGATGGTGACCTGGGCGCCGAAGCTGCTGAGCCACGAAGGTGCCTTCGAGCGGGTGGTGGTTGTCATGGGAATCCTTGAAAATTATAAGTTTTGTACTGATCGGTCTATTTGTGAATGGGGAGAGAATCTCTCCTAAATACACTTTTTCATGGTGTCCGAACTGGTTTTATCGCTGATATTGGGTGATTGCGCACTCAGTTTAGTGGGGCACCTAGGAGAAAGCAAGACGAATCAGTTGATTTTTTCGTACCGCTCGGTCTACTCTTGGCCGCGAAGTATTCGCACGGCTTCGCTGAGGCGCTCGGTGAAGGGTGGACGATGAGGTGGGGTTTCCCGCTCCAACTCCGCAAAGGTAGGAGCATTGCGCAGGAGCGCTTCTAGAACGAGCTCACGAACATATTTATTAGTCGACATTTCTTCGTGGCGCACTATTGCCCATTTGTGACTATCCTGCACACAAATATTTTCCGCATCGGGACCTTTGAGGTAGCCCGCTTCTAAAGGCGTAACAATGGCATCTTGACGGGTCACAATGGAGGTATAGCGAATTCCGGGCAGGGTATCTCCTGCGGCATTGAGTGCTGTAATGAGGGGGGAACCGCTTAATAATTCCAACCCGGCTGGGCCAAACCAGCTTGCGATGATTTTATCTAAGCTGCGCTCCAGCGTTTCAGTGCGCGCCGCCGCGGGCAAGAAGGCGATGGGAGTGGTTCCCTGGTTTGGTACGGAAAGGCTGATGAGGTGGTGGGTTTTGTGCTCGCCGCCTAAATGATGCATCCAGTATCGCGCCAAGATCCCACCCTGGGAATGTCCAATGAGAATGACCTTGGGAGCCTTCGTCACTTCCAAAACTGCCTCTATATAGGCGCCTACTTGGCTGGCGGATTCCTTTACCGGCGCGGTAGAGCGATGGCCGAAGTCGGGGGCGAAGACAGCGAAGCCTGCAGCGCGCAGATCTTGGCCCAATTCTTGCCAATTACCCTTGGTTTGCCCAGTGCCATGAACGAGGACGACTGGAAAGGGGTGCGCGGAGGTGGGGCGGGCGCGCCAATCATCTTCGAAGATATTGGCGGTGGGAATACGCGCAAGCAGGGGGGTGCGGGTTTCTGCGGGTAGCTCTGCCATATTAACTAAGCTTAGACCCCTGGGGTCAGAAAGTCCTTGACCGGGTTTTTCTGCCTATGTTATCGTTGACACTTCAACAAAATTAAGGAGAAATAATGCCTCTACATGATATGAGTGTTCGCGAGGCCATTGAGAGTCGTCGCGCAACTCGCCACTATACCGACCAGCCCGTGACCGACGAGGTTCTCGATCATATTGTCACTCTCGCCCTCGAGGCACCAAGTGCCTTTAACGGCCAGCGCCGTGACCTCGTGGTGGTCCGCGACCAGCAGATCAAGGATGGTATTTATAAAGCCTCGCAGCAGACCCAGCTGCGCGACGCACCGGTGGTATTAGTAGCTATCGCACGAACCGGCGAACCGGACGACCTAGCAGAGATCGTTGGCGAGGAACGCGCCGAAGGCATTAAAAAGTGGCTCATGGCTGAGCCGGGTAGGCTGCGTGAAAGTGCTATCAAGGACGCGATGATCATGGGATCTTTTGCAATGATCGCCGCTCAGAGTCAAGGGCTTGTAACCTCGCCCACGACTGGCTGGGATGAGCGCGGCATCTTAGAAGCAGTGGGGCTTGGCGATTCGGCCGATCACGGCGTGGGTATTGTGCTCGCGATGGGGTATCCAGCGGAATCCCCCGAGCACCCGGGGCGCAGAGACGACCGTCGCGTCGACAATCACTACTAAAATTATTTTATTGAGCGCGCCTTTTCCCAAAGGTGCGCTCAATTTAGATTAGGGTGGGTACAAAACTAGGCTTAGAATTGGGGCCTCGATGACCACCCAAAGCGTGACCAACCAAACCGTGACTGACGCTATCATGCAGCGCCGATCGGTGCGCTCTTTTACTGATGAGCCCGTAGCCAATGAGCTTATCGATCATATTATTGCTCTCGGATTAGAAGCACCCAGTGCTTTTAATGCGCAGCGACGTGATCTGGTGGTGGTGCGAGACAGGGCTGCAAAAGAGGCGATCTTTGCAGATTCTCAACAGGAATTTTTAAGTCAAGCTCCCATCCTGGTGGTGGGGGTCGCTCGGCTCTTCGAACCGGATGACCTCAGCGATTATATCGATCAGGACTTCGCCATTCAGGCTTTAGAGTGGTATCGCGAGGAACCTGGCCGACTACGCGAAAGTGCCATCATTGATGCGACCATTGCCAGCTCATTCCTCTTGCTTGCCGCGCAGAGTCGAGGATTGGCCACCTTAGCAACAACCGGATGGCACGAAGATCGTGTTCTCGAGGCTATAGGTCTTGCGGGACGAGGGGATTATGGGGTGGCTATAGTCACGGCTATGGGGTATTCGACTGAATGCCCGCCCCACCCTGGGCGCAAAGCCAATCGGCGCGTTGACGGACGTTATTTCCTGTGACTAAGTAGATACAAAGATCACTATTTAATATATACCACATAGAAGCCCTTTTTCTGGCTATTGAGCCTGCTCAGGCGCCCGTAGTGTTACTCAACGCTAGTAAGATATCTCACATAAAAATACTATGAATTCACTTTATGAAGTGATTTTAATCATGGTTTTACCGGGATTTATTGGCTGATAATTTTGTAGTTATAATGAGCGCGTTTTATGGAAATTATCGGTCCTTGAGCAGAAAGAAGCTAAGCGTGCTCGCATTCTTAGAGGAAAAGAGGAAGCCGACTCTCGACCTGCCCGTCGAAGAACGTCGGAAGATGTGGTTCAAGCCTTTTATGCAGTCCTATATGGTCGTTTTCGTGGGCTATATGGCAATGTATTTAATTCGCAAGAACTTTAACGTGGCCCAGAATGATTTGATCGAAACCTACGGATTGACCAAAACCCAGCTGGGTATGATCGGCCTGGGGTTTTCGGTGGCCTATGGCATCGGTAAAACCGTGGTGTCGTATTACGCCGACGGTAAGAATACGAAGCAATTCCTCCCGTTTATGCTTATTCTCTCCGGCCTGTGCATGTTAGGTTTCAGTGCCAGCCTGGGCGGCGGCAGTGTTAGCATCTTCTTAATGGTTGCCTTTTATGGTCTGTCTGGCTTCTTCCAGAGTGCCGGCGGTCCTGCAAGCTACTCCACGATTACCAAATGGACACCGAGGAAGCGCCGCGGCACCTACCTTGGTTTGTGGAATATATCGCATAATATCGGTGGCGCCGGTGCAGCAGCGGTGGCAGTATTCGGCGCTAATGTCTTCTTCGGCGGTCACGTCGTAGGTATGTTTGTCTTCCCCTCGGTAATCGCGCTCATCATTGGTTTCTTTGGTTTGCGATATGGTTCAGATTCTCCAGAGGCCTACGGTTTAGGCAAGGTAGAGGAACTCTTCGAGGAACCAGTCAGTGACGAGGACCTCGCAGCGGAGAGGGAGAACCTATCCAAGTGGCAGATCTTCTTGCGCTATGTATTAAAGAATAAGATCATCTGGATTTTATGCTTCGCCAATATTTTCCTGTATGTAGTTCGTATCGGTATTGATCAATGGTCGCCTGTCTATGCCTATGAGGTTCTAGGATTCTCCAAGGAAGCTGCTATCTCCGGCTTCGCCCTCTTCGAGGTGGGTGCGCTCACCGGTACTCTTCTGTGGGGCTACCTGTCCGATTTCTTCAATGGACGCCGAGCGCTGGTGGCCTGCGTCGCCTTAGCCCTTATCGTGGCCACCTTGGAGTTCTACCAGTTCGCCACCAATGAATTTATGTACCTGAGCGTACTCTTCGTGCTTGGCTTCCTTGTTTTCGGCCCGCAGCTTCTCATCGGTGTGGCAGCGGTGGGCTTTGTGCCCAAGCGCGCGATTAGTGTGGCCGACGGCATCAAAGGCACCTTCGCCTACTTAGTCGGCGATAGCTTCGCCAAGCTGGGTCTGGGCATGATCGCCGACGGGCGTCCTATCTTCGGACTCACTGGCTGGGCTGGTACCTTTGCTGCCTTAAATTTCGCCGCCATAGCCTGCATCGTGCTGCTCTCCTTCGTAGCTATTGCTGAAGAGAAGAAGATTCGTAAGGCAAAGAAGCAGCAGGCCACTGCCTAAGCCTCTGTGATCAGACGCCCACCCGAAAAAAAATCAGCGGGTGGGCGTTTTTTGCACCATAATGGGCACTATGCCTCTTATTCTTCCCTGCGGCGGCAAAACCCCGCGTATCCATTCCTCTGCCTATATCGCCCCCAACGCCACCATTATCGGTGATGTGGAAATTGGGCCCGATTCCTCCATCTTCTATGGCTGCGTCCTGCGGGCAGATAGCAATTCCATCCGTATCGGAGCGCGAAGCAATATCCAAGATAACTCCGTCCTCCACGTCGATGCGGATGCTCCCGTGGTAATCGGGGATGATGTCACTGTTGGCCATATGGCTCTTGTCCACGGCTCTACCGTGGCAGACGGCGTTCTCGTGGGAATGAAATCCGCTTTGCTATCGCGCTCCACTATTGGTCGCGGTTCCCTGATCGCGGCGGGCGCAGTTGTGCTCGAAGGGATGGATATTCCGCCGCTGAGTTTAGCGGCGGGCGTACCTGCGAAAATACGCCGCACTCTCAGCGAGGAGGAGGCTCGGGGATTTATCGAGCACGCCGGGCGCTATATTATCACCGCCCACACACAGCCCCTGATCACCGAGGCTGTGGACATAGCCGATGTCCGCTATGACTAGATAGAATAATAATCGCGCCGGGTTTTAATCGCCTGCGTAAATCCCAGCGGGTCTGCGAGCAAGGGCGCGAGCGCTATTGCCCGAGCTGCAGCTCGAGCATTATCAAGGTGGGTAGGAATAACCCGAATTTCCACCTGTGCGTGCTTCGAGCCGCGAATCGACCGCGCCAGGCCATGCGCCTCCTCGCGACTTTCGAAGGCGGACCCTGCGAGCACAATGGTATGCGGATTGATCTGTTCCGTGAGCTGTAGAACAGTCTGGTGAAGTGGCAGTGCTGGGTCGACGGCGAGGCGCTGGACAGAAGTAAAGGTATGCACGGCGGCGCCAATAGAATCGTCGGCATAGCAGATGAGCCCGCGGTGGTCTTCGCGATGGTTGACACGACTATGAGAAATGCGTTGAGCTTGTTGCTCCGCGCCCGCGATTGCCTCGATAACATTGACGGCCCGAACCTGGGTGTCAAAGGCCTCCTCGAGGGGCGAGAGCAGATTAATATGATCCCAGCCGAGGTTGTCGGCGCTGATACGGCGGCGGGAATTGACTGCTCCCGGGGTGGAAATGCCGATATTAGCCAGCGGAATATCATAATCCGACAGCATTGTTCTCAATGTCGGGATGAGCGCTTCGATAAAGCTCGTAGGAGAATGACGGTGGTGATCGAAAGAGAGAAATTGCTCGCGAATCAGTTGCCCCCCGGAACCGAAGAGTCCTATATAGGTAGAAGAGGTGCCTATAGCGATACCTATATGCAGCCACGGGCTGGGGGCGATCTCGAGTGGGATTTTGGGTCGACCTGGACCTTGAGGCTTGATTTTATCGGGGCGTTCACGCACGAGATCGAGCTGCATCAAAGCTAAGGTGGCGCGTGTGATCGTGGGCTGCGAATGCGGCGAATGGTCGACTAAGAAGGTGCGCGTGACCGGTTGGGTGAGCCTAATCAGCTGCAGACATAGGGCCGCTGGCGTTTGGGGTCCTATAAATTCTGCGGAGGCTGGGTATGAGCTCACAAGGTGCATAGGACTATGATAAACAAAACAGACAACCTAGTCTAATTAAATAGACAGATCGTTCAGCTCGGGTGTACCCTCAACGATGCAATCAAGGCTGAGGCAAAAGGAAAGACTCAGACGTTGTTATCCCGCGTACTTTTGCAAACTATTATCAACCTAGCTCCATGATATAAACGGATTCACTAGATAAACTGCCGTAATCAACCGCAATACAGCTGGCCACAGGATAGACCTCATCGCTCACATCCCCATTTGCTTCGAAAGTATCGGGGAGTGGATTAGAATGACTAACCATGACTTTCGCTGTAGCTGCTTCGCCCCTTGATGACCTCACCGTTCGCATCATGACAAACGGTGTCGACCGAGATCGCGAAGACCGCACCACAGCGGTAATCAACAATCTCAACCGCCTCAGCCCAGGTGATAGTCGCCCGGATATATCCGACCCGACTATCACCCGCTACCTAGACTTTGATAGTCAGCGCGGCGATATCGGTGTAGTCCTCGAAACTCAAACCGGCGAACTGGCCGGCGTTATGTGGGCTTCCTTTATTAAGGCATGGGGTTTTGTTGCCGATAATGTTCCAGAAATGGTGCTCTTCGTAGACCCGAAGTGGCAAGGCCATGGCATCGGCGGCTGGTTTATTGATCAAGCTATTACCCATGGCCGTACCCACGGATGGCAAGGAATAAGCGTACGCGTCAATCCACATTCGCCAGCTCGACGCCTCTACGCGCGCAAGGAGTTTATTGCCCAGGATATGCAGGGCATTATGTTGCGCACCCTTTCCCCACTCATTAAATCCGTAGCCGTCTATTGCGGCTCGGTCCCAGGTAACCGCAGTGAATATGCCGATGCGGCCCGCGATCTAGGGCGGGAACTCGCCGAGCGTGGCATCACTATGGTGTACGGGGGCGCCACAGTAGGGCTCATGGGCGAATGCGCCAATGCCTGCCTTGACGCGGGAGGTGAGGTAATCGGAGTGATCCCTAAAGGCTTGAAAGATCTCGAATTCGCCCACCCAGAATTAACGCGCTTGGAAATTACCGACGATATGGTGGACCGCAAATCGCGGATGGAGGAGTTAGCGGATGCATTCATTGCCCTCCCGGGTGGCATGGGAACCCTCGAAGAGCTCAGCGAAGTTCTCGTACGTCAACAACTAGGTCCCTATACCGGCCCTGTAGCCCTCTTTGATGTCGAAGATTACTGGCAGCCGCTTATCGACGCTCTTAGGATGATGGGCGAGGAGGGTTTTATTTGGCCCCGCTATTTAGACGCTATCGTGGTGGCAGATAATGTCAAGGAGCTTTTTGAGGGCTTCAATACCTGGGCCAATCCAGGCTTGAAGTGGCAAAGGGGTGCAGCGGGAGAGAGCGTGCAACACTAGCAGCTTTTCATTGCATGCAATAGAATTGGACATATGTCCGCCCAGGAAAAACTCCAGTCAGATATCTGCTTTCAGTTCTATACCGGCGCTCGCCTTCTCCAGCGCAGCTACCGACCCTACCTAGAAACGTGGGGAATCACCTATGTGCAGTACCTCGTCTTGCAGTGCCTGTGGGAAAAAGACGGGCAAACTATTGCCGCCATCGGTGCTCTCGTCGACCTCGACTCCGGCACCCTATCGCCGCTACTCAAACGCCTAGAAAAAGCTGGATGGGTACAGCGGGCAGTCGATGAAACCGACTACCGCCGCGTGATCTTCTCCCTCACACCGAAAGCCCAGAAGCTCGAGGGAGAGGCTGAAGATATGCGCAGCCAAGTGGAATCTATGATTGGACTTAACAACGAGGATATGGCGGCGATTCACAAGATCATGGACAAAATCCGTCCTTAACTACTCTTGGCGATACTTAGCAACACCTGGCGACTCTAGCGACACCTAGCGACTCAGTGCCCTTTTAGTCTTCGCCGTGGCATCGCTTCGTGATGGATGCTCGGGCCACGGATGCTTAGGATAGCGGCCTCGCATCTCGGAACGGATATGGACATAAGCACCAGACCAAAACCGACTGAAATCGTCGGTACGCGCCAGCACCCGTCCAGCAGGGGAGAGCAGCTCGAAAAGTACTGGCTGGCCCAGGATAGTGGGAGTGTCATCGAGACCGAAGCACTCCTGTAGTTTCACCGCGACCGTAGGGCGCTGACGATAATCCACCCTGATAAAATGGCCTGAGGGTACCTGCAGAGATTCAGGAGCGAGCTGATCCAGCTCGCCTGCTATCGGCCACGGAAGAATACGTCTTAAGGCGGGGTAGAGATCAATATCTTTTTTACCTGCTCCCTCAGCTAAAGCATCAAGCTCTGGGCCTAACCAGGTCAGGGGATCAAGGGCTGCGATATCCGGCCATGGCTCGCCTAGGCGCTCATATAGGAAGTGCAGCCGATCTAAAAGATGACGGGCCCGATCAGAGAGCTCGAAGAAATCTATCCCGTGGCTGCTAATAGCCTCCGCATAGGCCCGGCGCGCCATGAGACGATCGGGAGCAACCGGGCGTTCTGAGAGGGTAATAGCACCTAGCTTCTTTCGCTTTATAGCCCGGATCTTCCCCTCGGCACTTATACAGGTACTGCATTCTTCAGTGGGAGGGTAGATGCGTAGGGCTGCTGCGTGATCGAGCGGCGCAGCCAGGCTGATCTGGGCTCCGCGCGCCTGTAAGGTCATATCAGCAATGGCAATCCACTCAGGTTTATGATCAGCCCACAAGTTTCTAAGAGTGGCTCTGGTTCCACTGGCCAGCAGATAGTCCTCACCTTCATTGTGAGCAATACTTTCTGGCATAGCCAAGGCCACGATCTCTCCCACCGAATACGAACGTGCATCATCGGGGGCATAACGCTGCAAGCGTGAGACTTCCCGCCGAAAGCGTGGGGTGGGGGACAGGTCCCTGATCACTTGGTTTAGATCCCCGCGCGCATCCTCCATCATGGCCGCGATGACCTTCGCTGCTTGCTTGCCTGCTTTTAATAGTGCGTGGGCATAACGCGGCGGCGCTGGAATTTCAGCGAGTTTGCGCCCCCAGGCGTTCAACTGCCCCTTATCGTCGAGAGCAGCAAGGGTATCCAAGGTTGCCAGGGCGCTTTCCACAGCGGCCATTGGAGGGGGGTCGAGGAGTGGGAAATCACTGAGTCGACCGCCCCATCCTAGTAACAGGAGAAGAAAGTTGCTGAGATCAGCAGCAAGAATCTCGGGCTGTATATGAGGCTGAAATTTAGCGAAATCATGCTGTCCGTAGAGCCGGATCACCTCACCTGGGCCCTCACGCCCTGCTCGACCCGCACGCTGAATCGCAGAAGACTGACTACACGAGGTGGTCACTAGCCCACTAAGCGACCGACCTGCATCACGCTTCGGAGTGCGCACCAGACCTGAATCAATGACGATTCTTACCCCAGGGACCGTGAGCGACGATTCTGCAACCGGAGTGGCCACCACGATACGCTGACCAGGGGAATACAACGCCTCATCTTGGGCTTGCCTTGATAACTGTCCATAGAGGGCAAAAACTTTAACAGAACTGAGAGCCTCGATGTCGCGGCATACAGTATTGACCTCCCGCACACCAGGCATAAATACCAAAACTGAATGCGGCGACGAGGTCGCCTTTTCCACCGCAAGGCGGGCGGCTTGATGCAGAAAATCCCGATGACACTCCGCCCGTCCAGCCAGGGGGACATAGGAGATATCCAGTGGAAAAAGGACACTGTCGGTACGGATAACTGGCGCTGACAGAAGATCGGCACAACGGGCTGTATCCACGGTCGCTGAGAGCGCTCCTACGATAAGCTCAGGGCGCAACTGTCGTAATTCCACCAGCATGCCCATGAGAAGATCGGTATCTAATTGACGCTCGTGGACCTCGTCGATAAGAACGGCGCTCACCCCAGATAGCTCAGGATCAGCAATCAGACGCCGCACCAATACCCCGGGGGTAAGAAACTCCACGAGCGCACCTGGATGGCTCTCCCCGCGCACGGTATAGCCCACACGATCACCAAGGGAACTATGGTCGAGCTGCGCAAGCCGCCGCGCAGCCTGCCGCACCGCCACCCGGCGCGGCGCGGTGACTAAAACCTTGCCATTTAAGGCGCATGTATTAGCCACCAGCGGAGGAATAAACGTGGTCTTACCCGTGCCTGGTGGGGCCTGAACCACAACAGTGCGGTGATCATCTAACGCGGTGGTGATCTCGGAAGCGATAGCGCTCACAGATAAACCACGACCGATTGATTCCAACGCAAAAACCATTATTCAAGGATAGCCTTAAAGCAGGAAACCCTCCGATCGAAAGAGAGAACTTACGTGTGATACCTGATCTCGAAGCGCGTGGTCTTATCATGGGCGCAGACGGCCGCGCGCGACCACAATGGGCGCATGGCAGTAATCTCATGCGCGCCTACTATGACACCGAATGGGGTGCGGTCATCACAGACGAGCAATCGATCTTCGAACGCCTCGTCTTAGAAAGCTTTCAAGCTGGTTTAAGTTGGGAGATCGTGCTCAAAAAGCGCGCAGCTTTTCGACGTGCCTTTAAAGACTTCGACCCCGAAAAAGTTGCACACTTTGGTGCCAAAGATATTGAGCGGATGGCGGCAGATACGGACATTATCCGCAATACCCGAAAAATATCGGCCGCCATCACCAATGCCCGTGCCACCCTAGCGCTGCGCGCACACGATGAGGGCGACTTGGCGCACCTCGTCTGGTCCTATGCGCCACAACCACGACCGCGCCCCCAAAACGCCGCCGATATACCCACCAACAGCCCGGAATCGCGCGCTCTTAGTAGTGCATTGAAAAAACACGGCTTCGTTTTTATCGGCCCCACCACCATCTATTCCTTCATGCAAGCCATTGGGATGGTAGATGATCGCATTTCAGGCGCCGCCGATCTCATCCCCACAGAAAAATCAGACTAGGAGAATAAATTTTCATGACTTCACCAACACGTACTGCCGTTATTACCGGCGCCTCATCAGGAATCGGGGAAGCCAGCGCCAGAGCACTGGCGGCCGATGGCTGGCACGTCATTCTCATCGCACGCAGAAAAGACAGGCTCGAGAGAATTGCTCAGGACATTGGCGGGCAGGCAATCGTTGCCGATATCACCGATGATGAGGCGGTACGCCAGGCCGCTTCACTCATTCCAGCATGCGATCTCCTTGTTAATAATGCCGGAGGGGCAATCGGACTTGACCCGATAAATCACGCTAACCTCGACGAATGGCTAAGCATGTATGAACTCAACGTCCTTGGAACCGTACGGATGACTCAAGCTTTGATCGAAAAACTCACGCTATCCCACGGGCATATTATTACCATGAGTTCCACCGCAGCCCTGTACCCCTATGCCGGGGGAGCAGGATATAACGCCGCAAAATTTGCGGTAAGTGCCGTTAATAAAGTGATGCGCATTGAATATGCCACAGATGATATTCGAGTCACGGAAATCAATCCGGGGCGAGTACACACCGATTTCTCCCTCCACCGTTTCCGCGGCGATAGCGCCCAAGCCGAAGCGGTCTACGCCAACCACCTCAATCTGGAAGCAGCTGATATCGCCGAAGCGGTGCGCTGGGTGGCTTCCACCCCGAAGCACGTTAATATCGATCGCCTCGTGATCACCCCGCGCGATCAAATACTGTAGCCCTCTCATCAACCGACTAGACTCGTAGCCTATGCACCCTGAAGATATTGCGATCAAAGGCCAAGAGATCAAACTTGGCCAATTCATCAAACTCGCCAATCTGGTTGATACTGGCGGCGCCGCCAAACAAGTAATTGCCGACGGGTTGGTAACCGTTGATGGCACGGTAGATACGCGCCGGGGTAAGACCTTGCGCGGTGGCGAGATCGTATGCGTGGGTCCTAGCTGTGCCCGCGTAGTTATTGGAGGCGCAAACGACGATGACTATTTCGATGAGAAAACCGCCGATGATGATTTTGATCCCGAACAGTGGCGCTCTGTAACCTTCGACTAGTACCAGTATTACCCCTTCTAATCCGCCGAGCTTACTGAATTACCCGAGGACAACTGATTATGCCTGCTTTTCAATCCGAACCAGGAATGCCTTACTGGATCGATCTGACCACCTCCCAGATGGACGTATCCACCCAGTTTTATGAAAAAATTTTTGGCTGGGAGATTGAAAAGATCAGTTCCGATTATCGCCTTGCCCGCCTTCAAGGCCTCCCAGTGGCGGGTTTCGTTGAACGCCCTGAACAGTCCCAACAACCCGATACCTGGGTCACCTATTTCCAGGCGGGCGATATCGCCCGAAACGTGGCACACGTTGAGGAACTAAGTGGCCAAGTACTCACCAGTCCCCGCAGCGTCAAACTCGGTTCAGTAGCATTGCTAGTGGATCCAACCGGGGCACTCTTTGGGCTGGTAGAACCTGAAGGAGAGGATTCCTTTATCGCTGCCGGTGAACCAGGAACCCCCGTGTGGCACGAACTAACAGCCACCAAAGACTTCGATGCAGCCCTAGATTTTTATGCGGAGCTCTTTGGGTGGGCCCTTGCGACGAGCGAAGACCATAGCTACGCCACTGCGCTTATCGACGGTTCAGGGTTCGCTGGCATCTATAATGCCCGCGAAGAATTCCCACCCCATATTCCAAGTTTCTGGCAAACCTTCCTCGGGATCAAAGACGTAGATCTTATCCGCGAGACGGTCGTGGAATTAGGCGGTGAGATCTTGAGAGAACCCTTCGATTCTGGGTTCGGCCGCATGATGATTATTGCAGATCCGACGGGTGCGCTGGTCACCTTGTGTAATATCGACGAGCCTGTAGAAGAAGGCCGCGAATCAGATCCCCTTGAGGGTTTTGACCTGCCAGGGCTCTAAGGAAGAAGAGGGCTAGACTTATCGGACGATGAAGGTGGCACCTCAGCTACCCGAGGGTATCTTTGGTGGGATTTAGATAAGACTCAGATATCCAAGGGTGACAAGGACGCTAGTTAGCTGAGATCGATCTTGGATTGGTCCCGCCTGTAACGAAGCAATCTAAAGTCGCCTCTCTTATGGGTCTGTCTTAGCACTTGCTGTGAGCTGCAAATCTGCTTGGCTAAGATCCGACTAGGTAGCGACCTTCTACGTTGGCCAGGGGAAGATTCCGTATCGTCGGTACTCTAAATTGTTACGTAGATATAGATATGCTAGCTGGTAGCGGTCAGTTTCACCGCGCTTCTCATATGAAATCTCTGACCTGAGATAATGCCTATCTATCTGAATTTTAAAAGATTCTTAGGAGGATGATTTAGCTAGTGTGAAAGAGGGGTGTAAATTGCCTGCTAGGAGCCCAAAAAATGGTCGGGGCCGCAATTCACCTATCGCTATGAAGCCAATTGAAACGCATCAAACCTTACGGTACTCGATGATAGTCAGGGCTCAAGCTCCCCCTTGATAGGAATAACCTACATTTGACAACATGAACCCAGCTGAATCATAAACTTCTTCGCATGATAGTGCTGAAAAGCCAGAGGACTATTCTGTGATCATTGTTATATTTTTCTAAGCCTTCGCTATCGATACTGGCTAACAGCTTTTGTGAAATCCGTAAGAGAAAGACGATTACACGAAACGGCTCTCCGAAAAGATAAGCTTGAATATGGGAGAACCTCCTAAAAGGAACTAAGGAAAATACTATGAAGAACATGACTAACGAGGTCAAGAGACGTATCGTTGCGGTAACGACGGCTCTAGCTGTTACCTCTGGGGTCGTAGCAGCCCCCCAGGCAATCGCAGCGCCATCCAATAACTCTGCTAATGGCCAAAACGTTTCCAAGGGGCAAGGGCCTGAGACTCAGGTTATCTCGATCATCGGGGCAATCCTGGGTGTATCGGTTCTGGCTGCCTTTCTCGCAGCCATCCTGAGCCAATCGAAGGACAACGCTGCTCTTTCATCTGAGATCATCAAGGACATCGGTGACAATATTCCTCAGGGGAATACTCCGGCACCGGCGCCGACACCGCAGCCACGACCAAACCCACGTCCAGCACCTACCCATGACCCAGCTCCAGCGCCAACTCCGACTCCTTGGGACAAACCCAATGACCCCTATATGAAGGAGTCTGAACTTAGAGAGGAGGCGTTGCGACAGTTCGACGAATGGAATAGGTACCGTCGGATGAACGGCCTTCCTGAGGTTATTTGGGACCATAGGATGGAACAGGACTGCTATCGTTGGGCCGATAAGCTCGGACGGTTCGCTACACCTGAGGGGCCTCATGGAAACAAGCTCATCAACCAGAACGTTAAGTTTGCTCACGAAAGTCCCTATATCGAGTCAGGCCTTGATCCTGAGTATGCCGAACTCGTAATGAAGGTAAGCCCTGATCGCTACTTCGCGGAGAATACACTCGCCACATTCTATGGAGACTTCCAGAAAGCCCTAGAAAAGTTCAAGGCTTCACCAGGACACAATCGGAATCTTCTGCGGGGCAAGGGAACCGGGCAACCTCGTGGAGCCGTCTCAATCGTGAGAAGTAGCTTCGATGGCATATATGGCATGAGACAGTATGTTGTGATCTACCGAATCAAAGAATAACCTATCTGTAAAATGCAGGCTCGTTTGTATCATTAACGATTCAAGTTCCCCTTAATTGGTTGTGAATGGGCTTGTCGGAGACGGCGGTGGAAACTAAGCTCTACCTCTATCGCCGTCTTTTCTATACCTTTCTTCGAGACATCCATAAAAAGTGCAACCCTGAATTCTGACGGTGGCAAGTTTCTGATACAAGCTTTTACCTGTGAGAACGACCACAGAAGGAACCGCATGTGGCCACGATACAACTGAATTGAAATAGGGATAGCCCCGCATAAACTTCAACAGTTGCAGTCCACCTATCGCTACGAAGAAATTGAAACTACGGAACCGTTCTCGCTGAATACATGAGTGAGCATCGCAACTACAGTACGCAATGTTTTAGGAGATTATACGAGACCGAATCGTGTGTGCTCAGGCACGTATTGGAATTATTCAAAATAGAACTCCACGGTGACGTCACTACCGTTCGGGTTCAGCGTGGTACTCTGCCAGCGGTTCGCAGCTAATGGGAATTAGTTCTTGAGCCTGCTGTCAGCGAGTGAGACCAGAAGGCCATATCAGGGGCAGGTGCTATTAGCAATTGTGCTCAGCTAGAAAACCAGCTATTACCTGGCGGCTAATGACAGTAGGCTTTCCATTGGCCGTTTTATTCCCGCCTAAGCTCATTTTCGCTCATATCAAAATGGGAAACAATTTCGGCTCTAGGATTGTGTCAACTGATCACTTTCGCCATGCCATAGCTATCCCATGAAAGGTCTTTCTCGCCAGCGATTATAAGGATATTGGCTCGGGTATCCTCAGCCGCGATCGAATATACGTATCCACCTCGACGGCACAGTTATAAGAACCTCTAGGAATGGAGGGCGACTCAGTTACCGAAGGGATGAGCATACTGGTAATAAAGATAAGGAAAGAGGACTTCTGAACATTTACAAAAAAGAATCTCTTCGCCCTTCCTATCCACGATGAACCGTGGTTTTTAAAATTAAGGCCGAAGAATGTGTACGCAGATGGTGCGATCAGAACTACGTTATCTATCACGTCATATTCAGTCGCGAAATGAAAAGCGTACTCCGCGCCCATCGATGTACCTAGGACGGTGATAGGTTCATCATTGCTGGTATTTTTCGGCACATAGGCGAGTAGGTCTTCGAACTGCTCCTGTGGAAATTTAATTAATATTGCAGGTTGATTAACCAAGCCGAGCGTAGAGGCCGCGAGAGTTTCGTAGCCAAGCTGCGCCAGCCGTCGGGCTTTCCTAGGATTAGGGCTGCCTTCAGAGCTGCCGTAACAGACTATGACCTCTTTGTGGGTTTTATGTCAGGGGTCAGGTGGACGTCTTGGAAGGCCCTGTCGCGAACCTCTTTGATATCCATACCGTTTACGCTCGTAGAATACGATCGCATATCTGTTGCATGAGCGAAAGAATTACTGGGAATATCGCTGTTTTTGTTATAAACCGCAGCGATACAACAAGGACGCAGAGTGCTACGGCGACAACGATAGCGGATACGGCCATCCATAACGGAATCTTCTGTGGCCTAGACACCGATGTTTCTCCTCACCGCTGATCGGTAATAAATTTAGATTCTCTAAACACGAAGAGTTGGTGCTCACCTTGACTGTACACCGCTTGCTCTTTTCTTGATCCCCTTAATCGGCCACACGAGGTGGTCAAAAATTTCCGGTCTGATAGTCCTTATCGAGGATATGGGCCCAGCAAACGGGCTGGGCAGAAGCCCGCCCCATGTGCTGTATAAGTACGCTGATCCGATCGTTGGGTATTGAAATATTGTTTGTAGGTAATCAGATGGTGGAAGTGATCCCTAGTTTCAAGAATGGTTGTGTGCGGCATATACGCTACTACTCTCTTGCAGAGTACAAGGACTATCTTCTGCACTACTGCACACCTTAATAGACTTGCTAAGAGTTGCTGATTTTGATCTAGGATTAACCTTTTGCATTGTGATTCTATGTCTCGAATTGACTCCATAGATTAGACCTAAAGTGGAAAAAATACCACTGGGCTGGTTGTCGAGAAGTGAAACAAATGCAGAAACAGAAAGCAAAATCACCTCGCGCGGAGGGAAACCAGTACTAAGTACCTATGACGTAAAAGGAACCCGTTGAAGTGTTCATACTGATGAATGACCTAATATGATCACAGAGTGATGCGGCGTCTAGGAGATGTGAAGATCTTCTACAGTACTTCCTGGAGCGCTCGATGATCCAAATTTACTCACTAAGCTCGGTGATCAAATGCAAATGGTAGAGCGATATCATTGATGCAAGCGTGCGGTTTTAAGGTACCGAAATTTTCAATTAGTGTTGCCGCACTTAGCAAAACAGAAACCGCTATGACCAGTCTCGGGGTGATGGGGATGTTTTGGTTACAGTTTGCGGTTATGAGGAGCTAGTAGATCCAAGTTCGGCTTGCTCTAGTGCACGCAAAGTTACGCCGTCGCTGTTCTTCCAGGAAGTTTTTCCGGAAGTCGATGCCCCAATGAGAAAACTAGAGGCCGCTGAGGGTGAGGTGAATAGCGTATCTCGCAGCAGCTTGTGATCGGCGCTTACTCGATCTGCGAAGCGCTGTCTGTTTTTCTTAACAGATTCTGGTGCCGACTCTGTAAGTCCCTCTCGCAGAGTGGCCCCCGCGAGAATAACAAAGCCATCGTTAGTTTGGCGGCCAGTACCACATGCTCCAGCGGCCTTTAGATAGAGTAGAGGCTCTACTTTGGGAGACAACGCTGGTGATTCTGGCGCAATGACCTTTGCATCATCGACTGCATCGAATACTCGGTAGCCAAGCGAGCCGATAAGGATTTTGGCGTTGGCAATGAACTCATCGAGGGCGGCTTTCTTTTCTTCGGTGACATTACCGGGGGAGGGATCATTGCTATTGACCGCACGAACTCGATCGGCGACTAAGGCATGCTGGTAAAAAGCATTTTCCAGATAAGAAATCTCGGTTGGACCAAACGAGTTGTCCGAGTCGATGATCAAGATGGAATGAGTGAAATAGTCTAGTTTCTCCTCGCCAAGGTGCTCTGCCACGCGAGCGAGCACCCCGTTTCCGTTCTTGCGTTCACGGGCTTGTCCGACATAGAGAAGTTCTTCTCCGGATTCGGTGTCATTACCGAACAGCAGGTAGACGCCCGTCTGGTTGAGCTCGGAGCGGTTTTTGGAACGATGGATTTCTGTACGGGGGATGAGATAAACCTTGCCCACCCAGTTATCTAAAGAGCATTTGATCCGACCGTTGGGTGAGCCATCCATCAAGAACAATTGTACGGTCCTAGGAAATACCATGGTTCACCTTATATCTTTTCTGTCTCCCGACTATGATCATTGCTCCAGCCCACTTGCCGCAATGCTACACCTGCAATCGGTACGTATCAGTGCGCAGCGTCGCACTATCCTCGCTTCGGCTTTACTGTTTGGTAGCGATTGGCTATCTACGAATTAATTTTGGTAGAAAGCATCGTCCGAACCTATTTTAGCACCCTCATTTGGGTCTTATTCCCCATCCTCCAAGGGACGTATGACGTCTCGATAATCATACGGCTGAATGGTCCGACTGATTCCTTTGTGATTGTCTCGATAGAGACTGCCACGAAGCGAAAATTTATCCTTAACAGTTCGATTTGACGGTACCGTTAAGGATGTTTTGGTAAATGCCCATACAGCCTTGGCTGTTTGGGGCTCATTCGAGGTGGAGAACCACTGGCTATCGCTGCCGCTTCGGCCCGCGATCAGTGGTTAGCCTAATAGCAAAGTAGTTATGTTCTGGACTCGAATATAAGACTTGCGTCTCGCCGCACTTTAAAGAGGACCACAGATAATAATTAGCTCTCGTGGGCATAGTTGCTGCGGAAAAACTCAGCGATATCGCGAACCCGCTGCCTAGCCACCGTAGGCGTGGACACCCGATGCTCAGAGGTATAAACCTGAGTGCGCACCGCAGAAGCCTCTTCGAACCACGGATAATGGCCAGCAATAGAATCGTGGCTGGCAATCTGCATGAAAGTGGTGGGAAGTGTGTCAAGGGCCGGGAAATCAGTGCCACCGCGTATATCTTCGGGTAGTCCATCAAGCTCAAGATGGGGGAAGGTGAGTGCGAGGGCGTCAAAAAGCTCAGCGCAAAGAACGGCAAGCGCACCGCCAGAGGAATAACCCCAAGCGCCCACCCATGGAGCACCTTGACTACGAATCCACTCGGCTGCCTGGGTGACGGCAGCGATCACGGCGGGGAGATCGGACTCAGGTAGGAGGGGATAGTCGAGATCAACAATGGTAACCCCAGAAAGCTCCGCGAGACCCGCGACCTCAGGGCGCCAGGCATTCTCGAGCGCAACCCCAGAGCCTTTCCACCAACCACCAGGGTGGAGGGAGATGGCCCAAGCACCGCTGGGTTGAGAAGGCCTAAAGATTTTTGCATTCAGCTCAGGTAGATCCTCAACCGTGATGCCGTCGATAAAGGCCACCCCTGGCATAGCGTGATTTACGGCCGCACCCAACATCAACATGGAGGAGTGGGTGAGACGGTCCGGGAGCATGGCGTCGAAAGTATCGGCAGGGAGTGGATCGGAGGGGTTATCGGACCACGGCGGGTTCTTCTCTGGGGCCTCATAATGAGCATGAATATAGGAGGCGAGCTGCTCGAGCTGTTCTTCTTCGCTCATATCGCGGTCGATACCGCCAACTTGGAAGGCTTCACGTTCGGGGTCGGAATATGGATTAGTCATGGCATCATGGTAACCACACTCGTGTCTAAACTGCTAGGGCGTAGCCGCGAGATTGGAGAAGCAGAATCACCATGCATCGTCTATGCCACTCTGATTGGCGCCATCCTGGTGCTCATGCGGTGCATCTGCACTGCAACGTACTATCGTGTCTTTTCGACATCCACCGACCGCGCAGATAAGGCACTTTGTTAAACGGAGTAGTGCAGATGAGAGCCCTTGAAAATTAAAAGGATAGAGGGTAATTCCGGCTCAGATCCTCATGGGGACCTTAAAAAACCGCTGCCCATATAACCCTAAGTTGTAGGCCCACCAGCTTTAGCGGACCTTGGGAATAAGCAAAAACCCTCGCCGTCAACATTTTTCGGCGAGGGTTGGTTTGTCTCTGCTACCAGATAGTGACGCGATCTTCTGGGGCGATATAGACCGGCGCATCGGTGGGAATATCGAAGGCCTCATAGAATTCAGCTATATTGCCCGCAATGATATTGCAGCGGAATTCCGCTGGTGAGTGCGGATCCACAGCGAGAAGTTGTGCCTGATACTCAGGGCGTTGCTTGGTGCGCCACACATGCGCCCAGGAGAGGAAAAGGCGCTGCAGACCGTTATAGCTGTGCTCGTATAGCTCCGGCGATCCTCCCTCCACTGCAAAAGGCTTGCTAGGGGTATCGTCGATGCTCATACCGTGATCGTCTAAGTAGAGGCGGTAGGCGACCACCGCGATCCCTAATCCACCTAAGTCGCCGATATTTTCTCCGAGGGTGAATTCGCCATTGACACCAGCGGTATCAATTCCGGCGTCGATAAGCGTGTGGGGAACCTTACCGTTAAATTGCTCCACCAAATTGCCGGTGAGCTGAGCAAAGGCGGCCCGATCCTCGGCAGACCACCACGAGTTGAGGTTGCCGTTCCCATCGTACTGGGACCCCTGATCGTCGAAACCGTGGCCGATTTCGTGGCCGATTACTGCTCCAATGGCCCCGAATTTCTCCGCCGCGTCGGCGTCTTTATCAAAGAATGGAGGACGCAAGATAGCCGCGGGGAAGGTGATATCGTTAACCACCGGATTATAGAAGGCGTTGACGACTTGTGGATTAGCAAACCATTCCTCGCGGTTAGCGGGCTTGCCAATCTTATTTATTTCATAATCATGGGCAAAAGCGCTTCCCAGGCGGTAGTTAGCAACCAGATCTGCCCCCGCGGAGGAGAATTCGAGGCCCGAATAATCTCGCCAAGTATCGGGGTAGCCAATCTTAGCTTGGAATTTACCGAGCTTTTCGAGGGCCTTCTCACGAGTTTCCGGGGTCATCCATGGCAGTGAGGAAATACGTTGACGGTAGGCGCGAATAAGATAGTCAACCAGTTCCAGCATCTCCTCTTTATAGGAGGCGGGGAAATGCTTGGCTACAAAGAGTTTTCCAATGTCTTGGCCCACAAAGCTTTCGGCTACCCCAAGGGCGCGCTTCCACCGATCGCGTTGCTCAAGGGAGCCCGATAGGGTGGTGCCGTAGAAATCGAAGTTGGCCTTCGAGATCTCAGCAGTGAGCAGGCCAGCGCGATCTTTGATGATATGCCAAGTAGCCCACAACTTCCACGCCTCAAGATGAGATTCATCTAGGAGAGTGCCCAGATGGTCGAAGTAGTCAGGCATCATCACAATATAGCGACCCTCAGGGAATCCAGCCGCAGTTAGGATTGTGCGCAGATAGGCGGGGAGATCCTCGCTGTTAACAGGATTGAAGGTTTTTACTGCATCGCGGGTGCTCACCACATCCCAGTGCCCTTGAGCCAGCGTAGTTTCCAGCTCCAGAATGGTGCGTGCAGCTTCCTCCGGATCTGAGATCTGCGGGATAAAGCCCAGCATTCTGACAATATGCGCCTGATAGAGAGATCTAATTTCAGCGTGTTCGCTCTTGTGATAGTAGGCCTCATCGGGTAGCCCCAAACCTGCTTGGTACAAGTAGGCGCTAGCATTTTCGAGGGCAGAATCTTTTTCAATATAGGCACCGAAGGGAAGGGAGATACCCACCCGGCTCAACGCGCCCAAAGCGTGGAGGAACTCATCGATAGTGGAGATATCCACGAGTGCAAGGTCAGCGTCAATAGCGCTTATCCCTGCGCGTTCAACGCCATCAGTATCCATATACGAGGCATAGAGCGCGCCAGCTCGCGTATCAGGATTCTCCAGTAAAAGCGCGTGCGTATCAGCTTCTGCTTGGTCGCGTAAAGCATAGAAGGTCCCGTCAGAGGGACGATCATTGGGGATCTCGTGGGTATCGAGCCACGAGCCGTTGACGAACCGGTAAAGATCAGTGATATTTAAAGCCATTACTCCAGTGTAATGCTGAGTCTGGAATCGTGCGTCGGCAGTGTTCTCTGGTCCTGCACAAGGGCAGTGAATGCCCTAGAATTACCACTCATGAGTCGTTTTCAGTACAACCCCCCGACGAATGCGAAACAGTGGTGGGCCATTGTTGGCATCTTCGCCCTGCTGTTGCTCCTTCCTATAGGGCTCGCAGCCGTGGTACCCGAAAAAATCCGCGAATCCGAAGTTATTCTAGGCGACGAGGCCTATAACTGGACTGTTCCGGTGCGCAATGCCGAAGGCGAACCGCTCGTGTGTCGCATCGTCAGCGATACCCTTTATACCGGATCGTGGGATTGCGATGGCATCACTATTGATAGCTCGGTCGTCGAGGCGGGTAGCAACCAGCGCCGAACCGTTACCCGAGCTATGCGGGGGTATATACAGCCTCTGGGTCCTAGTAGCGAGGTGGAGTTTAGCGGTAATATCGCGCGCATGCGAACACTGGGCGACAATCCATATTTCGAGCTCGGATTCAACTTTGGCACCGGCGATAATTCCAATAATGCCCTCATGGTTGTGGTGGGTGGAAACGAATACGATCCGCGCATCGCGGAGGTTTTCACCGCACTAGATAATGCCCCGAAGAATCCCCAGGAGAGTGCAGCATGAGATATACCAAACCCCTCCGCATTACCTTATTAATTGTCACAATCCTCGCGGCCCTCGGGGTAGCAGGCGTGGTGGGACTATCTGCGGTGCTCTCACCGGCATCTATTGGCCTCGGCTTGGTGCTGGTATCGATCTACCTCATCGCTTTTTATTTTCTTATCAGTCGCTCCGGGTTCGCGCCGAACGCCGGTTTTGCGTGGGTATTTAGCTCATTCGCGTGGGGTTCGGCCGTGTGTTTTGGGCTAGCCACATTCGTTGGTACCGCGGTCTCTGAGGTCACCGGTAAATTAGGGTGGGATATTGTCGCCGCCTCCTTTGGAGGCGCTTACCCAGAAGAAATAGCTAAGACTTTGGGCGTTATTTTAGTAATGGCTGCTTTTACTCAGCTCAATCGCCCCTGGCACGGTTTCGCTACCGGAATTATTGTTGGCTTAGGTTTCGATACTATTGAAAATCTGCTGTATGGGCAGATGGGGGGACTGATCCACCCAGATAGTGATATTGAGGGCACGTTGATGATGTGGGGCCTGCGCTCGATTGCAGGTCCAGGCCTCCATATCCTTTTCACCGGAATCGCTGGCTACGGTATTGGCCTGGCCATGACGAGTATTGGCATTAGCTTCGCGCAGCGCCTGAAATATGGGGCAACCTGGTTTGCTATTGCCTTCGTACTGCACTTTGCGTGGAATCTCCAGATTCCCACTGAAGTGATCCTCATCGGTATTTATATCATTGTGGGCCTGATTGGTTATCCGCTCTTTATCTATCTGTGGCTACAGTGCCGCAAAGCCGCTCGGGCAGATCGTGATCAGCCTCAAACTCCCATCAGTTCGCTTAGTGAACTCAATGAATTAGTTCCCCTCGATCACAGTCGCGAGCAACCGCGATTATTTGGAGAAAAGCCTTTTGTTACTCCCATCGCTTATGTGGGACTGACCGCCGAAGAACCTCGCGATTAAGCCTCTATAAGAGTCAAGCCCGCACCGTGAATAGGGTGCGGGCTTATTATTTTTCTAAGTCTCTTTAGCTATCTCCTCGGCTACCATTTTCGATAGCTTGGTGCCCTGGATTCCACAACCCGGAGCGGGTAATAATTTCTTGATCGATGATAGCCGGGGTGGGTATTTCACCTACGGAATTTGCCCGCGGCTGATAGATCTCAACACTGCCCCAGTCGCGCTTCCAGTCATCCTTGGCGTAGCTGGGCAGCTCATAGGATTCATTGACCGCCTCCGCAGGTCCGAGTGCACCGCCGCCATAGTAGTCCATGAAATTCGAGCCCTGCATCTTGCCATCGGCATCTGCACTAATGCGATAGCCTGGAATTTCTGCCACACCCGCATAGTGGTTAAAGGGGCGCTGGCAAGGGAACTGGAAGCCAACGGCCCAATCGATCATGCCTGGTTGATCGTGGCCAATCACCTGATCGAGAGGAGCCAGGGTGGGAATACGCGGTGGGGTGAAAGCTATCCATTGCCGGTAATCGGGGGAATCATCGATAGCATGCAGGCGCACGACGGTCGCTTCAGCTGGGAGCGCATCGAGAGGTAAGCGCAGATTCCGCCACCGGTTCGTGGGCACCATAATTGCGTCATTGAGGTAGAGTTCACCGAGCTTTTCCAGTTCTCCCTGTTCATTCTCGGCGCCATATTCTACAAGCAGGCGGCGACCGTCTTTGCGCACCCCATCCTGATCAAAATAGGCGATCTTACCTGCAGCACTGACCACTAATAGTGGGGCATCCTCACGTTGGGGAGGCAATTGGTACCAGCTGGTAATAGCTTCGGCATAGGGTTGCTCAAAATTGGAATACGATCCCAACACTGGAACTGTGCGGTAGTCGAGGTTGAAGGGGAGACGAATGACTGAATCGTTGACGCCCTCTTCATTTTCTGGGCGTAACCCTTGGTTGGTATTGAGGGTCTCCGCATCTGAGACGAACCCCGTGGAGCGGCTACCTAGATAGGGTATGCGGTTGGGTTCGAATCCTTGGAATTTTGGCCCGGATTCTAGTGATTGCCCTAAGGTCGTCCCGATGGGCTTGAGGAAGGACTCGTTCGTGTCTGTCTCAACCAAGGTATCGCTTGCCAGAGCACAGCGATCGCCGGCGAGGGTACGAAGATTGCCTAAGCCAATTGAGTAGGCAGGGTATTGCGAGACGAAGCCTTTAGCCAGCGAGGCCATGCTAAAGAGCACCGTGAGTGCGCACAAAGCAGCGATCGGTGCGGTGAAGATATGGGTGAATAGGCGCTTTTTCTGTGGTGCGACGTCATCGCCGTGTTCCCCATCGAGACCTGCCTGATGGCGTACTGCCTGGATGGCTCCAATCAGCAAAATAACCAGGGCGATAGCCAGCATCACCGAAGAGGCTTCAATAGCCTTGATCTGGATTGATTTATCCCACCATGGCACTCCATAGGAGGCCACATACCAGTAACCGTTTGTGGTCGAGAGCGAGAATGCATAGACGAAGAGGAGACCACCAACAAAGAGGGTGCGCGCAGATTTCGACCGGGTGGAGAAATCACTAAGAGCCACGGCAGCAAGCGCGCCAAGAGCCGGGGCGATGCCGGCCCATACACCGAAGTGGTGTGACCACTTGGTGGGGGTGAAGCTCATGAAGAAAAGAGTGCCAATAAAAACCAGTACGAGCCGTAGCGAAGGCCCTTGAGCGGAGCCGGGTACCTTGCCGTGGCGCAAAATAGAGGCAAAAACGAGGCCTACCGCAATAAATGCGAACAGTACCGCAAATCGACGAGCGAAAGAGCCATCGACAGTCTGCTGGAAGAGCACCTCATAGCGTTGCCATTCCTGGAACCACTTCAAAGAAGGGCCGATCTCGCCACGCACATGGATGGATTCCAGCACTGTCGCGAGAGTTTGATCGCCGAAAACCGCCACGAGAACGGCCGTGCCAGCGGCAAAGAAGGGACCGAGGAAAACGATCCAGCTCAAGCCATGACGACGCCGTGTCCCTAAGGAGCTCAGTCGTATGCTCATGGTGCGTAATAATTGCGGAAGGCTGACTAGCAGCACCGATACCGCCATCAACCCCGTGGGGCCGCAGGCAAGCGTGAAGGCAGCAACTATGGTACCTACGGCAGCGGGGAAGAGACGCTGATGGGCAATTGAACGCTCGAAGAGTACCCACGTGACTAAGGTACCCAGGGCAATAATGGGCTCCGGGCGTAGACCGTTATTATAGGGAAGCCAGAAGCTTAGGAACATCAACGCGGCAGTCCACTGTGCGGCCCGGCGAGTTTTGAGAGCTGGCCCTAAGCGCGGCAAAATTTCGCGCGAGAGAATCAGCCAGATACTTATTCCCGCTATCAGAGAAGGCAGCCGCATCCACATCGAGGCCGTCGATACCTGCGAGAGCAGGGTGAGGAAATCATAGTAAGGGGCACCGAAAGGAGATTCTGGAACCCCGAACCACCGGTAATAGTTGGCCATATACCCGGCCCCGTCCTTAGCCCGGGCCATGGTGAGAATAAAGCCGTCATCGGATGTATTGGCACCAAAAACATACCAGTACCCTAAGACCGCTCCTACCAGTCCATCGAGGACACGTGGCTTGAGAAAATTCTTAGGCCAGTAGCGATGGCGGCCTAAACGATCCAGGCGATCGAGACGATACAGACTAAAGAGAGCTATACCGAGGAAGATAGCGCCCAGGATCATCGTAGAGTACTTCAGCACAGTCGGTGAAGAGGTATAGCGGGAATTAATCTCAACTCGAGCCATAAGACCGGCATCAATGAGTGCGTCAGCATCACCGGTGAGCTCGGTATAGATACCAGAAACTTGCGGGCGCAGATCCTTCTCGTCCTCGCTCTGCCCAGATAAATCTGTGCCGGGAATCTCGGCTGTGCTCAGTTCCTCGGTGGTGGAAATCTGCAGAGTCGCATCCTTAGGCAGCTCGGCCACCTCCGCGGCAGGAACCTGTAGGAGGATGGTACCTAAGGAGGACACCTCAATATTGCCTTCTATGCTCCGAACAAAAAGTCCGCGAGTGGCGGATTGCTCACTCGAGGGTGGGAGCGTGGAGAAGACGAGGGTTTCATCGTCACGCAACTGCTCTAATGCTTGCAGCGGGATGGTGGCATCTAGCCGCTGCGGGGCATAGGAAACCAGCGGGGCGCTGATCTGGTTGAGGGAGCGATTCTGGGGCCACTCGAAGGAGGACTGCACCTGATTCACCGGCATGAACGGGGTCAGAATGAAGAAGAAAAAACCCAAGACTCCAGAAAGGGCAGCGAGTTTCTTCAGCCATCCAGGAGCCTGGCCCAAGGTTAGGGATCCAGGTGCCATATCTTCGTGGATCGGGGGTCGAGTATCCGTAGCAAGAGAAGAGGAATTCATAAGACCGTTGGATGTGATGCTTTCAGAATGATCGGGGGATAAGGGGCGGGGGTGCGGATGAGTCACTGCCTAGTCACCACCACAAATGATCCTACTGGGGTGATCTCCCAAGGAGAATTATCGCCGAGAAAAACAGCAGGGTTAAAGCTACTACCCTTAAAACGCACATTGGGATTGTTGGGGTAGATATCCTCGGCTATATCGAAGATCCACCCGTCGGGTTTGTCTCCTGTGGCCAGCTGCTTCTGCAGAGCTTTGAGATCCCCGCGCAACACAATGGCATCAGGGATGCGCCACGGACTGTGTTCCATGAGAGTGATCAGGTCTTGGCCCGTCATCTGCTCTTTCCAGGAGGCTTCGGCCCAGGATTCGATGGCCGCATTGCGAGCCTCAAATTCACCTAGGGGATTGGCATAATGGCTGGTGAAGGCTTGGTAGCCGCGGAAGGGGTGGAAGGCTAAAAAATTGCGCTGATCAGTAAGGACGATGATCTCACGGGCGGGTTTTGCTATCTTCGCCATAATCGTGTCAGCGATCTCAGGGTAGTATTTCTCGGCATTGGGGGGATAAAGATCTGCCCGGTGGCCGCGGCCATCGGTATCGGTATAGGCCAAATCTATGGCGTGGGCTAAACGATTCGGAATATTTTGTACATAGGACACACCACCGATCGATAAGATAACCACCATAAAAGTGGTGAGTGCTCGGGAAAAGCCGGGGCTGAGGCCTCCAGGTTGGGCGGTGGTTGCGAGCCGGTGGACGCCCAATAGACGCAACTCAGCCAAACCTAGTACCCCGGCGGTAGCCATGATGAGTGCCACCACGGCATCCAGGCGGAAACCTAAAAGCGTGGTACCGGTGAGGGTTACAGCCATCGATAGCGTAATCCACCCGTAGAAAACCATGAGCGAGATCCCCATGGTGGCAATATCTGGGTGGGACCACCGTATTAGCAGATAAATTAGGCCGATCAGGCAGATGACTCCCAAAGCATCAGGGATCAGCATAGGAAGTGGGAACTGCGAACCAGCGAGCGGCAAATATTTTTGGGCGGCGGAACCGCTGGTGGGAGCTCCGGAGAAAACTTGATACAGATAGGGTGCCCACCAGATAGCGGCTAAGAGCATGGAACCAATACCCATGATGCCCAGCCGTAGTACAGGTGCGAAGGATTTAAGGACCAGGGCCGCAAAGCAAGCTGCCACAACTATGCAGCTCAAGGCCACCACCGCGGTATAGAGCGTATAAGAGGAGGCTGAGATCCCAAGGTACAAAATCATGCCCACAAGCGCTAGATTTCCGCCAACTAAGGCGCGGTGCACCATGATGGTTGCCGCCGGAACCCCGAGGGCAATGATAGCCGCATAGGGCTCTTCCGCACTCGTTACAATCGCAATACATACGCTTACCAACGCGATGGCGGTAGCTACGGGGAGGCTTCCAGTTAGACGCTGCCACACCGGGACGAGCACGCTTCCAGCCAGGGCAATCGATACCATTGCCCACGGTTGGAAGACTTCCCATCCAGGGAGATTAAGTAGATCGCCCAATCGGCCGCCAAACCAGAACCACATGCCGGGATAGTAAGAGGGCATATCGATATAGTTCATATCTGAGAGTTGCCATGAGTCCGTGAGCCTCGTCAGAAACTGGGTGCGGAAACCCTGATCAACTGTCACTCCTGATAGATATAGCGAGGTGGCAGAAAGGGGGATAGCTAGGGTGGTTACTACTAGTGCAGCTGGGGATAAATAGCAGATAAAGTAGCTGAAAATCTGTCGCCACCGAGGGGTGCGACGTGCGTGTGCTGCATCGCTCATAAGGAAGTAGACCACTAGTCCAGTTACCAACACAACCAGCATGGACCCGAGGGAGGAGAGAGCTCGGGTCACATTGGAGGGGCCAAACGCGGGCAGATTTGTGGTGTGAATAATAAGCCACGAAGCGAGGGTGAAAAGCCCACCGCCGAGACCCGCTAGGATTATTGCGAGCACAGTGACGGGGGTGGCCAAAACATCAGGGGCATAAGCCGACGGGTGCTGGAGGTGCTGTGTTTGGCAGCGCGAACCCGAAAGACTTGGTGATTGGTCCTGAACAGTCATTATTTTAGTTTCCCATACATAGAGCCAATTATGCGCATACGCCACTGTAACCACAGGGGTCTATGTGACAAAAAGCAGGTCTTGATCATCATGATCAAGACCTGCTCGGTGCCTAAAAGAGCCTGTAAAAAACCTCTAAAAACAGAAGAATTAGAAGGGGAGTTTACGGAAGATTGCCTGCGGAATCACCTTGAATACGAGCGAAACGTACTGGAAGAGAGGATGGACGAAGATCGCATCTTTCTTGGCCACCACAGCGTTGAAGGTTGCCTTTGCGACATCTTCGCGATTTACGGTCAGCGGTGCTTCACCAGCCTCTGCGCTCATCTTGGTACGAACCTGGCCAGGGCGAACGACGAGTACGCGCACACCAAATTCGCGCAGCGCAACGCCCAAATTGACGTAGAATCCGTCAAAGCCAGCCTTGGCAGCGCCGTAGACAAAATTAGAGCGTCGGACACGCTGCCCAGCTACGGAACTGAGAGCGATGAGGTTTCCGTGACCCTGTTTCTTCAGGTATTCACCCAGGAGTACGCCCACAGAGACGGCTGCGGTGAAGTTGGTCTGAGCGGAATCGACAGCCAACTTCTGGTCTTGCCAGAGGGCTTCTTGATCCCCGAGAGTACCAAAGGCCACAATGGCAACGTCGATATCGCCGCCAGCAAAAGCCTGGTCGATAACGGCTGGATGGGAGTCGAAGTCGGTGGCGTCAAAATTAATGACCTCCACCTCCTGGGCACCCCAGGCTTTGACGTCATTGACGGCGATGTCGAGGCGTGGGGATTTATCGCGGGCAGCCAGAATGACCTTGGCTGGACCCTTATCTAAGAATTCTTTGACAATGGCGAGTCCGATTTCGGAGGTGCCCCCGAGGAGCAAAATAGATTGGGCTTGGCCCACAGCATTAAGCATTGATTGATGCCTTCCTTTAAGAAAATGTGAGGAGAGGGAAATGAATTAGTGAAGCTCGAGGCGACGCGACATATCTGAGGCGAAAACACCGTGCGGGTCGATCGCATTGCGGGTTGTGAGCCAGTTTTCCATCTCTGGGTACATCTTGTGGAAATTCTCTGCCGAGGTCCGTGATTCCTTAGCCAAGTAGAGACGGCCACCGAATTCCATAACTCGGCGATCCAATTCATCAAGGAAGGTTCCGAGGCCGCGCTTGATGGGGAAGTCAACGCAGACATTCCAGCCCGGCATTGGGTAGCTGAGCGGGGCGCGGTTACCCGGTCCGAAGAGCTTAAATACATTCAGAGCCGAGTAGTGGCCAGAGCGCTGTATATCCCGGATGATCTCCTTGAAAGGCTCCACGGCATCCATGGGGACCACGAACTGGTACTGCAAGAAGCCACGCGAACCATAACCGCGGTTCCACTCTCCGATCAGGTCCAAGGGCTGATAGAACTGAGTGAGGTTTTGCACCTGATTGCGGTAAGTGCCGGACTTGAGCCACCACAATTCACCAATGGCCATCATGGATAGCTTGTTCATGGTGAATGAGGGGAAGATATCAGGAACGGTCACTAATTGGGGCGCATTGAATTTCAGCGGATCCTTAGCCAGCTTAGGATTCAATTCCTCGAGCTGAGCCAAGGTAGCCAGCGAGCCTCGCGAAATAGCGGAGCGGCCGAGTTTGGGTTCTGGGGAAATAGCATCGAACCATGCGGAGGAGTAGGTATAGTTCTTCTCCGAACCATCGGAGTGGAATTCGATGGTCTCGTCCAAGTTGGCAGTGAGATCGCCATCTGCGATGAAATAGGCGGTCTCGGTTCTGGTCATCTTGATGCGGGCGCGCACAATAATGCCGGTCAAACCCATGCCACCGACGGTGGCCCAGAAGAGGGAGCCATCGGGATCGTCCGCAGAGCCTTCTGGCTCAATATGGAGGATCCGGCCATCGGCAACAAGCAGTTCCATCGATAATACGTGATCGCCGAAAGAGCCGGCGGAGTGGTGGTTCTTGCCGTGAATATCGGGGCCGATGGCACCACCGATCGTGACCTGGCGGGTACCAGGTAGAACCGGAACCCAGAGCCCATATGGCAGAGCGGCTTTCATGAGTTGGTCTAGAGTGACACCACCATCTACATCAACAACTGCGGTTTCTGGATCGATGGAATGGATCTTATTGAGATCCTGCATATCGATGACCAAGCCGCCAGCGTTTTGAGTAGGGTCGCCGTAGGAACGCCCCATGCCACGGGCAATAACACCGCGCTTGAGATAGTCCGGCTTCGCGGCATTATCCTCGGCCACCAGGCGGACGGCTCGCACCATTTCCTCGAGATCGGGGGTGCGCAGCACCTGGGCGGTGGTGGGGGCGGTGCGTCCCCAACCGGTGAGTTCCTGAGCTTTGGTAGCAAGCAGAGAATGATCAGTCATGAAGGGTCTAGCCCACTTTCTTAGGTAAAAAGGACTGTTTTCTTGATACAGATAACGATTCCACCCTACCCATGTGCCGTGGCACTATCCCAATACCTTCGGTGTGAGATTGTACCGAGCACGGGATCGGGTGAGAGAAAGACGACGGGAGTATAACGCGATACTCCCGCTTAAAGATCGAGAAGGCGCCGAATCTCTTCAGGCAACTCCTCCTGGGAGGTGATTGTCGGTCCTTCGTAGGATTCCAAGATGGAATAGATCCGCCCGCGCGAATCTGAATCGAGGAGGGGAAGCTCTTCAGCAACCAGCCGCGTCATATGATCGCTCATGGGCAGATTCGTGCGCTCTGCCGCGACATGGGTCTGCGGTTGCTGCTTCTTTTTAAAAAGACCAAACATATCATCCATGGTACTTCCTCAAGTAGCACCAAGAGGGGAGCAAAACTGAGAATATACTGGCAATATTTCCAATATTTATCAGTGCCGCAGAGACCACACCACCCTGAATAAGAATCTGTGTCTAGGCTGGAGTCTATGCCCACCTCACCCCCTGCCACCCACGTGACCTCATTGACTGCGGTGCGGGCTGCAAAAATGAATAAGGCGGCAAGCGAATGGGGTACCCGAACGAGCATTGTGAGGATTCAAGCGGTATCAGCCACTGAGGAAATCGTACGCTTTATTGGGGTCAATCAGGCTCTCAGTATTGCCGAACTTAATGCGCTTTTACCTACCGTCTTCGGTATCGACGGCCATAAATCTGACTGCTGTACCACGGCTGCGAAACTCTACCCCGCCCTGGATCCTGCGCGTTTAGTGGGGGAGTATCTAGCCGAGCCAGGCGAGCATCTGCATCAAGAATGGGGACTGTGGTCCTTCGATACCGAAGTCCTCGATATTATCCCCCGCGATATAGCCACCCCCGATATTATCTGTATCGCAGGGGTTGGAAATTTCGGCCCAGGGGAGTGCGATCCGCAGGCGATTAATGCCACACTCACCGGCTCGAAGGTCATTCACGAGGTTTTAGCCCTAGCCCACGAAGAAGTGGTCGATATCATCCGCACCTCAGGTATTTATGATTTTGTGCCTCTACTAAAAGCCATAGATTTTTCGCGAACCCCAACAATAGATGCGACCATTAGCCAGGTACTCTCGCAATTACCGATCGAAAAAGAACCTCATAGTAGGCAGGCCTTCTGGATTTGCGTATTGGCCTTTAGTTGTATGAGCAGCAAAGAGCGCACCGATTATATAATTTCTTCCCTGATTGACGGACTTGATCTGGAAGGAGAAATCGATCCAGCGAGCGCTCGGCTGATGTGCCAACAATCCTTGGCGGCGCTTGCTTCCTTGGGAGCGGGGGGTCGAGAGACCATGAATCTTGCAGAGCGGATGGATATTTATCGCGAATTGCTTAGGCGCTAACGACCCCTGATTTTAGCCGACTGCGCGGTGCGGTATGCTCTATGCTCATGAGTGCCCAACCACCATCTTCCTCTTTAAAAACCCAGTTGAGTCGCTTTATTGCGGTGGGTATTGTGGCGGCCATTGTAGATTATGGCAGCACCTTAATCCTGAATTACCTCTTCGGCTTCCCGCGCTCAGGTGCTAAGGCCCTCGGGTGGTGTGCTGGCACTGTGACTGCGTATGTGATGAATTCTAAATGGACATTTAATGCCACGACGTCGAAGAAGTCAGGGCTTGCTGTTGCTGCTCTCTATCTGTCCACCTTCGCGGTACAGAATTTTGTTTACTATATCCTCAACGCTCCGCTGAGCTCCTTAGGCCTCGAGCAAGCAGCGGTAGATACCGTCTCCTTCGTCATAGCCCAAGGCCTGGCCACTATTACCAATTTCGTGGTGCAGCGTATGGTGATCTTTAAAGAACCTCGGGGCTAGGTCGGATAAATCGTTCCTTGCGCCCTAGACGGTGAAGTTTCAGCCACTTTTTAAAGCCCGTAAGATCGCGGCGTTGCACAAGGAAAAACCAGCCGAAGCGAGCATATTCCTGCGGCAAAAGCCGCCGCATCCCAGGCTGATTCATTAGATAGCCACGATTGCGGTAGGTGAAAAAGCGTTTATGTTCATTATCGGGATACTGCGTGTGCATCCGTCCGCCCAAAATGGGCTTAAATTCTGCCGCCCCGTCGGGGTGTAGATAGGCGGTTGTTAGGCAGGTACCAAAGCGTAGCCCAGAGCGCGCTAATCGACGGTGGTATTCTACCTCGTCGCCCCGAATGAACAGCCGCAAATCTGGAACCCCGATAATCTCCATGGCCTCGGCGGAAATAAGAGCGCCATTAAAGAGAGAGGCAATCCCGGCAAGCATATCTGCCTCCGGATGATCGGGATCGACCAATTCGTGCCGATGACGGCGCCAACTGAGCCCGCGCCTTAAAGGAAAAGCCAGCTGATCGGGATGATCTTTGGTGCATACCACGGGGGAGACCTCAGCGAGTTGATGCCGCTCGGCACAGTGAAGCAAGGTGGTGAGCACGTGTTCATCGGCGGGATGCCCGTCATCGTCGGCGCACCAAATAGCATCTGCGCCTAGCGATAAGGCGTATAAGAAGCCGTAGGCGAAGCCTCCGGCCCCTCCTAAGTTGCGTTGAGAGGGAAGGTAGATTCCGCGTTCGCCAGCGATATCCATAAGCAGATCGGCTACCTCATCTTCGGCACCATTGTCTACCACGATAATCCAGTTCACTGGGGTGGTTTGATTCGCCACAATCTCTAAGGATTGGCGTAATAAATCAGCACGGTGGTGGGTGACAATAACGGCGGCAATTTTATCCTGCAAGCTCAATACCATAAGGGATATTGTTGCATATCCATCCCTTATGTCTATTGATTGACGGTTCGTTTATAGCAATGACTGCACCCTTGAGTGGGGAGCATGGCTCGGTTGATAGACTAAGCAGACACAGCCCAAAAGAACGATCGGCAGAAAGCGAGACCACATGCGCGTACTCACAGGAGCAACCCTGATCAGCTGGATTTTAGTGGCCGTCGGGATGTATATCCGTTATAACTTTATGGAACCCGTCGGGGCCGGTGGAATGAGCCCTGCCATGACCGTGCTATTTTTTAGCATCCTAGGAATTAGTCTGGTATCCCTGGTTCTCACCGCCACTCTCATTGTCAGCCTATGGACTCTTTGGCGTCACCCCGAACGCTTTAAAGAAGAAAATAATTACTAAGAGATCAGCGCGATAGCTCGCGCTGGAAAACCGGTACCACCCAGAGGCTTAGGCCACGAGGCCCATAAAAGTCCACCGCGCGCCGGGAGCTTATCAAGGTTGGTGAGCAATTCTATCTGCCACCGATCATGCGCCAAGATCGCATACTGGGCCGGCATCTCACCGCGGTCGACGAGGAATCCTGGATCAGTGTCAAAGGTTTCATGTCCGATGGCTCTAATACCGCGATGTTGGACTAGGAAATTAATGGCATCGACAGTCCACCCTGGACTATGGCGATGACCGTGGTTATCGAGACCTAGTAGTGCGTGCTGATCCGGCCAGCGCTTCGACCAGTCAGAGCGGAAAGCCACAAAACTATTCTCGGGAATCGGCCCATAGGTGGCCTCCCAGGAGACGAGCGTCTTTTTATCGAGCTGAAAATCCGGGTTCGTTTGTACGTCACGGTGATAATCTAGGACCACCAGCGGGCTGATCATATCATCGGTATCAATACGATCAACCGTGCGTCCAGATTGCAGAAAGTGTGCTGGAGCATCAATATGGGTTCCCCATTGTCCGACGAGACGGTACTGGGTAACTGCGTAGCCATTATCTGCAATATTTGTGATCTCAGTGCGTTCTTCTACAGGATCGCCAGGGAAATGTGGCTGGGTGGGATAAAAGGTGTGGGTGAGATCCACCAAGTGGGCACAGCGCAGTTGGGCGTAGAGCTCCCACAGATCTTGGTTCACCTTAATCGCTTTGGCTCATGATGCGTCGCACATGATCGGCGGCTTCCTTGCCTTCATAGGCCTGGACAATCTCCGGGATGGGGCCTGCTTGGCGTAGTTGTCCGTGATCCACCCAGATGGCAGTATCACATAGCTGCGCTAGGAAATCATTGGAGTGAGAAGCGAAGACGAGGATTCCTGAGCGCTCTACTAGCTCTTGTAAGCGAGTGCGCGCTTTGGCCATAAAGGCGGCATCAACGGCACCGATGCCCTCGTCGAGAAGCAAAATTTCAGGCTCGATAGAGGTAACGACGCCTAAAGCCAGACGGATACGCATACCTGTGGAGTAGGTGCGTAGTGGCATAGCGAGATAATCGCCGAGTTCGGAAAACTCCGCAATATCGTCCATCTTCTTACGCATTTGTTTGCGTGTTTGGCCAAGGAAAAGCCCACGGATCACGATATTTTCATAGCCTGAGATTTCTGGATCCATGCCCACCCCGAGATCAAAAACCGGGGCTACTCGGCCACGTATATGCGCGGAACCGCGGGTAGGTTCGTAGATGCCCGAAAGGAGACGGAGCAAAGTAGATTTGCCGGCGCCGTTATGGCCCACCAGACCCACGCGGTCGCCTTCTCTTAGGTGAAGATTGATATCGCGCAGGGCCTCAACCACCACCGTATTATTTTTATTGCGCCCAATCGCGCCACCAGCGGCACCGAGGAAGGCCTTCTTCATGGAGCGAGATTTGGCGTCGAAAATAGGGAAATCAACGCACGCATTATAAGTATCGATGGAGACCATGATCGTTGTCCTTATTGTTGTTATCTGGGGCAGCGCGGAGGTTCTAGTTAAGGGAGCCTAGACCCAGTAATTCACCCTAAAACGCCAGTATTTCATGGCCAGCAGCGCCACGATAAGGCCTGTGGCGGTGCACGCGATGACAACCCACCAATGGTAGGCGGGTAGATCCGCACCAATTAAGGGGGCGCGCACCACTTCCATATAGTGATATAGCGGATTAAGCTGCGCTAATTTTGCGCGCTCTGAGATGGTGCCACCTTGATCCTTCAAGGTCTGAGTCATCCACACAATCGGGGTGATATAGAAGAGTAATTGCACTCCAGACTCCAAAAGGGGCGCTACATCGCGGTAGCGGGTTGCCACTATTCCGAAGAACATCGACACCCACACCCCATTAATAATGAGGAGCGCCATCGCAGGTAAGGCGAGCAGGAGGTCCCACCCCAAGGGGCGGGGAAATACCAGCATAAGGACGAGCCAGATCACCAGATTGTGGGCGAGAAAAAGCGTCTGCTTCCACACAAGTCGGTATACGTGGACGGAGAGAGCAGAAGGGAGCTGCTTGATAAGGCCCTCATTGGTGATAAAAACCTCGGCTCCATCCTTGATACAGCCCGAAATAAAAGTCCACATAATAAGGCCCACTGTCACGTGCGGGAGAAAAGTCGCTACCGGGATTTTAAAGAGCACAGAGTAGAGAAAACCGAGGGCAAGGGCCATCACACCGGTAGCAATCGTGATCCATAAGGGGCCTAAAACGGAGCGTCGATAACGCTGTTTAATATCCTGCCAGCCTAATTGCAGCCACAGCTCGTGCTGCTTAAAACCGCGCACCAGATCGTGCCACGCTGCACCGAATGTGCGCGAGTGCGACGGCTCTGGGTCGATACCGTCCGCTGCAGTTATTCGCTCAATCTTCGCAGCGATCAGGGGATCGGGGGTTGGTTGAGGGTGACTTGGGTTCGTGAAATTCTTGTCTTCGTGCTCCACGAAGTATAAGCCTAGCTGGGCTGGTGCATAAGTTGAAAGTGACAGGCATACTATAGAGAAGGGTTTTGGCTTCGGTATACCGGTAGACGGTGGGAGATACGGTACTGTGATGTTCGATAGCGCACGCATGAGGGGTTTATACCCATCTTTAGCGGATGGCTGGATCTATATGAATGCCGCCCAGCGCCCCCAAATTCCCGAATCAGTCGCTAGCGCTACTGCCCGTGGTTTCCGCATGTCCGCGGTGATGGACTACGAAGAAAGCGCCTCCGGTTCTCATGGTCGCGCCGGCACTAGCGTTCGCTTCGGCGCCGATGGTTTGGAAAACAGTGCGCGCATCGCGGTGGCTGACCTCACCGGCACGACAGCTGACGCCATCATCTTTGGACCTAGCCTGCCTGTTCTATACGAACGTCTATCGCGTGCGGTGGAACCGCTCTTTCGCCGAGGCGGGGAGGTAGTTACCTCGAGATTTAATACTCACGCTATCACCGGTAGACCCACTATTGTTGCCGAGTCCGATTTAGGCACGGGAGAGGTACCTCCATGGCAATTTGCCACCCTCATTACCGGCTCCACCCGCCTGGTCTCGCTCATGAGTGCTCATCCGCTAACTGGCTCTATGCATGACCTGGTGCGCATGAGCGAGATTATTCACGCTACCTCCCGCAGTTGGTTGCTTGTCGACGCTACACCTACCTTGGGTTTTAGCTCCGTCACTTTCGAAGCTCTCGGCGCAGATATCATTGCGCTCGATTTGAGTGTTCTCGGGGGTCCTGCCCTATCCTGTCTAGCTTTTCAGCGTGCGAGCATGGTGCCGCGCCTTGCGGGGGATGTATTCATTAATGATGTCTCTTCAGCTTTGATGGCGGGAGTTATTGCGGCTATCGAGCACCTAGCCGATATGGAGGAGCAGGATCGCGGCTCCAGGCGGCGCCGTCTAGAGAGAAGTGTGTATTCTGCGGGGGAATACCTCACCGAATTAGGTCACTACCTCGATGATTCCTTACAACATATAAGTAGCGTATACACCTTTGGGCTCAGTGGGGAGTTAGCTATGGGTTCGGTGGTGCCACGGCTTCCTCGTGCCACTTTTTGCATTCCAGGTTTAAGCGCGGAAACAATCCATCAGTACCTGGTTGATAATCGCGTTGTGAGCACTCTGACCACGCATGACCCGCTGCTTGTAGCGATGGGCCTCAATCAGGAAGAAGGTGCTATTACGTGCAGTTTGGCTCCCTATAACACCAGGCACGATATTGATAGATTGGTCCAGAGTCTAGCTGCCCTCGTCGAGGGCGCCTGTTAGAGGAACTACCCCTTAAAAGGGTTGATTTCTAGTATTGGATATTTTAATAAATAACTATCTCATTATGATACTGATAGCCCGTAGACAACGTCGAAAGTGTCTACGCGTCTTCAAATTTAACCTTCAAGCTTAGGAGCTCTCATGAAGCGATTCTCTGCTGCCCTCATGGCTGCCGTTACCGCCTTGTCATTGTCCACTGCGGTGGCTCAGGCCAAGGATCAAACCTCTTCGACCATTTCGGATTACGAGACTGGGCGGTGGTTGATTGACAATGCCTCCAACCCTGATAATGTGCATCCCGGCTTCGGGTCCGCCATTGATGCATACGAGGACACTCCAGCAAACGCATGGGCGCTTAAGAGCTCGCTTAAGAATGATGCTGCTAATAATTACCGGATCGGTACAACCTACACCATCCTCTGGGCTACCGGTCTGACGCTGAGTATTGCCTCCATTCTTGCGTACCTCGCCCGCGAAGCGGGATTACTGCCTAAATAGGAATTCGCAAAACTGACGAAGCCTTCGCTTAGCTCCTGGCAGCGTGTACTCTTTGAGAAAATCGCTACACGAAAAAAGCGAGGGCTTCTCGCGTGCCCCCATGCGGAAGGGAGCTCAAACGCGAGTTTTACGAAACTTCCAAAACAAGTTTGCCAGAAACTTCACCAGACTTAAGTAAGTCGTGTGCCCGTTGAGCCTCCTCGAGTGGGAATACTCGGTGAATATGATGAGTAATCACTTCTGACTCCAAAAGAGGCCAGATATGACGTGTGGTATCGGCGACAACCCGAGCCTTATCGGCGCGGTCGCGGGCCCGCAAAGCAGTAGCCGAGATACTGCCCCGCTTGGTTAAGAGCTTGCCAATATTGAGCTCACCTTTGACCCCACCCTGGAGCCCAATAATGACCATATGTCCATCAGGAGCAAGGGCGTCGAGATTAGCGTCAAGGTATTTTGCGCCCATGATATCAAGGATACGGTCGCAGGAATTCTTCAACTCGTGGGCGAAATCCTGCTCTTTATAATTGATGGTGATATCGGCTCCTAAAGAGCGACACAGTTGCAATTTCTCATCACTGCCAGCTGTCACCGCAATTCGAGCCCCAATATGTTTTGCCAGTTGGATAGCAAAGGTGCCGATTCCCCCTGCGCCACCATGAATCAGAATGGTCTGTCCTTTTTCTAAGCCTGTTAACATGCCGATATTCGACCACACGGTGGTTGCCACCTCTACTACTGCAGCCGCCTCAGCGAAACTATAACCCGCCGGAATTGGGAAGAGTTGACCTTCAGGTACTGCCACATATTCGGCGTAACCACCACCAGCAAGCAAACACGCAACCTTTTCGCCCTTCTTCCTATGAGTGGTCCCAGGATCGACGATTTCTCCTGCGCACTCCAATCCGAGGATCTCGGATTCCCCTGCAGGGGGTGGATAGTGGCCGGCAGCTTGCAAGATATCAGCGCGATTAACGCCTACCGCGCGCACCTTAACAAGTACTTCTCCATCAGCGATACGGGGAGTTGGTGTCTCGAGGAGTTCGAGTTTTTTGGATTCTGTAATTGCGATAGCTTTCATAACAGTCAAGGCTACCGTAGATTATGCGTGTCCTTCAGAAAAGATGTATGATCTGGGAAGCGAAAAATCGCACTGGAGATGTGGCAGAGCGGCCGAATGCACTGGTCTTGAAAACCAGCGTTGGGAAACCAACCGGGGGTTCAAATCCCTCCATCTCCGCAAGGAAAAAAACCCAGCTACCTCGTGTAGCTGGGTTTTCTGCTGTCTAGCAGGGGTTATCGTCTCCTGTGAGGTATCTGCTGTTGTTCTCGTTTGTCTCCTGTGAGGTATCTGCTGTTGTTCTCGTTTGTCTCGAGAATGGCCCTAAGGTGGCCCCAAAATGACCCTAGTGGCCCCAAAATGGCCCCAAAATTAAACTGTCAAGAATCCAGCAGGAGCCCACACTCCGATGGCGAAAATCGACGCCACCCCTATACAAAAAACTCATAGCCCGAAAACAGTGGGGTTGGTGGGAGTCTCCCTGCTACAGATTGTCTACTGCTTTCTGCTTTTCTTCTGATGTAGACCCCTCACCCAATCCACCCTCGCCTGCTGTGTCCTGAGAGGTTATGTGCCCGCAAAGATATGCTGTTTTTTTCGATGGAACCTGCCGTCTACGAATAATCACGGTCGAAAAGATTAACTAGCTAGTGGGAGACGTACGAGCGAGGCGACGAGTGATTGCTATGTCCTCCGTGGTGAAAGTGGTATCCCCTTGAGGTGACCAATAACTCCTCTCCCATTTAATATCTGGCAGTATTTCTCATAAAATCAGGCCAACTCTTAAAAGGAGGCGAGCAATTACGAGTGGGCTAACGCATAAGATCCCGAACCTTGATGTGGATTATAAATGCCTGGAAATCATCGCTCTGAAAGCCGCGAAATCAACGTAGTCATTTAGAATCTGAAGAAGCAGCCGCTGTCTGGTGTTTTTCCGTGGCAGGGTTACAATAGTCGCCAGTAGTTTACTTCGCGAAAGGGGTGTAATCCCAGCGGAGTGAAGAACTTCTGTGGCGCTGGAAAGGACAGTGTGTGAGTCTGAAAAACGCAGACCTAAGTACGCAAGATAAAGTCTTGATTCGCACCTTCAAAGCGACGCTGTGGTTCAAGCTAATCTTGGGATTCTTCGAGCTTATCCTTGCCGCCCTGATCAAGGTCATTCCTGTGGAACGCTGGCGCGATATGGCTGAATGGCTCACCCGCGATCAGCTCCTCGCCGACCCCTCCGCTCCATTCGCGCGCGCGGTTATCAATAGCGTCGACAGTATTGACATCAGCACTCAGAACTATATCGTCTTCTATCTAGTAGTTCATGCGGTGGTGAAAACCATCCTGATTGTGGCAGTTTTGCGCGGCAAATTATGGGCCTATCCTCTGATGATCGCCGTTTTAGTGGGCTTTGTAGTCTATCAAAGCTATGAGATGTATTTTGAGGTCACTATTGGGCTGCTCACCCTGACTATTATCGATATCATCCTCATTTGGTTGACTATCCATGAATGGCGAATTAAGACGCGTTTGAAGTTCTAGGCCAGTCCACAAGCCTCCCACGCTCCCATCAGCGCATCGCACTCTGTAGATGTGGTCACGGTTATGCGCAGGCCTTCTGGGAAAGCGCGTGTGATCACCCCTTGTTCGCGTAAGTTCGCAGCTATTATCGACGCCTGATCAGTGGGGTACCAGAGGAAATTTGCTTCAGAATTGCCGCACTCTAGAAAATCGGCGAGCCGTGCGCGTTGTGCCACGACTTCTTCGGTGCGTTCTAAAATTTCGTCATGAGCGTGCAGGCTGGCTATAGCTGCTGCTTGAGCGAGCGAATTTACCCCGAACGGGATCGCGACCTTATCCAGGGCCGTCATAATCGCGGGATTGCCGAAAGCGTAGCCGATACGCAAACCTGCAAGGCCATACGCTTTCGAGAAGGTTCTTAAGCCCACCAGATTGGGATAGCGCTGAAGGTAGCGGAGGGCAATGGGTGCACGCGGATCGCGGAGGTATTCAATATAGGCTTCGTCGAGCGCAACAATAACAGTAGACGGCACTTGATCCATAAATTCTTCAAATTCTGGTGCGCGCAGGGCTGTACCAGTGGGGTTATTGGGATTGCATAAGAAGATCAAACGCGTCTGCTCTGTAATAGCAGCCAGCATCGCTTCTAAATCGTGCTCAAAGTTTGAGGTGAGAGCCACTGGAACGGGACGGGCGCCGGCGACGCGCGCAAAAATGGGGTAGCCCTCAAAACTGCGCCACGGAAAGATGACCTCCTCGCCCGCCAGGCAGCTAATCTGCACAAGTTGTTGGCACAGCGCAGAGGATCCGCAACCTACAGTGACGCAGGCTTCATCTAATTCCAAGTGGTCAGCGAGCTCAGCTTTCAAGGCGCGGGCGGACATATCTGGATACCTATTCACCCCAGCTACCGCAGAATGCATGGCTTCCTGAACGCTTGGAAGTGGCGGGTGGCTGAGTTCGTTGCTGGAGAGCTTAAGGGCGTGAGGCAGGTTTTCACCTGGAATATAGGGAGGAATGTCGTTCAAGTCGCCGCGTATGTGCATGGGTTTATTCTAGACTGCAGGGTGCTGAATCATCGCGTTGAGCGTCGAGAATACAAGGTTTTACTTGGCAGTTTTGCGCCGCGGCTGGGGTTGTGCGTATTATTTAGCGAGATTCAATTATTTGGATCGCCTTGTGGTTTGGAGACGTGCCAGAGCGGCCGAATGGGGCTCACTGCTAATGAGTTGTCCTTTTAACGAAGGACCGGAGGTTCAAATCCTCTCGTCTCCGCCAGGCGCCCGTAGCTCAACGGATAGAGCATCTGACTACGGATCAGAAGGTTGGGGGTTCGAATCCCTCCGGGCGCACCAAATAAATCCCAGCCAGATTACCAACTGGCTGGGATTTCTCATGTGCCATCAGCGTTCTTTAGACGCGTTAATCGCGGTGCCCGCGTGAATCTTCGCGATTTCAGGTGATAATGCATGTGCACATCGTAAAGCTAACGATGCCGCCTGAAGAGGAACTTAAGAACACGTTTCCACCCCTATCTAGGGGCTTATGCATCAGTTTTTGCGGAGAAATATACGGATTTGGAAAATGGTATATCCTGCAAGTTTGACCCTTTTAGGGTGTCTGTGGCCGGGAAAATAACGTTTTTCTTAGGTGCAACCAAAGTCATTAAGGGTAATCTAATGAGCTACTACTGGTTTCGTAACCGCTGACTGATATCATGCGACGTTCGGCCGAGGATTGGAGGCTGCGAGACTCACTTAGTCGGTCTTGGCAATCCAAAGACCGCTGACGAAGGAGGTTGATATTCCATGAGTATTCCTATTATTCACGAGTCATCAGCGCACGCCCTCGCTGAAGATTCACAAGCTCTTGACCCCAAAGAGTGGCGCCGCGAAGCGATCGGCCTCATCGGTGGTCTCGTCGCCGCGATCATTATTTATCTAATCTTCCCGCAATCCTCAGTGGAGCTAGTGCGCGAGCTCAAACCCGATCAGGAATTTGATTATAATACGCTCCGTATCACCGCCGCGGTGGCGGTGCTCATGGGAGCGTGGTGGATGACAGAGGCGATCCCCTTGGCCGCAACAGCGCTCGTTCCACTTGTCGCTTTCCCGATGGCTCAGGTTATCGGGTTTGGAGATATTTCCGCCCCCTATGCCTCTCCCACAATCTTCCTCTTTATGGGTGGCTTCATCCTTGCTCTCGGGATGCAGCGGTGGAATTTACACCGTCGACTTGCCTTAAATGTTGTGCTCCTAGTGGGTACCAAACCCAAGCAGCTCATCGCTGGCTTTATGTTAGCCACCGGATTCTTGTCTATGTGGGTTTCTAATACCGCTACTGCTGTGGTCATGCTACCCATTGGCATATCGGTATTACAGCTCACTGCAGATACCGTCGGGGGAATGGCTCATCAAAAGAAATTTGCCACCGGTTTAATGCTCGCCATTGCTTATGCTGCTTCCATCGGTTCCTTGGGCACCATCATTGGTACCCCACCAAACGCGCTGCTCGTGGCCTATATGGCGGATAACCACAACGTTAAAATCGGATTCGGGCAGTGGATGCTGGTTGGCATTCCATTAGCGTCGGTATTTATGGTGATCGCCTGGGCGGTTTTAATCACGGTATTTAAACCTGAAGTCGATCATATTCCGGGGGGACGGGAGATGATCCGCCGGGAACTTGCTCTCATGGGACCCATCCGCTTCGGTGAAGGTGCCACCGCAGTGATCTTTATTGGAGCGGCCCTCGCGTGGGTTTTTCTCCCCTTGGCAATTTCTTGGACCGGATCCGATATTAAGGTAGCCGATGCTGCTATCGGGCTCAGTGCCGCGATGCTGATGTTTATTATCCCTGCTAATCCCAAGACCGGCGTTCGTTTGATGGATTGGAAAACAGCTAATGAGCTCCCCTGGGATGTGCTTCTTCTTTTCGGTGGTGGCCTAGCGTTGTCGAAAATGTTCGCCACGTCGGGGCTTTCTTTGTGGATTGGTGAATTAGCTAAAGGCTTCGGAGTGCTTCCCGTTATTCTGCTGATCTTCGCCATTGCTGCAGTGGTCTTATTGCTCACAGAATTCACGTCAAATACTGCCACCGCGGCTACCTTCCTGCCAATCATGGCCGGGGTAGCCATAGGTATTGGGCTTACGGCTTCGGGAGATCAGAATATTCTGCTGCTCACGATTCCAGTTGCGCTCTCCGCAACCTGCGCATTCATGCTGCCAGTGGCTACCCCACCTAATGCTATCGCCTATGGTTCTGGATACGTCAAAATTGGCGATATGATCAAGGGTGGTATCTGGTTGAATGTAATCGGAGTTGTACTCGTTACCCTTGTAACTTATTTCCTTGCAGTTCCTGCCTTTGGCCTCATTGTGCTGTAGGGATCTCATGAAATGGCCGTCTATTAGGCCATTTGCGAAAGTCTTTAGCTGCGGTGTAGTGTTTTACTTCGTTGCACCGCAGCGCAATTTTGCGCCCGTAGCTCAACGGATAGAGCATCTGACTACGGATCAGAAGGTTGGGGGTTCGAATCCCTCCGGGCGCACCATAAAAAGAAAACCCACTTCACACCAAGTCTGAAGTGGGTTTTCTTTTTGTTCTCGGGCCTCGCGGTAGAAGCTAGCTGGAGATGCCTTTATATGCTCCTGTCTGCCTGTTATTAGAGCACTTCGATGCGGGCACCAAGATTTTCGGCCTGAATAAGCTGATTGGCCCAATCGGTGCCGTCGTGGTGCAACCGGAAAACGGGGCGATTGGAGATCTTGGCGGGGCTGACAGACTGAGAGGCATTAAGACCTGAGCGCGCTTCAAAGCGCACGCGAGAGCGGTAACCACTATCGACTAAATCTTGAATTTCAGCCTGTGGTGGGCTCAGATGGGCACGAGCATCACGGAGAATGCTTAAACATTCATCGAGTGCCTCACCGAGGGCAAGATGGTTGGTCTCGCACATCGAACGAACCAAGGATGGTGATGTGCCGGCAACCCGGGTAGCATCGCGAAAGGAACCAGCCGCGAGAGAGAGGGCGAGTGCCCCACCATTATCTCCCACGATCGCGAGGGCCTCAGCGAGAATATGAGGTAGATGGCTCACCCGTGCAACGGCCAGGTCATGGGCATGGACCCGAGCGGGTACCACCTCCGCCCCCACGAGAGTGGCCATATGCACCACATCAATCCAGAGACGTTTCCAGGTACGGCTAACCTCTGTTGAATCGACGAGGTGATCAAAGGTAACTACCCACACGGCGCGGCGAAAGAGCTCTGGGAAGGAAGCGTCCCACCCTGATTCGGCCGTGCCTGCCATGGGGTGCCCTCCCACGTAGCGGTCTTGCATATTCCGGCTTTTCACGAGGGCATATACTTCGCCTTTGACGCTGACGACATCGGTGAATCCGCAGTGCGGAGCATATTCATTCAAAGCGTCGAGTAGCGAGGCGACAGCGGGCATTGGAGTAGCGAGGACGATAAGAGCATTACTCTCCGCCGCGCGACTTAGAGCCTCGGTGAGATCCGTGGTCACATCAAAGCCTTCCGCGCGGGCCTTGCGGGTTGCAGACGGTGAACGGTTGTGGCCGAAGACGTCGACGCCGTGCTCGTGGAGGGCGCGCATGAGTGAGCCTCCGATCAGACCGAGGCCAAGAATGCAGACGGGACGGGAAATTTGGTTAATACTCACATGCTAAGTGTGGCACACAAGGACTAAGGTTGTTCGGTATGGAGCGTAATTTTGCCGTAACTGTCACCCGATCCGAATCGAACTGGCAGGTTCGACGGTTTTCTGAGGACTCTACCAATATCGAAACCGCCATTAAGGCTGTGCGCGGCTTGCGCGCGGAGTCTGCGGCCTTTGCCCTCTTATGTGTCGATGATGAGTACTTTGTCATCGTCCGTCCAACTCCGAGCCGCGTCCGACTCTTTCTTTCCGACGCCTCCATGGCAGCTGTCGATGACTTCGCCGCTTCGCTCCTCGAAGAGATGGATATTGATATACCCGATATTCCCGAGGAGGACTTTGCCGACACCGAAGGCTGGCCTGACGGCGATTTCGATATTCTAGCCGATCTTGGCATCAGCGAGCAGGTACTTTCTATCCTGTGCGATGAATCCGAGTGGTGGGCCTCTGAACAGCTGCAGAGCTTGTGTGAAGAATTAGGCTGCGAGGAGGAATTCAGTCGCGCCGTCGGTATGGATATCAGCGAATAGAGCGCCTGATGGATCCGCGCCCTCAGACCTCTCGCCCTGCAACGAGCAGTGTTGATCCACCAGTATTACCGCGCCCCGAGCACCAGCAGGGTGCAGAGACCTATATGCGCCGTGCTCTTGCTGAGGCCACGAGGTGCCCAGGTGTAGAGATCCCCGTGGGGGCGGTGGTGATTAATGCGGCCGGGGATGTTATTGGTATGGGGCATAATCGTCGGGAAACTGATCGGGACCCCTTCGGTCATGCCGAAATGATGGCATTAGCTCAAGCAGCGCAGCACCACGATGACGGGTGGCGCTTAACGGGATGTACCCTAGTAGTCACGCTTGAGCCTTGTGCCATGTGCGCGGGCGCGGCGGTTTCTGCTCGGATCGATCATATAATTTTTGGGGCCTTTGAGCCCAAGACCGGAGCGTGTGGCTCGTGGATTGATATCCCTCGGGCACCGCTAGCTGTCCACAGCCCGCAGGTTTCGGGTGGGGTGCTTGGCGATGAGTGCGCATCTCTCCTGCGCCAGTTTTTTCGTTCATTACGTTGATTCTGCAGGCTAGCGGTAGCTCATCCTGTGGATCTTCTTATAAAAGACGTAGCTCTTTTAGGAATTTAGGATTATAATGGGGCGTGCAGCTGTACCCAGCTGCTCTAGGATAAAAATCAGTATCGGCTCCCCTCGTCAATGACCGGTGTGGTAGCGGTACTGGAACTAAAGGAGCAATAATGTCTGATTTCGACAATACCGTTGACGACCTTAAAGGCAAGGCTAAGGAAGCCGCTGGTGACCTTACTGATAACGAGAGCCTCAAGGATGAGGGCAAGGCCGACCAGGTCGTTGCTGATGTTAAGGATGCCGTGCACAATGCCGGCGACAAGGTTAAAGAAGTAGCCGATAAGGTAATTGGTTCCTTCAAGAAGGACGACGAGAAGTAAATTCTCGCAAAGCTTATTTCGCCCTCCCACAGATTATGTGGGAGGGCGTTTTTATATAATTTGCCCCCGCGTTCCCCATCCCCTAAACTTTGCAAACGGTGGCGTGTCCGAGTGGCCGAAGGTGCTCGCCTCGAAAGCGAGTGTTGGGTAACCCCCAACCGCGGGTTCAAATCCCGCCGCCACCGCCAATAATGAGAGGGTCAGCTGTTTAATCGACAGCTGATCCTTTTCGTTTTAGAACCCCTAACCCGCAGGTCTGGTACCCATACTTACTCTAAACGCAGACCAGAAGCAGAAGAGAAGCAAAAGAGAAGCTCTGCCATCCAGGGTGAAGTAGTAGCATATGGGAGAAGGAATATACGCAGGGGAGAAAGGGAGCATTCGTGGCACGATTGCTGTACAGAATAGGCGTCTGGTCGTTTCGAGCGCGCTGGTTCGTTATTGTTGCGTGGTTGCTGATCCTAGGAGCACTCGGTGGATCAGCCTTTGCCTTCGAGAAGGGTTATAATGACGTCTTCGCCATCGAAGGAACCCAGGCTGAAAAAGCAACCGACCTGCTCGCGCGCAATTTCCCAGATCAAAAATCTCCCCTCGATTCCACCGGCGTCACCATTGCGTTCAAGGCTCCACCGGGGGAAAAGTTAACTGCTCCTCAAAATTCCGCTGCCGTTGATGAGGTCGTGGAATATATCGAGAAGAACCTTGAAGGCCTCACGGATACGCAGCGCTTTGGTAATCCCGTCACCTTAAGCCCTCAACTGCAGAAATACGTGATCGAGGCGGCCACGGAACAGGGCTTTCCCGAGGAGAATGCGCGCCTAGACGCCCAGAATCTTGCACTGCTCAGTGCCGATGACACCATTGGTTATACGACATTTTCCTTTGATGTTCCCCTGCCCGCCGATGTCAGCGACGATCAGCGGGAAACGGTGGCGGTGGCTATGGATTTGGGTCGCGCCGCGGGCCTAGAAGTCGAGGCGGGTGGCCCGGGCTACGGCGACCCGATCGTGATCGAGGAAACCTCGGAGATCATCGGACTAGCCGTAGCGGCCATCATTCTCATCTTCACCTTCGGTTCCCTTGTCGCAGCCGGTATGCCCCTGTTGATCGCGGTGATGTCGGTCGCGTTGGGCTCACTCGCGGTCACCCTCGCAACGGCGTGGGTGCCCCTGAATAACATCACTCCCGTTCTTGCCGTCATGTTAGGTCTCGCTGTGGGTGTCGACTACGCCCTGTTTATCCTCTTTCGCTATCGAGAGGAACTCAAGCGCTATCCTCCCGAAGAAGCAGTCGGGATGGCGGTGGGCACCGCTGGGTCCGCGGTAGTCTTTGCAGGCCTGACTGTGATTGTTGCCCTTGTTGCACTGGCAGTGGCGAATATTCTCTTCCTCACCTATATGGGTCTAGCCGCAGCTTTAACTGTTCTTATTGCAGTGACGGTATCACTAACCATGCTGCCTGCAGTGCTCGGTGTGCTTGGCGATCGAGCCTTTAAGGGCCGGATTCCGTGGATTGAGAACCGCCGCAAACCAGCGGTCACCATGGGGCAACGCTGGGTTACTCTCGTGCATCGCTTCCCCGGAGTGGTCATCGCCGTGGTGATCTTCTTACTCGGCGCGCTCACTGCTCCAGGGCTCAATTTGCATCTCTCCCTGCCCTCTGATGGCCAATCGCCGTATGAGACGACGCAACGCAAACAAGCCGAATTACTCTACGAAGGTTTTGGTCCGGGTGCTGATGCTCAATTCCTCGTGGTCGCTGATGCCCATCAGGTCGATCCCGAAGCCGCTGTTCTCGCGCCCGTGGTGGCAGCCCAAGAAGCTGACCACAATCCCAGCACGGGTCCTTTTGACCGCAGCGCTGCGGCAGCCTTTGCCTCCTACCTCCATGTCATCCAAAAATTCTCGGTTAATCAAGATGTCAAGCATATCCAGATCGTCGAAGTATCCGATGATGGTAAAGCGGCTCAGATGCTACTCACCTCAGCGCGATCGAATATTGACCCCGCAACTAACGAGCTCATCAATGCGCTACGTGACCAAGAATCTGAGATAACAAAGAGCACAGGTATCACTACAGGAATCACCGGACTTGTGCCCGTGCAGCAGGATGTGGTTAACCGCCTAGCTGATGCGATGCCGTTATATCTCTTGATCGTAGTGGGTCTTGCCATCGTACTTTTACTCATAATCTTCCGCTCGGTGGTGGTGCCACTGATCGCTGGTCTTGGATTCTTGCTATCAGTAGGTGCCGCCTTCGGTGTCACTGTTCTCTTCTGGCAAGAGGGCCTATGGGGTCTGGTTGGGACGCCTGCACCCATTATCGCTTTTATGCCCATCTTCCTCATTGGCGTCTGTTTTGGGCTGGCGATGGATTATCAAGTATTCATTGTCTCGGCGATGCGGGAACATTATTCCCACAGTGCAGAGGGCGAAGATTCGCCCTATAACCGCAATGATGCCTCGGTCATTTTTGGCTTCACCCACAGTGCACGCGTGGTCACGGCCGCAGCGCTGATTATGATCGCCGTCTTTGCCGCTTTTATCGGACAACCGCTGCCCTTTATCAAGATCTTCGGTTTCGGACTCGGTGCCGGCGTACTTTTCGACGCTTTCTTAATTCGCATGGCATTTGTTCCCGCCGCTATGTTCATCTGCGGACGCGCAACCTGGTGGATGCCGGCATGGTTGGATAAGATCCTTCCGCATCTTGATGTTGAAGGCACGTCTCTAGAATCAGGACAGGACACCAAGAAGGCGGCGCGCGTCGATCTTTAAGGGGGCCATGCAGTAAACTGTCGACCATGGATTTGAGCTTTACTGTTGGCACTGAACTAGAACCTGCCCCGGGACGTCATGGTCGTACCGGGGTCATTCAAACCCCGCATGGCGATATTGCTACCCCTGCTTTTATCCCAGTGGGAACAAAGGCCACGGTGAAGACTCTCACCCCAGAACAAGTGCGCGAAACTGGTGCCCAAGCGGTTTTGTCGAATGCTTATCACCTTTACCTCCAACCAGGTCCTGATATTGTCGACGAGGCTGGGGGAGTAGCTGCCTTCGAGAATTGGAACGGGCCAACCTATACAGATTCTGGTGGATTCCAAGTGATGAGCTTGGGAGTTGGTTTCAAGAAGGTTCTCGCCATGGATACTGCCCAGCTCACTGAGGGAGATATCCGGGCCAAGAAGAAAGACCGCTATGCGAATGTGGACGAAGATGGGGTAGATTTCCGCAGTGTTATCGATGGGTCGAGGCACCGCTTCACCCCAGAGAAATCAATGCAGATCCAACACCAGCTCGGTGCCGATATTATGTTCGCTTTCGATGAGCTGACTACTCTCGTTGACACCCGTCTTTACCAGGAGCAATCTGTAGAGCGTACCCACCGCTGGGCGCAACGTTGCTTAAGTGAACATGACCGACTGACGCGCGAGCGGGCGCACAAACCGAAGCAGTCCCTTTGGGGTGTGGTGCAGGGTGCGCAGTACGAAGACCTGCGGCGCAAGGCAACACGAGGTCTCATTGAATTATCTGATGCGCACGAGGCGGAAGGAAAGCGCGGCTTTGGAGGGTTCGGTATTGGTGGCGCATTGGAAAAGGAGAATTTAGGGACCATTGTCGGCTGGGTCTGCGATGAATTACCGCGCGAAAAACCGCGCCATTTGCTGGGCATTTCCGAACCAGACGATCTTTTTACTGCCATCGAGGCCGGAGCCGATACCTTCGACTGTGTAGCCCCCACGAGGTTGGGGCGACGCGGAGGTGTGTACACCCTTGATGGGCGCGTTAATCTCACAGCCGCACCGTATAAACGCGATTTTAGGCCGGTCGATGAGGAATTCGGCGGATACCTTTCGGAAAATTATACGCGCGCCTATATCCATCACCTGTTCAAGGCCAAGGAATTCCTCGGAGGAACATTATGCACCATGCACAATGTGACTTTTATGGTGCGACTCGTTGACAATATTCGAGCCTCCATCGACGGTGGATATTACAACGAGTTCAAGGAAGAATTCCTCGGCCGCTATTATGCTAAGAAGTCCACGGCTTCAGGTTCTTAGGATACCGCGACGTATCAACTGTGCTGGATACCTCGGGGGTGAGGTCTGCGATGCCATCACCAAGGGTGACCAGATTATCGTGGGAGACAATACGTACCGTTTCGCCCCTGGTGTCAACGCTGATATCCCCGAGGGTGATCAGCGCATTATGGGGAAGATTCTCTTCGGCCTTGCCTAGGCGCGGGGCGAACCAGTCCACATCGAGTTCTGGCGGGAATTTTAGAGAGCCCTTAATATAATTCCCCCTCCCAGCTCCGGTGGTGGTTGGCCATGGGTCGAAGCCGCTATGATCCTCACAGATGAAGTTCTCCGCGTTCTCAAAATCACAGTAGATTTCGTGTTCGCCCATGGGTATGCCAAGGACCTTAGCCATATCCGCCTGGGCGCTGATCACTTTATGGTGTGCATTACCGCGCAAGGATGCAGGAGTGATATCTGCTGGTGGGGCCGTAGTGAAATCGAGGTGGAGGGGAGTGGATTGTAGGTCGCCTTCGAGATCAACGCCGCTGTTTAAAAGTCGGTACCTGATGGTGCTGCCGTCAACGGTTGCGCTGATGAGCCCAGTTTCGCTGTGAATATCGGAAAGGTTCTGCGCCAGGAAATAGGGTGCATCGGTAATAAGTTTATCGTGGCTAAAGAGCAGCATACTCTCGCGGCGTGACCCCGGTTGGCTCAGGTTCTCATTGTTGAGGTTGCCCTCGAGTACTACCCAACTGAGTGGTTGGCACGGGTCGAAGTGATTATCACGCACCCGAAATTCAAAAACCTGATTGTCTGTATCCGAGGTGCGGATGATTTTGTGGGGCAGCCAGACGCCGAGTGCGGTTTCGGCGAGATCGAGAGTGGAATAGGGGCAGCCTGGGGTGCTCTCGGCACTGTTCATTCCTTGATCGGGGGAGGAGCAAGCGGTGAGTATGAGGGCGAATCCGGTGATGACGAATGTCTTCGCGCGCATGAGGGTTCTTCTTTCTTTGTTTTCCTAAAAGCGTGCCAGAGATTATGCTAGCGCTAATGGAAATGCATATATTCGGATATATGGATATCACCTGCGCACATTCGCCCAATGGTGGCGAAGAGCATAGTGTGATAATGACAATAGAAAAAAGCGGTTGTGGCTTGTAGAATGCGTTAGTGAAAAACTCAGCCCTTCCCGCGCTATTTGATTATCGTTTACAATAAGCAACCGTGGATTATCTCAAGCGACAACTGGAAATGGGTGTCGAGGCGGATCAAATAATGCGCCTTGGCACCATGCTCCTCTGCTCTGGCACCGGCGGTTATCGCGTGGTGCGCGCCATGAAACGCGCCGCTCGCTCGATCGGCTTCGATGATCTCGCCGTCGTCGTCAATATTGACTCGCTTGTGTGCACCTTCTACAAAGGCAGCGAATTTCGCACCCTGGTATCCTCGAACGCCGTGCTCGCGATTAATTCCTCGCGCATCGAAGCGATTGAGGATTTTACCCATAACCGCCTGCATCACCCAATTACGCTCGGGGAATTGCAGGCCACCCTCGATTGGATCGAACAGGTTACCGGGCCTCGGTGGAGCTGGTGGGAGAAAGCTCTCGCGGCAGGGCTAGCCTGTGCTGGCTTCGCTTTGCTGAACCACTTTCTCCTGCTTACCTCGGCGATCGTGGCGGTGGCCGCGGGCATTGGTCAGATAGTGCGTGGGCTGCTAGCGCACCGGCATTTTAATCACCTTGGAACCACAGCCATTGCGGGCGTGATATCGAGCTTGGTGTTCTTTGGCTTAGGGTTACTCGCTTTTCACCAGGGAATTATCGGCCGCGATCAGCTTTCAGCTGGATATGTAGCGAGTGTGCTCTACCTGATTCCCGGGTTCCCACTCTTCGCAGCCCTGCTTGACTTGGCGCGCTTTGATATCACTGCTGGCTTCTCCCGATTGATTTATGCCATCCAGATCAGCCTCGCTGCCACCTTCGCCGTGACCATGACGGGTCTCGCTATCAGCCTCAATCCCTCACACCCTATCTATTATGAGACGGGATTAAAGTGGTTCGGGATCGCTACCGTTGCTAGCTTCTTTGGTATCGCCGGTTTCGCGGTGCTCTTTAATTCATCACGGCGGATGATTGTGCTGGCAGCAAGCCTAGGTACGGTGGTGAACTTAGTGCGCTTGGCACTCGTAGAACTAGGGTATCCACTTTTCCTCTGTGCCTTTATTGGAGGGCTCCTTATTGGGTTGATGGGGCCGGCATTAGTGGGGCGCTTTGATATACCGCGTATTACTATGACGGTGCCTGCCTCTGTCATTATGATCCCAGGTCCTATGATGTACCGTGCGGTGTATGGATTAGTGAGTCACGATATCTCCAGCGCCATTGCAAATGCCGTGGATGCGGGATTGGTTATCTTCTTTATCGCGGGCGGCTTGTCGGTAGCTCGAATGGCCACCGATAAGGATTGGGCCTTTGGGCATCCGATCGATTTTCGCAAAAAATTGGTTTAGGGCTATGCCCTTGCTCACAAAAGATAGCATCTGTGCTTTGGGGCATTGACATATGTTCGATCCGTGGCTTAACTGGTTGCTAAAGGGTCAATTATCCCAGACAACCCTCATATAATCCCATACAGCCAAGGAGGAACCATGGCCGAGAAGAGCACCCCACATATCAACCCTAAAGGCGTCGATATCGCCGAGACCATTCTTTTGCCCGGCGACCCACTACGCGCCAAATTCATTGCCGATACCTACCTCGACGATGTCGTGCAATTCAATGAAGTCCGCAATATGCTCGGCTTCACTGGCACCTACCAAGGAACCCCAGTCTCGGTCATGGGATCCGGCATGGGAATGCCATCAATTGGCATCTATGCCTACGAACTCATCAATTTCTTTGGCACGAAAAAAGTCATCCGGGTAGGCTCCATCGGCGCGATGCAGGAAAATATCAATCTCTACGATGTCATCGTTGGCGCATCTGCGTCCACCGACTCCAATTTCATGTCGCAGTACAATATCCCAGGTACCTACGCTCCTACCGCGTCCTGGAAGCTCCTCAAGGCAGTGACCGATCAGGCAGCAGAGCAGAATGTACCTGTACATGTGGGCAATATTCTTTCTTCCGATATCTTCTATAACGACGACGAAACCGCCAACGCCCGCTGGGCTCGGATGGGCGTGCTGGGTGTCGAAATGGAATCTGCAGCCCTCTATGCCATCGCTGCGCGCGCCGGGGTCGATGCCCTTGGTATTTTCACCACCTCCGACAACCTCGTTACCGGTGCCCGCGCCACCGCTGACGAGCGTCAAAATGCCTTCACTCAAATGATGGAATTAGCTTTGCCGTTGGCTAAGCTCTAAGCGTTCAACCCGTCCTATTGGCTCGTTATCTAAGGGTAGTTTATGAAAACCTCTACCGGCAGCGCTCCTGCCTCACCAGCGCTTAACCCCAAAGCCGCGGTACCCGTATTGCTCTTCTCCTTCGTTTTCTGCCTGGTGGTCGACAACGGATTCAAAACCATGACCGGCCCAATGGCTGAAGGCTTAGGCATCGCTCCCAATGTTGCCAGCCTACAAGCCTCCCTCGCGGGTGTGATTATTGGTATCGGCGCCGTTGTCTACGCTGCGCTCGCTGATTCTATCTCCATTCGCAAGCTCATGATCGTCGGCGTTATTCTTACTACCGTCGGCTCGCTCATGGCTTTCTTCTTCTCCACTATCTGGCCCATGGTGCTACTCGGCCGCATTGTACAAACCGCTGGTCTCGCCTCCGCAGAGACCTTATACGTGATCTACGTAACCAAGCACTTAGAAGAGAAAGATCAGAAGACCTACCTCGGCTTCTCCACTGCGGCCTTCCAATCAGGCTTACTCATTGGCGCCTTGACCTCAGGCTTCATCTCCACCTATATCTCATGGACCGCGATGTTCTTGGTACCACTGGTACTCATCCTCACCGTTCCCTTCCTGATAAAGAATGTTCCTGAGGAAGTCTCTACAGATGGTTCACTCGATCTCTACGGATTAATCCTCATCGCGGTCTTCGCTGCCTCGTTAACGATGTTCCTCCAAGCCTATAACCCGATCTGGCTTGTTATGGCCATTGCTGGTATTGCGCTTTTCGCCTTCCACGTGGTCAAAGGCAAGGCCCCGCTAGTAACGGTGGAATTTTTCAAAAACCAACGCTACGTCTGGGCAATCGCACTGGTCTTTATTATCTACTCCACCCAATTAGGCTATATCTTCCTCTTGCCCTTCGCCGGCAGTGATCTCTACGGATTAAGCCAGGATAGAAGCGCCATGCTGATGATTCCAGGCTATGTCTGCGCCATTATCGTCGGCGTGTTATCGGGAAAGATCGGACGGGTGCTCAATTCCCGGATCACCATTTTGATTGCGCTCGCCTCAATTATCGCGGCCTTGCTGTTGGGAGTCCTAGCTATTGAGGTCTCTATTTGGGTGATGGTATTCTCCATCGTGCTCTTTGCCTCTGGTTTTGCCCTGCTCTATGCCCCCTTGGTGAAGACCGCCTTGAGCAATATCCCCGCCGCTAAGTCGGGTATTGCGATCGGTTTCTACAACCTCACTATTAATATTGGCATCCCGCTTGGCATCGCCTATACTGCGCGCCTCCAGGCAACGGATCTAAGCTATAACTCGATTCTTTTAGTGCTGGCACTCATTGCCGCCTTCGGCACCGCAATGTATTTTATGGCGGATTATTTCATGAGCGTGAAGGAAAAACGCGCTGCATAGAAAAATTCCCTCTCAATACGAGAGGGAATTTTTTATTCGGTGATCAGCTCGCGCTGCTTGACCAGGGCGATCACTCGATAAGTAACTGGCATAACAAGAATCTCCACTCCGGTTTTCCATAGGAAGCCCACGAGAACATAATTAGCCGTATCCCCCACGGTGCTAATGCCAATAACAGGTGCTGCAATCAAGCAAAAAATTAAAGTATCACCGAATTCTCCCAGGACCGTTGACCCTAATAACCGCTTCCATAGTCCGTGCTCGCCAAGACGATCTTTCATCCAGGTCAACAACCAAGCATTCAATAATTGCCCCACCGCATATCCGGCGAGCGAAGCTACGACGATCTGAGGCACCAATCCTAAGGTAGTAGCGAAGGCCTCCTGGCCAACGTAGAAATCCGCGGCGGGCAATGCAATGGCGATATAAAAACTCACCACCGTCAGTAGCATCGCCGCAAAACCTGTCCAGATCGCTCGTCTCGCCGCTCTAAACCCATAACACTCGCTCAAGACATCGCCGATAATATACGCCGCGGGAAAGAGGAAAAAGGCCCCGTCCGTCACCAGTGGACCCATCATCACGCCTTTGGTCGACGTGATATTCGAAATGATGAAAATAGTGACAAAGAGTGCCAAGAGCACAGGATAAGCACTTGATGGGGTGGGGATATAACGTGACATGGAAAAGATTCTACGATAAGACTATGAGCACCCCCACTTCTGCAGCCGGCCGCTATGCCCCTAGCCCCAGTGGCGACCTCCACTTCGGTAATCTGCGCACTGCCACTCTTGCATGGTTGTTCGCCCGGCAATCGGGGCGGCGGTTTCTGCTTCGTGTTGAAGATATTGATACCCAACGATCATCCATGGATTCAGCTGTGCGCCAGATTGAGGATCTTAGTGCCCTCGGCCTCGATTTCGATGGAAGCGTCCTGTACCAGCACGATCGCTTCTCCGCCTATTCTCAGGCTTTGGAGAAATTGCCCTATTATGAGTGCTATTGTTCGCGCAAGGATATCGCTGAGGCTTCTTCTGCTCCCCACATTATCCCCGGCCACTACCCTGGTACCTGCCGCGATCTTAGCGCCGAGGTGCGTGAAAAGAAGCGGGCCGAATTAGCCACCTCAAATCGCGTTCCCGCACTGCGCCTGCGTGCGCAGGTGAGCCAGTGGGATATAACAGATTACTATGCGGGCACTGTTCGCGGACCGGTGGATGATATGATTCTGCGCCGCGGCGGTCAGAGTCCTGATTGGGCCTATAATTTGGCGGTCGTAGTTGATGATGCCTATCAAGGTGTTGATCAAATTGTGCGCGGCGATGACCTCTTAAGTTCCGCTCCCCGCCAAGCCTATCTTGCGCACCTTTTAGGGTTTGAGGTACCGGAATTCGTCCACGTCCCGCTGGTCCTTAATAGCAAAAGACAGCGTCTTGCAAAGAGAGACGGGGCAGTGACCTTCCGGGAGATGGAGGATGTTTTTCCCCGCATCGCACGTTCGATCGGAGTCGATGCTCGTACCCCTGAGGAATTGCTTAATGCCTTTGATCCTCAGACCTTATCGCGCGAGCCCTATATCTTTTCCGGTTAAGGAATATATGCAGGGTAGCTATGATAAAGGTACTTTTCCCTGTTCTTGGCACTGCTTAGATTGTTCCCAGGACGCACCGTGTCACGAATTTTTCTCTCTTATGAAGGAAATCCCTATGGTTGCTATTATCCAGGCCCTTGCCGGCATTATTCTTGCCATAATCATTGGACTTGTCGGTTTCTCCAGCTCAGGTGAGCTAAAAAGTTCGGAGAGATTTACCCCCAACGATGCTGTTGCGCCGAACTGGGAGGTGAATCTTCCTCATACGGCTCACCCAGTGACGCCTGAGCAATTAGATCAGGTGCGCCGCGGCACGTGGTATTTAGATATCACAGGAGATACATCAGAGTATTATTTACAATTCGGCGAATATTTTAAGGATCTTTCAGAGGATGCTAAGCCCTTCCCGACAGCTGATCTGCCAGGGGATACTCAGTTCATAGATTATCCCTACGATTGCAATGCCTCGACCCGCTGGGCTCATTTTCAGGAAGATCGTCTGATTGCCCTAGGGGCTTTTTCTACCCGCGTGGGTTGCCCTGCCTTTACATACGGTCAGCTTATTGCCCGGTATATGGAGCAGGGGCCGCGCGCGTACCTTGATGCGGAGGGGCGGCTGTATCTTGCGGTTGATGGCAAAGCCCTCGCGTATCGACGCTAAACCAGCACAAGGGATTCTCTTCGCTTGCTATGGCTGGGCACTCACAGTAGGTGTATACAACTGGTAGCAGGCGATAGTCACGATGACACCATAAGAGGCACCATTAGAGGCTGAGTGTGGATATGCCCCTAGTTCTTTTTGGCCCCTTGGGCAGCGTACTAGATCATTACGGTTAGAGCGCGAAGCTTCGGGCACGACTCATGCTTCGATGCTTAGTAGTGGTGGATTAACCATGAGGGTAGCGGTCTTTGGCTAAGCGAAAACCCCCTGATATTCCTATCAGGGGGTAATGGCGGAGGATGTGGGATTTGAACCCACGAGGGGCGTTAGCCCCGCACGCGTTCCAGGCGTGTGACATAGGCCGCTAGTCGAATCCTCCAGAACACTGAAAAACGTTGGAAAACGAAAACCAATGTACCGTGCAATACTCTACACAATGCCCAAGCGAGGGAACAAACTCAATGCTAGACGCCGTGATCTCGCCATGCAGTTGGTCAATTGGCAAGGGGTCGGTTAGAGTTAGTTCTAGGACTTCGTATGGCGTTTATCCCATGAACTCCCCCAGGGCAGGAATGCAGCAAGGGTCAGTGGGCTCTGGCGGGTGTACGGAGTCCCCTTTATTTTCCTCTTCAGAGGCATTACTGTTCGTAATTGGAAGTAAATGCCAATCTGTGGAAGGTGCTGCACATGCCCTTGATCAATGACAATGCTGATCGTCTCGTCTCTTCCTTGAAAGAATTCCAAGCGGAGTACGACAAACTCAAAGGGCGTCACCTGGCCCTCGACCTCACCCGCGGAAAACCATCTCAAGAACAATTAGATTTTTCCAACGAGCTGCTTTCACTTCCCGGTGCTAACTACCACGCCAATGATGGCACTGATTGCCGAAATTATGGTGGCTTATATGGCATCGATGATATCCGCGCACTCTGGGCCGAGGTCCTCGGGGTGGATCCACGCAATATTATCGCCGGCGACGCCTCGAGTCTCAATATCGAATTTGACCTCATCTCATGGGCCTATGCCTTCGGTACTCAGGATTCTCCCCGCCCGTGGTGTGAGGAAGATACTATCAAGTGGCTGTGCCCGGTACCTGGCTATGATCGTCACTTCACCATCACGGAGAAATTTGGCTTCGATATGATTCCAGTTCCCATGACGGAGCACGGCCCAGATATGGATATTGTCAAGGAACTCGTCAAAGATCCCGCCGTCAAGGGCATGTGGACAGTTCCGATTTTCGGTAATCCCACCGGCATTAGCTTTAGCAAAGAGGTCTGTGCCGAGTTAGCGGCAATGGATACCGCTGCTAAGGACTTTAGAATCATGTGGGATAACGCTTATGCGGTCCACACTCTCACTGATCAATTCCCAGAGAATCCAGATGTCCTAACCTTGGCAGCGCAGGCAGGAAACCCAAACCGCTTCTGGTATGTAAGCTCAACCTCGAAGATCACCCACGCGGGTTCTGGTGTCTCCTTCTTTGCCTCGTCTGAAGATAATCTGAAATGGTACGGCGAGATCGCCAATGTGCGCGGAATCGGCCCCAATAAAATCAACCAGCTGGCCCATACCTATTTCTTCCACGATGCCCATGGAGTGCGCGAGCATATGCACAAGCATGCAGCATCGCTCAGCCCGAAATTTGAGAAAGTTCTCGAAATTCTCTCCTCGCGTCTGGGTGATTACCACGTGGCTTCCTGGACGACCCCTCAAGGCGGCTACTTTATTTCCCTCGACGTCATTGACGGCACCGCAGCGCGCGTGGTGGAGCTCGCCAAAGAAGCCGGCATAGCGCTCACCGCGGCAGGTTCTTCCTTCCCCCTCAAGCACGACCCGGATGACCGCAATATACGTCTCGCCCCCTCACTGCCACCCGTAGCCGAACTCGAGGTAGCCATGGACGGCGTGGCTACCTGTGTATTGCTCGCCGCCGCGGAAAAGGCTCAAGCAGCGCTCGATCGTGTTTAATCTTGATGAATCGATAGCGTGGATCAGTCAGCTCTTTCCCACTCCGCTCAGTTATGTAACCTCCGATGTTACACACCTGAGTCTCGCGAGTGGATCCATGGGGGAGCAGCATATAGTGAGCACGCTCGACCTCCACGAGCATGATCAGTTTTTGCAGGCTGACGGCCGAGATATCCGCTGCGAGATTTTCAGTATAAGTGTGCATCAGCCCACCGATATGTTGCCTGTGGTCGATGCGGCAGCGAAATTACTTCTTGATTCTCGCGGCGCGATTCCCGCTCACCCAGGTACCATCGTGCCCGGTATTCTCAATCGCCCGGAGTTTAGTGTGCAGCACGGTCTTCTCATCTCCCCCTCGGTATGGGGTGAGAAGGTTCCCATGCTGCACACCGGAGAGGTTACAACCCTGATGCTGCAACTAATCCTGATCAACTCTGCGGAGTTAAAGATAGCCAAAGAAGAGGGTATTGCGGCCTTGCAGCAGCGCATGCTTCATGCTGGGGTGAATCTTCTTAGCTGGTCGAGGTAGTGCGGTAGGCTTAAAGCTGTGGCTTTATATCGTAAATACCGTCCGGGTTCTTTCGGTGAATTACTGGGCCAGGATCAAGTAACCATCCCGTTATCACGGGCGCTTGATAATGGTCGCATTAACCACGCCTATCTCTTCTCGGGGCCAAGGGGCTGCGGTAAGACGTCCTCGGCGCGCATTATGGCGCGCAGTCTTAACTGTGTAAAGGGTCCAACGTCTCATCCCTGCGGAGTATGCCCCTCATGTGTAGCACTGGCCCCCAATGGGTCCGGGACTCTCGATGTGACCGAGCTGGATGCCGCTAGTAATAACAGCGTCGACGATATGCGTGAGCTCAGAGATCGCGCCATGTATGCTCCTGCGGAGTCACGGTACCGTATTTTTATTATCGACGAAGCGCATATGGTTACCAGGCAGGGATCGAATGCCCTGCTTAAGATCGTGGAGGAACCACCCGAGCACCTCATTTTTATCTTCGCCACCACCGAACCGGAGAAGGTCATTTCCACAATCCGTTCGCGTACCCACCACTATCCATTCCGCCTCTTAAGCCCCCAGGCGATGCGCACTCTCTTAGAGCGCACCGCAGCGGCCGAGGGGATGACGGTGGAAGACTCCGTCTACCCGTTGGTGATACGACAGGGTGGCGGTTCGCCGCGCGATACTCTTTCGGTTCTCGATCAACTTTTCGCAGGCGCCGGCCCCGAGGGGCTGACCTATGAACAGGCACGCTTGGTGCTCGGCGCTACCGATGAAGCCTTAATCGATAGCTCCATCGAAGCCTTAGCCAATCATGATAGTGCCCAACTATTTCGCACCGTCGATACCATCATCGAAGCTGGTCTCTCACCGCGCCGCTTTGCCGAAGACTTACTTGATCGCCTGCGAGATCTGATCGTTATCCAGGCTGTGCCTCAAGCCGTGGAATCAGGGCTGGTCGATGCCCCTACCGATCGCGGTCAGACCCTTCTTGATCAAGCTGAAGCCTTTGATAAGCGCATACTGCCGCAGATAGCGGGTATCTTCAACGACGGTCTGAGTTCCATCAAAGGTGCCACCAGTCCGCGATTATTGCTGGAAATCCTGTGCGCCAAGATGTTAGTCAATATGCAGCCACCTGCGGAGATTAACGATGATATTCCGCGGTATCGACGCCGTGCTGGTGCTCCAGCAGCGCCCGTTGCGAAAAAAGATCCGGCCCCTATAGCGGCCAAGAATCCGGCGCTAAAACCAGAAGACTCTACGCCAGCGGCGACCCGCGAGGGCGCACATACTCCGCACGAATCCGCCCCAGCCGCACCGCCAGAAGTCATACCCGAACCCGCACAGCCAGCGCCATCGCCCGATTATGAGGCGCAGTATGAAAAAATCTCTGCGCAGTGGCAGACAATTCGCTCCCTCGCCGCAGCAGATAGCCAGGTGCTCGGAATCTTGCTCACGGAGGCCTATCCTATGGGGGTCCGAGATGGTCAGCTCATCCTCGGACACACCACCGGAGCATTAGCTAATCGCCTCAATGCTGGTGTTCACGCCACTGCTCTCAAGCAGGCTGTCAAAAAACAGACTGGACTGGAGCTCACAATCAAGTGCGAGGTGGCGATTGACCCAAAAGAACTAGGGTTTAGCCACCCAACTCGCAAGGCTGCGCCGGTGTGGACACCTACAGAAGAGTCCGCTGAGGAGGTTAAACCACCGGCTAAAGACACTCCGCTGCCGAACGAGGACACTCAACCACCAGCAAAAGATACCCGTCCATCGAGTGAGGATATCCACCCACCAGCGGAGGATGATATCCCCCTTCCCCCGGAACCAGAAGAAGATCCGTGGGGGGAACCAGCCGCACTCGGTGGCGAACCGGAGGACTATCTGGGTGAGAATGTAGATCCACTACAGCCTGAGAGCGTATCCCCAGACTCGCACACTCACGCGCACGCGGATACAGACACAGACACAGACACAGACACGGACGTGCTCGCAGACGCTCCCGAGGACATCGATGCCGAATCCGGTGACGAGGAATCGGCACTTATGGATGAAGCGGCGAGTGAACCAGGTAGCCATGACCATCGCAGCGCATTGGCGTATGCCATGGATCTTCTCGCCCAGGAACTCGGCGCTAAACCGGTATAACGGGTAGGATAAAATTTCTATAAGAGAACGTACGAAAGGTTAGTTATCATGGGTCAACCCGATATGTCACAACTGCTCGCCCACGCTCAGGCTATGCAATCCAAATTGCAGGCTGCGCAGGAGGAAATCCTCGCCTCGGTCGTTGAGGGTGATGCTGGCAATGGCCTGGTTAAGGCCACCATCGACGGCACCGGCAAGCTCAAGGCTCTGGAGATCAATCCCGAGGTCGTCGATGCCGACGATATTGATACACTGCAAGATCTGATCATCGGTGCTTTTAATAACGCGCATACCAAGCTCGCCACCATTGCTGAGGAGAAGATGGGCCCACTTAACCAGGGCCTTGATGGCATGGGTGGCCTCTTCTAAGACACCAGATCAACGCACCCGTTCCTTGCTCAAGGGGCGGGTGCGTTAGACTGACGTAGTTATGTTTGAAGGACCGGTTCAAGACCTCATCGACGAGCTCTCGCGGCTGCCTGGTATTGGCCCGAAGAGTGCCCAACGGATTGCCTTTTATCTTCTCCACGTCGAACCCGCTGATATCACGAGGCTCCAAAATGCCCTTGGTGCGGTACGCGACGGGGTGAGTTTTTGCCGTATTTGCTGCAATATCTCCGCTGATGAAGTCTGTCGAATCTGCGCAAGTGAGCGCCGCGACACCGGTCTGATTTGTGTGGTTGAGGAACCAAAAGATATTCAGGTGCTCGAGCGCACCGGTGAATTCAATGGCCGCTACCATGTCCTAGGGGGCTCGCTGGATCCCATCAATAGTATTGGGCCTAAGGACCTGACCGTCACCGAGCTCCTACAGCGCATCGGTGGGGTTTTGCCCGACAAAGATGAATCAGCGCAACCCCCAACAATTCACGAAGTTATCCTAGCCACCGACCCCAATACTGAAGGGGAAGCAACCGCAGCGTATCTGCTCAGACTGCTGAAGGATTTTCCCGATCTTATTATCTCCCGACTGGCCTCAGGTATGCCGCTGGGGGGAGATCTTGAATTTGTTGACGAGCTCACCCTCTCGAGGGCACTGACGGGCCGACTACGGTTGGGCTAGAGCTTAAACGCTGAGTCGTTCTTTACGGAGACGCTCAACCACAGGAATATCTAAAGGCTCGAGGTCAAATCCCACAGCTTTGCTCAGTAAGAGATCCGCGAGGCGTGGGTTTCGAGCGAGCACAGGTCCGTGCATATAGGTAGCGATCACAGAGCCTTGGATAGCTCCCTCAACCGTGCCATCATTTCCTACACCGCGCTTTATAGTAGCGAGCGGGCGGGCGTCGGGGCCGAGGACAGTCTTACCCATATGGTTTTCGAATCCAGTCAGTGGCTCATCAACGCCAGGAATAGTGGCCGTGGAGCGTATCTCGCCGATGGCGCGCTGGGGCAAGGCGGTGGTGCTGGCGTCGATTAGCGCAGCTCCGATTATTTCTTTATCGGCGGCTCGAAATTTTTCACCTAAAACTTGGAAGCCGGCACACACGGCGAGTACCTGGGCGCCAGAATCCACTGCGCGGTGGAGGCCGCGATCGTTATTGATATGCTCGGCGGCAAGAATCTGGGCGGTGTCTTCACCTCCTCCGAGGCAGTAAATATCGAGGCTTTCGGGGATTTTCTCCCCCAAGTGAATGCTGACGATTTCGGCGTCGATCCCGCGCATCCGGGCGCGTTGTTGCACAATCAGGGCATTACCGTTATCGCCGTAGGTGCCCAGGACGTCAGGCAAAATGAGACCGATGCTGAGTTTAGACATGGAGTAACGCTTTCTTCAGATCGCGGAAGGCAGTGTAATTAGCTAGGACCTCAACCCGGCCTGGGGGACATGATTGCACAGCGTGCAGCATATCGTGGATGAGCTCGTGATCAATCTCGGCATAGGTTAGCCGGACCGCGAGATCGGTGCCACGTTCACCAGAGGCCTTCACAACCACGTCTCCAAAGTCCTCGAAGCGCACATCCCAGAGCCAGGAAAGATCTTCTCCATCGGCGACCTGACCATTGACCGCTATCACCAACCCAGCGGCGCTGCGATCAACCATATTCATCGCCTCCTGCCATCCAGCAGGATTCTTAGCGAGAAGAAGATGGACTTTGTGGCTTCCAATATCAATGGTGGAGTAGCGCCCAGCAACATCGTCGACTGTCTCCACCGCAGCGATGGCCTCGTTGAGGGGTATATCAAAAATAGTGGTAGCGGCGGCGATGGCCTGGGCTGCATTTCCGCGGTTAGCCATGCCAGGCAGGCTGAGGTGCAAAGATTTATGGCCATCGGGGCAGATGAGTGCGTGCGGGTCTACCGACCACTCCGGTTCGTGGCGGCTAAAAGTGGAGCCGTCAGGAAGGGGTTTGGCAGCGTGCCAGTGTGTACCTTCGTGGACGATATGACCACCAGTGCGGGGGCAGGAGAGAGAATCGCCCTGCCAGCTACTACCCGCCGACACCCACACCACGCGCTGGGCTGCTAGGCCGATCGAAGAAACCAGAACATCATCGCAATTGGCTATCACCGTCATCTCAGGGTGGGCTGCCACGCTTTCGCGTAAGGCTCGCTCGACCTTATTGATCTCACCAACACGGTCAAGCTGATCTCGCGATAAATTAAGCACGATCAAACATTCGGGCTGGAGCCTGTCAACAACTTTTGGCACGTGGAGTTCATCCACCTCGAGGACTATATGGCTCGCAGCTGTGCCGGCGAGGAGCGCTGAGATAATACCAGCGTCCATATTATCGCCACCGTCATTAGTTGCCACCTGGTACCGGGTGCGCAAAGCGGTAGCCAACATCCTCGTGGTGGTGGATTTGCCGTTGGTGCCGGTGATAATAGCCACAGGTCGCTCGCCGGAGAGGTGGCGCATAATATCTGGGTCGATTTTCTCTGCAACAAGGCCACCAATCATGCCCCCGGAGCCGCGCCCTGTGGCCCGCGATAAATAGGTAGCCAGTCCTGCTATTTTCGTAGCCACCAGAGTCTGCGCCTGCACACACGCTTGAGGTAGTTTCATGGTGCTTTATCCTAGTCTCCGTTTTGCGCTCGGTGCACGTCGTGCGCCAGGTGCATAAATTCTTCATCACCAAGGAGCGGGATAGCTTTGCGGGTGGCGTGCATCGATTTTCCATTGAAGCCTTCACGAAGATTACACACGAGGAACGAGGCGGTGCGGGTAATCTTCTCGGAATATTTCATGCCTAGACCCAAACCAGTCTCGATAATGAGATCGGGATCGATCGTGGTCTCTGGGGCAACAGAGAACTCCATTCCAGCTTGGAGCCCACGATGGGGGGTATAAACACCCGGGTTCTCTATCTCAGCTGGTTGCTCAGCGGCGTCTACGCGAATGGTGGAGCGCTGCAATCCAAATTCGTCCGCACACAAGTGGGCAGGGTCGCGGAGAATAAAATAGCCGGCGTGGTAAAGCTTGACGACTAAGTGCGTTAATTCACGGCTCGTGGTCATCTCATTGAGATGGGCGCGTTCGGTGCTAGCAGCTGCGGGTGAACTCGCGATACCTGCAATATGAGCTACTGCGCGGAGCCGCGGATCAGGAATAACGAGTGCTTTCCGACGTGCCCCAGCAAGGGTATCGGCGATAGCGATGGGGCGGGGGATATGTCCCACGCGCTGCCGGCGCTTCCCGCGCTTCGATGTGCGGCTACGGTTGCGCCGAGCGGCATGAGCCATAGCGCGCCGAGCCTCTTCGTAGAGGAACCCCCAAACATAGGGAGCATTGTGCACAATTAAGGTGCGGCCATCGATGAGCTTATCGAGTGTCTTCAGAACCCCGGAAAAGGGCCTATTCCCTGCAATATCCGCTGCGGTTAGACCATGTAAATGGCGAGGACCTGGATCGCCACCGGGATTGACTACTGCATGGAATTCTTCGGCTATATGGCCAGAGGAATCTAGAACTAAGGCATCGATAGAGACGATATGAGCTGTTTTAGGGTGTATCCCTGTTGTCTGAATGCTCACCGCTATATAGGGTGTGCGAGCTATGAGTTCATTGCGCTCGCGTTCACGCTCTGCTTTTTTGCGCTCGCGTTCTGCTAACTCGGCCTCAGTGGGCTGCGGACGCGGCTGGGATTTCTTCTGAGAATACCGACGATGACGTCGCTTTTTCGGGCGCTCCACCTCGACGATCACCTCAGATTTATTCACAACTACTCATTCTAGCGGCTACCGCTTGACCACCGCTATACCAGCACGTCATTTCTTCCAGTGGTGGCCACATCAACCACAGACTATGTGGCCACGGTAGTGGCGGTGCCATGGTGGAGGAATCGGACGGCAGTCATTGGACAACCATGAGGGGGCTGAGGGTAATTCTCAGCTTGGTTAGTGAGATGGTTGAGGTCAGGCGCAACCGATGGCGTGGTGATATCAGATGGATAGGCTACAGTTCTTTACTGATGAGCCTTCCGAGCCTCTTGCTTATAGCCCGACCCCAAGGAAAGAATATGGTGCGCATCCCACCGCGGATAAAAACTTTGTGGCTTCCCGCCACTGTCCTGAGTGCGATGGCACTTGTCATACATCTCAGTAGCATGTGGATCTTTTCGTGGGCTCACAGCCTCAAACAGGGGTACTCGGCACTTTTCGCATTCCTGAAAGCCTTCGACTCCACTGCGATGCATCGCATTGATTGGGATGCTCGGCACTATATGGATATCGCTCGGTATGGCTATTTCGCCGCCACTCACATGGGGGAGGCTGACCCTCAGATCTATGAGACTCGTCTTGCTTTCTTCCCCGGCCTGCCCTTATTGATGCGCTGGGGAAGCGAGATAACGGGATTAGGCGTAGTGACCATTGGGTTGAGTATTACATTTATTGCCACCGTGATTCTCAGCGCTGGGCTCATCACACTTGCCACGGCTATGGGAGCAACATCGCGCAGCGCCAGGTGGGTGGCCATTTTCTTTCTTGGTGCCCCCATGTCCGTGACTTTCCATATGGTTTATACCGAAGCTCCTTTTCTCGCGGCGATTATCTGGGCCCTCATTTTTCTCAACCGCAGAGATTATCTTGCAGGTGGGCTTCTTATTGCCGTTGCGGGCTGCTTTAGGCTCACGAGCATTGATGCTGTGGCCGCTTTGATCATCGTAGTGCTTATCCAGGCTCGTAGCTCTGTGCGTGCCTGGATAGCGGTAGGTATATCGGCGCTGCCATTGGTGGGGTATATCAGCTGGGCCTCGTCGTATACCCACGATATAGGTGGCTATTTCGGCTTGCAGAAGAAGGGGTGGAATTCAGCCTTCGACTTCGGCCACGCCACGCTGACATGGGTAGGGAAGGTGATCATCAGTGACCATAATTTAGGCTATATTCTGTCCGTCATCAGTATTGTCGGTGCCCTGATTGCGGTGATCTATGGGTTCAGACGAGCCCCGTGGCCGGTGTGGCTTTTCTCCACTGCGTTGGTCTTTAATGTGGTTCTCTCAGATGGCATCATGCATTCTCGTCCCCGTTTGCTCCTACCCGCGCTGCTGCTTTTTATTCCGCTAGTTATTCGTGCAGAGCAGAAGCTTTCACCAGCGGTATCGCTCAGTCTACTGAGCCTATGGGTCCTCGCGGGTGTAGCTTTTTCTAGCTATATGCTGGAGGTTTTCCCCTGGGCTATTTAATGGTGGGCCAATTCATGCAAGCCATGCGTATCTAAGCCGTGTAGGTCTGGGCTGTGTGAGGGGTATTTAGGTATTGCCCCGCGCCGAGAGTGCGAAGGTGGAGGTGACCATCGCGATGAGGGCGAGCGCCATGATAATCCAATTGAATCCGTGGACGTGGAACTGCTCCCCCAGAATGACATAGCTTAAGATAAAGGCGATGATTGGTTCCACTGTGGTCATGGCGGGGAGCGAGAGTTTCAAAGCACCGGTATTGAAGGCATATTGCTGGACTATTGTGCCAATAATGCTGCCGAGAATTAAGAACCAGAAAACCCAGTGGGTTAGCAGTCCGCTCGATCCCTCGTGCTGGTAGACATCGACAGTAGCTTTAGAGAGAACGGCAATAAATCCGTAGATAATGCCTACAATCACTCCCAGAAAGAGCCCGCGAATATTGCGGGGGGCGTGCCGCGTGGCGCGGTCAATGGTGAGGGAAACAATGATGCCGAGGCTGAGCGCTAGTGCCCACACCCACGCTACGGGTCTGGGATCACCTGGTTCGGGGTTGCCCAAAATGACGAGTACAGCTACCGCAATAGTAAGGACAGCTGCCCATCCAATTTCGTCGGCGTATAAGGGGCGTTTGTGATAGTAGGCAGTCATGGGCATGGTGAACATGAGTGAGAGTGCCAGGATGGGTTGGACGATGAGCAAGGAGCCGTAACTGAGTGCGACAACTTGGAAGGAATATCCTGCGAAAGCGGTGCCACAGGCGAACCACCAGAGGGGGCGTTTAATAGCAGTTATCACCGGCGAGCCTTGCAGGGTACCGTCGGCCGGGGCGCGCTCGGCGATATTGTGCCGAACCACGGTGCCCCACGCAATGATGAGGGCTGCGAGTGCCGCGAAGAAGACCGCGAGGATATTATTATTCATCACCATTTAGATTAGCGCTGCGTTAAAAGAAAATAGCTATCGCAACGGCGGACACGCTAGTATGCTTAGAAACCGATAATCCGAAAGAAATGAGTCGAGGAAGCCCGCGAATTTTCTCTTCTTGGATATGATGACACCATCTCTCTTGAGAGGTTGTGGCAGTGGGAGACCCTCACGGCGCAGCTGACAAAGGAGATATCTACAAGAGGAGAGTATCTCTTCCACGGGCTTCAGGAAGGGCTTCAGCCCGTGGCGTTAATCGTACAAAAATATGGGGGATCGTCGCTGGAAACGGCGGAGCGGATCCGGCGAGTGGCCGAAAGGATCGTGGCCACGAAGAAACAGGGTCACGATGTGGTTGTCGTTTGCTCAGCGATGGGCGATACCACCGATGAATTACTCGATCTAGCCGCTCAAATTAACCCTGTCCCGCCGGCTCGCGAAATGGATATGTTACTCACGGCCGGGGAACGTATTTCCAATTCCCTTGTGGCTATGGCTATCGCTTCCTTTGGGGCCCAGGCACAATCTTTTACTGGCTCTCAAGCGGGAGTATTAACCACCGAACGCCACGGCAATGCCCGCATTGTTGACGTCACTCCAGGCCGAGTGCGCGATGCTTTGGATGCGGGACAGATCTGCCTCGTGGCGGGCTTCCAGGGGGTTAACCGCGAGACGCGCGATGTGACCACGCTTGGTCGCGGCGGTTCGGATACCACAGCGGTTGCGCTCGCGGCGGCGCTCAATGCTGATGTCTGCGAAATTTACTCCGATGTTGATGGGGTATATACCGCAGACCCCCGTATTGTTCCCGATGCGCAGAAGTTGGAAACTTTAAGTTTCGAAGAAATGCTGGAGCTGGCCGCCTCTGGTTCGAAGATCTTGGTCTTGCGTAGCGTGGAGTATGCGCGCGCTTTTAATGTTCCGATTCGTGTTCGTTCGTCGTATAGCAATGATCCTGGCACTTTAGTGACGGGCTCTATGGAGGATATTCCTGTGGAAGAAGCAGTGCTGGTGGGCGTTGCCACCGATAGTTCCGAAGCCAAGATCTCAGTTCTCGGCATCCCCGATAACCCTGGTGAGGCTGCCAAGATCTTCCGCGTGCTTGCCGACGCTGAAATTAATATCGATATGGTGATTCAGAATATCTCCTCCCTCGAGGATAATCGCACCGATATCACCTTCACCTGCCCGCGTGCCGATGGGCCTCGAGCCATGGAATTACTCTTTAAACTCCAAGGCAGTGGAACCTGCCAAAATGTGCTCTACGATGACCAAATTGGCAAAGTATCCCTGGTGGGTGCGGGAATGAAGTCCCACCCTGGGGTTACGGCCACATATTGCGAGGCGCTGCGCGATGCGGGCATTAACATCGAGCTGATCTCTACCTCCGAAATTCGTATTTCGGTATTGTTGCGTGAGCAGGATGTGCCTGCTGCAGTAAAGGCACTGCACGCAGCCTTCGAATTGGGCGGTGGAGAAGTTGCCACCGTTTATGCTGGTACCGGCCGTTAACCCCCACGACCAAACCGACCATGTCGAATACGATAATCCTCGTGAATAGACCACAAGCTGCAACGCTCAGGTAGATCGAGGGAGGAGAAAGATAATGATGACCACCATTGCAGTAGTTGGAGCGACCGGCCAAGTTGGGCGCGTTATGCGCGCTCTCTTAGAAGAGCGGAATTTCCCCGCCGAGAAGGTGCGGTTCTTCGCTTCAGAGCGATCCGCGGGAACGACCTTAAAATTTCGCGGAGAGGATATTGTGGTGGAGAACCTCGCTGAGGTCACTCCCGAGAAATTGAGCGATATCGATATCGCCCTCTTCTCGGCTGGTGGATCGACGTCGCTGAAATTTGCCCCTATGTTCGCCTCTGCAGGCGTCAAGGTAGTAGATAACTCCTCAGCATGGCGCAAAGATCCTGAGGTTCCCCTTATTGTGAGCGAGGCCAACCCGCAGGAAACGCAGAATCTGCCCAAGGGGATTATCGCCAATCCCAATTGCACCACTATGGCGATCATTCCCGTGCTCAAGGCACTCAGCGATGCTGCTCAGTTGCAGAAAATGCACGTTTCTTCCTATCAAGCGGTCTCTGGCTCTGGTCTGGCCGGGGTGGAAACTCTAGTACAGCAGGTGGAAAAAGTGGGGGAAAAGGCCCGCGATTTGGTTCATGATGGATCCGCCACCGATCTCGAGGAACTGGGCCCTTATATGGCCCCGATTGCTTATAATGTGGTTCCCCTTGCTGGCAATCTTGTCGACGATGGCTCTTTCGAAACTGATGAGGAACAGAAATTACGCAATGAGTCGCGCAAGATCTTAGGACTACCCGATCTCTTGGTGTCTGGTACCTGCGTGCGGGTTCCGGTATTCACCGGTCACACCATGACCGTTCATGCGGAATTTGAAAAGCCCATCACCCCGGGCGAGGCTAAGGCTCTCCTGGAGGACGCCCCTGGCGTGGCTGTGGTGGATGTGCCGACTCCTCTGGCGGCTGCTGGAAAGGATGATTCCTTAGTAGGCCGCATCCGCCAAGATCAGACGGTAGCGGATAATAGGGGTCTGATCTTTGTGGTCTCTGGTGATAATTTGCGTAAGGGTGCGGCTCTGAACACCGTCCAAATTGCAGAGCTGCTGGTTGGTTAGGATCCGCTAGAAACTGCCGAATAAGCCCCATTTCCTCGATGGAGGGAGTGGGGTTTTCGCTATTCTGGGCGTGAAGAAAGCCTAAGCTAACTGCGAAAATAGCGATTCTCTATTAAAAGAGATTTCCTTGCAAGGATTTTCTTTTTAATGTATCTTGGGGCTGAAGATTACACTTAGAAAAGGCTCACAGTTTCTTATAAAGGAGTTCATGTGACTACCGACGATATCCTCGGCAAGGGCAAGCGCCCAGAACCAACCGGACCTACTACCCAACTGGGTGGACGCCCCGTTGCTTCCGAAAACGCTTCCATTACCCAAGGCCCACAAGGGGCCAGCGTGCTCAACGACTATCACCTTATTGAAAAGCTCGCCCACTTCAACCGTGAGCGCGTTCCAGAGCGCAACCCCCACGCCAAAGGTCACGGAGCTTTCGGTGAACTCCATATCACCCACGACGTGTCTCAGTACACGAAAGCCAAGCTCTTCCAGCCTGGAACCGTCACTCCCATGGTGGGTCGTTTCTCCACCGTCGCCGGTGAACAAGGTTCTCCCGATACCTGGCGTGATGTCCACGGCTTCGCCTTGCGCTTCTATACCGAAGACGGCAACTACGATATCGTAGGCAATAACACCCCCGTTTTCTTTATCCGTGACGGCATTAAATTCCCTGATTTTATTCACTCCCAGAAGCGCATGACCGCAGATGGTCTGCGTTCCCCAGATGCACAGTGGGATTTCTGGACTCGCACCCCAGAATCGGCTCACCAAGTCACCTATCTTATGGGTGATCGCGGTACTCCAACCTCCACCCGCCACCAGGACGGTTTTGGTTCTCATACCTTCCAGTGGATCAACGATGAGGGCACCCCAGTGTGGGTGAAATACCACTTCAAAACTCGTCAAGGCTGGCAGACCTTCACCGATGCTGAGGCCACCGAGAAGGCGGGAACCGATCCCGATCTCCACCGCGAGGATCTCTTCCAAGCGATCGATCGCGGCGACTACCCGATCTGGGATGTCAAGGTGCAGATTATGCCCTTCGAAGATGCGGAGACCTACCGTTTCAACCCCTTCGATCTCACTAAGGTGTGGTCGCATAAGGATTATCCGCTGATCGATGTCGGCTATTTCGTGCTGAATAAGAATCCCCAGAACTACTTTGCCCAGATTGAGCAACTTGCTCTCGATCCAGGCAACCTCGTTCCAGGTATTGGCTTAAGCCCTGATCGGATGCTGATGGCCCGTGCTTTTGCTTATGCTGATGCCCAGCGCTATCGCATTGGACCAAATTACCGTCAACTTCCGGTGAACCAGCCCCTTAAGCCTGTTAATACCTACACCCACCAGGGTCCGATGGAATATCAGTTCAACCCTGCTGGAGCCCCAGTGTATAGTCCCAACCGTTTCGATAAGGGCGCAGGCTATCTCGATGATGGAAAAACCTCGGCAAGTGGTGAGAGCTTAGGCCAGGCAGAGGATCTCTTTATCAACCCTGATCCTCATGGCACAGATCTGGTTCGTGCCGCCTACGTGGCCCATAAAGACGACGATGATTTTATCCAGGCGCGCACGTTATACCGCGATGTCATGGACGATAACGCTAAGGAGCGGTTAGCAGATAATATCACCAATGCCATGGTGGGAGTCTCTGCTGAGACTGAAAAGCGCTGCTACTGGTACTGGGAGCAAGTAGATCCGCAATTAGGTAAGCGAGTACGCGAGCTCTTCGCTACCAAGAAATAATCGCTGAAGTAACCAGTGAAATAATCGCTCAAGATCACAACCGGTGCGTAGCTTGTGGTGCGCACCGGTTTTCGTCTATGTTCCCCACTCCTTTACGCACCCCCGACCAGCTGCTTGAATCATATCCGCGCGTGCTCGAGCCACCCGAGAACGGATGGTGCCAATGCGTACGCCGGTAATATGAGCTGCCTCTTCATAGGAATAGCCCAAGACTTGGGTAAGTATGAGCGCCTCCCTGCGCTCAGCTGGCAGTTGTTCTATAAGAAGACGGGTATCAACCCACTCTGACCAATCACTAGGAGGTCTAGGGTGGACATGCTCAGGGCTGGTATCTGCAGATATGGGCCGTGAAGTCTCATGCCGAATACTATCGATCCACACCCGCCTAGCCAGGGAAAGTAACCACGTCCGAGCTGAGGACCTAGCTGCAAAGCGGGGTAGCGCCCCCATTACTCGAAGATAGGTCTCTTGGGTGAGATCATCGGCGTTTTCTCGGCCTCCCAGATGCGCGAGGAGTTCCCAAATATCGCCTTGGGTGGCTTTGATAAAGGAATTTAGCGCTTCCCGATCTCCCCGGCCAGCTTGCAGAGCGAGATCGGTAATCTCCTCATCGGTGGGAGCTGGGGTGGTCATAATATTAATTCTAACACTGTGGCAGGTGGGCTATTAGATGCCGAGAGAGAGGACACTTAATAACAGTAGAAGCTGCTATTCTCACGAGATCGTAGAAAAGTAGAGGAGTCGTAGAACGCAGCTTGGCACGAAAAGCTCTGCACCCCTGGTATTCCACAAGTCTGATGAGGATACGTAAAGAATGAGTCTGCGTCGTGCTATACAGGAGGAGGGTAGACCTATTATTTAATTCTGGTAGGCGAAGAATATTTGAGGATTTCAGCCTGTTCCATAGAGAGAATTAGTGCCCTTCACTTTTACATGAAACAAGCAGAAGTGAAAGGCCGAAAGAGGGCGGACCCGTAGTGGACGTATTTGGTGAGCATCACTGAAAAGAAGGTTGTATGCAATACAAATAAAGGATAAGCGCCGCAGCCATAAAAGAACCCTGCTTTCAGATTTGTGAGTATTCTTGGATAGTCCCAGACGTTGAGGGTGTAGACGCGCTAGGCCGTGAGGGCACCGTGATGCTGGAGATAAAAGGAGCCGGTATATCAGACGCGCTGGATCGTCGGCCCTAAGCTCCACCATAAGGGAGAGGGTGTCAAAAGCCTCGAGAGGTTTTCTTCCGTCGCTTAAGCGGATAGGAACGGCAGCGACTCCCTAAGGTAACGGGGGGGGGATCAGGGCCTCATGCGGAGATCGGTAGGCCAAATTGCTACGCAAGCTGCGTATAAACCTAGTGGTAATAACAGAAAAATGCCCGCATAATCAGAAGGTAGTCGCCAGGATGAGAGTCTCTCCATAGTTGCTTCCCCTTGCGATCCTGTGTGGCGGATTGTCAGCTCCCGTATGATTAAGGGATGACAAGAAAAACCCGCCCCATATAGCTGAGGCGGGTCATGGTGGACGATTACTATGAATCTTCGGTGGCAGTTTGATATAAGCTACGGCCCATAATGAAGGAGCCCACCGCCACCACAACTAGGATGGCAATAATAGCTAGGATCCCACGGACAAGATCGCCGAAAACAAAACCTTCACGGTAGAAATTCACCAACAGTTTCGCAATGATCAAGAGCGGGAGACCAATATTAATTCCAGTGGAAAAAAGGTTGGCAGCAGTCATGGGGTCGTAGCGCTTGCGCCAGAGAGCAACGGCAGTGATAAACATTAAGAGCCCTGAGATGAGCACCAAGATGCCGGCAATAGTTTCAATAATCATGGTTTAACGACGCCCCTTTGCGATAATACGAGCCACAGACATCGTGGGGAGAACACCGCCAGCAAGGGCGGCCAGCATTACTACTTCATAGGCGATCTGGGTGTCATGGAACATCGTCCACACCAAGTAAAGCCCGATCATTCCATAGAAGACCACATCGGAGATCACCGCGCGAGAGAACTCGTTGGCGGTGCTCAACATAGCCACCAGCGCAACCATGATGGAAAGAATCATAAGGACGGAGGAAGCAACAGCGAGATAGAAAAACATCGGTGAGTTACACCTGCTTTACGGGGACGGGGGCGGGATATTCCACCTCGGCGGATTCAAGATCGAGGGGAAGATTCTTCACCTTCGGTGACAGCTTCTCCTCCATATGAGCGAGATCGCGCAAAACGGCGCGAGGATCCGAGCCATAAACGGCGTGCACCATGAGGTGACGGGGGCCGGTTACTTGGTCGGGATCTTCGTCGATTAGCGTGATACTCATCGTTGCGGGAGTGATCGTGATGGAGCAGGCAAAGGCCGTAATTTCCCAGTCCTTCGTGACCCGCAACGGATAATAGACCACGCAGGGATCTACCTTTTTACTTCCAGTCAGGGTATCCCAAATCACCACCGAAGTGGCCAGCACCAGCTGCCATAATAGCCACGGAATATAAATAAAAGCATTCATATCTTTACCGTCCTGCCTGCATAAAGGAATCGGAGGCGACCGCAACCGGGGCACCCTTATCGCTGATCAGTACCGCCTGGGCATAAGCCTCAGTATCGAGAAGTTGCGCGGCCGCATCGTGGATCGCGCCCACGAGAGGGCCGGCGAAAATGAACATGGCCAAGGAGATCACCATCATCGACATCGCAGGAGCAATACGCCTAAAAGGTACGCGCAACGTTGAAGGAATACGGGATTTATTCATAACCCCACCCCAAAAGACCTTGCGCCACACGCGCAGCATGGCCAGGAAAGCAGCGAAGGAGGCGATCACCATCACCGCGAGAACGATCCATGCGGCAACCGAACCAGCTTGAGCCACAGCGATCATGATATAGAGTTTGCCCCACAAACCGGAGAAAGGAGGGAAGCCAACAACCGAAAACGCGCCTGCTGCGAAGACCGCGGCCACCAGTGGATCGCGGTGCATAATGCCAGAGAGCTTGCGCAAGGAGTTATTGCCATACGTTTCCTCAATAGCTCCTGCAGTCAAAATCAGCGAGCCCAAAGTGATCATATGGTGCACCATATACAGAATGCCCGCAGCAAGGGCTATGCGTGCTTGGCCAGCGCTAAAGGCGAGAGTGACCAAGATAAAAGGCATTCCATTAACCATCTGATAGGACAGCACTCGGCGCATGGTATTCTCCGCCAAACCAGAGAAGGAACCCACCACCATGCTGGCAACAGCGACCACAATGATGAGAGTGGCCCAACGCTGATCGAGATCGAAGATCACGGTATATATCCGGAAGAGGGCATAGACAGCCACCTTGGTATGCAGACCGGAGAAGAGGGCCATCACACCCGCAGAGGTAGCGGGATAGGTACGCGGCAACCATGTGTGAACAGGGAAGATACCAGCCTTGACCACCAAAGCGATGACAACGATACCCATGGCTACGGTGGCAGGACCATGACCGGCTGCCACACCACGGAGGGCGGCTATATTGACTGTGCCCACAACGCCATAAACCACTGCCACGCCGGCGAGCAGGATGGTAGAGGTTGCTAAGTTCACTAGGACGAATGTGCGCCCCGCTGACAGGCGCGCCCAGGTGCCAGTCATGGCGAGCAGACCATAGGAGGGCAGCAGCATGACTTCGATGAACACGAAGAAGTTGAAGAGATCTGCGGTCAAAAGGGCACCCATCACTCCTGTGAGCAGCATGAGAGACAGTGCATTAAAGAATCGAGCCCGAGTTTCACCAACCACAATCGAGAACCAGTTGGCTACAAACGCCACAATGGAGGTGGTGACAATCATCAGGGCAGAGAATTGATCACCCACAAATGGGATGGCTACGCCGCCAATATAAAGGCCCACAGAATGCGCGATCACGCCGTGGCTAGCGGTCAGCGCATAAAGCCACAATCCGGCTAGGCCGGTGCCCACAGGCACGATGAGCATAAGAGCATCGCGGACTAAGCGCCACGGGATAACCGCGGCCAGACCGACGAATAATAGGGGGATACCCACAAAGAGTGGGAGAGTATACGCGTATTCCATTAAAAATCTTCTCCCTTCGCGCTCTTGGGGCTGCGATAAGGGGCGCGGCGGCGAGTTGCCTGATGCGCCTCGTGGGCGGCCACCTCAGCGGTGGTCGTGGAACGACCGAGAGTTTGCAGCGGCGAATCCTCGTCGCTAATCATCTCGGCCTCGGTATCATCCGTGCGGCCCACGCCAGCAAGAGTGAGCATGAAGGTGGTGGTGGCCATGGCGATCACGATAGCCGTGAGCACAAAAGCCTGGGGGAGAGGGTCAGCGGCGGCGCTGAGATCGGTGATCGACGGGAATGGTTCCCCGCGCCACGCAGTCACGCCAGCCGAGACGATGAGCAGGTTAGTGGCATGGCTAAAAAGCGTCATGCCCAAAATGATGCGCAACATGCCGCGCTGCAGGACCAGGTAGACACCACCTGCGGCAAGGATGGCGATGGTAGCTGAGAGAATCACTACTGCTTCCCTTCTTCCGAGTTGATGGCGTCTTGGTTAATGGCATCCTGGTGCATATCCGTATCAGCTTGCAAGGCAGCCGCCTCCCGGCGCGCTGCTTCTTCGATACGGTGCTGTTCCGGAGCCTCTTCAGCGTGGCGATCTTCAGGATCGAAATCACGGAAGGAATCTGGAACCTTCATGGGCTGCCAGAGAGGGGATTTCTCACGCGTGAAATTCAATTCTTGGTATTCCATGCCCGGGCGCAAATAGCCTCCCAGGGCATTAATAGCCATAGACAGCATGCCGATCACCGCAAGGTACACTCCGACGTCGAAAATGAGCGCCGTGGTGAGGTGCTGATCGCCGATATGGCCGTGAATGGCGTAGAGGAAAGAACCATGGCTAAGGCCAATAAAGCCTGCCACAACCGCGGTAATCACACCCGATGCGGTGAGATACACAGGCATAGCTACAGGGAAAATACGGTGATCGTGGGCATAGCTGATATAGATGAGCATCATGGCACAGCCAGCCACTAAGGCAGCAATAAAGCCACCACCAGGTTGGTTGTGTCCGCGCCAGAAAATGAGCACACTCACGATCAAGAGCACCGGAACCAAAACCTTCAGTAGGGTGCGCAGTGGAATGGAGTTCACGGTTGCCTGGCGGAAAGGCGCAGGGTGGGTACCGGGGTAGAAGGGGTAGCGCGGCATCGACGTCACAACTGCGGCGATTACAACCGCAGCCATGCCTAATACCGATAGTTCTCCTAAGGTATCGAGAGCACGGAACTCCACCAAGATGGTATTGACAACATTATCGCCGCCGGTGATCCCGGGAGCTTCGTTGAGATACCAGAGGCCGATTTCGCTGCGCTCGTGCCGGCCCAAAAGCATATAGGAACCCAAGAAGGTCATGATGCCCATGGCGATAGCAATGGGGGCTCCGAATACTTGCCGACGCTTCTTCGTTGGATGGAATTTATCCGGCTGCTGCCGGATAACCAACATCATGATCACAATGGTCAGTGCCTCAACTAGGAACTGGGTAAGAGCCACATCTGGGGCACCAAGCATGAGCATCTGGAAGGTCACACCAATACCGGCGGTACCCACGAGGAGGACCGCAGTAAGACGCAGGCGGGTCCGCACCAATCCCAGTAAGCTGAGGGCAATAATGAACAAAGGTATGAGATCAATCAGCGAATCGGTGCCCTCAATACGAGGACGAAGAGCCACCGAATCGATACCGCCATTGATGAGTCCCTGAATCGTTACTGCCGAGCCCAAGAGAATGATGAGGCCAAAGACATAGGCCAAATGCCGCGCCGGGGAGAGACGATCAGCCATGGTGCCAAAGATTTTGCCCACGGTGCTGGCCCCTTGATTAAATCGTTGCAGCAGATCATTGCCGCTAAATGGCAGGCTTTCGCGGTGCGTCATAAGCGCCCAGATTGCGTGACGGTAGTACACGCCGATGAAGCTCGCCACTAGAACCACGATGGAGATGATCAGCGGGATATTAATCCCGTGCCACAGGCTTAAATGCAGGTCAGGGGCGGTGCTAATAGTACCTACCGCGGCGGCGATCGGACGATCGAGAGCTGCTACGACTACTACGAGAGGTAGAGAGAGCAGGCCGGGGAGAGCCGCTGGTAGCCATAGGGAAAGCTTTGCTTCTTTGACCGCGCTCATATCTCGCTCGCCATCGATGAAGCCATCGAAGACAATGCGTGCGGAATAAGTAAAGGTGAAGAATGCGCCGATGGCGGCAGCGATGAGAAGCAGTACGACTCCCCAGTTTGCAAAGGGTGCTTCTTCAAAGGCTGCCAACATGCCTTCTTTTGAGATAAAGCCGAAGGTCGGAGGAAGAGCAGCCATGGAGCTCGCAGCAATCACCACTGAGGTGAATGTAAAGGGCAGATTGCGCCAACAGGAGCCGAGACGCTGGGAATCGCGGGTTCCCGTCTGGTGGTCTACCACGCCAATGAGCATAAAGAGGGAAGACTTGAACAGCGCGTGCGCCAAGGTGTGCACCAAAGCCGCAGCCAAAGCAAAGGGTGTACCTACACCGATTGTGGCTACAATCCAGCCGAGGTGGGAGACCGTGGAATAGGCCGTAAGCTTCTTCAGGTCCGTCTTTTGAATAGCAAAGAACGAGGACACAACGGCCGTGGTCATACCGACGATAATGAGCAGATAATTCCACATAAGAACCTCATGGAATACCGCAGAAAAACGCATCAGAACGTAAATGCCGGCCTTAACCACAGCCGCCGCGTGAAGAAATGCCGAAACAGGAGTAGCTGCGGCCATAGCTTCCGGAAGCCAGAAGTGGAAGGGGAGCTGAGCGGATTTTGTAAAAGCAGAAATCGCAATAAGCACCGCCAATACCATGGTCATCGTCGGCTTTTCCGCCCAGAAGGGAGAAGCCAAAATACCTGAGATCGATGTGGTTCCGGCTTGAGTTGCGGCGATGGCCATGGCTACTAGCAGGGTGAGCCCACCGATAAAGGTAAGAATCAGGGTGCGCTGGGAGCCCTTCTCGCCACCGGCGCCGCCGGAGCGGGCGATCAGCATGAAGGAGGCTAGGGACACTAATTCCCAAGCGATAAATAACACAAACGCATCATTGGCGAATACCAGCAGCAAGATCGAGGTCATAAATGCTGTCATGATGGTGTAGAAGCTGGTGTTGCCTTCACCATTAGAAAGGTATCCAGATGAATAAATGAAGACGACTGCACCGATGCACAGCGCAAGCAGTGCGAAGAAAACGCTAAGGGAATCAGCTCGCAACGCTAGGTTAATATCAATGCCGGAACCCAAAAGATTGGGAATCCAAGTATAACTATATTCGAGGGCGTTACCGGAGAAGATGGCATCGAGGTGCGGTACCAAAAGCGCTGCTGCCGCAATAAAAAGGGCAGCGAGCGGCCAGCCGGCACGGCGGTCGAGTATCCTCACCAACACAGGTGCCGCGGCAACGCCTAACGCCGACAGTAGTGGAATAACAATTAAAGACACGAGGCTTAAATCTCACCCCCAAGGTACACCAAGGTACCAAGGAGTTGACACCCCCTTCTAAGATCTCGCGGCCGAAGCGCACTGTCGCCGCAATTATTCATCCACCTAGAGAAACGATTGCGGTATAGCACATCATCTATCGGCTGTGCGGTGCTCTTATATCAGGGTGCCTGCTTTCATTAACTTGAAGGGACTATTTACCAACCGTGTAAACCTTACCAGAGTGCCCTAAAGGTCGTGCTAGTGCGCTATTTTTGTGAATCAAACTACTAGTGACCCACACGCCTTAATACTCTAAAGTGTAATGAACGTAACAGAGCTTGATAGATGGATCTTGCGGGAGTTACTCGGGGGTTCTCAGTGGATCGTAAATAATTCTTGAGTAGATCTTTCAGTAGGATGGACGGTGTGCCTTAGCCACCACCTGCGCTGCCCCCGATACCGTAGAGAACTATGAGCCAGCGTCGTATCTCACAAACCCTCCAGCGTATTATCGCTATCCTCCTCTTAAGCCTCCCCCTCGTGGTCGGAGCGATCTTTACCGTCCTCCAGGGCATTGACCCTGCTGATTCGTGGTCGCGGGGTGAGGAAAAATCAGGAGCCCCGCAAGCCGTCGACGATTCGGCTCTTATCCAAGCCCGACGAGCGGCAGGCGAAGCAAACTCCCAGGCCGGCTTCCTGATAGGCGGCACGAAAGAACTCGTCGATGCCACCGCAGCGATTGACGGCGCCACCGCGGATATAGAGGATCCAATTCGCCGAGCACGGGAAGGCTCCCAACAGCTGAGCCAAGGTTTGGTGGAATTGCAAAATGCCACCGGTAGCCTTGGCGCTGGGGCCACCGACGTTGCTAATGGTGTGGAACAGGCCGTGAACCAGGTGGTCGGCTTTGAAGTAGTGCGCGGGCAAATCATTAGCGCCCTCGATAACTATCTAGCCCAAATCGAGGACTCGAAGGATCCTGAAGTAATAGCTTTAAAAGGCAACCTCAAAGACCTTCGAGAGCGCGCCATGACTTTCCAGATTGACCCAGCTCTCAAAGGTCAGTTGGAAAAATTGCGCGACGGATCGCGAGAGGTAGCTAATCAGCTAGCTGCCCCAGGATTTGCCTATCATGACGGCGTCTATACCGCCACCAAGGGCTCCAAGGAATTAGCCGATGGGCTCGTCCAGTTAGAAAATGGGGCAGGTGAAGCCCTCCAAGCAGTCGAGCAGCTAAAGGGCGGGGCCGCTCGGATTAATGATATGGCCAATCTAACCAAAGATCGCATAGGAGCCGTACAACGCGCTATGCCTATTGCCCCAGTAGGAACTGAGCAGGCAGAGGAGCAGGGTATTACCAAAGCCCTAGCCCCCATGTATGGTTTTCTAATCGCAGCGCTCATCCTGCTCGGCTCCGCGCTTGCTAGCCGCAATCATAGGGTGATAATGGCCTTAACTACAGTTCTGATTTCTCTTGTCGGAGCCATTTCGTTCCATACTCTCACGACCGGAGCCTCCGTGGGAGATAGTGCGATGGTCGCGCTCATCCTCGGCCTCGTTTCCCTGGCATCAATGATGGCTGGGATGGTGCTATCCCGTTACTTTAGCGACGTTGTGGCCCAGATTCTGAGCCTGGTTATAGCAGTCGGGCAGATCGCTGTGGTGGGCTGGGCCTGGCATCTCGCCGCTATCAACGAAACTCACAGTACCTGGATGGCACTGAGTGCGCTATTCCCAGTACACTATCCCACGGCTGCGCTGGTAGCACTTGGAAACTCTGGATCGCAGGCTGCTGTTATTCTCGCGATTGGTGTCTTGATCGGGTTTAACCTTGCTGCGCTGGGCAGCCTATGGATGACAAAGAAGACGCAGGCATAAAAAATCCCCCTCAAGGTACCCGCAGTGTTCTTGAGGGGGATTTTTATCGCTTTAAACTTTCGAACTGAGCATCTTTACATGGCGGTACAAGCCCGCTACAAGGCCAGCGAAGACGATAATACCGATGAGCTTGGTGGCCTCGCCGAAGTCGAAGAGGGCCAGAGGCTCCTCGGAGCCAGTGGCGCCAATGATGCCCGCATTAAGGACACCAAAGAGGGATTCGCCCACAATAAGTCCCGTGGCCAGAAGAGTACCCATGCGTTTGGAGAACTCAGGATTATTTTGTTTATCGGCCCAGTGGTTATAAGCACGACCCAAGAAGGCGCCAATTGGAATAATCAGCGTCAAGGCGATTGGGAGGTACATGCCCATACCCACAGCTAGTGGGGGGAGGGTATAGCGGGCCTGAGTAGTTTTCCGCAAAGTCTCGTCGATAATAATGACAACGACACCGATTAGGGCACCCAGACCGATCCGTGACCAGTCAAGGGAGCTACCTAAGATTCCGTTGGCAACCGACGATAAGAGGGAAGCCTGGGGTGCGGCGAGGGCATTCTCCCCCGCACCTTCCATACCCACAAAGCCGAAGCCAGAGAGCATAAGCTCGAGCACAAGGGGGATTACCAAAGAGCCGAACAGCACACCGATTACTAGGGCTACCTGCTGCTTCCAGGGGGTAGCGCCGACGAGTTGGCCGGTCTTGAGGTCTTGCAAATTGTCGTTGGCAATCGTAGCCATGCCAAAGACCACAGCGGATGTAAAGAGCGTATAGGCCACCAGCGCGAGCGCATTACTATCAGCCTCATCGCCGGTTACGGCCTTAATGAGCAGCGCAGCAGCCAAAACCACGATGATACCGACGCCCGAGATAGGGGAGTTGGAGGCACCGATCAGACCCGCCATATACCCGCAGACCGAAGCCACCAGCAATCCGATGAGCAGGACGAAGAGAATACTCAGCAGCACCAGGGTGGTGGTGTGATGGGCGATCTCGGTGACATTAACGAAGAGATATAAAAGAGCACCGATGGGCAGCATCGAAGCTAAAATAACGCCAACAACGATCTTAAAAGGAATATCGCGCTCAGTAATAGGCACCTCCTGGCCACTATGCCGCAGCTGAGAGGAGGAGATGGATTCCTTGATGCCTTTAATGATGGGGCCGATGATTTTAGCGAGTGTCCACACCGCGGCTACTGCCATGGTGCCAGCACCAATAAAGCGCACTTCGGTACCAAAGGTGGTGCTCACAGCGGTGGCAAGCTCTGTGCCGGAGGTTATACTTGCGGCCGAGAAATATGGCAAAAGGACGCCATAAGAAATCAGGAGCCCCGCAATCATGGCCACACCTACACCAACACCCACTAGGTGGCCCACGCCGATAAGGGCTAGCGAAAAGGAACCGCCGATCATGGTGCCGCCAGCAAAAACCCTAAAAGGATAGGAAACCCCACCAACAACTGCTTTCATGGCTGCTAAGAGAGCAAATCCTGCCGAGGCCAAACCGCCGGCGATGATTACTTTCAATCCCTGCTGGTTTTCAGCTGCAGCCGATCCATCGGCGCTGCTATCGCCAACCTTGAGCACCTCAGCGGCCGCCACTCCTTCGGGATACGGCAGGTCTGAGCCGGTAACGAGAGCGCGGCGCAAAGGAATGGAGTACATCACGCCTAACGTGCCGCCGAGGGCGCAGACGGCGGCGGTGGTGAAATAAGGGAATCCAGACCAGAAACCGATCATGACTAAACCAGGGAGGACGAAGATAATGGCCGAGAGCGTGCCTGCTGCGGAAGCGATAGTCTGGACAATATTATTTTCTACCACCGAGTGATCGGCGAATCGGCGCAGCACAGCCATGGAGATGACGGCAGCTGGGATAGAGGTAGCGAAAGTAATACCAACCTTGAGGCCTAAATAAACATTGGCCGCAGTAAAAATGAGAGTTATAAGACCACCGAGAATGATGGAGCGAATTGTTAATTCGCGGACATCACGAGAGGTCTGTGTATGAGTAAAAGACACGCGTCCGCCTTTCTGCTACCTGAAGTGAGGGTGTGGAAACTGTTGAGAAAACAATCTCCAATTTCGTAGCTGCAAAGGAAAGTGCTGACACCAAGACGCGAGCAAAAACGGTGCTAGTAAATCTCGGAGCGACCTCCATCTTCTTGCGAAAATAAGCCCCAAAATCGGCGATTGATATCGAAAATCCTAAGCTATACCTATCAGATTGTCTATTTGTGTATACATTCACAGATATAAGGACAACGGGTTAATCGGCAGCGACGAGATTGAGCCTTTGGCAGTGCTTGGAGGGTGTTTAGAAATATATCCGCGGCGAGAACACTGTAAACTCTTTGCTGAAAAATGTGACAAACCCTACTATCTCATGATTGTAAGAAGTAGGTATTGCGAGTCGGTATAACGAGGTCACCCGCAACTAGGATCGGTCAGCCAATGTCGGCCTAATTGGGCGCGCTAATTGCGTCATGGCATTGCGCCCGCGCAACTCCACCGATTTCATTAAGGTCCACCGCGCCTGCTCAGCTTCATTGGCTAATCTTAAAGTTGCCGCGTTGGTAATAACCGCTCCAGGGGTATCCTTGGCAATCTCCGTTAGGCGTGCCGCCGCGTTAACAGCATCGCCGATAACGGTGTATTCAAAACGGTTCTGACCTCCAATATGGCCGGCCACTACGGTTCCAGCCGTCACCCCAATACCAGCCTCGAGTCGCATCCCTTTTAAACCTTGACGCAGTTCTCGAGCCGCTTGCAAAGCGTGACCAGCATAATCCGATAAGGCCAAGGGCGCTCCAAAGACCGCGAGTGCAGCGTCGCCCTGAAATTTATTGATAAACCCCTTATTGCGGTGCACCACCTCCACCACATGTTCGAAGAATCGATTTAATTCCTCAACGACCTCTTGGGGATCATTATCTACCGCAAAGGTTGTCGAACCGATAACGTCGACAAAAAGCACCGCCACTTCGCGATTCTCTCCACCTAATTCCGGCCGCTCCTCCAAAGCGCGTCTGGCTACCTCAATACCAACATAGCGGCCAAAAATATCGCGGACTCGTTGACGTTCTTTGAGCCCCCGCATCATTTCGTTAAAGCCCGCCTGTAAGGAACCGATTTCGGAGCCATCATAAATATCTACTTGAACATCCGTATCTCCGTGGCGCACCTTATTAATAGCGGCTTTGAGTTCCACAATTGGATCCACCACGCTCATGATAACCAACGTGGTTCCCAAAAATCCGGCTGTTAATGCCGCAATAGCCAAAGCTGCAATCGCTGGAATAAGAGCATCCAAGCGCCCCAGGAAATACCCATAACGGTGGCCTACTAAAAGCAATAGAATTCCCAATATAGGGATCGCAGAAGTAAGTGCCCACGTCAATCGTAAACGGAATTTAATCGGCGGTTCCAGTGTGGAATCTTCAAAACGACGTGCCATGGCTGCTGCCGCAATCGGGCGCACGATCCGTTCCGATTCCAGGTAGGTAAACATCGCCGCCATGAGCGTGGTAAACAGCATGGAAACTACTAAGACGACAGCTAATTTGGGGGAGGTGCGGGCGGAGAAAAAGCCCATGATCGCCGTTCCTAGCGCCCAAAAAAGCACACAAATAGCAGTTTGATAAAAGGGTATGCGCATGACTAGATTGCGTACCATATTTGGATCGTGGCGATCCGGATCACGCTGCCAGTCAAAGATGGGGCGGAAGAGGATAAAGGTCGCGATCGTTCCTGTGGTGACCGCCGTGATTAGCAGCAAAGACCCAATGGGTTCCATGTGTGGAGCCTGGGCTAAAATATCGAAACTATCCACCGGCAGCAGCACATTAACAAAAGCCATAATGCCTATAGCGGCTAACAGGTTCGAACTAATGATCGTGGCCGTATATAGGGGCCACGAAGTCTTGGCCAGCCAGGACACGAATCCCCACATTTTTTCCATGGCCCTAACTTTAACCGCCTTGAACCCGTGGCACCCAACGAAAAGTTGATAATGCTAATACGCTGGGAAGCGTGACCGACTCTTCAGTACCCGATATCTTTAATCAACTCGGCATTAATGCACGCGTTGCTGAGGAACTATGCCGTGCTGCAGCAGCCGCACGTGCAGGTTCCGCCTCTAGTGCCATGACCCATGCGTGGCTATTTACCGGCCCACCGGGCTCGGGGCGTTCGGTTGCAGCCCTCGCTTTTGCCGCCGCTCTCGAATGCACCGGTCCCGTACCAGGTTGTGGCCGCTGCGAAGCGTGTACAAAAGTGGGGCGCGACGCCCACACCGATGTTGTCCATATTGTCCCGCGTGAACTCTCCATTGGTGTGGAGATGATGCGCCGCGAGGTCATCGAACCAGCAGCAGGGCTTCCCACCGTGGGGCGGTGGCGTATTGTGATTCTTGACGACGCCGACCGGCTGACCGAACAATCCGCCAACGCGCTGCTCAAAACTGTCGAAGAACCACCCGCTCGTACCGTCATCATTTTATGCGCACCGTCGCCTGACGATATTATTCCCACCCTCTTCTCCCGCTCGCGGCATATCTACGTCCCCCAGCCCACCCGCGATGAAGTGGCTGCGATTCTCATACGAGACGGCATCCCTACCGAGGTCGCGCACCTCGCCGCGGCAGCCAGTGGCCACCATATTGGTCGCGCCAGACACTTAGCCCGGGACGAAAAAACCAGAGAACGCAGATACGCGATCCTCAACCTCGCCGAACTCATAGGCCACGGGGATCAAGCTTTCCAAGCAGTGACTGATATCGTAAAAAGCGCGAAAAAATTTGCCATAGATAACCTCGCGCCCGAAAACGAGCGCGAGATTGATAAACTGCGGCTCGCCCTTGGTATGGGAGCCAAAGGAAAAGGGGCGCACAAAGCACTCGGGGGCGCAGCCTCCCACATCAAGGAACTTGAAGCAAAACAAAAGAAGCGTGAAACGCGCGCCATTCGCGATGTGCTGGATATGCAACTAGTAGATCTCATGGGTCTCTACCGCGACGCTTTAATGATCGCCTCTCATTCCCCCATCGATCCCATCCACCCCGATATGGAAGGGCTTGCTAGAGAGCTTTCCGCCATTGGAGTTGAAGGGCTGATCGCTTCGCTCGATGGAATCCAGAAATGCCGTGAGGCTTTTAGCTTCAATGTGCGCCCCGAGGCTGCGCTGGATGCGATGGTGGGGCGACTGAGGATCGCTGCCAAGGTGAGCTAATAAGCGATTTGGAAAATCTGCACAGTTATCATGTAGAATCACCGCGTGGACTAAGAGCTACTTCCCGTTGTGGAAGAGAGCTCGTTTGCGCCGCCTTAGCTCAGTCGGTAGAGCGTTTCACTCGTAATGAAAAGGTCGTGGGTTCGATTCCCACAGGCGGCTCCACTAAATACGCATCCAGATACAAAATTCGGGCGGGAGATAGCCCCCTTGAGGGTCGTATTTTCATTGGAAATACGCGGCGCTCAAAGGTTTTCTTGTGATATAGACGTGGCATTGGTAGTTGTAGCTAATGGATGAGAAGCTGTGAATACTGAAATCAGGGGAGTTCTTGATCCGAACTCGCGAGATTTGTTGAAAATGTTTAGGTATAGATATTCGGACGAAATATTAGACCTTTGAGTTCGATTTGACGTTTGTATCTATTCCTGGGGAAGGCAGTAGTTCGCACTCATCTTGTATGCTCAGCGTGTTGTCGTGGAGTATGTAGAGGAAGCTATCGCGTTTTCAGCCTGGTGAATAGTTCCATGAGGCACTAAGTGCCTTTATACACGACCTCAGTTACGTCGTATTCAACTCGATCAGAGTAGCGCCTACGCCATGGAAGATATCGGTGAGGGGGTCGAGATTCGTAGTGACTGGGTCGAGTGATGCAGGAACTGAAATGGAGTAGTGGGTCAAAATGTCTAGGCTTATTTCAGAGTTACTCGTTAAGTGGATTTAGCCCCATACACTGATGCTATTTTCTATGGTGAAGTTCATATAGCAGTAGAAATTTAGGAACGTGACACAGTTTTGCATCACGTTCGATACTAACGAGAAATACCAAAGCTACGCACTACTGCAGAAAATCTTCACCACGGACCTCCTGCCCAAAACCATCAAGACTAACTAAGGTTAAATACCCCAGTACTACGTCTCAAGTAACCACGAACCTATCATCGACCCTGCCACGTGGGAACTGGGCCGGCACGAGACCGCAAGTCGGGCCGCGCGGGAGTTGGTGTGGACGCAAAGATCTGGCACTCCACCAGCAGACACCGCCGATATATTTGGCGATATAACAATAAATAGGAACACTCCACAGGCTGTGCCACACCTCATCGAAGCGGTAAAAAAATTCAAGACACATTCACTGGTGTCATAACCAGGCTCGCGCCACCACGAAGCCAAGAATCCCCGAACCTGATCATTGCGCAAGCTTGTCACTCCGCGAAGCTAGAGGAATAACTAGCTTCGGAAGCCTTCGTCCGTGACGCGATCCTTACGCACCTAAACCAACTCATAACTATTAATGCCTCCCAACTTCTAGACCAAGACACCTACCAAACAAGATATTGAGAAGTTTTAAGCCGACTATGAACACCACAGTGAATGAAATAAACAGATTTAGTAGACATCCACCACATCTACCAACGCCAACACTGCACAAAACAAGTTCACGTCTACCGCACCAAGTACCCGGTCGTGGACTGCAGTGAGGAAGCCAAGAACACACTCATAGATCTCGCCACCGCCCGCGAAACCGGGAATATCGCCTTCACGCTCAAAGACAGCCGCACTTTGAAATTGTAAGACGATAGTAGTTGCCTTTCAAGAGTTCACTTCGTATAGTAAATATATTAGGCATATAAAACTATTGAGGTAGATAGGGGGAATAATAATCAATACTTACCGAGAGCGATAGCATAAGTTATAAAGAGTGTATATCCAGTTATTAGGAGCAATGATGAGGGACAATTATGGAAACTACATAGGAAATATTGGTAATGGCAATCATATATCTATGGGGCGAAATATAACGAAAATTCAGGAATTGACTAATATTAATGACTTAGCTGAAGAATATGTATTTGCTAATACGCGCTTAAAAGAAGAACGGCGAGATCGACTCTTTAAGAATGGAGTTCTACTTCTTATCTGTTTATTGTTTGTTGTTGGGATAAGCGTTTATCTATGGTTGAATAGAATGCCTAACTTTAGCTTACTGAACTTCGAAAATTATCTATCTGACATGCTAAAACAGTTCTGGCCAGCTTTTCTGGCTGATTTAGCATCTTTCCTTATTGGAGCCCAAGCTGTTGGTAAATTAACGCATCCAACAAATGTAGAAAACAAACTTAAGAAAGTTCGGAATGCTGCTAAGGATCGGGCTAAAGTTATAACCCCAAAAAAGAAATGGAAATCCTCTTGGAAAGGTTCCTGCCGCTCAGCACATGAGAAATACTCCAATGTAGAATATGATGAGAGATAATTTTGGGGGTTTATATAGCAACAATCATTCTATTTGATGCCAAAAGCACACTTTCCATAAGAGTTGTCTTTTTTATAAGATATCCTCAAAACTGCCACATAGTCTAATAAAAGCTAACCGTGTAGCCTTGCGCCCATCCTTGCCAGATTTGCACCAACCTCGAGTCGTGTATCCAGATGAGTCACTAAACAATTACTAGGACACGTATTCAGATATTGCCACATGTAGATAAGCGGCTATTTGGATGGGCGCTTTCGCTTATTGTGGCCAATTAATGTAGCCACGATGGCAGAGTAAAGCTGTATTGACAGGAGTAGGAAGGTCCCTTCAAAAGATGACTTATTCAGGGAGCGACTGTAAAACACCAGAGTGCGCCCAAGTTAAGCTTTCGGATTCTATTACGTAATATCACTGGGGCTAGTGAGGGGTCTTCCTTTGGAGTCGGTAGCCGAAAAACTTTCTCGCATTTGGGTATGTGTTCTTCTGAAGAGACTTTGAATCAGGCGTCTTGGCCTGCAACTATTATTAGATTCGCTGAAAAATGACTCTGCGAATATTGGGTAAACGCCATGCCCAGTGACGCCTATTTTGTTGAGCGACTCACCACAAGCGTAGAAATAGCAGTGAGGGTGATAAATAAAGATACTGTAGCCTCTGAGTTCTGTGACACTGGGCTCAAAAATGGAATATTAAAGGCTAGGAGTGCGTAAGCCAGGAGGAGGGGGAGATCACTATCTTTATCTCCTCCATCGGTGAGACTGGTGCAGATTCGGGCAAATTGCACTCCCGCAAAAATTGCCCCTACAAGATTTGCGGTGAGGCTGATGAAGAAATACATTCTCTTTAGTATATGAGCGTGGGGAAGGTTTCGGTTACTTTACTTTCTACGCTGGAAAGATGAATCACCCGCAAGTGGAAGGTTCCCCTTCCTCGTTCGGTGCTGATCAAACTAATGAGTTCTCTCATGATGGGACGATGAAGGCTGGCTGTAGGTGCGCACCTGTAGGCACCAGAATAATCGGCAGTATCTACCATTCGTAAAAAGGGATTCTTCTGATCCATTTGATAACAGCCAAGGGATGGACAGGTTCCATCCAGTCATATGGGTTTTGAAAAACTCGCTAGAGAGCTGGTTATGTCGAAACCTCATAGCCGAGCGAGAATCGTCGGTGACGAAGAGTTTTGTTGGTACTAAAACGCCTGGCCTCAAGGAGGTGTAAATTACGCGGTTTCACAACTCGTCGGCGCTAGTCGACTGAGCCCGTGTGTATGTTGCTGATACCAATTGGGGTGCGCGAATTTGGGTGATACTTAGGGATCGGAAAATATTTTCTGGTTGGTGTTAGTTGGTGTCCTCGTCTCTGATCCACTCACCGATTACCTTAGGGATCACAACCGGGGGATCACCAAGAAGATCCCGAAGGTTCCCCTCACGCTCAACCGGATTACTAATCCGACGCTTTTGCTTCCGCCCTTGATCCTCACCAGGCTGGGCCTGATTCATCATCGGAACAAACCCACGCCCTTGAGAACCCGACTGAGACGAACCCGCCCCACCGGAGGAATTCAATCCGCGGGAAGTCCCCGACG
>NZ_JAOTIM010000004.1:0-290066 GCF_025660615.1 Corynebacterium sp. ES2794-CONJ1 | reverse complement strand
ACCCGGAAGCTAAGCCTGGTAGCGCTGATGGTACTGCAAACGGGAGTTTGTGGGAGAGTAAGTCACCGCCGACCTAAAACTTAAGATGGTGGGGAGGGGTTGTGTGCAGGCTGTGTGCTTGTGCGCATCCCCTCCCCCTTTTTTTGTGTGTGTGGGGTGTGTGTGGGGGTTGGGGTAGTCTGGGGTGGGTAGGCTTTGTAGTGTTTGAGGGAAGAGGAACCAAATGCAAACCACCCCAGCTTCTCCTAGGAGCTAGATCTTCAAGTTAAGGACTACTCGTTTTCTCTTCAAGCTGCTGTCTACCTCAGAACCGAATTGCTGCTCCGCCGGCACAGATTAAGTAGTACGGACGGAACTTAAGTGCCGAAGAGGCACTGGTCTAAGTAATTATTCACCCACGTGGTTCGCTAGAGTCCTAAAGCCCTAGATTGGCTTGTTATCCCCGGTACTCCTTCGCCCTGGGTACTCCCTTGTAGCCGTCGGCGCTCTTTGTTATTTCTCTAGTTGCATATTATCCGCGCAGGTATCTTGTGCCCAAGCATCGTGGACGCGGTGTCGTTGGTGGAAAAAATCAGGCTCCAAGTTCGTGCGGGTGTGAATGAGTCCCTCTGATATCTGCTTTAAGAAAGGTGTCGTGCTGGCCCCCTCTGTGGCTGAGGCTCTCACTGATCAATGTGCGTGTATTCGGCTCATAAACCCACCGAGGTAAGTGGAGCAGCAATGCCTGTCGAGTACCTCGAATAGATATCTATTCACCGCTTCACCCGGTGCCCCTGCGGCGGTTTTTGGGTTTTCTTACCCTGATTTGGGGTAATTTAATGCGGCTGACAGGTTTCTCCAAGGTTTTTCTCAGGTTCGCACACAAGTAGTGCTATATTCACTATGACTAAACAGTGTTTAGGCGACGACTTATCTACACTCTCCCCGAAGCCGAAAGGTACCATCGTGAAGCTTAATCAAAAGGTTATCCGTGCAGCTATTGCTGGCGCAACCTCTATTGCTATGATCACCTGCGCCACCCCTGCCGTGCATGCCCAAACCACCTCCTCGCTCGCAGCCGATTCAGCTCTTAGCATTATTCTCTATATTTTCAGCTCCGTAGTAGGATTCGGTCTCTTCTACGCCTTCTGGGGTTCCGTCTTCAACTTCGCATTAGCCCAAGGCTGGGTTCACGGGCAGCAGCCAGCTCCTGGTCTCCCTACCTTCCGCTAAATCGCGAGATTACGTGTTATAAAGGGCTTGGTCCAAGCAATCCAAGCCCTTTTTTGCTACCACACCCTCGGTGATCGAAAGCGTCGCTCTCTAGACGTGAGTGGATCGATAAAACGCAACTCCCGGGCCGTTAGATGCATAGGGACGGAGAAATCTTCCTCATCCTCGGGCAGAACCGTTGGGTACGCTGGATCGCCTAGAATAGGAATACCCGCCGCCAGCATCTGTAAACGCAGTTGATGGGTCTTTCCCGTCTGGGGACGCAATTCATAGATGGCCTGGGGAGCCAAAGTAGCTCCATGTATTTTCTTTAATTCAGCCATTCGCGCTTTATCGCACGGGGTCACAGACGAGACGGTGGTGAAGGAATTAGGCTCACCATCGAGAATGCGTCCCTGCACTATTCCGGGTGTCTTTTCCAAGTGGTGGGCCCACTGGGCGCCCGGGGGAATCTCGGTATACTCGGCTGTCGCCTCGTAAATCTTAGTGGCCGCACGGGTAGCAAAAAGGTTTTGATATGGAAAGCGCATCTCCTTCTTCTTAGTAAAAATCAGTACTCCACTTGTGTGCCGATCGAGGCGGTGAGCTGGAGCGAGATCGGGATTGCCGCAGCGGCGACGGAGTTTAACTGTTGCCGACTGGCTGATGTGACGCCCCCGTGGCATCGTAGATAAAAATGGGGGCTTATCCACGACGAGCAGATTTTCATCTTCGTCGATAATGTTGATCTCATAAGGAATCTCTTTTTCCTCTGCAGGCATGCGGTAGAACCAAATATCCTCACCAGCTTTAAGCGTGGACGACGCCGAAAGCTCTCGATCTCGAGGCCACAGACCGAGGCGAATATTCCCGCTCTGGAATTCTTTGAGTAGGTTCTCGCGGGTATCTTCCGGGTGTCGGTACCGTTGCGTGCTCTTAAGATGCCATACAAAATCGAAGGCGGTCATGCCGTGGGCGCTATCTGGTACGCGGGCGCGGGACGGATTGAGCCCATCGCGGATCTCTAAAGGGGGACGAGGCCTTTGTGCCCGAGGGCGCCTGATTGACTCCATAATATTCCATGCTACAAAGCAAGAAGGCTCAGCGGGAAAATTGGTGACCATCTCTTGGCTCGCGGTATCCTATCCATCGTGGCGTAACGTCGTTGACCCACGCCCGATAGTTTTATTGTCAGGACTATGTGAGGAGATTTTTTATGGATATGAACGCGCTCTTGGAACCATTGATGAAATTTCTAGCTACCGATATAGGCAAGATCATAGAGACGATTGTGAAAGTCTTCTATGCGGTCTTCTATCCGGCTAATGCCCCAGCGGCAACATTGGACAAAATTGATGCTGTGACCGACGCTGCCTCCACTCTCATCGATTCTGTGCGCCGCTAAAGTAGTGGCTGGGCTCACAACTGAAGGCTAGGTGTGACGAGTACACTGGAGTGTAGAAATAAGGAAACAATAAGAGCTTTGTTGTTTCAACCCAGTGCACATAGGAGAAGCGCCCCATGTCCCGAGAAAATATTGTTGTCGTCGCCGTTGATGGCTCCCCAGCCGCTGATAATGCGGTGCGCTGGGCGGCTAATACTGCTCACAAGCGGGGGGTAGCGCTGAAAATTGCAGCGAGCTACACCATGCCGCAGTTTTTGTACTCCGACGGTATCATGCCCCCACAGGAGCTCTACGATGATCTCCAACAAGAGACCATGGAGATCATCGAGCGGGCAAAATCCCTAGCTTTAGAGGTCGCACCGGATCTCCATATAGGGTACACCCTCGCGGAGGGTACCCCCATCGATATGCTGCTTGAACTCAGTGAAACCGTGACCATGATCGTGATGGGTTCACGTGGTCTTGGCGGCCTGTCGGGGATGGTAATGGGATCAGTGTCGGCAGCCGTCGTTTCTCATGCGCATTGCCCCGTCGTCGTCGTCCGTGAAGACAACGAAGTTAATGAAACAACCAAATACGGGCCGATCGTCGTGGGCGTCGATGGTTCAGATGTCTCTCAAAAAGCCGTTGAATTCGCCTTCCGTGAAGCTGCAGCCCGGGGAACGCGCATTATCGCCGTGCATACGTGGATGGATATGCAGGTCCAGGCCTCACTCGCTGGTTTGGCTGCGGCGCAGCGCGAGTGGGCGACGGTCGAGGAACGCCAGATCCAAGAAGTACAGTCAGATCTGGAGCTATTCTTAAGCACATATCCCGATGTGGCTGTGGAGATGGTCATTACTCGCGATCGCCCAGTAAGGGCGTTGGTTGACTCAGCCGAGAATGCGCAATTGCTCGTCGTAGGCTCACATGGGCGCGGTGGTTTCCGGGGCATGTTACTGGGCTCTACCTCTCGGGCGCTTTTGCAAAGTTCGCCCTGCCCCATGGTCGTTGTGCGCCCGGCGAGCTCCTAGGTTTTCGTTATCGGATCGTTGTCGTTTTTCTGCAGATTCCCCGCTATAGTGGTAAGAGGAGATTATAAGAAAAAGCTAAGAGATATCTGCGCTTTGCTCCGAATTTACGATCATATATAACCTATAAGGAGATTTATTCATGCTTGGCCTCGGTTTCTTCGGCTGGATCATCATTGGCGGACTAGCTGGCTGGATCGCTTCGAAAATAAAGGGTACTGATGCTAGCCAAGGTGTTGGCCTCAATATCGTTGTTGGTGTCGTTGGCGGCCTCCTAGGTGGTTGGATCTTGCAGCTGTTCAACTTCGATGTATCCGGTGGCGGCCTCATCTTTAGCTTTGTAACCTGCCTTCTGGGTGCTGTTATCCTGCTCAGCATCCTGCAGTTAATCATGAAGAACAAATAAAGTTCTGCAAAATAAGCGGCACTCCCTTACTGGGAGTGCCGCTTTTTGCTGCGCGAAAGAAATAGGCTTTCTATACTTAATAGACTAGTCTGTTCATTGAAAGAATCCAGATCGTCACAGAAGGAGTGTCATGGCTGCAGGGAAGAAGCAGGTCTCATCGACTGCGAAGGATCGACGCAGTCAGCGCCCCACCCCGCGGCAACGCCTCCTCGAGAGCGCCCGATCACTTTTTACCACTGAAGGCATCAGGGTTATCGGTATCGACCGTGTGCTGCGTGAAGCAGATGTGGCTAAAGCCTCGCTTTACTCACTATTCGGATCCAAAGATAATCTCGTGATCGCATATCTAAAATCCCTCGATAATGATTATCGCGAAGAGATGACTTCCTATCTAGCGGTTTATGACCTCCTCGACCGCAAAATACTTACCTTCTTTGATCAAGCCATCGATGGAGCAGAGGCGAATGAGTTCCGAGGTTCTCATTTTCATAACGCTGCCACCGAATTTCCGCGTCCTGATACTGAGGCCGAGCACGGCATCATTGAGGCGGTACGAGATCACTTCCAGTGGCGCGAGCAAACGCTGACGAGTCTTCTCAACTCCATGAACGGCTATCCCAGCAATAGCCAAGCCCAGCAGTTACTTCTGCTTCTCGACGGCGGATTGCAGGCCGCGCGGATTAGTCGCAGTACGGAGCCTTTATATCGTGCCCGTGAGGTAGCAGTGCAGTTACTTAGTGCTCCTCCTGCTGATTACGCAATCTAGCTTCCCGGCGTGCCTGGATGCGTTTGGTCTTCAGTTCTTTCCGCTTCAGCTTCCTCTCTTTGCGCGCAGCTTTTTGTTCGCGGAAATAATTATTCGCTTGGCTGAGAGCCTCAGCGTGTCTGGTGTATTTCCACGGTGCCACGATGAAGCCAACTAATGCTAATCTTCTTCTCCAGCGCATCCGGCGGCGGATACGCTGTCGTTCTAAACGTTCTTCCCTCTTAGTGTACTGATGCTGCTTAACGTCTTCTCCATAAGGCATGACCCGATAGAGGATGAGGTAGATGGTGGCATTTTGAACGAGGGTCCATAGGTTATTAGCACCCCAGTACATAGCGATAGCGGCCGGGATCGGGCCCGTGACCCCTGCCTGCAAGAGTAGCAGCGGAACCAGCGGAATAGCCCAGGCCATCCACTTTAGTAAAACCTCAGCCACCCGTGACTCATGATCCATGGCAAAGCGGTTGCGCACAGTGGAAATCGTGAGGTTGATGGAGGTAATGATACCGGCGACTAAGATGAGTGGCACGTTGAATTGGATCACCGCCTCGTATGTTGTCTCTAGTCTTTGTAATTGTTCTGGAGACATCGATATATAAGCAGGCAGCGCCACATCTCCGTAGCGGGCACTCAAAAAACTGGAAACATCATTACTCGTTAGCCATCCAATGGGCTGATGAAGCTGGGAGTCCAGCCCCTCCTTGGGTCGCGCCATTCTGAGGAGTACCTGGTAAAGGCCAATGAAGAAGGGAATCTGAATAAGCGGTGGGATGCAACCAGCGGCGTTCGTATATCCTAGCTCCTTCTGGATTTCCCTTTCGCGCCGTGCCATTTCTTTGAGTTTGGCGGGGTCCACTTCATCCTCGTATTCGGCGTGCAAGGCGACGATACGCGGGCGCATAATCGTACTAATACGACCTGATTTAAGGATGAACCACTGAGTGGGGGCGATGAGAGCACGTACCACTACAATCAACCCAAAAATTGAGAATACCCAGGCTTGGGAGTCGGTGAAACCGACGACCGTGTGGAGGAAATAATGCCAAAATTTCATCACAGCGGAAACAGGGTAGATGAATATCTCAAGCAATTGGTTATCCTTATAGTAAAGCTTAAAAACCGTGAGCCTATCCTATGCCAGCGTAGTGGGCAATCGTGTCACACTGTTAGAATGAGTGCTTGATATGGGGCTCTGATTGGAAAACGAGGCTAGAGGATGACTCATGCACAGCGGCATCACCCACGGCTAACGGCTCTTGGGGTTATCGGTGAGCTCTTTCTGACGGTCGGTATCTTGATTCTCCTCTTCGCCGTTTATGAATCGTTTTGGACCAATATCGAATCAGCTAAACTCCAGGCTGAGGCTAATACTGAGTTAAACGATACCTGGAACTCAGCGGCCGAGAGGGTCAATCCGAGGCAAAAGCTCCGCCCCGAACTGGGTACCGCCTTCGCTAAAATGCATATCCCCAGTTTCGGCTCGGATTTTTCCTTTGCCATCATCGAAGGCACCGATGATGCCTCACTTCTTGCGGGTCCCGGCCATTATGCAGATACTCAGATGCCGGGTCAACCAGGCAATTTTGCGGTTGCGGGACACCGAGTGGGTAAGGGTGCGCCGTTTAACGATCTTGGGGCCCTGCGCAGTTGCGATGCCATTGTTATTGAGACAGCTGATGCGTGGAATACCTATCGCGTCGCCCCCATGGCAGCCGATCCGGATCAGCGTCGGCAGGAGGCCGCACACTGCTTGAACCCGGAGCAAGTCGACCGCCTAGCACAGGGCGATTACCAAGATCTTCGCGGTCGCTTCATTACTGTTCCTTCAGACGTATCCACTATCGGCGCTCGCCCTGGGATCATTGGGCAAGAAGCCACGTCAGACATGGAGCCGGTTCTCACTCTCACCACCTGCCACCCGCAATTTTCCAATGCTGAGCGCATGATTGTACACGCTATGCTCGCAGATTCCCATCCGAAGGATGGCTCCTATATCCCGCCAATTCTGGAAGGACGGTAATTAATGTACGCGTTATTGTGGGAATTGTTGCCTGGGCCTCGGTGGTTCAAATTCTTTATAGTGCTGGCGTTGCTTATCGCGGTATTTTTCCTGCTCATGAATGTTGTCTTCCCATGGATCTCGAGCCAGCTCCCGTATAACGACGTCGCGGTTTAGAGTGCGAGTTGGCGGATGACCTCCTCAGCTATGAGTTCCGCCTTCACTGATTGCGGCTGATTGGTTCTCACTACAAGGGCGATGCTTCCTTTTTGTACTGCGTAGACGGCTCCTTCGGGGCCTCCTCCACGTCCACCCGACCATCCATCGGTAGTATCCACGGGCTCGGTGTCGGCGATCGGTGCGGCGATGTCAACCACCTCAATGGCTTGGTCTACGGTGGGCATATGCCGCACCACAATACTTGCCTGAGGTTCAGGTGGGTAGGACCAATACACACATGCTGGGGTGATAAATCGTGAATCCACCCCCATCGAGGTGACCTTTTGTCCATTGGTTCGTGCTAACCATTCAGTATCGAGATAGGGGCAGGGGTCCTGAGCTTCTCGAGGTACCTCAGGGTGAGCATCGGGGGCGAGACCGTCGCTAGGAAACTCACCAGGCATCTCATTCGGCATCTCGGCTGCTTGAGTTGATAACTGGGGTTCCCTAGCCGGTTGTGCGGTACAGGCTGTGATGAATAATGCCGGAGCAAGCAGCGTTGCGAGCATTTTTGGGCCAGGTAAAGTCAAGTTCATGAAGCCTAGCTTAGAGCCCGCCCCGATACCTGCGAAAAAAACAGGGGATCTCACTAATATCCCTATCGGAGATGTGGCCACCTACGATTCTCAACCAGGTGCTGCCGCCTATCGACGTGCCATGACCGTGATCACCGCACTCTTGCTCGCCGTGGCCCTTGTCGGCGCGGCGAGACTTCATCGAGATGAGGCAGTTATCGCGGTGCTACTGTGCACGGCTTTTGGCTTTGCTTATGCACTATCCGTCACACGTGCTCATGACCGATTAAGGTGGAAACTGTTTTGGGTTAGCTTCCTTACACTCATCTGGGTAGTGATGCTGCCGGTCATTCCCGTCAGTGTATATCTGGTTTTTCCGCTTTTCTTCCTCTACCTACGGGTGCTGCCTGATTACCGGGGCATCATTGCCGTTATTGGGGCAACAGCGGTGGCAATTTTGAGTTATCGTGCCAATCTCACCTTCGGAGCTGTGATGGGCCCGGCGGTTTCAGCGCTAGTGGTCATAGGCATTCATTTGGCTTTTCAAGCTCTCTGGCGCGGTGCTCGGGAGCGTGAAGCTCTTATCGCTGAGCTCATGGCTACCCGTAATCAGTTGGCCGAAACGGAACGGGCGGCGGGTATCGCGGAGGAGCGTCAACGCATTGCGCACGAAATTCACGACACGTTGGCACAGGGACTTTCGAGTATTCAAATGCTCTTAAATGTGGCGGAGCGAGAGGTCAAGCGTTCGTCGATCAGCCAGCACGAGCAATTAAAGCCCTTAGAATATATGCGCTTGGCGCGGCAGACCGCTGCCGATAACCTCCAAGAGGCTAGGGCTATGATCGCTGCCCTTCAGCCGGCTGCACTGAGTAAAACATCTCTTGAAGGGGCACTTAACCGAGTGGCGGAAGCGTTTGTGGGACCAGAATTTTCTATCCATATTGATGGTGAGGAGCGGCAATTACCCATGAAGGTGGAGGCGGCACTCTTGCGGATCGCGCAGGGGGCAATGGGCAATGTGGCCAAGCATGCTCACGCCACGCGATGCGCGGTGACATTAAGCTATTCCGAGGAGGAAGTGCGCCTTGATATTGTCGATGATGGCAGCGGATTTGATCCCAATGAGCTGGCTGATAGGCCTGTGGGACTCGGTCATATTGGAGTCAATGCGATGCGCCAGCGCGCTAAGGAGCTCGGAGGTTCGGTGAGCGTGGAGTCGGCACCTGGCCGCGGAACGGCGGTCAGCGTGGGGATACCGGTGAGCTAGGCTAAGATTTTTAAATCTTCTATACTAAAGGTTACCTGTCTTCTTCTTCGAAAGGCTTCAATATGATTCGCGTTCTCCTTGCCGACGATCACGAAATAGTGCGCCTCGGTCTGCGAGCCGTCTTAGAAGGAGCCGACGATATCGAAGTGATCGGTGAGGTGGCCACAGCGGAGGCTGCCATTGCTGCCGCGCAGGCTGGCGGTATCGATGTGATTCTGATGGATTTACGCTTCGGAGCTGGTGTGGAAGGTACTCGGCTGGCAACGGGCGCCGATGCGGCCGCAGAAATCAAACGCACAATGAAGAACCCGCCACACGTATTGGTAGTAACTAATTATGATACCGACGCCGATATCTTAGGTGCCATTGAAGCGGGAGCCTTAGGCTACCTCTTAAAAGATGCCCCGCCTGAGGAATTAATCGCCGCCGTACGTTCCGCAGCAGAGGGGGATTCCACTCTTTCGCCAACGGTGGCCAATCGCCTGATGACACGAGTACGTACTCCTCGCACATCGCTGACTCCACGCGAACTGGAAGTGCTGAAATTAGTAGCTTCTGGATCCTCTAACCGCGATATTGGGCAAATCCTCTTGCTCTCGGAGGCCACGGTCAAGAGCCATCTTGTGCATATCTATGACAAATTAGGAGTGCGTTCTCGCACCTCTGCAGTAGCAGCTGCTCGTGAACAAGGCGTGCTATGAGGGGCGTATAATTCGCGCGATATCTGTCTGGGATATGGGTGCGAAGTCGGGGCAGGCTTCTACGCACACGCATATTTGGAGAGTTCCTTGAGCTGAGTAGCTTAGCTGCTCGGTGGCATGTGTATGGCCGTGGATAAGGGGTGTGCCTAGATCCTTTAGTCGCCACTGATTGAGCCGATCGGACTCTCGGCTATCAGCATCGTAGGGGAAGTGAGACAGCAGTACTGGCTGCTTCGCGATGCTCACGAGATTGCTGGTGTGAATGCTGTCGTAGACGTTGGTAAACCGTCGTTGTTCTCGGATTGAGTGCGGGCGCATAGGATGAGCGCTATCGTGATTGCCGAGCACACCGTGAAGATGGACGAGTGTTTGCTTTTTGTGCAGCATGGTATTGCGGAAGTGAGCTAGAGTTTCGAGGGCTCTATCTTCCGCAGACATGGGGCCACAGGAATGATCGCCCAAAATCCACATATTTATCTCGCGATTCGCGGGAAGTGCGGTAATCCATGCGGTGATCAGTTGCTCGTCGTGCAGGTGGGGGCTGGCAAAGCCTCGTAGCTCAGAGACGAGACTGTGACCGAAGTGGGGATCGGAGATAAAGAAGTTCTGCATATGGTGTGCTCACAGAAAAGAGCTTAAACTCCCCCGTGGGCTGCGAGATAATCGGAGATGATCTCCTGGGAGATCTTGCCCCGCTCAGCAACGTGCAGGCCGCGGGCCTGAGCCCACTCGCGAACCTTCTTGGCGTCGTATTTCGCTGTTGCGCCAGCGGGGGAACTATCTTTGCGTGCTTTAGGAATGAAGTCTGCAATACATTGCTCAAAGAGCTCGCGGTTCTTCTTAGACACGTCCATTACGTAGCTAGATCCGTCCACGCTGAAGCGAATGACATGCACTTCATTTTCGCTAAGAATCGAGCCATCGAAGTCGTCAGTTATTTGAGTAATCTCTCGGCGCGCCATGATTTCTCCTTCATAGAAAGCTGTCTAGAGCATTAGAATAAATATTTTTAATGACCACAATTACCAGTATGCCCTTGCCATTAAGAAGACAATGAACTACCCAATGAAGGTATTAACTGTAGGCCTTAAATATTTAACTATCACATGTTATATCTCTCTACGCCAACTCTAGCCGAACTTAATCATGCGGGTGGTATTCGAGAACCTACGGTTTCGATCATTGACACATGCTCTATAATCTGGCGGCTATCAGCAGTAAAAGATTAACCCGCACATATATAAGAAATAGCGCTCACCATAGCCTCTTAAAATCCCTAAAATTTAACAGTTTATCAATACTCCCACTAAAGACCCTGCACGATGGTGGAGAAAACTAGGAAGTAGTATTGATAGTAAAATAAAATTCCCCTCAACTCGGCGGTATGTGACCGATAAGTTAAGGGGATTTGAAGCTCGACGTGGTGCTAAACGATATTCTTTAAAAGTTCTTTATTGACTTTGTCAATATCGTTTTCAATAGAGCGGTGGGCTCGTGAGCGCGGCTCGGGAGTCATCAACTCGGCATTATGAACTGCCGCATTGAGCTCATCCAAGCGCTCGTTAATATCGTGCTGCAAGCCTGCCGGGATCTTGAACTGCTCAGCAGCTTTACGAACTTGAGCAATCTTCGCACGTAGTTCAGCACCGTGCCCGGAGAATTCCGCGAGATCTTCGACTTTTACACCCAGTTGGCGAGCGCGATTCTCGGAACTCTTGTCCCGCAATGCTACGATCCCACGGTAGATAACCGGCAAAGCAAAGGGGGCAAGCGCCCGCAATGCGGTGGCGTAGCGGAGTACCTTCTTGGCATTGAAGCGTCCCTCTTTAAGCTGGTCGAGCTTGAGCTTCGCCATCTTCTCATGATGCTTATCGCGCTTTTTTAAGGTCTTCTGCTCCATTTTGAGCAGGTTCTTCTCCTCGCGCGCAAGACGCTTGTGGAGACGCTTCTTCATCTTCGCAGAGGTCTTGACCTCGGCGCGAGCGCGCGCCTTGGCTACCTTGAGTTCAGCCTTGCGCTGTGCACGTTTTTTGAACAGGGATCTGAATAAGCCCATCGGTAATCCTTTAAATCCTCAGTGATTCTTAAAAATTCTTGTCGATTCCACACTACCTTGCTTCCTGCCTTAGGCTAGTTTAATTGTGGAGATTGTAGCGAATAAGCCCCTCTGGCGCCCCCATGATCTAGTGGGTTGCCGCTATCGGCGACGCCAAAAAACCTCCCACCCCGATTGGGAAGCCACCGCGGCTGCGAAGGCGCGAGCACAGCGTCTGGACTATGCCAGAGCCGACGTACTCGCGCTACTGCCTACCCGCCCTCAGATTGCTGATAATAAATACTTCACCCGCATCGACCTCGTAGCCGATGAAGAGACCCGCTGGTTTTCAACCCTCGAGGCCCTCGCCTCTCAGGCTACCCTCATCACCGGTGCCTATCTCACCACCGTAGTGGCGGGCAGGGAATTTGGAGTGGAAGTCGATGCCCTCGTGCGCCATGGCGATGCCTATATGCCATTGATTGTGAGTAATCACCGCGTTGCTCGCAAGGCACATAATAAACTCGTCAAAACAATTGACACCCGCCGAATTGGGTTGGGTCTTCCCCATACACAAGCGTATAAATTAAAGCCGCATTCAACGGACTCCTACCAATTAGCGCTGGCTGCACGGGCTCTTGATGATCTCGGACTCGATATCGCCCGCGGTATCATCATCGGTCAGAACCGCACCTTAGGTTTTATTGTGAATACCGAGCTGTTCCAGCAAGGCCTCGACCACGCTCTCGCCCAACCGATACCACAATCGGCGCATCGCGTTAAGGAATGTGGCGGATGTCGTTTCTGGCGGCTATGCCATACAGAATTAACGCACCGAGACGATATCTCACTAGTGTTCTCTGGCGATAAAGGACGCCGCTTTAAAGAAGCAGGTATCACCACGGTCACCGGACTCATTAACGCCCAGCCAACAAGCGTGGATGGGCAAATCGCTCAGTGCTGGCAGCGCGGTGAAGCTCTGATGAAAAAAGTGCCTGTCACATCTGCACCGCGTTTCGACGTTGAGATAGACATCGACGTCGAAGCGTACCTCGATCAGGGAGCATATCTCTGGGGTGCGTTCGACGGTGATGAATACCGCCCCTTTGTCACGTGGGAAGACCTCGGAGGGGTAGCAGAGGCCAAAAATTTTGCTCATTTCTGGCAATGGTTACAAGGCAGGCGTGAGCACGCTCATTCGCAAGGCTTAAGTGTTGGGGTATTCTGCTATTCCCAACACGGTGAAAATCACTGGCTGCGCTCCAGTGCTGCACGCTTCTATCCCGCTTATCATAAGGAAATCCCCGGGCTCCCTAGCCCAGCGGAAGTTGAGGCTTTTATCGATTCCCACGAGTGGATCGACATCTTTGCCCTCATCCGAGCCCAATTTGAGGGAACCGCAGGGCTCGGACTCAAAGTGGTGGCACCAATAACTGGCTACCACTGGCAGGTACCAGATCTTGATGGGGAGGGTTCAGTCAACCTTTACCTTGAGGCTATAGGAGTCGCTGCCTTAGCGCCCGCTTCTGATACTGCTAAGGCCGCACTGCTGAGTTATAACGGCGACGATTGTCGAGCCACCGCCGCAGTGCGTGAATTCCTCCACCGCGGCGCGCCGAGTATTCCTGGGCTACGTTTAGGGGAACTTGAAAGTTAAGACCATTTAGGACTCAAGCGAGCAGGCCACCCCAGTCGAGTGATGGGGGCAATAGCCGGAAGGATTCTTCGCGAGGTATTGCTGGTGCTCGTCCTCGGCGAAGAAGAAAGTAGCCGCTGGAGTGCTCGTTAGCGGCTTGATTTCAGTAGTAACATCCCCATATCCAGCTGCTTTTAATCGCACAGCATAGGCTTCGACAATCTCGCGGGCCCGTGCTGCCTGTTCAGGGGTGCGCGTATAAATAGCAGAACGATACTGGGTTCCCACATCATTGCCCTGGCGGAATCCTTGCGTGGGGTCGTGGGCTTCCATCGCTTTCACAATGATGTCATCGAAACTAATAACAGCGGGATCGAAAACCACCTGGACCACCTCGGTGTGGTTCGTTCTCCCTGTGCATACCTCCCGGTAAGTGGGGTGAGTGCTCACACCGCCGGCGTAGCCTACCGCGGTTGATACCACGCCAGGGGTTTCCCAAAATAATTTTTCTGCACCCCAGAAGCACCCCAGTGCCACATAGACAACCTCTTGAGTATCCTGCCATGTGCCCGTAATTGGGGTATGCAGAACATAGTGTTGTTTGGGATTCGGTAGAACGGGGTGATTGCCACCCTTTAAGGCCGTCTCTTCTGCGACGAGGGACTGTGGCTTAGAAAAAAGAAAACCCATAGTGATACTCCTTGTAACTTCATATTTGGCGAAAGCTTCGATGGAGGGTACCCGAGCTGTTGGCAGCGGCACCTGATTGAGGTTAATCCTAGCGGTAATTGAACAAGCGACGTGCAGGGGGCAGATAGGGGCACGGAGCCGAGGATAAGTCCACCCTTAGAAGTGCAGGTTATGCGGAGATAACTTATTAAGCTATTGCGCAAATTTAATTTTTGCCTATCATTGAGCATAAGAGTTGCGAAGCTCACACTGAAAAAACAATCCCCTATGAAAGGATCCCATTTCACATGGCACAGTACACCCTTCCCGAACTCGATTACGCCTACGACGCTCTCGAGCCTCATATCAGCGCCGAGATTATGGAATTGCACCACTCCAAGCACCATGCTGGTTACGTAGCAGGTGCCAATGCGGCGCTGGAGAAGATGGAGGCCGCTCGCGAGAATGGCACCATTGATTCTGTAGTAACCGGCCTGTCGAAGGATCTTGCCTTCCACCTCGGCGGCCACACTAACCACTGCCTCTTCTGGAAGAACCTGTCCCCCAATGGTGGTGGCACTCCTAGTGGTAAAGTTGCTGAGCTCATCGACCGCGACTTTGGTTCTTTCGATAAATTCAAGGCTCATTTTGCTGCTGTGGCTCTTGGCATCCAGGGCTCTGGCTGGGCTGTGCTTGCTTATGACCGCATCGGTGGCCGCCTGATTGTGGAACAGATTGAGGATCACCAGAATAATTACCCGCACCAAGCTGCTCCTTTATTACTTCTTGATATGTGGGAGCACTCCTTCTATCTGCAGTACAAGAATGTAAAGGCCGACTACGTTAAGGCCGCATGGAATGTATATAACTGGGACGAAGTAAATGCTCGCTTGGAAGCTGCCCTATAGGAAGCCACTGAACTTAGGTGACCTAAGTAGCAAGCAGTAGGCAATTAAACCCCTGCTAGCTAACCCCATTGAACGAATAAGTGTGGGTTTGCTAGCAGGGGTTTTGTCTATCTATGGATAAGGATTAAAGATTCTTCTGAGAAACGCCCCTGATAGATTCTCTTCCCGCTTGAGAGTAGCCCTGGTGGCGGATCGCTAAAAGGTTGAACTGTGATGAGCCTCGTTGATCGCTGTCGCATCTTAATATGAGTTTCAATAGGTGCGGGAAGTACCATTCGCGGCAATCTAGGAGCGTCACCGAGTGAAGAGGATACGTATTCCATCCGTAGTTCGCCCGGTCGATATCGGGGCCGTTGCAGTTGAGAGATGACAACGTAATTCTGCCAAAGATACATAAAAACTAAACCCCCTTGTACAGCAAGGGGGTTTAATCGTCGGGATAACAAGATTTGAACTTGCGACCCCTTCGTCCCGAACGAAGTGCGCTACCAAGCTGCGCTATATCCCGGTGGCGTGTCGATAACTACCGAACAACCATCAACAGATGTTAGTCCTCTTATAGCGACATTTCAAGCGCCCTATTTTAGAAGATAGAAACGGTAACCTAGCTCGACTTTTCGGTAATTTTTAGCAGAGTAGCTGAGGGGCGACAGAAGAGACGTATAGGGGCAAATTTGCTAGTTCCTAGCCCCTTGGACACATACATCGCCATGTGTTTAAACTGGTGCAAACCTTTGGCCCGCGCTCGATCAATACCGCAATTAGTTACCAAGCTCATAGATCCAGGCAAGCAAATTTGTCCGCCGTGAGTGTGCCCAGAAAGGGAAAGCTGGTAACCGTCAGCAGCAAAACGGGCGAGTACCCGCGGCTCGGGACAATGCACTAAGGCAAGACTCATATCGGCCTGAGGATTAGGCGCTCCCGCGATGCTCCCATAGTCGTCTAAATCGTGGTGAGGGTCGTCGACCCCAGTGGCCGCTACTTTGAGGCCGCTAACCTTAAATTCGTGCCTTTGGTGTGTGGCATCTCGCCAACCATGCTCTAAAAATACTGCGCGCATATCTTTCCACGGTAGTTCTACACGTGATACTTTTCGCTTCCTGCCAACCAGATAAAGAAAAGGATTGACTGGCTTGGGTCCAAAGTAATCATTGGATCCAAAGACGAAGAGTCCGGGAAAAGCGAACAAAGGTTGAATAGCGGCAAGCAGGCTCGGGATTGCATGGAGATCGGAGAGATTATCGCCAGTGTTGACCACTAGATCGGGCTTGAGTCGCGCCAGATCTGCAATCCACTCCTGCTTCTTCTTTTGCCCTGGCACCATATGAATATCCGAGATGTGCAAAATGCTAAAAGCTTCACGTGATCTAAGGGTGCCGGGCGAAAGGAGTGGTACCTCGACTTCTTCGAGTTCGAAGCGTTCACACTCTTTATAGCCCCACCAGAGTGCTGCGGTACCAGCTATAGCTCCCAGACTACCGATTTTCAGAAGCTGAGATGCCCAACGCGGGCATGAAGATGTGAAATCCTTGTTCATCCTTTAGACCTTACCTGCTTCAGCGCACAGGTAGCTCTATGAGGATGCGATCCGAGTAGAATGGAGACACTATGAGTGAACTGAAGCTAAAAATTCGAGACGATATCAAAGTTGCTATGAAGGCGCGAGAAAAAGAGCGCACCGGAGCTCTCAGAATGCTGCTCGCTGCCATACAGGTTGAAGAAACCTCTGGCACAAAGCACGAATTGAAAGACCAAGAAATTCTCAAGGTAATAGCACGTGAAATTAAAAAACGGAAGGAGTCTGCTGAAGTCTATGCCGCCAATGGGCGTCAAGAATTGGCCGATCAGGAGCTCCTTGAGGCCGCTGTCCTCAACGAGTACCTCCCGCAGCAGCTTTCTGATGATGAAATCCAAGCCCTAGTAGCCCAAACCATCGAAGAGCTACACGGCGAAGGACTTGAGATCAATATGAAGAGCATGGGTCAGATTATGAAGGTCGTTACCGAACGAGCCGCCGGCACTGCGGACGGCAAACGCTTATCCACCGCGGTCCGAGCTGCGTTGCAGTAACAAGGAGTGGGGCCGATAACGGCCCCACTTTTTATGGCGATTGCAGAAGATCGCGAATCTGGTTGGTTAATTCCTCCACGTCCGAACGAAATTGATCTTCTTCATTAAAGGCGGTTCTTGGTTGCGGTTGAGTCTGATTAACCGCTGGTGGTGGGGGAGGGGCAGAACCATCCGAAACGAAGAGAATGATAGTACTCCCTTTCTTGAGTGGGAGATCGGCACTGGCGCGGACGATCGTTCCCTTCTCGGCACCGTTGCCGGCCACGATCTGTTGTAATACGTTGAATTTCCTGGCCACCAGTTCTCTTTTAACATCGCCGTATTTGCGACCAATATATTCCTGACCGAAGGTGGCTGAGGTACCAGCATTGAACCGCGGATTATATTCCGGTAACCCTCCCTCGAAGGCATTGAGGCGAGAAGCTGCCGCAAACCAGGTGCGTGCAGGTTCAGAACCGCCAAAGAGATTGCCGTCGGGGCACTGACGCACTGGTACGGTGCACAATGGTGTAATCGTGGTGCCATCGTTGTAGATATAAGGAGCTGCAGCAAAGCGGTCGTTATATCCTAGAAAAGCCGCCGATTGATGGGACTCGGTCGTTCCTGTTTTGGCCGCAATAGGAGCATTCCAGCCTGCGCCCCGCGCAGCATCAGCTGCCGTGCCCTTCGTAGCATCAAGACTTAAGCCAGCGCTTAAGGCCTTGGCCACTTCGGGGGCAAGGGCTTCGTCACACGCGGGTTTATCAATAAATACCTCGCGCCCGAAGCGATCGAGTACACGATTAACCGGTGTGGGTTCACACCACACTCCTTCGGAGGCGAGCGTGGCTGCCACATTTGACAGTTCAAGAGGGTTTACTGCCACCGGCCCAAGCGTGAATGATCCTAGATTATGATCTTTCATATAATCAGCGATGGAGTTATCAGCATCGAAGGTCTGGGGCTGGGTATATGAACGGAGACCTAATTTTACGGCCATGTCCACTACCTCAGGCACGCCCACATCCTCGATAAGGCTCACAAAGGTGGTATTGGGCGACTGCGCTAAGGTATCGCGCAGGCTCATGGTGGGGGCATAGACGCCGGCATTTTCCACACAGTATTTGCCTGGTGGACAGTTCTTTGCTCCCCCTTCGCCCATGCCGGACACCTCTATACGTGGGGGAACGTCGAGCTGGGTATCGAGGCCATAGCCCTGTTCGAGAGCGACGGCGGCGGTGAAGAGTTTAAAGACCGACCCGGCGCCGCTACCTACTAAGGTGGCGGGCTGATTGAGAACAGTCTGACCAGCTTCGAGATCGAGACCATAATCGCGGGAGGAGGTCATCGCGAGGATGCGCCTTGACTCCTTGCCGGGCTCGACCAGATTAAGAACTTCGGAGACTCCAGGCTCACGCGGGTTGACGTGTTGAACAACGGCTTCGTGGGCAATATTTTGGGCCACTGGATCTAGGGTCGTTTCGATGGTATACGAGCCCTTGTGTAGATCATCGAGGCTAAGCCCCTTATCGCTCAGGTAGTTGAGAACTTCATCGCAGAAGAAACCGCGATCTCCAGTAGTGATGCAGCCATTAGGCAGGCCGCGGGGAACCTCTAAAATTCCCAGGGGTTCAGCTTTAAAGGCATCAGCTTCTGCAGTAGAAATTGTGCCCACATCGACCATTGCGTCGAGAACGGTATTACGGCGGGCGATCGTGGCCTCAGCATTGGTATAGGGGTTAAGGTAGCTTGTGGACTGCACCATACCGGCGAGCATGGCCGATTGTGGGATGGTGAGCTCTGCGGCAGGGATTCCGAAATAGGTTTGAGCCGCAGCCTCGATTCCAAAGGCCTCGTTACCGAAGGGGATAACGTTGAGGTAACGGGAGAGAATCTCGTCTTTATTCAAAACTTTTTCAATTCCAGAAGCCATGCGCATCTCGCGCAATTTTCTGGGGATCGAAGTCTCGACAGCAGCAGCTTTTTCGTCACTAGTAGAGGCGCGAACATAGAGCAGATAGTTTTTTACATACTGCTGGTCAATAGTTGAGGCTCCCTGTTCCACCCCACCAGCGAGGAGATTTCGCACCACCGCGCGGAAATTTCCCTGGATATCGACGCCATTATGTTCGTAGAAGCGGCGATCTTCGATGGCCACGATCGCGTCCTTCATGGACTGGGCAATACGGTCAGGTGGAACTTCGAAGCGACGCTGGGCATAAAACCATGCGAAGGGATGACCATCTTTGTCGAGCATTGTGGTCACCCCTGGGGTCTCAGTTGAGTTGAGATCCTGAATATTCGACTGCATGACGTCGTTGGTGCGCTGGATGGCGAGGGCGCTCATAGCAGCGAGAGGGGAGAGCGCAACGGCTCCCACCACACCAGCTGCGAGCGTGGCGCCAATGAATTGGTTCACAGATTTCCAGAGGGACACATCCCCTACATTACCGAGGACGGTGTGAAAGTGGGAATAATCAGACCCCCTTAATGTGTGACTCGTTCGACATTCACTAGGTTGTGTGAATAGACTTACACATGACCAACGGATCAGTATAGACCGAAATGCCGGTCAATTTGACCAGTTTCTCAATAAGTTTCCCTCAGGAGGACAACCAAGATGACAACATCTCTGGCGAACCCACAGAACAATGCGCTCCTGGACCCCAGTGGACTCGGTTCTATCGACCGTGGCGATTGGGTAATGCACGCAAATTGCCGGAATGAAGATCCTGACGCCCTCTTTGTCCGTGGAGCAGCACAACGCCGTGCTGCGGCGATCTGTAGGCAGTGTCCAGTGCTCCTCCAATGCCGTGTGGATGCCCTCGATAACCGCGTGGAATTCGGGGTATGGGGAGGCTTGACTGAACGACAGCGCCGCGCACTTTTGCGCAAGAACCCCGACATCACCTCATGGGCTGATTATATTGCCAATGGCGGCGAACTCCACGGTATTTAAAATCATCAAGTTGCAAAAGGGCGCACTCATTGCAGTGAGCCCTTCAGTTTTTCTCAGTTTTACGCGAGCTATCTAGTCTCAGCTAGTTTAAGGTGGAAGTTATGAAGAAATGGGAATACGCAACCGTACCGCTATTAGTACACGCCACCAAGCAAATCCTCGACAGCTGGGGTGAAGACGGCTGGGAGCTGGTCACCGTCGTGCCAGGGATGAATCCAGAAAATGTAGTCGCCTATCTGAAGCGCGAGGTCGTTTAGCCGATGCGGGTCAGCGAAAAACTCGCGGAGCTCGGATTAATCCTACCAGCGGTAGTTCCCCCGCTAGCCTCCTATGTGCCGGCGGTTCAGGTAGGTAATCAGGTGTGGACCGCCGGACAACTTCCAATGGTCGATGGGGTCTTACCAAGAACTGGAAAGGTCGGAGCTGACCTTAGCGTTGACGAAGCCTATGAATTGGCGCGGACTAGTGCTTTAAATGCTCTCTCAGCCGCCGACGCTCTAGTTGGAATCGACCGTATTCGCCGTGTCTTTAAAGTGGTGGGATTTGTTTCCTCCGCGCCGGGATTTGCCGATCAGGCGTTGGTCATTAACGGTGCCTCGCATATGATCGGCGATATTTTTGGTGATCAAGGTATCCACGCACGCTCCGCCGTCGGGGTATCAGACCTACCACTTAATTCGCCAGTGGAAGTAGAGCTCTATCTCGAGCTCGACTAGCAGACAAATTGGCTATATTTCTCCTTACCATCCCCAGCGATCGGCTAAGCTAAGAAACCATGAAGCATCCTGCTTATAGCCAATTGCGGCCCGTTACCCCGTCTGCAGCCGTCGTGCTGTGTATGAATCCCGGTTATGCCTCTTTAGAGGGAACCAATTCGTGGGTTATCCGCGCTGAAGATGATCCGGTAAGTATTGTGATCGATCCTGGCCCTGAGGATGAGGGTCACCTTAATGTTCTTAATACCAAGGCGCATAAAGTGGGTCTCATTTTACTTACGCACCGTCACCACGATCACGCCGATGGGGCGCATCGTTTTCGGCAGCTCACTGGTGCTCCGGTAAGAGCCTTTGAAAAGGCTTATTGTCATCACGGCGAGGCGCTTGTAGATGGTGAGATCATCACTTTAGATGGATTGAGCCCACATATTGAAGTGGTGCATACCCCAGGTCATACCGGTGATTCCGTGAGCTTCTTTATTTGGTCAGGTACCCCGCATGAGTCCACCTTAGAAGGTGTCATTACCGGCGACACTATCGCGGGCCGCCACACCACGATGATCTCTGAAACTGACGGAGATCTCGGTGATTATTTTAAGACCCTACACTTATTAGAAGATCGTGGGAAGGGTGTCCATCTCCTCCCCGGTCATGGGCCTGATGGAGAGGATCTTTCCAAATATGCCGCTTGGTATCTTAGCCGCCGGGAACAGCGACTTGATCAGATCCGCGAAGCTTTAGATAAAAACGGTCACGATATCGGCCTAAAACAGCTCGTCGATGAAATCTATGACAAAGTCGATCCTGTTTTACGTGGGGCGGCAGAGCAAACGACGCGGGTAGCACTGCGATATCTTGAGCGCACCGGGGAGTATCATCCGAATATCTAGAAAAATCCCAACCTCACAAGAGGTTGGGATTTTTCTACCGAGAACGTTTAGCTAAATGCTCAGTATCGACAATCAGCACCGACTTGCCCTCGAGACGAATCCACCCGCGGTGGGCGAAGGTGGCGAGCGCCTTATTGACTGTTTCGCGGGAGGCTCCCACAAGCTGGGCAATCTCTTCTTGGGTGAGATCATGGTTAACGCGCAGTGCGCCACCTTCTTGGGTGCCAAAGCGATTAGCCAACTGCAATAAAGTCTTGGCCACACGCCCCGGTACGTCAGTGAAGATGAGATCCGCAAGGGCCGAGTTGGTGCGACGCAAGCGGCGGGCAAGAACGCGCAGGAGCTGCTCCGAGATTTCGGGGTGGTCTGCGATCCACTGGCGAAGTACCTCGGAATTCATCGTTGCCGCGTGGACCTCGGTCACGCATACTGCTGAGGAGGTACGAGGGCCGGGATCGAAGATAGAAAGCTCTCCGAACATATCGGATGGTCCCATAATCGTAAGAAGATTCTCGCGACCATCTGGGGCGTGCCGAGCTAGCTTCACCTTGCCGGCAGTGATGATATAGAGCCGGTCTCCAGGCTCGCCTTCCTCAAAGATGGTAGTACCGCGGGGGAACCGGACGGATTCAAGGTCCCCAATCAAGTTGGCCACCGCCACTGGGTCTACTCCTTGGAAAATTCCGGCTCGGGACAGGATGTCTTGAACGCCTTCCACCTGAAACGTACTCCTCTTTAGTTCGTGTGAGTCTGGACAACCTTAGGTGCGTTGCTAGGAAACTCCGCAGGGAGATTGCTGACAAATGAAGCTGGCCTAATCGTTGAATTCTATGGGTATCATTAGTTATCCTACTATGGAATACGTCACTATCACACCTCGGAAACGGGAAACTTAACTCGCCCTGTGTTGTGGGGGTAGTTAGCGGGGGGCAGCGGTCATTTCTTATATCGTTTTCCCTTTTGCGAGCTAAAAGCACATTTTCTAGTAGTCCATAGAAAATACTCGCGGCCTGGAACTCACGAAGTTCCACAAGGAGCTGCGCGCCAATCGCTCTTGGGTGCCCCCGATGACTCCTGAATAGAAGATAAGAAAGCCTTAAAATAGGTTTGGGTGGTGGTCCTCGACTTTATAGGGAACGCTCTCAATTAGGCTAGAGCATATGAAAACTACCCCGCTGGCGAAAAAACGGCGCGCTCGAGCGCTTCATAGGGAACTCGCGCGCGGCTACCCCGATGCTTACTGCGAATTAGATTTCGACACCCCGCTCGAATTACTCATAGCTACTGTCTTGTCCGCTCAGTGCACGGATAAACGGGTTAACGCAGTAACCCCTGCACTCTTTCGGCGCTACCCTCATGCTATCGATTATGCTCAAGCGGCCGAGGTGGAACTCCAAGAGATCATTAGACCCACTGGTTTTTACACGGTCAAAGCGCGCCATCTTAAAGAAATAGGCCAGGTGCTCGTCTCTGAGTTTGAGGGCGAAGTACCCCGGGATTTAGCCGATCTAGTGACGCTTCCCGGCGTAGGGCGTAAGACAGCCCATGTCGTACGTGGCAATGCTTTCGGTCTCCCTGGCTTAACCGTAGACACCCACTTCGGACGTCTAGTGCGCCGGTTTAAGCTCACGGCCGAGACCCGCCCCGAGAAAGTCGAGGCAGAAATAGCCGGCTATATACCGGAGCCGGAATGGACGCTTTTTAGCCACCGCATCATCTTCCACGGTCGCAGAATCTGCCATAGCCGTAGGCCAGCATGTGGCGCCTGTTATCTTATAAAACTTTGTCCCAGCTCTGGTGAGGGGGAGATGAACCCCGCTGTAGCCGAAGACTTGGTTAAAGCCATCCCCAGTGAAAAAGAGCATCTTCTAGCCCTACGCGCAGAAATGGAGGCGTAAAGGTGCGTAGTGCTCTGGCGTTTTCGGCCCTCATCTTTACTGTGGCCTTGGGCTTCCTTGGCTGGCAGCTGACTAGTGCACCCCCTGATACCCCAGCTCATAGGCCGCAGTCCAGTAAACCCATGTGCCCGCCAGCACAGGTAGGTGGCATTGAACTCCCCTGCCTTCATGGACAGGTGGGCCAGGAAAACTCCGACCAGATTACCGTGGTCAATATCTGGGCCTTCTGGTGTGCCCCATGCCGCAAGGAATTACCTTATTTCGACACTCTCGCTCACCAACACCCGCAGTGGCGTGTGATGAGTGTCCACGCAGATCCCAACTCAGCAGCGGGAGCGAAATTTATCGACGAATTGGGTCTAGAGCTTCCCACGCTCAGCGATACCCAGGGCGTATTTGCCGCTGAATTAGGCCTTCCCAAGGTAGTTCCGATTACGCTGGTATTTTCAGGGACTCAGCGCATAGCGATATTTCCGCAGGTCTTTGATTCTCAGCAAGATCTTGACTCGGCTATCTCTGCCGTCGTCAAAGAGGTTGAGAGAGAAAAAGTTGCTTAACATCGTATGAATAATCGTATGAATAGGGGAATGGTGGACGAATATCAGGCGCCCAAATTCGAATCTTGGCCTGGCCCTAGATGGTTGGCACCGGTGACTACAGCTGCCCGCAGCGGGCAGCTGCGCCAACAGTTTCACGAAGATGTGGCCCAACGTGCCCCGATAGACGATAGCAAGGCCGCCTCCGTGCTCATGCTGGTGACAGGAGCAGAGACTGGCTCCCGGCTCCCTGATGACGCGGCAGTTTTATTAACTCATCGTTCCCCCACCATGCGCCAGCACTCGGGGCAGATCGCATTTCCGGGTGGACGCATCGATCCGGAGGATTCCCATGCTCTGGCCGCTGCATTAAGAGAGGCTCGTGAGGAGGTGGGGCTTGACGCTGCAGCGGTCACACCCTTGGCTGATATCGGCCGCACCTTTATTGGGGCAACGGGTGCCCCCGTTCATACTATTCTTGCCTACGCCCCCACGCCTCCAGACGTCACAGTGGCAAGCCCCGTCGAAGTCGATGAGGTTTTTATGGTGCCCTTCAAGGAACTGATTGATCCCTGCAACCGCCTCCACTTAGCCGGTGAAAAGTGGCGAGGGCCGGCATTTCGCATTCGTGACTATATAATATGGGGGTTCACAGCCCAGATCCTGCACCTCGTTATCCATCGTGCAGGGTGGGAGCGGCCGTGGGATCACTCCCATACCTTGGATCTCAAGGCCGCCCTGCGGGCCTCAAGAAACAGCGAAATATCTCAGCAGTATAAGGAAGCATGAACTACTTAGCTGACCCCGCACCGGGTTTCTATGCCGACGCCACGATCGTAGTGGTGCTCATCATTGCTCTCTACACTGGCTGGCGTCAAGGAGCATTCGCCTCCATCCTCTCGACCGTCGGGGTTGTCGCTGGCCTCATCTGCGGAGTAGCACTGGCCCCCTTTGCCATGCAATTAACCGACCATGTGGCTTTGCGCTTTCTCCTCGCCCTAGCAACAATGGCCATGCTGGTAGGTATTGGTAATCTCACCGGTGGGGTACTGGGAACACGATTGCGATCCCATATGCGTTGGCGCAGCTCTTTAAGGCTTGATTCAGGGATTGGCGCCATCTTTCAAGCCTTCACTGTCTTAATCGTTACCTGGTTGGTCGCCATTCCTCTGGTGACGGCATTGCCCGGCAATATAGCCCACCAGGTACGTAACTCCAAGATTTTGAGCGCGGTGGACCACCGGGCCCCGCAGCAATTGGCCATGCTGCCTTCTAAAGTGTCCGCCATGCTCTCGGAATCGGGCCTGCCACCTTTAGTATCGCCCTTTCTCAATCCCGATAACGTCACGGTGGAGGCCCCAGCTCTTCTGGTGGAAGATACTGCTCTTGTGGAGGCCCTGCGCCCCAGCGTGGTCCATCTTTCTTCCACCGCCGATTCCTGCGCTCGACGGCTCATGGGCTCGGGTTTCGTAGTCGATAGTAATCACGTGATCACGAATGCCCATGTTGTTGCAGGTGCTAATAGCGTCAATCTCGATACGCTTGTGGGTACGTACCCAGCCACGGTGGTCTACTATAACCCCCAACTCGATATCGCGGTTCTAGAATCCCCAGATATGAATATTGAGCCGTTGAAATGGGCTGAAGAGAGCGCTTTAAGTGGCGACGATGCCATCTCCATGGGCTTTCCTGAGTCCGGCCCCTTCGAGGCAGCGCCTGCGCGCGTAAATAATCGCTTAACTATAACGGGATTCGATATCTATGCTGACCAGCGCGTGGAACGCGAAGCCTATACGGTGCGAGGATCCATTCGCCAAGGTTATTCCGGAGGGCCGATGATTAATACGCGCGGCGAGGTTATCGGGGTGATCTTTGGCGCTAGCTCAGACGAATCCGATATTGGCTACGTTCTCAGTGCTCGGGAAGTGCGCGAGGCTGTTGGCGATCTCAGCGTACTTAGTACCCCAGTAGGTACAGGAGAATGCGTTTTACGTTAGCTCAGTCCGCGAATAAATCTCACTACGGTATTTACAAAATCATCAGGGTTTTCTATATGTGGGCGGTACTTGGTGTGGGGGATCCGAACCGTGCGGATAGCACCGAGGGTGCGCTCTCGGGCCGCTCTTTCTAGTACCCGCTGCTGGCGTGAGGGTTTTTCCCCCGGCAGGAAGAGAACAGGGCATGTAATAGTGCGGTCCGCCCACGCGAGCGGAGTAGATACTACTGATAAACGTGACGACCTCACCACGGCCGGCAAGGTATTACTGATGGCGAGCGCGGTCGAGCGGCGCGTCAGATTGCGCATAAAACCAGGAGAAGAGTGAAATTCCTTCACGGTTGTGCGCTTCAGATCATGGGCTGTGATTCGAGGCAGCAAGAAAGACAATCTCTTAAGCACTCCTGAGGGAAGGGCGAGAAAGACTTTAAAGGCGATGAGGTTTAAAAAAAGCCAGGGGTAGCGGATAACGGAGCGCCGCATATCGGTGGGATGGATAAAACCGCAGCTGCTAATCGATTCGACCCTTTTGGGCTCATAGGTGGCAAGTGCCCAAGCTAGGGTGGCGCCGATACCCACTCCCACCAGATGGGCGGAGTTATGGCCTAAGGTTTGGATGGCACCATTAAGATCCCCGCACAGGGTTCTCAGGTCATGGCCGTGAGGCGGCTTATCTGACATTCCGTAGCCGCGCAGGTCGAGAGCGGCAACATGAAATCCCGCTTCATGAAGGAGGGGTATCACCTCAGCGAAGTCGATCCAGCAGCTAAAAGAATCATGGATCAAGATAATTAGAGGTGAGCTAGCCTCTCCAGCGCAGGCCGCATGGAGCCGCGTCCCACGCGTATAAAGATCGTGATGGGTAAACGGGCCGTGAAGAGCCACCGTGCTGGGACTTGCTGCGCGCATCCTTGAAGAAAGTCTTTCTATGAGTAAAAAATTTATCAGCCCTCCTAACTCTATTAGGAGGGCTGAAAAGATCCGTGCGAAGGGCTAACTATAAAGTCCGGAATGCCGACGCTCAACGGCCGGTGACTGCTTCTTCGGAACTATATTCTTGAGCTCGCCCACGCTCTCGATAGTTTTCTTGGGCTTTTTGAGACTCTTGACCTTCTTCCAACCGATAAGGGCCAAGATAGCGGCCACGATAATCATGCCGAGGAAGACAATGAGGAAAGATGCCCAGCGGTCGAGCCAGATATTTAGCAGCTCCGCGAGGAAGAAGAAAAAGAAGAAGGAGCTATACAGAGCGATAACTCCGGCCACGCCGAAAAGGCCACCTCCGAAGGCAATTTTTTTGGCCTCGTGAGTAATCTCCGTCTTGGCTAGCTCAATCTCGGAGCGCACTAATGACGAAACTTGTTCGGTGGCATTACTGACCAAGTTGCCGAAGGATCCTTCGATATCGCTATCAGCTGCCGCCAGGGGAATGGAGCTTACCTGTGGCTCGAAGGTTTCAGGGCCTTCAGTAAATAGCCCGTTTTCTTTCTTCACGTGTGCCTATCCTCTTTCTTCTCTTTCACATTTATTTAAGACAGCGCTGGAATGACAGGCATTCCGGTGCAGACCAAACTGGGATGAAGCAATACGCTGACCTTTCCCATAATCCTAACAGTTTGACTACCTGTGTGAAAGAAACCCCCCGAATAAGCGGGACTTTTCTGAGTAGAGTCAGATTTTTTTCAAGCTCGGTCAACCCCCGACTACACTGATAACCCTCATGGACGCCGTCGCAGATTTTCCCACCTACACTCAAGCCCTAGAAGCACTACGGCGGGTGTACCGCAGGCCGGTTAATCTTCGCCAAAATAATGTCACCACCAGCGAATCCGCAGTTCGAGGCGCTAAGCTCATGTATCAGCTTCGCTCCGACGCGTGCACTATAGAGGAAGCATTGAGTGCTTTTAGCATGCTGGGGCCAAAGCAACGCGAACAAACGGCAGCCCTCTTCAAGAGGGCTCCGGCTCAGGTTCTCGCGCGGCTTGATACGCTTGTGGGCGGCAGTGGTCGCCCCGTCGGAGCGCCAGGTCCAGCCCTTTCCCATCTGCGCGCGCTGCGCGATCCTCACGCACATATGGGACTGGTACCGGCTCACACTTTTCTTGCGATCGCAGCCCCGCAGCTTTTCGGAGCACGCAGCGATCTCATAGCGGCGATCGCCGCGCGTCTCGCGGCCATGGTGACTGGCTTCGATCCCATTGGACTAGGGGTACCTGAGGTGTATTTTTCCCGGCATAAGCGGGAGTATCACGATCTGATATCAGCGCATAGTTCACAGTGGCCAGAATTTTATTTTCAGGCGTGCCTGGCCGGGGCCGCTGAGGCAGAAGGTATCGCTCGGATGGTAGCCGAGGGCTAATTGTGTCTGCCTAACCACCAGCGCACGCCTATAGTAGCCGCCGCAAGCCCGGCAATCACTCCGGTCCCTACCGTAAGCTCCTTAAAGGAAGGGCGAGGGATTAAAGGGATGGGGTGATAGAAATACTGGATTGTCCACCCTCGATCACGTGCCGTGGCTAGTAAAGCCCTATCAGGGTTGACAGCTACAGGATGAGCCACTTTTTCCAACATGGGTACATCGGTGGAGGAATCTGAATATGCGAAGGACTGAGAAAGATCCAGCCTGAATTGCTCAGCACATCTGTGAAGAGCGTCGGCTTTGGCTTCGCCTTGACAGAAAAAGAGAATCTCACCGGTAAAACACCCGTTCTCTTGAGCTAATTGAGTGGCAATAATATCGTCGATTCCCAGTTCGTGGGCAATTGGTCGCACCAGGATATCCGCACTTGCCGAAATGATGACAACACGGTGACCCTGATTGCGGTGCCATCGAATGAGCTCCCGTGCCTCGGCATAGATCGTGGGGCACAAGACCGTATGAAAAGACTCCTCAACAATGCGCTCGACCTCGCCCACCTCCCAGCCGCTAATCATGGAGGCTAGCTGGTTGCGAGTGCGGTGTAGTTGGTCGCGGGAGAGACCATCCCATAAATAAAGTACTTTTTGGAGAGAAAGGCGCGCCGCCTTCGGCACCGAAATTAAACCTGAGGAGAGAAATTCCTTACCATAAGCGTGGGCCGAAGAGGTGGCGATGATGGTTTTATCGAGATCGAAGAAAGCCCCTATGGTGGTGTGCATCGCATCCTGCTCCAAGGCATTGGGGATTGCCGCACTGGGGGACGAATCGGGAACTCTCATGATTTCTTAACTGTAGCTTGGACGCCAATCTCACCCCTCAATTCTACCTGCCAAAGGGCGCAATAAGCTGGGCACTTAAGTATTGGCAGGACTGGGATTATATGTCATAATAGCAATAGCCAGGCCCCGATATACAGTGCGGCCGGCACACCCCGGCCAGCGAACCCCCCTTTAATGGCCGGGTAGGCAGCTCGCGCTCATTACCCCCCTTGCGCGAGCTGCCGCTTTATACTCTACGGACAGCTGATTATCCGTTATCCACAGATTTACTTCGCCTGACGTCGTACCCGTTGAGCCCGCTGCATAACACGCCCACACTGAGGATATGAACTCCACGTCCATCCTCGTAGCCGTCGCGGATCCCGTCGTGCATCCTGAAGCTATCGCCGTCGCAGCTGCAACCGGATTAAAAACTATCGATACCACCGACCCGCGTTCGATTATACGCTGGGCTAAAAAGGCGCACTGCATCCTTGTCGATCCCACCATCGCCGCGCACGTGATTCAGGTAGCTCCCACCGTTCCGATTTACCTAGTCTGTGCCGATATTGCGCATATAGACTGGAAGTTCGTCGCCCGCACCCCCATCCGTGATGCCTATGTTTTGCCAGCGCAAGCCCAAGAACTTCTCACCTATCTCGGGCATATTCGCAGTGCAGAATCACGCTCCAAATTTCACCCCATCTGGGCCGTTACGGGGGCCGCTGGGGGTGTGGGCACCAGTAGTGTGGCTGCAGCTCTCGCGCTTGCCCTCCACGATCATGATCCTGCGCTACTTGTCGACGCCGACCCCTTCTCGGCTGGACTCGATCTCGTTCTAGGGCTCGAAGATACTGCCGGGATTCGATGGCCCGATATCAACCTCGACGATGGCAGCACTCCAGCTCCTACTCTCTACCAAGCATTACCTCATACAGAATCAGGCCTGGGAGTGATCAGCACTCAACGTGGAGTCGGGCGGTCACAACAGAAAGAAAATCAGCTTAATAATGTCCTTGACATTGTCCGTAGCAATTATTCCATTGTCATAGATACCCCATGGTCTGCCCCCTATTTTGACGCAGTACTTGAGCGCAGTGACCACTGCGTTGTAGTCATGACTCCACAGGTACGCGTGCTCGCTGCTGCCTGTGAATTGCTCAAAGAGTTAAGAAATTTTCCGGTGCGGGCGCACCCTGTGATCAATCACCGCGGGTGGTCAGCTCTGACGCGAAAAGAAATGGAGCGTCTGATTCAACCGGCATTTAGTGCAGAGGTACCCATGGACCCTGGCATGAATAAACGCCAGGAAACCTCCGGTTTCGCTGGAACATTTCAGAAATTGCCGCGGGGGATCCGACGTGCAGCCATGCGGATAGCCCAGGGGGACGACCTATGAATTCCAACGTCGCCGCTGATCTCATCCCCACTATCCAACGCCAGATAGCCCAGCACCCTCAAGGATTGACTCCCCAGGAGATCGCTACTCTCATCCGAGCAGAGTCCTCGGGGGTTGTGAGTGATGTGGATGTTCTCACCATTATGCGCCAACTGCGTTACGATACCGTGGGACTGGGGGTGCTCGAACCTCTCCTCGCACTGAGGGGGATCACCGATATCGTGGTTAATGATCTCGATCAGGTGTGGTTCGATCGCGGGGCTGGATTTGAAAAAGCCACGGTGAGTTTTTCAACCCACGACGATATACGTCGGCTTGCCACCCGCCTTCTCCATGTCGCCGGTCGCCGCCTTGACGGAGCCCAAAGTTATGGGGACGGAAAAATCGCCCGAGAGGATGGAACTCATGTGCGTATCCACGCCATTTTGTCCCCACCCGCGGAAACAAGTCCACTCATCTCCATCCGGGTTTTAAACAGTGCCACCGCAAATCTCAGACACCTAGAAGAAAGCGGCAGTTTCCCACCTCAAATGCGCCGCGTCTTCGACGCCCTAATCGTGGCCCGACGGTCCTTCCTTGTCGTTGGTGGCACGGGCAGTGGCAAAACTACTCTCCTGGGTGCCCTTTTAGAGCAGGTTCCTCAGGCTGAACGCATCATCTGCATCGAGGATACTGCAGAGCTAAAACCCCGCCACCCTCATACCGTTCATCTCATCACCCGTGCGAAGAATACCGAGGGCAGGGGTGAAATTGGTATGTGCACTCTCTTGCAACAAGCTCTAAGAATGCGCCCCGATCGTATAGTGATCGGGGAAATTAGGGGCAAGGAAGTAATCGACTTGCTCAGCGCTCTAAATACCGGGCACGAGGGATCAGCCGGCACCCTACATGCCAATACCAGCCAGGAAGTGCCGGCTCGCCTGGAGGCGTTAGCTGCAATGGGTGGCCTTGACACCAGCGCATTGCACTCCCAGCTCGCCGCCGCCCAACCAGTTATCTTGTGTACTGCGCGCCAAGGCCGTCTTCGTATCCTCTCGCAGATTGCTCAGATTCATTCCCATCCGCCGCAGGTAGATATTTTATGGGACCACAGGAGAGCCATGATTCCCGAAGAGCTTATGAGTGTAGCGGGGTGGCAACCGCGATGACTACCACTGTGAGCTCTCTAGGGCTAATACTCATTGCCTTTTCTCTTCCCCTCATGCGACCTATCGAGCGCATCGCCTCGTCTCAGGGCTCCTACACTTCTTTTTTGATACACCCAAAATGCTTCGCTGTTGTCGGGGGAGTGGGCGCGGCTATGAGCATCGCGCGAGGATATTTTCTAGTCATGGCGGCTCTAGTCATCATAAGCCTCAGCCTCGGATGGGTAATCCACGATTATCGCCTAAGATTTCTGCGCAAACAGACAGAACAATCCACTATCCACGTCCTGGGCACTATCGCCGCGGAATTATCCGCAGGCGCTACTCCAGCGGCAGCACTGGCAGCGGGTGCCGCGGAGCCTAGCGACGAGCAGCTCCGTATGACCTTGGAACTAGCAGCATCCAGAGCTGCCATGGATATTAATCAGGGGATCAAAGAGTTAGCCGACTCGCAGAATCCAGCTCTGATCACTCTCGCCACCGCGTGGACCTTATCGCTGCACCACGGTATCGCACTGACCGAGATAACCGCGCGTATCCGAAAGATGCTCGAGGATAGGCACCAATCCGCAGAGCGAGCCCACGCCGCAATGCAAGGACCCGTACTTTCTGGGTGGATGCTCGCTTTCCTGCCCGTCATTGGAGTGGCCATGGGTGGTGCCATGGGCATTAATACTCTCGCCTTTTACGTGAGCAATAGCTTAGGACAGCTCGTCTTTTTCCTTGGCATTACTGCACAAGCTCTGGGAATTTTCTTCACTCATCGCATTATGACAGGAGGTGCAGAATGAGTTGGATCCTTTTGGCATTAGTCCTGGCACTTATTGGACTTGCCATCCACCCCTACCCTGTGTCCATAACGCGCCTTGGTAGTAATGGTATGAGTGGCGTCAACCCTAGAGATGGGCCTAAATATTTCCGCCGTGGAAATCGTCGCACGCATATGCACGCGCGTGCACAGGCTCAAGATGTGGAATTATTTGCAGCACTAATTCGTACCGGCTTGAGTCACAGTTCCGCTGCCAGGGCCTTAGGTGCTAGCGGTGGATCTTTGCAATGGCTGCGTGCGGCAGATCTTCTCGATCTGGGTGTCGCCCCCGAGCGGGCGTGGGCTGAACTCGACGACATCGGTTCCGCATTGAAAAATTCAGCGCATTCGGGTGCCAGCCTAGCTCCTGAGCTAGAGTGCCTCAGCGCCAGACTCACAGCCGAGATAGACAATCGCGCAGAGGCGCGGGCTCAGCGAGCTGGAGTGGCCATTGCCGTGCCCTTGTCCCTATGTTTCCTCCCAGCCTTTATACTGCTAGGCCTCGTGCCCCTAGTACTGAGTCTGGGACAAACCATCCTCCCCTTCTAAACACAAGAAAAGGACCAATCCTTATGTCTTCCAACTTCTTTCTCCAGCTATCCGATGACGAAGGTATGACTACGATCGAATATGCCATGGGCGCTCTCGCCGCGGCTGCCTTAGCTGGCGCTCTCTATATGGTGGCGAGTTCTGGCGCCGTTGCTGAGGGTATCGAGTCCATTATCGGCAATGCGCTCAATCAAGTCCCCGCTTAGACGCGTCCTCGGCGCCGAAGACGGATCCACCACGATTGAAACGGCGATAGGGATAGCTAGCCTCATGACGGTACTGGGTGTGGCAGTGGGGGCAATCCTATCGGCAGCTAGCTATCTCAGCGCTATTGATATCGCTGGCGCTGCCGCTCGTAGCTATGTGATCGGGGTGGACTATCAACCAGCTCGAGGGCACGTGCATATCACTACCTCCGGCACACTGGCTACGGCCACCGCTGAAGTGCCTAGTCTCTTCGGTACGATGCGGGCTCAGGCTATTTTCGCCCTTGAAGGAAGTAGCTATGAATGATGAAGAAGGCTCCACCACCATCGTGAGTGCCGGAATGATCGTAATGATCGTTGTCATCGTGGGGATCTTAGCCCACGTATTCACCATCATGGTTGAGGCTCATCAGGCACGCAATGCTGCCGACCTCGCGGCGGTCGCAGGGGCCTATGAGCTTGCCACCGGGCACCCTGGGTGCCCCCGCGCGGTGGAGATCGTCCAGCTTCACGAGGCCGAGCCACGTGGATGTCGGGAGATCGATGGTGATATTTATATTCAAGTCCGAATGGGTACTCAGTTAGCCCGCGCTCGCGCCGGGCGGGTGTGAATGAGCCACTTGGCTTAAAAATTCCAAAAGGATCATGGCCCCCTCCTTATCGAGAGGGTCATTACCATTGCCACACTTGGGCGACTGGACACAGGACGGACAGCCCTGATCACAGGCGCAGTCTCGCACAGTCTCGTAGGTGGCGTGAATCCACTGGGCGAAGTGCTCATAGCCTTGGTCGGCAAAACCGGCCCCGCCGGGAGCTCCATCATAGACGAAGACCGTGGGCAACTCGGTATCTGGGTGCAGTGCTATAGACACACCACCAATATCAGAGCGATCGCAGGTGGCAATAAGCGGGAGCATCCCGATTGCAGCATGCTCGGCAGCGTGAAGAGTACCAGGAATATTGTTGATACCCAGGTCGCGTAGCACGAGTGGATCTACCGTATAGGCACAGGCTTTAGTCATTAAACGCTGGCAGGGTAGATCAAGGGACTGGGAACTAATCAATTGCCTATCGAAACTATAGGTGGAATAGCCCGTGACTTGATTGACTACCTCGACCTCCACACTGCTTAACCAAACCCCAGGGTGTAACTGCTGGAGCTGCTGGGGTTCAGCGGTGATCATAATATCGGTGTGGTTGCGGGCCACCGTATAGTAATCCGGATTCTCCGGGTGCACGATAGCAAGCCGACGCTCGAGATCAAGCGAATCCACCACGTAGTATTCGCCCTGGTGAACATAAACGGCACCTGGGTGCAGTTGTCGTGGTGCCTGGGCTGAGCCCACGGTACCCAAGAGCTGAGAATCTGCAACGATCATGATCTGACTGCCAGTCGAGCGCAGGGAAACCCTCTGATGGGGGCTTTCTGACCCTGGTTGTGCAGCCAAAAAATAGCCGGAGGGGCGTGTGCGTAAGAGACCCTTGTGGATTAGAGCCGGCAGGATTGCACCCGCCTGGAAATAATCAATATCGTGTTCATCAAGGGGTTTTTCGCTAGCGGCACAGAGTAGATGATCACTGAGGATATAGGGATTGGAGGGATCAAAAACGGTGCGTTCCACGGGGGCGGATAGGAGCTTGTCGGGGTGCCTAACCAGATAGGTATCGAGTGGGTCATCGTAGGCAACAAAGATCACTAAGCTCGATTGCCCGCGACGCCCTGCGCGTCCAGCTTGTTGCCAGAAGCTTGAGATAGTTCGGGGAAACCCAGTAGTAATAACCGCATCAATCCCGCCAATATCGATACCTAATTCCAAGGCATTCGTGCTGGCAACACCTAAAAGATCCCCACTACTGAGGGCGGCTTCTAATGCGCGACGATCCTCAGCTAGGTAGCCAGCGCGGTAAGAACTTAGTCGCTCGGTTAAATCAAAGCGACCCCAGCTGGCAAGCAATTCTTTTCCTCGCAGTGCTAAGCGTTCAGCTTGGCCGCGTGAACGGACGAAGCCTAAGGTTCTGGCTCCCTCTTTGATAAGCGTGGCCATCATCAAGGCAGAATCGCCCAGCGCAGGGCGTTTATTTTTCCCTGCCTCGTCGCTGATCCCTGGCTCCCATAATAGTATGGTGCGTGCGCCATGAGGTGCGGTATCGGAGCTGATCGCCTGTACGGGGGCTCCGATCAGTGCCGCTGCGCTGAGTTCGGGTTGTGCTTGGGTAGCGGAAGCAAGGACCACGGTGGGGAGCGCTTGATAGTGGTGCGCTATGCGCAGCAGACGCCGTAAGGTTAGGGCGATATGGGCTCCAAAGATCCCGCGATACACGTGACTTTCATCGATGATGAGAAAGCGAAGGTTGCTCAAAAAATGACGCCACTTATGGTGGTTGCTCAGAATGCCACTATGGAGCATATCGGGGGTAGAAAAAATGAAGCGAGATCGAGCCCGAATATCCGCGCGAGCGTCAATGGGAGTGTCACCGTCATAGGGCGCGGGAATGATCGATTCGAAGCCTGGAGTGCTACTCGTAAGCTTCATAAGAGAGCGTAATTGGTCGGAGCCTAAGGCTTTTGTGGGTGTGAGATAAAGGGCTGTTGCCGTTTTATCATCTGCCAAAACGCTGAGAGATGGCAGTAGATATCCGAGAGATTTTCCAGAGCTAGTCGACGTCGCAATCACGGTGTGTTTACCGTGGTAAATACTCTCGGCCGCAAGTATTTGATGCTCATAAGGGCGAGTGATGCCAAGCTCGGAGAAATACTCCACAAGGGGTGGGTAAGCCCAGTCGGGCCACGAGCCGTAGCGGGCAGTCTGGGGGGGTATATATTCGGTGTGGCAAGCACTCGGCGCTTCCAGTACGTCGGCAAGAATGGCAGCTAGTTCGGCGCCGACACGAGGGTGATCATTAGGGGAGCCGGCGGGCTGATTCATGAGCGCTCCTGGGGGTAGCTCTTGGCATGGGCTTAGATCTGTGACACACTAGGGATAGGTCTTCGTTAAAGTTTTTAATGATTTTTTGCAAAACGGTAGTGAACCTTCCTCACGTCCTTACGGGGCGGATGTTGTTTCTTAGAGCCATTGGGCATAAAAACTGGAGATTCTTCTATGAAGAGTTTCCTTGACCTACTCTCGTTCAAGCATACGTATCTGATTCTAGCTTGCTAGTTTCACACGGTTTCCTCATTCTGGGGCAACCGCGGGGCTCTTTTACACCAGGGTCTGTTAGTTCTCTTACGGGTGATCGCTTGCTAAATGCTTGCGTCTCACATGTATCTGAGGGATGCGGTGTTCAATATAGTTTTAAAGAAATAAGGATATACACATGGCTAAGGGCACTGTAAAGTGGTTCAACGCTGAGAAGGGCTTCGGCTTCATCTCTCAAGAAGATGGTTCTGCTGATGTCTTCGTTCACTACTCTGAAATTGAAGGAAACGGTTTCCGTTCCCTCGAAGAAAACCAACAAGTCGAGTTTGAAATCGGCGACGGCGCCAAGGGCCCACAGGCTCTTTCCGTTCGCGCGATCTAACTTCATAGCTACCACTAGGTAGCTAGCTTCAAGCCGCTGGAACCTTGTCTCCCGCTTTCTCCTCATCACTATGGTGGAATGAATGCTAAGGAAAAGGGATCGGCGGCTTTTTCGCATGAATACCCGTGTGCTTAACGTTCTCCCTTCGTGTGATATACCCTTAGTGCGCACATGCTTGATAGGGTAAGCAGTTAAACTTGTTTGATTAGAAATTGAGGTTTCTTCGTCTTATGGCCAAGAGCAGCGGAATAAAGCGACTTGTGATCGTCGAGTCCCAGACGAAAGCGAAAAAGATCGCGCCATATCTTGGTGATGATTATATTGTGGAGGCCTCAGTCGGTCATATCCGTGATTTACCACGGGGTGCTGCTGATATTCCTGCCAAATATAAAAAAGAATCATGGGCACGGCTTGGTGTTAATGTTGATGCTGGTTTCAAGCCGCTGTATGTGGTCAGCGCCGATAAGAAAAAGAAGGTCGCAGACTTAAGAAAGAAACTCAAGGAAGTCGACGAACTTCTCCTTGCGACCGACCCCGACCGCGAGGGTGAAGCCATTGCTTGGCACCTATTGGAAACTCTCAAACCTACCGTGCCCGTGCGCCGCATGGTTTTTAACGAGATCACAAAACCAGCGATTCTGCAGGCCGCTGAAAATACCCGCGATTTAGATAATAATCTGGTCGATGCCCAAGAAACCCGACGTATCCTCGACCGTCTCTACGGCTACGAGGTATCTCCTGTGCTGTGGAAAAAAGTCATGCCCAGGCTTTCGGCTGGGCGGGTGCAGTCAGTGGCTACGCGCGTCATTGTCGAGCGTGAGCGTGAGCGCATGGCCTTCATCTCCGCTGATTACTGGGATATCAAAGGGGAATTTGATTCAGGCAAAAACCTCAACGACGGTAATCCGAGTGCTTTTGAAGCCCGCCTCACCAGTGTCGACGGACAGCGCGTGGCAACCGGTCGCGATTTTAATGACCGCGGACAGTTGACATCGCAGGCACATGTGATCGACCAGGTACGTGCGGAACAGCTCGTCGAGGACCTCACGGGCACTGAGATGGCTGTTGTTCGAGTTGAGGAAAAACCCTATACACGTAAGCCCTATGCTCCGTTTATGACCTCCACTTTGCAGCAAGAGGCTGGACGAAAATTACATTATACTTCTGAGCGCACCATGCGTATCGCACAGCGGCTCTATGAAAACGGCCATATTACCTATATGCGTACTGATAGCACCGCACTGTCTGCGCAAGGCTTACAGGCAGCTCGCGAGCAGGCTCTGGCGCTCTATGGTGAGAATTATGTTTCTCCCAGCCCGCGCACCTATGACCGTAAGGTGAAAAATTCTCAGGAGGCGCACGAGGCCATCCGCCCCGCCGGTGAGAGTTTTGCTACTCCAGGTCAATTGGCGTCAAGCCTGGATGCCGAAGAATTTCGCCTATACGAGCTGATTTGGCAGCGTACCGTCGCGTCCCAAATGGCAGATGCCAAAGGCACCTCGATGAAGGTCACCCTTGGCGGTAACGCCCATGATGGCACAGCCGTTGAATTCTCCGCTACCGGGCGCACGATTACTTTCCAAGGTTTCCTCCGCGCCTATGTCGAGTCCACCAAACTGTCAGATGGTCGCGATCTTGCAGATAATGCTGAGAAATATTTGCCACGTTTGAGCGAGGGTGACCCCGTGCAGGCGGATCAACTGGCTGCTGATGGTCACACAACAAACCCGCCGGCGCGCTATACGGAAGCATCCCTTGTTAAGAAGATGGAAGAGCTCGGTATCGGTCGCCCGTCTACCTACGCCAGCATTATCAAGACCATTCAGGATCGTGGCTATGTGTATTCCCGCGGCAATGCGCTGGTGCCTTCGTGGGTTGCCTTCGCCGTGGTTGGGCTCTTGGAGCAATCCTTCGGGGCATTGGTGGATTATGATTTCACATCCTCGATGGAGGATGAGCTTGACGATATCGCAACTGGCACCCAGATTGGCAGTGAGTGGCTGAGCGGTTTTTATTTTGGCGACGCCGAGGCTTCGGATGCGATGGCAGATTCCATTGCGCGCCAAGGTGGGCTCAAAGCATTGGTAGGAGATAACTTAGAACAAATCGATGCTCGCTCCGTTAATTCTCTGCCGCTTTTCGATGATGCCGAAGGGCGTCCAGTATATGTGCGCGTGGGCAGGTACGGCCCCTACCTCGAACGACAGGTGGGGATAAAAGACGGTGAGCCGGAATACCAGCGCGCCAATCTCTCGGATAGCACCACCCCAGATGAATTGACGCTGGAATTTGCAGAGAAATTATTTGCTACCCCTCAGTCGGGACGAGAATTGGGTAGCAATCCCGATAACGGTCGCACGATCGTGGTGAAGGAAGGACGTTTTGGTCCCTATGTCACCGAGATCATGGGTGAGGATGAGAAGGAGAAAGCAGCCGCCAAGGCAGAAGAAATCGTCGCCGAGGAGCGCGCCGCCGAAGATGCGCAGCGCGCCGCCGAAGGTAAGCGGCAGAAGAATTGGGAAACCAAGACTGCTTTGGCGGCTAAAGAGAAGCGTATTAATCAGATTATTGAAGAGACCCTCAAACCTAAAACCGCCTCGCTGTTTTCTTCGATGGAGGCCAGCACGGTGGGCCTGGAAGAGGCTCTTAAACTTATCTCTCTGCCGCGCGAAGTGGGTATCGATCCCGAAGATAATCAGGTGATTACTGCTCAAAATGGACGCTACGGCCCGTACCTGAAGAAGGGGACGGATTCCCGTTCGCTCTCAAGTGAGGATCAAATCTTTAGTATCACGCTCGATCAAGCGGTGAAGATTTATGCGGAGCCGAAGCGCCGCGGTCGAGCTGCCTCGCAGTCGATCATTAAGGAACTGGGCAATAACGACGTCTCAGAGAAGCCGATGACTGTCCGAGATGGCCGCTTTGGCCCGTATGTTACCGACGGGGAAACGAATGCATCCTTAAGACGCGGCGACGATCCGCAAGCGCTGACCGATGCGCGAGCGAATGAGTTAATCTCCGAACGCCGCGCCAAAGACTTAGCTGATGGCGGTGCTCAGCCAAAGAAGCGCTCTGGGACTAAAAAGACCACGAAGAAGCCTGCGAAAACGACAAAACGAGTCGTTAAAGCAGGACGTGCAAAGAAGAAGTAGTCCGATATATGGGTGGGGGCTGGCGTTCGCACCCATATACCAATGAGACCACCTCAGGCAGAAATAGGTATTCTGCAGCCGAGCACTCAAGCACAGATGGGCAACCTATAATATGTACCCGTCACAGATGTCTCGTTAGATATCGGACAGGAGAAACGTGGTGCGATATTCCCCACAAATTTCCCGCAAAACGGGCTAAATCGGAACTTATCGGGCATAATTAAAAGCATATTCAACATACTGGGGCGCCGCGCCTAAAGTGCCTGCTTAGACGAGGTGCACCGCGAATATTTTCTCATACTCTATCCAGAGTTCAAGGTTCAAGGGAAAGGCGCATTGCGTTATGAAGCAAACGGTTGGAAATAAAGTAGTTCTCATTGGTGCCGGCGACGTCGGAGTCGCCTTTGCATATGCCCTCGTCAACCAGGGTACCTGTGATCACCTCGCCATCATTGATATTGATGAGAAGAAGCTTGAGGGCAACGTCATGGACCTCAACCACGGCGTGGTGTGGGCTCCTTCACGCACCAAGGTCACCCGTGGTACCTACGCTGACTGCGAAGATGCAGCCATGGTTGTCATCTGCGCAGGCGCACCCCAGAAGCCAGGCGAGACTCGACTGCAGCTTGTGGATAAAAATATGAAGATCATGAAGTCCATCGTCGATTCCGTGATGGGTGCAGGCTTCGATGGCATATTCTTGATCGCCTCCAACCCAGTGGATATTCTCACCTATGCTGCATGGCGCTACTCCGGTCTTGACTGGCACCGCGTTATCGGTTCCGGCACTGTGCTAGACTCCGCTCGCTTCCGCTATATGCTCGGTGAGCGCTATGAAGTGGCTCCGACCTCTATTCACTCCTATATTATTGGTGAGCACGGTGACACTGAGCTGCCTGTTCTTTCCTCCGCTACCGTTGCAGGTGTCTCTATGCGTAAGCAGCTGGAGAAGACTCCGGGGCTGGAGGAGGAGCTAGAGAAGATCTTCGAAGAAACCCGCGATGCCGCTTATACGATTATTGATGCTAAGGGATCCACCTCCTATGGTATCGGCATGGGTCTTGCCCGCATAGCAAAGGCTGTTTTGCGTAACCAAGATGTGGCCTTGCCTGTTTCGGCGCTACTCAACGGTGAGTATGGCGAAGAAAATATCTATATCGGCACCCCAGCGATCATCCATCGCAAGGGTATTCGCCGCGTTGTTGAGCTGGAGCTGAACGACCATGAAGCCGAGCGTTTCAAGCATTCTGCTGATACGCTGCGCGCTATCCAGGAGAAGTTCTTCCAAGACTAATGCTGCTAAAAAAGCCCCGCCCCTTATCTTGGGGTGGGGCTTTCTCCGTTGTAGGCTAGGAATAATGAGCGCACATATCACGCCAAAAATTGTCGCCCACCGCGGTTTTAGCGGCCAGTATCCGGAGATGTCGCGCCTGGCTTTTCAAAAGGCACTCGAGCTTCCTGGTCTTTTTGGTGTGGAATGCGATGTCCGGCTCACTCTCGATAACCGTCTGGTATTAACCCACGATCCTACGATGCTCAGAACGGCGGGCAGCCCGCTGCGTGTGGAAAGCTCGACCTACCAGGAGCTAAGCAAGCTCAATATCTCAACCGCGCCATATCCGCCGCAGCGCATTATGCTGCTTGAGGAGCTCATCGATCTGGTTCTCGCTACTGATAAGCACTTGTTTATCGAGACGAAACAGCCGTTATGCGCGCGTCGTAAAGTCGATATCTATCTCGTTGATCTCCTTCAGCAGCGTGGCCTTGATCAGTGCGATCGTATCCATATCATTTCTTTTTCGCACGCCGCTCTGCGCCGTATACGGGCTCGGGTGCCTGATCTTGACACTTATTATTTACGCCACGAATGGGAACGTTGGTTTGATAGCTCGAGACTCGGATTGTCTCAACCTAAAGGTTTGGGGCTTTCGATCCTCGGGGCTAAATTGCGACCCGATTATATTGTTCCGCCCAGCTATGTCTTCACGGTCAATGAGGTGGAAGATCTCATATGGTGTCGAGACCATAAAGTGACGATCATAGCCACTGATTTTCCCCCGCGTGCGATGACTGCGGTAGATTGATCTGCATGGCTAAGAAGAAAAAGAATGACAACCAACGAACCGATGGATTGAGCCGTCGGCAGGCGAAATTACAGGCCCGCGCCGCAGAACGTGCTAAGTTCGAGCGCGATCCTCGTCCCTTCGGAGATGTGAAGGACGAAACTGATCTTATCGCCGTTCAGGAATTTGTCCCTTCCGCTTTCGCTCCCATCTCTGTTACCGGAACCGACCGCAAGGTGCTATTGTGCACAGTTTTACCTGGTGGCGCGGCTGCAATTGTGCGCGAGGATGGGGAGGCGCTGGTAGCCCTCCAACATCGCACCCCTTCGCGTAACCCGAATCGTGATCTTGCTTATGCGCTGGCGTGGGTTGTGTCCGCGCACCCTGGTGCAACCTTGGAGAATGGCCATGCGGATGGTACTGAGCCGGCTTTGACTGAGATCCTCGATCCCACCCAAGACATCGTCTTTGACGAGCATGACAATTTCAATTGGTGGCTCCCCGAGGCGGCCCAGTCCGACCCTCAGCATCTGCAGGCTATTGAGGCTGCTAACGAGAGTGTTCTGCCGAGCGCTAAGGTAGAGGCCAAGATTTCGGGCACCGCGTGGTGGATTAATCCAGGGACGAAGGCCCACATTCGGTGGGTGCGCCCTGAGGCTGAGGATCAGGTGTTGTACGCTCTTGCTCGTATTGCTGCGCGTGGCGAGCTGAAATTGGGTGCAGAGACCAAATTCGCTGGCGCATTCCGTACTCATGGCATTGTGGTGCCGGTGTGGGATCTCGATCCGCATCGGGAGTCTGCTAGCTATGCGGCAGATCTGGAGGCTTTGGATGCCAAGATTAGCGCCGAGATTGATAATGATGCTCCGCTGAGCGCTGATGAGCGCCGTCAGTTGGAGAATATTAAATCTCGTCAAGTCACGTTGCGCTAGATTCACTTGCTCCCGCTCTTTCGAGTGGGAGCTTGGATCTATTTTCTATAGGTTGATCGAAAGAGGGGGCAGTAGGTGGGGGTAGGAAAAGCGGGTAGTAACCGAGAGGTATTGGTTTAGTAAATCTGCCGCTTAGCTGCAGATTTCTCCTAGTTTCTGAGACTTTCTTATTCGCGACTTAAAACCGTGCCCATAATTTCATAGTGGCAATTGCGGTCTGGCTCGTGCAGAATTGGGAACAAACCTCATTTTAAGTGATTGTTATCACAGCTTTCCTTCTAGTGTGGAGTCAACAATATGAAGGGACCCCTAAATGGAAGCGTTCATTAATTTTCTAACGTCGGTTATTTGGTCACCGGCACTTATCTTCTTATGCCTCGGCGCCGGTGTTTATTTCACCATCGCCACCGGTTTTCTCCAGATCCGGTGTATTCCCGATATGCTTAAGCAATTACGCGATGGAGAAAAATCCGAAAACGGTATTTCCTCATTCCAATCATTGATGATCTCACTCGCAGGTCGCGTGGGCGTAGGTAATATTGCAGGTGTAGCCACTGCCATCGCCTTTGGTGGCCCGGGTGCTGTCTTTTGGATGTGGACCGTCGCACTGCTCGGCTCCGCCACGTCCTTTATAGAATGTACCCTCGCGCAGATTTACAAAGAACAAGACCGCGATACCGGCGAATACCGTGGTGGGCCAGCCTACTATATTGAAAAGGCCTATCGCGGAACCAAAGCTGCGCCCTTTATGAAGATCTATGCCATTATTTTCGCTGTGTCCATGGTGCTCGCTACCTCCTATTTCCTCCCAGGTATCCAAGCCAACGGAGTAGCCGCCGCGGTCGAGAATGCATGGGGTACCGATGTGACGATCACCTCGATTATCCTCGCTGTAGCCTTGGCTATCATTGTCTTCGGGGGCGTCAAGCGCATAGCTAATTTCGCCTCCTTCGTCGTCCCGTTTATGGCTGTTATCTACATCATCGTTGCGCTTGCGATCCTCTTTGCCAATTACGATCAAATCGATGATGTCTTTATGGTCATTATTCGATCTGCTTTCGGTCTCGACGCCACCTTCGCGGGTATGCTCGGCGTAGCGATTATGTGGGGTGTCAAACGCGGAATCTACTCCAACGAAGCAGGACAGGGTACCGGCCCCCAGTCTGCAGCGGCGGCCGAAGTATCCCACCCCGCTAAGCAAGGTTTCGTTCAGGCTTTCGCCGTCTATATTGATACGCTCTTTGTCTGTTCGGCAACTGCCTTTATTATCATCTCGACCGATATGTACAAAGTCTTTGAAGGCGGCTCCGATGAAGGAACAGTTATCTATAGTGGATCCTTAGCCGAGGGTATTCCGGTAGGTCCAGGATTTGTTCAAGCTGGTCTTAACAGCTTCGCCGGTGGCGTTGGACCAAGTTTCGTTGCCGTGGCTATTATGCTCTTTGCCTTCACCACGGTACTGGCCTACTACTATATGGCTGAAACCAATATCGCCTACTTCAATCGCTGGATTGGCTCTCCCGTCATCCGTCGCACCATGGTGTGGGCACTGCGTGCGTTGATTATTATATCGGTCCTTGTTGGTGGCATGACTACTCCAGGTACCGCATGGGCTCTTGGAGATATCGGAGTGGGAATGACAGCGTGGTTGAATATTATCGCTATTCTGATCCTGCAGATACCAGCCCACAAGGCACTGCGTGATTATCAACGACAGAAGAAAGCTGGAGTGGATCCCCAATTTGACCCCGCAGCTATTGGCATTAAAAACGCAGACTTCTGGGAAGAGCGCACCCGAAAGCGCACAACTCGCGTCTAAATAGGAAAAAAGTGGGCCTATATAGGCCCACTTTTTTGTTAACGCATAGAATCAAATAATGCCGTTGCTCCCGCTTCATCCCACAGCACCACGCTACCCACATCATATTCAGCGAAGCCACCAACTGGTACCGTCTCAGTTCGCACCCCAGAGCGCATAGCAAAAGCCACGCGGAGCAGATGCCATAGATGATCACCCGAACCCGCCGTGAAACTATCAACGGTTGTAAGAATTGTGCGTATCAGACGGTAGGGGTTGAAAATGATACTTAAGTCGGTGGTTTTATTAACTAATGCCGAGAAGAATTCCCGCTGCCGCTGCACGCGGTCGAGATCACCCATCGCTGTTTGGCGGGTGCGCACATAACCAAGGGCCGTAGGACCGTCGACAAGTTGGCAACCTGCCCCTATATTGAGTTGCGCGAGCGGATCTTCAATGGGCTGATCGGGGCATACCTCAATGCCCCCCAGTGCATCCACCACATGGGCTAAGCCACCCATTCCGATCTCCGCATAATGATCGATACTTAAGCCTGTTGATTCCTCCACTGTTTGGGTAAGGAGCGGCGCGGATCCATAGGTAAATGCGGCGTTGATTTTATCCATCCCGTAACCTGGAATATTGACATAGGAATCACGCGGAATAGAGACCAAGGTGGCTTGTCCACGCAGCGGAATATGCATGACCATAATGGTATCTGTGCGCCGGGAACCAATATCACCACCCGTACCTAAACGGTTCGCTTCTTCTTCACTAAGCCCAGCTCGAGAGTCTGAACCCACCAATAGCCAATTCGTTCCCGACGTAGACGCGATGGGCGCCGCGGAGGCGAAAGGAGTGCGATTGATCTTCATATCCAGCCACAGCACTGACACCAAGGAAAACACCACAATGGTGGCCAGAATCAGACTCAACGATTTGAAGAATCGTCGTGCCGGAGAGCGCCGCGGGGCTAAGCGACGAGACGGCTGTGGAATTATAGCTGGACGCTGAACGGGTAATTCTTGGCGTGGTCTTATCGGGTCGGTACGTGAAGGTCGCTGGATCGGGCGCTGTGGTGGGGGCTGCATCCTAGGACGCGCTCGAACGGGGCGACCGAAACGATCAGTGACGATCCTGCCCTGAGCATCACGCAGATACTCGAAATGGTTGCCCTGGTTAGTCATAGCTTTAACAGTAGTAGTAACAGCTGAGGCCTTGAAACTATTTAAGGTTCAGATATACAGATCCAACAAATGCCACGAGATCAATAAAGAAATGCGCGAAGATGAGCGGCCACACTCTATTCGTTTTGTGGTAGACATACCCAAATACTATCCCCATAATAATATTGCCCACCCCAGCGGATATGCCCTGGTAGAGGTGATGAGAGCCGCGGAGTAGAGCCGAAGAAGCTATCGCTTTTACCTGCGAGACCCCAGCGCTTTTCAGGCGCGTCATCAACCACAGCACCACTACTACTTCCTCGCTAAAAGCGTTTGCGGCAGCGAATCCCACACTTAATCCGATATGCCACCACGGGCTATCAGCTGGAACCGGTATAACCTGCTTACTCAGGCCTAGATGCAGGGCACCTAGATAGAAAAGCAGTCCCGGAATCCCAATAAGCGCGGCCAGGCCCACCCCTAAACGTGCGGAATGGACGAGGTGTGCTACTGGCCATAGCCGAATCTTAAGGAGGTAGAGGCACAAGAAGCCCCAGGAAAAAACCAGAGCGATGGAGGTGAGCTGAAAACCGATATCGATCAGTGGCAATGGTGCCCTCGAGGGAACAATTGCGACCTGCTGCGCATTCAGCGGTTTGGTGTCGAGTAACGAGCGGGCCAAATTCAACAGTGCTCTCAGCCCCGAAGTACCAAAGGTAGCAAGGAGCACCACCACAATCTCTGCCCCTAGACCAGGCTCCCACGGACGCTGCTCAGACTGAGTTGCAGATATGCTCATGTGGAACCTCCAGGTGTTGATAATTGCATGGCGAGGCCAAAAAGTTCTGCCGCACTGATTCGTAATGCTCCGAGATGGATAGAACTCAAGGGCGACAGGTGGGGCAAGGATAAAGCCGCGAGACCCGCCATATTGTAGGTTGTCGCCCAAGGAGTCCACTGGGTCTGCCGATAAAAATCCTCCTCGGGGGAATAAGAGGAAAAATAGCCGTGGACTGGGGGCAAAAATGCCAAGGTGGGACTGAGCACCACATCAACTTCCCAAGCGCGGAGGATTTGATCCTTCACCGACATAAACTCCGCAACCGCTTGCCGTCTGGAGGCCTGTGATAGTCGTGCTCCACGCTCGCGCAGCCACTCCACCAATGGAGAGGCTGCGCCTGGAATACGCCGAGCACGCAAGGCCAAAATAGTGCTAAAGGCCTCAAAAGGGGAATCGCCATAAGGCCGAGCAAGCACCGAGATCTTATGACCCTTCTGACTTAGCTGCGTCGCAGCGCTATCGACTGCTTCAAGCATCATATCGGCCACGGGGGTCTCGGCGTGGAGCGGTTGGGTGAGCACCCCAATGCGCAGGGGAGGTGGGGCCACAGGCCTGATTGCATGCACATAGGCGGCGTCAGCAAGCGTGCGTGTGAGGAAACCTTGCACCACGGGATTTGCTCCCGCGGTGGAATGTGCTGGCTTAAACCCTATCAACCCCGTCGCCGCTGCAGGAACGCGAATCGAACCGCCCCCGTCAGAGGCATGGGCCGCTCGTACCAGCCCGCGAGCCACCATAACAGCCGCTCCGCCCGAGGAACCGCCAGGCGTGTGACCGGGCAAGAGTGGGTTATCGGGGCGCGCCTGCCCCACCGGCTCGGTATAGGCAGATAGTCCCATTTCCGGCGTGAGAGATTTGCCAGGGATGATAGCCCCTTGGCTGAGGATAGAGGCGAGGAAGGCATCCGTTTCTGTGGCCATATAGGTGCGGTTGATATTGCCCAAAGTAGTGGGCATGCCCGCTATATCGCTTAAGTCTTTGGCAGGAATAATCCAACCACTTAGCCGCCCGTGAGCATGCGCGCGGGCGTGGGGGTCAAAATAGGAAAACCCATGATCCTTAGGGGTGAGTGCCTGTAGCTGGCTTGCCAGCTGAGAGACTGCAGAAACAACCATAGGATTAGCGTACCGAGTCCGCCTAGGCTGCGGTAGCATCGAGCATCATGAGCATATATGGGAGTACGCGGTGAACCAGCCAGTGACAATGTCCTATCTTGGACCAGCGGGGACCTTCACTGAGATGGCTCTCGCCGAATTTCGACGTGCGCATTTTTCTGGGGTTCAAAGCAATTCCCTCCCTACTGACTCTCCCAGCGAGGCTATCTCCGCTGTGCTTGATCGCCAGGCCGATTATGCATGTGTAGCCTTGGAAAACTCGGTTGATGGGCCCATTACAGCCACCTTTGACGCGCTAACGAGGGGGGTGCAAATTTATTATGAGTACGACCTAGAAATCTCTTTCGCCCTCATGACTCGCCCTCACCACAGCTATGGCAAGCGCCCAATATTAAGCACGCATCCGGTGGCATACCAGCAAACGAAGGTGTGGATAAAAGATCATATTGGTGAGCACGAATTTCTCCCCGCATCCTCGAATGCTGCTGCCGCACAAGCAGTAGCTAGAGGTGAGGCAGATATTGCAGTCGCACCAGCCCTCTCGGCCGAGATCTACGAATTAGAGATTAAGGCCACTCACGTGGCAGATCAGGCCCATGCCATGACCCGATTTGTTCTCGTCGGTCTCCCTGGAGTCCCCACCCCACGGACCGGTCACGATCGTACAGGTTTAGCGTTTACGCTGCCGAATACCCCGGGATCTCTGGTAGGGGCTTTAAATGAATGTGCGGTACGGGGTGTGGACTTAACCCGTATTGAATCCCGCCCCCTGCATCAGGGATTGGGTAGCTACCGCTTCTACGTGGATCTTCATGGGCATATATCTGACCCGGATATCCAAGAGGCCCTCGCGGCACTGTACCGCCGCGCCACTGATCTTATCTTTCTAGGTTCATGGCCGCGTATTGATGCCCCCATAGACCGCGTTGACCAAGAGCCGCGTTATCAGAGTGCTCAGTCGTGGATTCAGTCCTTATTGAAAGGCACACCAGTGGGCTAGACTATGTTCGTGGATCAGCACCCATGAACTGAGTAAGACAAGAGGGGAATCTATGAGTGGTCGAATTATTGTGATGCGCCATGGCCGGACGCATTCTAATGCTCGCGGAATTTTTGATACTCAGCTACCTGGTGCGGAATTATCGGTTATAGGCAGACACCAAGTACGCGAATCCGGACGCAGGCTGCGCACGCTTAGCGATAACGTAGGCTACGCTGCGAGCTCCCAGGCTTTACGGGCCCAGCAGTCCATGCTCCTCGCGGTGGCCGCATATTGTGGGGACGAGGGTGAGGTGCCTCAGATCGCCCAGCCAAAAATGACTATGACGGTGCTGCCAGGCATCCACGAACTGGGAGCGGGTGATCTCGAGGGGCGCAGTGATGATCGAGCCCACGATGCTTATATTGCGACGTTGAAGCGGTGGAATGAGGGCGATCTACATGCGGGAATGCCGGGTGGAGAGACCGCCCAGGATTATCTCAATCGAGCGACCCCCATCCTAGAAGCGGTTGCTCAACGCTGCCACGACACCAACCAAGATAGCTTAATGGTTATCCATGGGGCGGCTATCCGCATCCTTGGGCTGCATGCGACAACACTTGACGGTGATTATGTTCGCGAGAGCTATATCGCCAATGGCTCCTTGAGTATCATCGAACCCCGCGGCGCTTTCGGTACCTGGACGTGCAAGTATTTTGCCGATCAACCAGTACCCTAGGAGCGACCCTAATAACCGCGAGCGTGTAGCTCCTCATCGTCGAAGCCAAAATAATGACCCACTTCGTGAATCACCGTAATGCGCACCTGTTCTGCTAATTGTTCCCTAGAGGTACAAAAACGCTTTAATGCCTCACGGTAAATCGTGATGGTATCGGGTAAGTATCCGGCGTTACCAAATTGACGCTCCGGAAGTGGGATACCCGTATACAGCCCGAGCACTCCAGGTCCTGAAGGGTGCAGATCTTCAATCAATATGGCTATATTTCTCATATGATCCCGAAATTCGGGGGGAATTGTAGCCAGTGCTGCATCAACTAGATCCGCAAAGTCTGCTTCAGAAATCTCAACCATATATCAAGTCTAGTGATTAGCGTGGTGGCGGTGGAGCCACACCATCAAGAGCCTCGGGATTAATAATGGGGGCGCGTTCGGGGCGCTGCTCAGGGGGGTTCCCGTTGATAGTGAAGTCGCCCTTGGCGCTGCCCTCGAGCACCGCAAAGCGATTATCAACGGGGAAGACGAGCGAGCAATTCACACTGTGGGAGCCAGTATCCCAAGAGCTGGGGGCAATCGTCGTCCAAAAAGGCTTAAGGGTGGAGAAATACAGAGGATCATCGCCTCCGAGATAATCACGGGCCGCTTGGGTGCATACACGACTGAGATGATTATCTTGCTCCTCGGTCGACGGGATCGACTGCGGAAAAACCGGGAGCAGATCAATAACGGCGGTGATCTCCATCTGATGCGGCTTTCCACAGGCAACCTGCTTCGTGGAATTAGAGGCGTCGAGAGCTAGGCACGTTCCTACGGGTGAGATGCGGGCCTGATCTTGATCTTGGACTCTGCCTTTGGTTTCAATGACCTCGCCGAGTTCATTCGTGGCCTGAATCCCACACAAGAGTGTACGATCGCCCAAATCCCACGACTCTTGGGGTGGCAGGATTGAGGCGATGGAATACTTGCCCAAGGGGTCGAATTTCGCATCAAGGTAGCGCATTGTAGGCGCTAAGCATAGTTCTTCTCGCAATTGCGCTTGCCGCGTCTGGTTAGGCATAGCCGCACTAGGGCCAAATTCACTGCTGGGGTAGGTGCCAAGATCTTCGCGGGAGGAGACTTCAAAACGGTGCAGACTGGCACAATCTGCCTGTTCAAAATTACTAACGGTGCCGTCGATAACAGTCCACGTCACGCACGAGCCGACATCGGCGGTGGTAAAAGAAGCGGTAGATGCGGCCGGTACCTTGGTGGTCATGTCGACGGGGGTGACGAGTGGAGAACTTAATTGGGCTCGCTGATATTGATAGGCACCCATGGCACATGATGCCGAGAGGGCGGCTACTAATATAATCCGCGTTGCCGTGGCGGATCTAAACTCTATCTCCATCTCAACCTCAGGTACTCGTATCGCTATGTTGACCCCAGCGTACTACGTTTTCTCGGCCCGTATTCTTTAAGTATTACAAGGATTAGCGGTAGGCTAAAGATCGTGATTGATCTAAAATTCCTCCGCGAAAATCCTGATATCGTCCGCGCATCCCAGCGCACCCGCGGCGCGTCACCTGAGCTTGTCGATGCTCTCATCGAAGCCGACGAAGCCCGGCGACAAGCAATCCAAAGAGCTGACGAGCTGCGCAGCGAGCAAAAAACCTTTGGGCGGAAGATCGGACAAGCCGATCCTAGCGAGCGCCCTCAGCTTTTAGCTGGCTCCAACCAGCTCAAAGCTAAGGTTAAAGAAGCGGAGGAGGCCCAGAAGGCAGCAGAGGAGACAGTGAACTCCTTGCAGATGCAATTGGGCAATATCGTTGAGGGTGCCCCGGCCGGTGGCGAAGACGACTTTATCGTGCTGGAGCATGTAGGCGAACCCACAACGTTTGATTTCGAACCTAAAGATCACCTCGACTTGGGCGAATCCTTAGGGCTTCTTGATGTTAAACGTGGGACTAAAGTTGGTGGTGCCCGTTTCTATTACCTCACTGGTGATGGGGCCTTCTTGCAACTAGGTATGCTCACATTAGCTGCCCAGAAGGCTCGTGCCGCTGGCTTTGAATTAATGATCCCGCCAGTTTTAGTGCGCCCCGATGTCATGCGCGGTACCGGTTTTCTCGGGGAACATTCCGACGAGATTTACTACCTCGAACGGGACGACCTCTATTTAGTGGGCACCTCCGAAGTAGCGCTAGCTGGTTATCACCAAGACGAAATTATTGACCTCACGCAGGGGCCGAAGAAATATGCCGGCTGGTCGTCGTGCTTTCGCCGGGAGGCTGGCTCCTATGGCAAAGATACACGCGGTATTTTGCGCGTTCACCAATTCGATAAATTGGAAATGTTCGTATATTGCAAACCAGAGGAGGCCGCAGCCCAGCACCAGGCTTTGTTAGATATGGAGCGCGATATGCTCTCCGCCGTCGAAGTCCCTTATAGAATTATCGATGTCGCTGGGGGTGACCTCGGGTCCTCCGCGGCGCGTAAATACGACACCGAGGCGTGGGTGCCCACCCAACATACGTACCGAGAACTCACCTCAACCTCGAACTGCACGACCTTCCAAGCCCGCCGCTTGCACACCCGCTATCGAGACGAGAATGGCAAGCCACAGATCGCCGCGACGCTCAATGGCACGCTAGCGACAACCCGGTGGTTGGTTGCCATCTTGGAAAATAATCAGCAAGCTGATGGTTCCGTGGTTGTTCCTGAGGCCTTAAGGCCCTTTGTGGGCAAGGATATCTTGGAACCGAAAAACTAAGAACTGAGGTTATAAGCCATGAGCCGCCCAGGTTTTCACCGCGTTGAAGATATTTTCCTCGTAGAGGATTCAGTCGAGGACGTTCCCCTCCATCCCGATAGCCGCGAGAGTTTTTATAATCGCATCATCGTGGGGGTGAAGGCCCTATTGAAGGCCCAAGGAATTACGGTCACTATTTTTGGGGCTGAGAATATCCCAACCCAGGGCCCGGCGCTCATGGCGTGTAACCATATGGGCTATTACGATTTCATATTCGTGGGTAGCTCCGCTTATTCCAGAGGCCGCCGATTGGTGCGCTTTATGGCTAAGAAAGAGCTGTTTGATATTCCAGGAGCGCGGCGGCTCTTAGCACGAATGAAACATATCGAGGTAGATCGCTTCGCTGGCCGAAGTGCTCTCGATCGAGCTGTGGCGAGTCTCAGGGACGGTAACCTTGTGGGAATTTTTCCCGAGGGAACCACGTCTCCGAGCTTCGAATTACAGGAGTTTAAAACGGGCGCGGCCAGGATTGCTAATCGAGCCGATTGTCCGCTCATTCCCATGGCACTGTGGGGCTCTCAACGGATCTGGGCCAAGGACCTCCCTAAACGTTTAGGTAGGAACCATTTTCCTGTGTGGCTAAAGGTGGGCGAACCAGTCGTGAGAACTGGCGATATCCATGAAGATACCCGCCGCCTCGAGCAAGCGATTAGCAATCTTCTTGACGAGGTGCGCGCAGCATACGAGGAGTTCAACGGACCGTTCCCAGGCGGTGAGAATTGGCGACCCGCCTCACTCGGTGGGGGTGCTCCTACCAGCGAAGAGGCTGCCGCTAAAACTCGAGCGATCCGCGAAAAACGACGCCTCAAGCGCGCCGAAAAGGAGGCTAAGAAAGCTGCGAAGCGGGAGCGTCGCGCGGCTCGTCGGCACCGCCGCGAAAAGAGACGCGAATTAAAATTCCTTGTAGCCAAGGAACTTTCCTTCTTCGAGAAGCTCAAGGTCATCTACTTTAAGTGGAAAGATTCCTAAATCGCCGGTCCGCATCTCGGAAAGGGATCGCTAGGATAGACGATATGACATATAAGTTGGTCGCCAGCGATGTGGATGGGACGCTCATTAACAGCGCCGAGCGGATTAGCCCTCGGCTCTACCGTGCACTTGAGTGCACAAATGGCAGGTATCACTTTGTCATAGCTACTGGTAGGCCTGCCCGCTGGGTAATTCCACTGGTAAATCAACTACCCTTCAAACCTGTGTGCATCTGCGCTAACGGAGCTGTTGTCTATGATTCGGCTCGCGATCGTATTATAAAAAACCACAGTATTCAGGCGGAGGTATTGCGTGCTGTGGTGAGTAAAGCGCGAGAAGTCCTTCCCGTTGGGGTAGCTGTAGAGCGCTGTGGCACCTCCGTATTAGATATTAACCAGGGCTGTTATGTGGTGACCGAGGATTATGCCCACGCGTGGGATTCTACGGAACACAGCGTCGTGGATCTGGATTCCGCACTTGCTGAACCAGCAGTGAAACTACTCCTGCGTTATGAAGCCTTAACAGCGCCGGAGCTTTTTGACCTGATTCGCCCGGCGATCCCGACCGATCTGGTTCACATCACTTATTCCATTAATGAAGGTTTACTTGAAGTATCCGCACCGAATATTACCAAAGCCCAGACCTTGAAAGAGCTCTGTGATGATATGGGAATCGCCGCTAAAGATGTCCTCGCCTTTGGCGATATGCGCAATGATCGCGAAATGATCGAGTGGGCGGGCCACGGAGTGGCCATGGCTAATGCCCAACAAGAGCTGCGGGCTTGCGCTGATGAAGTTACCGCGAGCAATGACGATGACGGTGTCGCGCGGATTCTCGAGAGGGTTTTTGGCGAGTAAAATTAACGCTCGATACCCCACCGCCAGAGAGAAGGCGAAACTGCGGGCGGCCCTTCAGACGTGGTTTTCAGAGAGGTCGAAGGGAGTGTGCTTTCTCTCGAGGGTGATTAATACTCTCTCGTTGTCGTTACGGTCTTTGTGGCTGGCGGTAATATAGGTGAGCGCTTACCTTTACGGGGAGAAAAGATACAGCACCAGTTTTTCTTTCTCGACGTGCCCCGAATGCGAAAAGCCACCACTTTCTGTGGTGGCTTGGGGCGGCAAATGGCGCGGGGATCTGGGAGAATATCCCCGCGCCAAGATTATTAAGGAGCTACGGGAGCAGGCTCATAAGCCTGGGCATCAACAGCTCCAGTGGCAGGATCGAAAGTGATATAGCCGTGTTCGAAATCGACGCGGATCTTACCGTCATCGGGGTGCTCCATATTAATGGGAAGTCCTAGCGGCCCGAAGTCGAAGCCCTGAGCAGCCCAGGTGTCACCAATGACACCCCACAGCGCCTGGGGTCCAGTGGTCTCGGAATCGACGATGATCCCGTTGTCGAAGAGCTGATAGGTCACATCGCGACCATCGGCGCCACTGTAGGTAATCGCACCAGAGCGCAGTTTGCCCAAGATTGGGGAGAGCTGGTTCCACAGTCGACTCAACTCCGAGTCGGAGGACAGCTGAGTTGAAGCACTAATGAGCGCCGGGATCTTCTCCAGCTTCAAGCCTTTGACTACCTCGATATTGCCAATCCTCTCAATACCGCCTTCAGGCAGTACACCAAGAGCGCCAGCGACACCGATGCCGAGCACGATGAGCGAGGCTGCCGAGACAATAATCGTAGTTGCATCACCATTATTGGAACTTAAGAGCTTGGTGAAAAGGTCCGCTCCTTCGGACGAGCTACCGGTTGCACTTGGTTGGCTCGGTTGGATTGGTCGGTTCGGTGTTTGCGGAACAACCGGTGGAATGGTGTTCTTTGGCTGTGGGTTAGGTCGAACAGCGTTGGAAGTAAGCAGATCATATTTAGCTTGAGCGATCTGACGGATGGTGCCCATCTTGTTGTATACATAGTCGCCGGGGCATTCGGTGAGGCCAACGTCGCGGTGGGCGAAGATATTGGGCAATTGCACAGCGGTACCATAGGGGTATTGGGTATAGCTGGTGCCCTCGGAATAGTGGGTATTATTGCCAGACGGATTAAAACCCGCAACTTTAGCGCGCCAGCCAGCCAATTCGCCGACTGATTTCAGCATTGCGGCAGTGGGCTGAGCAGTTTGGTAGTTGCCGAGCATTGAAATGGCCCAGGTATTTTGGTTAAAGCCGCCTGCGTGGGTACCAATGACGGCTTTGTTTAGTCCGCCGTAGCGACCTTCGTAGAGGTTTCCGTATTTATCGGCGAGCGCGTGGTATCCGATATCGCACCAGCCGAGTTGCTGGGCATGATACTGGTAAATGCCACGCACGATGCCTGGAGCTTGGGCTTCGGTGTAGTTATTGGAACCAGCTGTGTGGTGCACGACAACCGCTGATACCCCATCAGCGTATTCTGGCGATTTGCAACGAATCGATTCGTCGGCGCCCCAGCCCTTACGGGAAATCACGCGCGGCAAGCCAACCGCGTCATTAGCCAAGGTGATCTGGGTATCGACGATAGGGGATTCGCCACCATCAATAAAGACAGCGTCGAGCTTTGCAGCTTCCTCAGGATTAAAGAGATCGACACCGAGGATGGAGACCTGCACAGACTTAGTCGGTTCCACATAGATGGGTTCGGTGCCTTGGCGTTCGTAGTCAGCTACTTCGCGAGCGTCAACGGCCTCGGATTCAAACCATTCGGTCCAGGTACCGTCGGCGCGCTGGCTGCGGACGAAGGCGGCGATATCTTTCTCTCCCGCCCAGGTCATAGCGAAGATGGAGAATTCTTCCTCGCGGTTAAATTGTTTTACCGTGCGTTCGACGGGCCCCTCCTCGTCACTTTGAGTGGCGAGGGCTGCATCGTTGACCAGCACGTTTTGGCCGAGGTTGAAGTTCTCGGTGCTGGTGGTTGCAGTGATGGGTTCGATGCCATCAGATTCGGTTTTCAGTATTGAGGTGGTGCCCACGCCAATAGCGGTTCCAGCAATGAGGGTCATTGCTAACACTGCTGCGGTGATCGGGGGCGCCGAGGTAATGCCAAGGCGGCGGCGTTGTTTCACGTTAATCTCCCAACTTTATTGTGATTGATAAATGGGCACAGTCGTGCCACCTATCGGGCTTAACTGTAGTGTATTTATGGGGTAAAAGGGATGCATGTTGCTCATGTGAATAAGAAAGTGCATGTAAAGGGCATAAGAATTATTTTCCCGGCGTGTCGGATCAGTGAATATCTCGGTGTGTCCTGCAGAGCGAAACGCACCTTATATGGCTAGGGTTTTAGCTATGACTGACTTTGATGTAATCGTTGTTGGATCCGGACTCTTCGGTTTGACCGTAGCGGAGCGCGCAGCCAGCCAATTGAATAAGAAGGTACTCATTATTGAGCGCCGCGATCATATTGGCGGCAACGCCTATTCCGAGGCCGAACCAGAGACCGGCATTGAAATCCACAAATACGGAGCCCATCTCTTCCACACCTCCAATAAGCGAGTCTGGGAATACGTCAATCAATTCACCAGTTTCACTAATTATCAGCACCGCGTCTTCGCCATGCACAAAGGCCAGGCCTACCAATTTCCCATGGGGCTCGGGCTTATTAGCCAGTTCTTCGGAAAGTACTTCTCTCCAGACGAAGCTCGCGCCCTCATCGCTGAGCAGGCTGCCGAGATCAAGAGCGAAGATGCTAAAAACCTAGAAGAAAAGGCTATCTCTCTGATCGGCCGTCCCCTCTACGAAGCTTTTATTCGCGATTACACCGCGAAGCAGTGGCAAACGGATCCCAAGGATCTCCCAGCCGGTAATATCACCCGGCTGCCGGTGCGCTATAACTTCAACAACCGTTATTTCAACGATACCTACGAGGGCCTCCCTACAGACGGATACGCCGCATGGCTAGAACGAATGGCCGATCACCCCAATATCGACGTGCGTCTAAATACTGATTGGTTTGAGGTTCGCGATGAGGTGCGCGCCGCCTCCCCGAAGGCGCTCGTGGTCTATACCGGTCCCGTTGATCGTTATTTCGATTATCGCGAAGGAGCCCTAGGGTGGCGCACGCTTGATTTCGAGACCGAAGTTCTCGAAACTGGTGATTTCCAGGGAACTCCCGTCATGAACTACAACGATGCTGAGTTCCCCTTTACCCGAATCCACGAATTCCGCCACTTCCATCCCGAGCGCGACAACCAGTATCCTCAGGATAAAACCGTCATTATGCGCGAGTATTCACGCTTTGCGGAAGCCGGGGACGAGCCTTATTATCCAATCAATACCCCTGCAGACCGCGAGATGCTGTTAAAGTACCGCGAACACGTCGCCCGAGAGACCGCCGAGAATAAGGTCTATTTCGGGGGACGCCTGGGAACCTACCAGTACCTGGATATGCATATGGCTATTGCCTCGGCGCTAACTCTATTTGATAATGTGATCAGCCCGGCACTGCGCGCATAAAAGTCCACAGAGGTACCTAAGAAGTACATAAAAAATCCCCGACAGGGTGCGCGAAAATCCGCACCCTGTTAGCTCTCTATAGCTGTACAAGGAAAATAGTGTGGATATCGTCATCAACAACTGCTTTTTAGCGCTGAACGATTCTCCACTAACCCCCGCCGTTATCGCTTTTACTACCGCACTGCGGCCGGTATATCTCACGATCTCTCTATTTATTATGGCGGTACTCTGGTCCTGCTTGCCGAGGCTAAAAAGTCCGCTTCGGGTCATATTTGCCTTGCCTATTTCGGTCGCGCTCGCCAGTCTGAGTGCAGAAGGTATCAAGATGATTATTGCCCGACCCCGCCCCGATATCGCCGGCCACCTTGTGGAAGTCACTAGCTTTGCCTTCCCTTCCGGACACGCTACGGCAATCACTGCCTGCGCGAGTATGGCCACAATAATATGGGGCTGGAAAAAGACGTGGTGGACTTATATCGTGGCGATTGCCGTGTATATATCAAGGCTCTATACCGGGGTGCACTGGATGAGCGATATTATTGGCGGTATTATCCTAGGGCTCATCATTAGCGCCTTGATCGCACGCCTACTGGGAATTTCTCGTCTGTCTTCGCGCCCCGAAAAACACTCCGAGGAATAATATTTTGAAGGTATGTACCCAATAGCTGCTTATAACGTGTCCCAGTATAGATATAAGTAAAAGCGCTGACCCTTCAGCGTTTATTGGTGCTAAATCGCGAGCCCGAACTGACCATTTCAGGCGATTTCTCCGCGCATTCGTGAGCTGATTAGCGCAACTGAGCGTGGCTATCTCCGCGAGGCTGGGGCGAAGCGACTACCCTTAAGTGGCGGAACTATACCCCTAGAGCACCACCCTGGGGCGGAAACGAAAGGTTTTTGAGCAATGAAGGACAACCAGCTGCAACGCTTCCTGCTTCCCCACATCGGGGAGCCTAGCGATGTGCGCAAGCTTTATATCTTAGAACACGAGGATAATCTCGAGAAGCCTCGATGGCATGATCGCAGCTCACTGACTATTCCAGCCGCCAGCGAACTTAGCTTCCTCACTTATTTCAACGCCTTCCCCGCCTCGTACTGGCGCCGATGGTCACAGCTCGACACCGTCATTTTGAAAGTGGATATCACCGGCACTGCCCGAATTAATATCTACCGCTCAAAGCCCGACGGAACCCGGCTGAGCATCAGCAATAAGCTCGTAACCGATGATGTCGCGGAATTCGAACTCTCTCTCGCGCCCTTCGAAGTTGGCGGTTGGCTATGGTGGGATATCACTACCGATACCGACGTCACCATTAATGAGGCAGGCTGGTACGCTCCGCATGCGCCACGCGCCCAAATTCTCCCCGACGGCACCACTGTTGGCCCCTTCGAAGCCCGCGTCACTGTCGGTATTCCTACTTTTAACCGCCCCACCGACGCTGTCGCAGCTCTACAGGCTTTGGCTAGTGATGCAGAGGTTGATGGTGTGATCGATGCGGTCATCATGCCCGACCAAGGTACCAAGCACCCAGCGGATGAACCAGGCTATCAGGATGCGGTGGAGCACTTCGGTGACCGCTTCTTCGAATTCCGCCAGGGAAACCTCGGCGGATCAGGCGGATATTCCCGCATTATGTACGAAGCCCTCGGCGACGGCGCGGCAGGGGCAAAAAAATCCCCCTATATCCTCTATATGGACGATGATATCGCCATCGAACCTGACTCAATCCTTCGTGCCCTGCAAGCAGCCCGCTATGCTAAGCGCCCTATTCTCGTAGGCGGGCAAATGCTCAATTTGCAGGAACGTAGCCACTTGCACTCTATGGGTGAGGTGATCGACCGTAGCACCTTCATGTGGACTAAAGCCCCCCACGTGCACTACGACCACAATTTCGACGAGCACCCGCTTAGTGATCGCGGAGCCGTTGATGATAAGCCCGATGCTCAGCATTCACGTGACCTGCACCGCCGGATCGACGTGGACTATAACGGCTGGTGGATGTGCATGATTCCGAGGCTAGTAGCCGAGGAGATCGGGCAGCCGCTGCCGCTCTTTATCAAGTGGGATGACGCCGAATACGGCCTGCGCGCCGGGCGCCATGGTTTCCCTACTGCTACCTGGCCTGGTATCGCTATCTGGCATATGGCATGGAGTGATAAGGACGACGCCATTGACTGGCAAGCCTATTTCCACCTACGAAATCGACTGATTGTGGCGGCGCTCAACCATGATGGCCCAATCGATGGGCTCCTGCGTAGTATGCATAAGGCACTGGTCAAACACCTTCTGTGCCTTGAGTATTCCACCGCAGCGATCCAAATCGAAGCTATCGATGATTTCCTTGCTGGCCCCGATCAGCTTTTCGATATTTTGGAAACATCGCTACCGCGCATAGCAAAAATCCGCAAGGAATACCCCGATGCGGTCATTTTAGACTCCGCCACGGATTTCCCCACCCCAACGGGAGCACCTGGGGTACCGGTTAAGGATATCGGCGGGCGCTTGGCACCGCTGAAAAAATCGGTGTGGCTACTAAAAGGGCTCAAACATTCCCTTCGTCCCGCAGATCGCCAACATCACGAGATTCCACAGGCCAATTTTGCGCCCATAGAGGCACGGTGGTTTAGTCTCTCGCGTGTCGATGGCGCCACCGTTGCCACGGCGGATGGACGCGGTGTGGCATACCGCAAGCGCGATCTCGACATGGCCAAACATTTATATAAGCAGTCACGGGAACGACATAAACTAGTTCGGGAACGTTTTGAGCACTTGCGCGCCGCCTATCGCGCCGCCTATCCCGACCTGATTAGCCGCGAAGCATGGAGCAAGGTATTCGATCATGACTGAAAATGACATCTTGGTGCAGATCCAACGCACCGTCGGTTATCCAATAACGCTGCGCATAGCCCGTGCCCTATCCCACTTTGGGGAGCATGCCTTGGGGTGGATGGGAATTGGTGCGCTGGCTGCACTGTGGGATAAACACCGTCGTCCGCAGTGGCTGCGACTTATTGCAGCATCCTTCATAAGCCACGCATTATCGGTGATCATTAAGAGGATTGTCAGACGTCAACGCCCCCATGATCCCCGCATCACTATTGGGGTAAAAACTCCCAGCTCTTTGAGTTTCCCGAGTTCCCACGCCACCAGCACCACGGCCTTTTTCACCAGCCTATCGGCTATTGTGAAAAGCCGTGTGCCTTTGATTGGGGTCCCCGTGATGATGTTCTCACGGATGCTTTTAGGGGTACACTACCCCTCTGATGTATTAACAGGTGCGCTCGTGGGGTGGGCAACTAGTCGAGCGCTTGGTCATTCCCGGAAGGCTTAATGAGTAATGTCGAATGAATCCCTCATCGGATCTGAGCCACACACTCGAGGCTTAGAAGATAATAGGAAGCTGCATCCGCCTAAGAACCTTCCTGATGCCATGATTAAGGGGCTGCGGCCCAAGCAGTGGGTTAAAAATGTTTTAGTTCTAGCAGCTCCGATGGCAGCTGGTGCTGAAGCCCTGCTGCAGCCGCGTATCCTCACCGATATCGCAGTTGCTTTCCTAGCCTTCTGCATGGCGGCATCCGCCATTTATCTCATCAATGATGCTAAGGACGTCGAGGCTGATCGCCAGCATCCCACTAAGCGCTATCGCCCTATTGCGGCGGGAGTACTTCCCGTGGGCCTCGCCTTTTTTATGGCCGTGGCCTTTATCATCGGCGCTATTGTACTGAGTTATTTCTTCGCCAGCTCAGGCAGGAGTTTGGCCATCGTTATGACGGTGTATATAGCTCTACAGTTGGGTTATTGCTTTGGGTGGAAACATCAGCCGGTTATCGATATTGCCTTGGTCTCCTCTGGTTTTATGTTGCGAGCTATGGCTGGTGGCGTGGCGGCCGGCATTGATTTATCGCAGTGGTTCCTCTTGGTTGCAGCTTTTGGATCTCTCTTTATGGCCTCCGGAAAGCGATATGCTGAAATCCTCCTGGCACAAGAATCAGGGGCTAAGATCCGCAAGGCTCTTGAAGGCTATACGCCCACGTACCTGCGTTTTGTGTGGACTCTAGCGGCTACTGCCGTGGTGATGAGCTATGCACTCTGGGGTTTTGAGATGGCTCGGCTTTCAAGCCCAGTGGCTGGGGTCTGGTACCAAATTTCGATGGTACCCTTCACCGTTGCTATCTTGCGTTATGCTGCCGATGTTGACCGTGGCGATGGTGGCGCCCCAGATGAGTTGGCACTGACGGATCGCACTTTGCAAGTACTCGCCGTGTTGTGGGTGACCAGCGTAGTAATAGCGGTTTATCTCGTTTAAAATTCCCAACATAAACCAAGGTGGGGGTGGCCTTTGCTGCGTGAAGGGCAGGAAAACTACCCGTGCTTTACCAATCTGTTATAAAGTCTTTGCTGTAGCGTGTCGTGCCTATAATAAGCGCTAAATATAGTAGGTGCCTTTGTATTCCGTCATGAGGCGGGTACCATGATGTCGCGCCAAGGTATAGGAATTGGACAAGGAGAAGCATGAAGGTTTTCGCCCAAGCTCTACGAAAGGCTCAAGCCACAGTGACAGCAGTGGTCACCGCTGGTGCCCTTATGGTCGCTGGACAGGGAGTGGCGGAGGCTGCCAATCGTGACTGGCTGCGCGCTGATGCCACCGGGACTTGCGAATGGGACCAAGTAGGAAACTGGGTACAGCGCTGTGATGTGTGGTCACCCGCTAATAACCGAACCATTACTGTTCAGATCCAGCCTGCACAACGTGGGGGCAATGCTGGTCTCTACCTTCTTGATGGCGCCCGTGCGAGTGAACGAGCTAGTGCATGGACGACCTCAGCTAATGCTCCTGCCACATATGCGCCACATAATATCACCCTCGTCATGCCCGTCGGTGGCGCTGGATCTTTTTATATGGACTGGTTGGGGCCAGCCTTCTACAACGGACAAGGCTACCACTTCAAGTGGGAAACATTCCTTACTCAAGAGCTTCCCGTTTACCTTGAGCAAAATTTTGGCGTCGCGCGCAATAATAACGCAATTGCAGGTCTCTCCATGGGCGGCACCGCTGCGCTCAATCTCGCGGCCCGCCACCCCAATCAATTCCGACAGACCTTGAGTTGGTCGGGCTACCCATCCATGACCCTGCCTGGGATGCACTCCCTCCTGCGGTTGGCACTCGTTGAATTGGGCGGCTTTAATATCAACGCCATGTACGGTTTCTTCTTTAGCCCAGAACGCTTTTCAAATGACCCGCTGTGGAATATGAGCGGTCTGCGCAATACCGATATCTATATCTCTGCGGCCACCGGATTCTGGTCAGGCTATGACGGCCCAGGGATTAAATTTGGGGACCGGATCGTCGGCTCCGTACTCGAAGGTGTCTCGCTGTACTCCACCTCGGTATGGGAGGTTAAGGCACGTGCTGAGGGCTTGCGTGTAACGGTAGATTATCCGCCGGCAGGTATTCACAGCTGGGAACAATGGATCTCGCAGCTAGAGAAGACGAAGCCGCGAATTCTAGATTATATGAACGCTTGGTAGGAACCATTCCGCCGTAAGAACAACCCCGTTGCCGCACAGGCCGCGGGGTTTTTTATTGCGGTGCCCTGGTCATGTAACGATGTGAGCGTTGTTAGCTATGTTAAAGGTGAAAACAAAATAAACAGCTGTAAATCGGTGTGTCTCAACCCTAACTCTCAAGTTCAACTTAAACTTGAGCATAGTCTTGTGCCACAGTGGAGCTATACCCCACATATAGCTATACCGTGGGATAGGTGGGAAAAGCAGCAGCGCTTGAGCACCTGGAGTACCTAAAAAAATCGCTAACACAAAAAGGAACCTATTATGCGCGACACCGCATCCCGTTCGACTCGACGTACCCGTTGGATTAGTACGCTCCCTGTAGTCATCGGCCTCGGATTAGTGGGAGTTATCCCCGCCACCACCATGGCCCAATCTTCGGGATCTTCGAATTTCTTTCCCGGCCTCACGGATTACCTCGATCCAAACTCCCAGGAACGCACCCCCATACGCGTGGATGAAAACCCCAATATCCAGGGCCTACCCGCCGGAGTTGAAGTTGAGCGCGTGAACTGGATTAGCGATCGCCGTATACAACTGTATATCCGCTCCGCCGTGATGCCAGGTGCGCCAGTGAAAGTTCAAATCCTGTTAGCGCGCGATTGGCACTCGAATCCCACGCGTACCTTCCCTGAAGTATGGGCCCTCGACGGTTTGCGCGCCACAGATATTGAGAATGGCTGGACCTCCGAGACTAATATCGAACAGCTCTTTGCCGATAAGAATGTCAACGTTATTCTGCCAATCGGTGGCGAGTCTTCGTTCTACTCGGACTGGCAGCGTGAAAATAACGGCAAGCACTATATGTGGGAGTCCTTCCTCACCCAAGAGCTCGTACCCATCCTGCGTAATGGCTACCGCTCCAATGAGGAGCGCGCGATCTTCGGCCTTTCTATGGGCGGCACCGCCGCTATTAACCTAGCTGAACGCCACCCTCAGCTCTTTAAATTCGTTGGCTCGTTCTCTGGTTACCTCGATATGACCAGCGTTGGTATGCCAGCTGCCGTCAAGGCTGCCCTTCAAGACGGTGGCGGCTACGATGCGGAGGCTATGTGGGGCCCTGAAGGTTCTCAAGATTGGATTGATCACGATCCGAAACTCGGTATTGAATCCCTTAAAGGCAAAACCGTATATGTATCAGCCGGCTCTGGTCGCGATGATTTCGGTGAGCCAGATTCCGTAGCCAAGCATGGGGCCAATTCCGCTGGAATTGGTCTGGAAGTAATCTCCCGGATGACCACCCAGACCTTCGTCGACTACGCTAAGCGTGCGCAGGTTGAGGTCATTTCCGTCTTCCGCCCCACCGGCGTACATGCTTGGCCGTACTGGCAGTACGAACTGGGACAAGCATGGCCGCATATGGCAAAAGCGTTGAATATCTCCAAGGAAGACCGCGGCGCTGATTGCACCGCTATCGGCGCCATTGCTGAAGCCACACGCTCTGGAATAATTGGTAACTGCGTCAACAACGAATACGATGTACCCGGTGGTAAGGCTGAAGACTTCACTAGGGGTCGTGCCTACTGGTCTCCGGAGCATGGAGCCTTCGCTCTCTATGGCCGTATCGGTGCTCTCTATACCGAAATGGGCGGTCCCGCTAGCTGGTTGGGCTTCCCCTTAAGCACCGAGCGTGAATTGGTACGGGGTGGCCGCTACGTAGCTTTCGAGCATGGCAATATCTACTGGACTCCAGCACTGGGTGCCGTGGCCGTGCCTAAGGATATTGTGGATAAGTGGGGTGAGTTGCAGTGGGAAAATGGCACACTCGGGTACCCAGTTTCTGCAGCTGAGAAGATCGGCGACGGCTTCGTGCAGCAGTTTGAAGGTGGCTATGTAGTCCGTACTCCCGATAACAAAAATTTCCATGTTCGAGGAGCGATCGCTGCGAAGTACCGAGCCATCAATACCGCGACCAGCAATCTGGGATTCCCTACAACGGATGAAATCGCCATCAATGGTGGTGCCTTCCAACGCTTCGAGCGGGGCAATATTTACTGGTCACCTGCAACTGATGCACACGTGATTAACTACGGTGATATCTTTGACGCATGGGCTAAGAAAAATTGGGAGCAGGGCGAATTTGGCTTCCCAACCCAAGATCATGCCCTAATTCCAGCGGGCGGCGAGATCGTTCACTTCGAACGTGGCACCATTTCTCAAATCAATGGTCTCATCGTTGAGGAGAAGAAATAGTGTATAAGGCTATGCCCTGCGCACTGCTGGTGGCACTGGGATTTTTAGCTGGGTGCTCGAGTTCCAGTGTCACTGAGGAGCCCACTGAGATGACCGTAGCGCCGCTCACTCGGGCCGCCCAAATGTCGAAAACGCCTAGTGCATCTGCACGCGCAGAACCGAGCACGAGCATCGATCTCAGCGTTCCACCTTTGAAGAACCCGCCCGCGCGTTCGGCTGGTGATCAGGCCGCCCGAGAAGTCAGTGACGTGCCCACCCCAGGGCTATCCCTGACTGAACAAGATCGGGAATTTCTCAAAGCTTTGGAATTAGCGGGGATCACGGTCACAGGTGCAGAGAATCAAATGATCGGCGTTGCGCAGGTCGTTTGTGCCAATAACTTTGCTGCCGCTACCCCTGCTGTGGCCGGTCAGCTCATCGAGCAAGGCCGCTCCACCCTGGCGGTGGAGCAGATAACTACGGTTATTGAGCAGGCAGCACGCCAGAGTTATTGCTAAATCTAGATTGAAGGCAGTATGAAAAAGTTTTTCACCGCGGTAGTAGCACTCATTGTTATTGGGATTATTATCGCGGGGGTCGTGGGTTGGCTGCGTAGCACCGATAATATTCCAGGTGCACCAGATTCGAATCAAGCGGGTCCAACGCAACCTGAATGGTGCCCACGGGTGGAGGTCATCGCAGCTCCGGGGACGTGGGAATCTGCGAGCGTCGATGATCCCCTTAACCCGATGGCCAACCCCAATTCTTTGATGCTGACCATTACTAATCCTCTCAAGCAGCGCTACCCTCATGGGGATATAAAGATATGGACCTTGCCGTATACTGCGCAGTTTCGCAATATCAACGCCCAACAGGAAATGAGCTACGACGATTCTCGCAATGAGGGGATGGCCACCCTTAAGCGAGAAATCAATGAGACACACCGCGAATGTCCGCTGACAGAATTTATTCTCACTGGCTTTTCTCAAGGCGCTGTGATTATGGGTGATCTTGCCAATGAAATTGGAGTGCATGAAACTCCTATTCCCTCCCACGTGGTCAGGGGTGTCGCCCTGATCGCTGATGGTCGCCGACAGCCGGGTGTGGGCCAGGCTGTGGGCATACCCGTGGGTGGGGTAGGGGCCGAGATTTCGCTGGCACCGTTGAATCTAGTAGTTCAACCCATTGTTCCTGGCGCAACCATGCGTGGCCCGCGCACCGGCGGCTTCGGAGTTCTTAATGATCGGGTCTTTGATATTTGTGCTCCTGATGACACTATCTGCGATGCTCCGCAGAATGTGAGCGATGCTTTCGGCCGCGCTTTTGATCTCATTGAAGCCAATGGTATTCATGCTCAATACGCCACGAATCCGAATGTCGTTCCAGGCACCACCGCACCGAGCTGGGTTGTGGAATGGGCTAGTGATTTGATTAATCGCGGATAAGCGGCCCTATAGGGTGTAAAATAATTTTTTTCGCAAAAGTAATAATCTTCTGGTTAGTACCGATTAACTAAGGGACACTGCCTCGTGGGTTCTTGCACTAGAGGGTGAAGCTTCGCGCGACAGCACTGATATGAAGGAGAATAATGGATCTTAATAAAGTAATTGGCCAATTTTTCAACGAGAAGCACGAGATTACCTTACCGCCGGAGATTACCCTCGCAGGGATGTGCGAGATGATGTTCCAGACGGAAAAAATGGCTGGAACTACCGATCGCATCGTGCTGAAATTTTGGGATTACTCTGAACGTCGTGACGGGCAGCTCAAGGAATACAGTCGCGCGGAGGTCAATACTCGGATTAAGGCCGTTGCCGCTCGCTTGCAGCAGGTGGGCTCCATCGGTGATCGCGTGATGATCCTTGCTAATAACTCTCCAGAGTATTTATTTTCCATGCTAGGGGCCATGTACGCTGGAATGGTTCCCATTCCGCTTTATGATCCCAATGAGCCAGGTCACGCTGAACATCTTGCGGCCGTTATCGGCGATTCACAACCGTCTGCGGTACTAACTAATAAGGCATCTGCTCGCTCCGTGCGGGCATTCTTCGCTGATCGTCCAGGCCATGAGCGCCCCCGCATTCTACTCGTTGATGCTGTGCCCGATAGTTTGGCGGCCAGTTTTAGCAATCCGCTTACCTCCCCTGAGGCTGCGCGCATGCTTGCCACCCTACAAAAAGCTCCGGTCGATTTGCCCGCCTTTTTGCAATATACCTCGGGCTCTACACGCACTCCAGCTGGTGTTATGCTCACCAATCGCTCGATCCTGACCAATGTGTTGCAAATTTTTACCGCGGCTCAGCTTAAAACCCCTCTGACCTTAGTCTCTTGGTTGCCGTTGCACCATGATATGGGCATCATTCTGGCAACATTTGTCACCATTCTAGGACTCGATTTTGAGTTAATGGCGCCGCGTGATTTCATTCAGCAGCCTTCACGTTGGGTCCAGCTCCTTGATAAACGGGAGTCGGGTACCCATATCTACACCGTTGTCCCCAACTTCGCTCTTGAATTGGCGGCCCGTTTTGCCAAGCCTGAAGCTGGACACGAGCTCGATCTTTCTACAGTTGATGGACTAATCGTGGGTTCGGAGCCAGTAACTGAGAAGGCAGTGGAAACCTTCCTTCAAACTTTCGAGGAATACGGGCTGAAAAAGTCAGCGCTGCGCCCTTCATACGGACTGGCGGAAGCGTCGCTTTTGGTTACCACCCCGCAAACGGAAAGTCGACCACTGATTAGCCACTTTGATCGCGATAAGCTGGCTCAGGGTCTCGCCGAGATCGTGGAGCGCAGTGATCGGTCCGTCGCCTTCACGTCCAGTGGGCAGGCGGTGCGCCCGCAGTACCTCACGATTGTTGATCCTGAGACCCGTGCCGAGCTCGGAGATTCCCATATAGGTGAACTATGGTGCCATGGCGATAATATGGCTGCCGGCTATCTTGATCGCCCCGAAGAAACCATGGCGACCTTCCGCAATACCTTAGGTCAGCGCCTTGTTGAGGGATCTCGGGTTGTCGGGGCGCCTGATGATGATCGATGGATGGCTACTGGGGACCTCGCCACCATTATCAACGGCGAAGTCTATATCACCGGCCGACTCAAGGATCTCATCATCGTCGCAGGCAGGAATCACTATCCTCAAGATATTGAATATACCGTTGAGCATGCCAGCTCTCAGGTGCGCCCTACCGCAGTTGCCGCATTCGCCACTACAGGTGAGGATGTAGAAAAGCTCATTATTCTCGCCGAGCGAGATCTCGATGCCGATCCTGCGCATGACGCCCACGCTATTGCGGCTATTAGACAAGCTGTAACCGATGCTCACGGAGTAGTTCCGGCGGATATTCAGATCCTGAATCCAGATGAAATTGCGCGCTCGTCTGCCGGTAAGATTGCCCGCCGGGTGAATAAAAAGCGCTACGAGAATTCCTAAATCCTCCGCAGTTTCCTCAAGACCCCACGATGATGGGTAGTGATCGTGGGGTCTTGAGGTGTGAAACAGCTATTAAACAATATGCGATATAAAATAGAGCGATTGGGCGCTGTCCTAAGGTGGCGTCCCAGTGTGAGCGAAAAGACGAGACAAAGGGTAGATTTTGACTAATCAACATGGTGCTGACGGTACGATTAGTGAACCGATGAGCGTGGACAAACTCAGCGTTTGGTTGCGTGATTGGATTATGCGCACGACGGGGTTACCTGAAGAGGAGATCTCTGATACCCAATCGATGCAATCCTTCGGATTGTCCTCGCGCGATGTGGTCATTCTCTCCGGCGAGCTAGAAAATCTTCTCGATGTACCACTTGATGCAACCATCGCTTATGAATATCCCACGATCTCGGCCCTAGCACAGCGTCTGATCAATGGCCCCCGCACTGACGAGCGCCCCTCCTCTAAGTCCCGAACCACCGCCATTATCCAAGAGCCTGCCACTCACGATATTGCCATTGTGGGATTAGCAGGGCGTTACCCTGGGGCTGAGAATGCGCAGCAGATGTGGGATCTCTTCCTCGAAGGCCGCGACGGAATCGGTCCACTGCCGGTAGGCCGCTGGTCAGAGTACGCGGCTGATAAGCATACTACCGAGCTCATCGAGAATATCGATATGACTGGTGGCTACCTCGACGATATTGCCTCGTTTGACGCTGAATTTTTCGGCCTATCCCCCCTGGAAGCCGCTAATGTTGATCCGCAGCAGCGCATCATCCTAGAGCTGACATGGGAGGCCCTGGAAAACGCTCATATCCCGCCGTCATCGCTCAAAGGCAGCCCAGTGGGCGTGTATATGGGCTCAACAAACAACGATTACGGCATGCTCATTGCTGCCGATCCTGCAGAGGCACACCCCTATGCGCTTACAGGAACCTCGAGTTCGATCATTCCGAACCGCGTATCTTTTGCCTTCGATTTCCGCGGACCTTCTATTAGTACTGATACTGCTTGCTCCTCGTCCTTAGTAGCTATCCATCAGGCTGTGCGCGATCTCCGTGAGGGAGCCTGTGATATGGCGATTGCCGGTGGTGTTAATATTCTGGCGGCGCCTTTTGCCTCTACCGCCTTTGGGCAGCTCGGGGTATTTAGCCCAACAGGCAAGATTCACGCCTTCTCTGATGATGCCGATGGCCTAGTGCGTGCCGATGGCGCTGGCGTTGTGGTGCTCAAGCGAGTAGCCGATGCAATCAAAGATCGTGACAAAATCGTTGCCGTGATTAAGGGCTCCGCCGTGAATTCGGATGGACACTCCAATGGTTTGACCGCCCCCAATCCCGATGCTCAGATAGATGTCTTAGAACGCGCCTATGCTGATGCTGGGATTGATCCCCGGGAGGTGGACTATATTGAAGCCCACGGGACGGGCACGATCTTAGGTGATCCCATTGAAGCCACCGCTATTGGCACCGTTTTAGGTTCTGGGCGCGATCCGCATAACCCGACCCTTTTGGGGTCTGCCAAAACCAATTTTGGCCATACCGAAGCCGCTGCGGGCGCTGCCGGTGTGATCAAGGTGGCGCTGGCAATGGAGCATGATATCCTGCCGCCGTCGCTGAATTTTTCTGCCCCGAACCGCTACGTTGACTTCGAGCGGGAACATCTCGAAGTGGTAGAAGACCCTCGCGAATGGCCTGAGTATTCAGGCCGTAAACTCGCTGGTATTTCCGGCTTCGGCTTTGGCGGAACCAATGCTCATATCGTGGTCTCGTCCTTTGAGGCGAGCGATTATCAACTCAGTGAGAGTCCGCGGGAACCAGAACTCCTTGGCGCCCCAGCGCTACTGCCGGTGTCGGGTTTATTACCGTCGCGGCGTCGGCAAGCGGCAGCCTCGGTTAGGGACTATCTGCAACAGCATCCCAAAACCGATCTCATAAAGTTCGCACGCTCCCTAGCAGGTCGCAATCATGGTCGCTCCCGCGCCGTGGTGAGCGCTCGTACATATGATGAGGCGATCAAGCGGCTGGGTGTGGTTGCTGACGGCAAGATCACCCAGCATGTGTGTGCTCAAGATGCCCCCGATACCCAGGGTCCCGTTTTCATCTACTCGGGCTTTGGGTCCCAGCACCGCAAGATGGCCAAAGACCTAATGGCAATCGCACCTTCATTTAAAGCGCGCTTAGCGGAATTAGACGAGGTGGTGCGTTTTGAATCAGGCTGGTCGATTCTCGATATTGTCGCCGACGATTCCCAAACCTACGATACCGAAACCGCCCAGGTTGCGATTACGGCCATCCAGATCGCTCTCACCGACTATCTGAGCGCACTCGGTGCCCGCCCGCGCGCTGTGGTGGGGATGTCGATGGGTGAAATCGCTGCCGCCTATGCCTGTGGCGGCTTGAGCGCTAACGATGCCATGCTCATTGCCTGCCATCGTTCGCGGCTCATGGGTGAAGGGGAAAAATCCCTCAGCGAAGAAGACTATGGCGCAATGGCAGTTGTTGATTATAGTGCTGAGGAGATTGCGCAGCTTGGCGCTGAGCATCCTGAGTTCGCGGCAATTGAGCCGGCCGTCTACGCCGCTCCCGGCATGAATACTATTGGCGGGCCGCGAGATGCCGTTATCAAGCTGGTAGATTTGCGCCAAGAGGAAGGGAAATTCGCCCGATTACTCAACGTTAATGCTGCAGGTCACACCAGCGCCGTCGATCCTATCCTGGGGGAACTGGCTGCGGAAATATCAGCGATTAATCCTCGTCCACTCACAATTCCCCTTTTCAGTTCTGTGGAACGCGGAGAGGTCTTTGAAGCAGGTCAGATCGTCCACGACGCTGATTATTTCGTGCGCTGCACTCGGCAACCGGTGTATTTCCAAGCAGCGTGCGAGCAGGCTTTTGCCCACGGACATCGCATGCTGGTTGAGATTTCCCCGCACCCAGTTTCGGCTATCCCACTGATGAATACTGCCTTTAATGTGAATAAGCCAGATGCACAGCTTTTGTTCTGCTTGAAGCGCAAGGAAGATCCAGCGCTCACGCTCAGCGATCTTCTGGCTAAACTGTACGCAGCCGGTGCGCCAATCGATTTCCGTGCGCTGTACGGGGATGGCCCGCTGATACCAGCTCCGGGCATGCCGTGGAAGAAACAACGGTATTGGACCACTGCTCGCCCTGCCTCCTCTGCTGGGGGAAGTTTATTAGGCGAGATGGTTTTCCTCCCTGGAAACCAGTACGCTTATCGAGTACAAGCGGATGCAGTAGCGTCGCCGACTATGGTCATCGACGCAGTGATCTCAGAACTGGCACCCCAGTCAGTGATGACTGCGGCGAGTGAAAAGAAAACACTGCCGCCCTCCGGTGAACTCACCGTGGTTGCCGCCCGTACCTTGGGTGGACTGGCGATCACTCTATATGAAGTCGCTGGTGACTCTCTGACGGTCTTAGTGGAAGCCTTTGCTGCGGAGCAGGGAGAAACAGCACACCTTGATGGCCCCGCCTTGGCTACGTCCTCGGGGGAGAGTCTGCCTGAAATGGCCCATGCTGATCTCCGCTGGGACCCAACAAGTAGCGAGACCGTTGAAGATCGCATGCGCGTTATTGTCAGTGAAGCAATGGGCTACGATGTGGAAGATTTGCCCAAAGAATTACCGCTGATAGACTTGGGCCTCGATTCACTGATGGGAATGCGGATTAAAAATCGCATTGAATATGATTTTAATATCCCCGAGCTGCAGGTCCAGGCGCTTCGCGATGCCTCCGTTGCTGATGCGGTGGCCTTGGTCGAAGAATTAGTCAGTGGACGCGAAAGAGAATCTGCCCCCGTACAGGTCAACCCTGAACCACAAGGTGGCGACCGCGGCGTAGGCGTAGCCCCGCGTGATGCGTCCGAGCGTCTCGTCTTCGCCACGTGGGCGAGTGTTGTCGGTCAAGCTGCAACGGGTGTGACCAATGCGTTGCCAACAATTACTTCTGAGCAAGCTAATCAGATCGCAGAGCGGTTGAGAGAACGATCTGGGGCAAAGATGAGCGCTGCCGATATACTGGCGGCGGATAATCTTGAAACCATTGCCAATATGGTGCGCGATAGCTTTGAAACGGACGTCGAGGGCAATATCCGAGTATTGCGGGCGCGACCTGAAGGTTCGCTCAAGCCCGCTGTCTTTATGTTCCACCCAGCGGGTGGCTCATCAGTGGTTTATCAACCTCTAATGCGCCGCCTGCCTGAGGATATTCCCGTGTACGGAGTAGAGCGACTTGAAGGGTCCTTGGAGGAGCGCGCCGCTGCCTACCTTGATGAGATTAAGCGGTACTCCGATGGTCTGCCCATTATCCTCGGTGGTTGGAGCTTCGGTGGCGCGATAGCTTATGAGGTTGCACACCAGCTGGAGGGAAGCGATATAGAGATCGCAACGATCGCCCTTTTAGATACAGTGCAGCCAGCACATCCAGTTCCGGACAACAAAGAAGAGACCAAGAAGCGTTGGCAGCGCTACCAAGCATTTGCCAAGAAGACCTATGGCTTGGACTTCCCCGTGCCTTTTGACCTTTTAGAGAGCGCTGGTGAAGATGCCCTCCTTGCTATGATGGCGGAATTCTTGAGCACTACTGACGCCTCTGAGCATGGACTATCTGCGGGAGTCTTGGAGCACCAGCGGGCTTCCTTTGTTGATAATCGCATTCTGGACAAGCTTGATATGACCAGATGGGCTGATGTTGAGGTGCCGGTGATTCTCTTCCGCGCAGAGCGGATGCACGAGGGAGCTATTGAATTAGAGCCAGCGTATAAAGATATTGCCTATGATGGCGGCTGGTCAGCAATTGTAAACGATCTAGAAATCGTGCAATTGCAGGGAGATCACCTAGCGGTTGTTGATGAACCCGAGATTGCTAAAGTTGGATTAGCGCTATCGCAACGGATTGCGCATATCTCCCAGAGCTAGCCACAATGTAAACGAGGAACGGATGAGTCTGGACACCACCGCGGGAAAACTCGCAGACCTGAAAGAGCGCCTAGCCCAAGCCCAAGATCCTGGCAGTGAGCGGGCACGATTAAAGCGTGATGAGGCGCACCGAACAACGCCCAGGCAGCGCATTAATCGGTTGCTCGATGAGGGCTCATTCGTAGAAATCGGTGCGCTCGGTCGCACCCCAGATGATAACGATGCCATCTACTCTGATGGCGTCGTCACTGGATATGGCCGCATTGATGGGCGCCCCGTGGCAGTGTACGCCCACGATAAAACCGTATACGGAGGCTCGGTAGGCGTAACATTTGGCCGCAAAGTCTGCGAGGTTATGGATATGGCCATCAAAATTGGCTGCCCAGTTATCGGTATTCAGGATTCTGGTGGCGCTCGTATTCAAGATGCGGTGACCTCTTTGGCTATGTACTCCGAGATTGCGCGCCGGCAATTGCCGCTGTCAGGGCGCAGCCCGCAGATCTCGATCATGATGGGTAAATCCGCCGGTGGAGCGGTCTATGCACCGGTGACCACGGATTTTGTGATCGCCGTCGATGGGGAAGCCGAAATGTATGTCACCGGCCCCGCAGTGATCAAGGAGGTCACGGGAGAAGTGATTACCTCTGCTGAATTGGGAAGTGCCAGGCAGCAGGAGTTAAACGGTAATGTCTCATATGTGGCCATCGATGAGGAAGATGCCTTTGGTTATGTGCACGATCTTCTTGAACGCTTGCCGCTGACCACCCATGACCCGGCGCCGATATTCCAGGCCCCCCAGGATGCAGATATTAGCGAGGATATTCGGCTTGACTCCTTTATTCCCGACGATGTCAATGCTGGCTATGATATGCACGATTTGCTGACCCAGCTTTTCGACGACGATAATATCCAGGAAATTCAGCCTAATTTCGCCCCAAATCTCATTACTGCTTTTGCCCGCGTGGATGGACGTTCTGTAGGTGTGATTGCCAATCAGCCGCTCGAATTTGCCGGCTGTATTGATGCTGATGCTGCCGATAAGGGTGCACGATTTATCCGCATCTGCGATGCCTATAATATTCCGTTGGTCTTTGTGGTGGATACTCCAGGCTATCTACCTGGCGTAGAGCAGGAGGAGGTGGGTCTGATTCACCGTGGCGCAAAGCTCGCTTTTGCGCTCGTGGAGGCAACTGTTCCTAAAGTTACGCTTATTGTGCGCAAAGCCTACGGCGGAGCTTATGCGGTTATGGGTTCTAAGAATCTCACCGGCGATATTAATCTCGCCTGGCCAACTGCCCAAATTGCGGTGATGGGGGCTGCTGCTGCAGTTGTGATGATCCAAGGTAAACAGCTTGATGCCATTAGTGATCAGTCTCAACGACAGTATATGAAGCAAGTTTTCATGGACTTTTATAATGAGAATATGACCAGTCCTTATGTGGCTGCAGAGCGCGGCTATATCGATGCTCTGATAGAGCCGCGCCATTCTCGCCTCGCCATCAGAAAAGCCCTGCGACAATTAGAAACCAAGCGCGAATTCGATTTGCCAAAGAAGCACACTATCGCGCCTATGTAGGAGGAGTGGCCTAGCTCAGCATCGGTGCCACGGATTCTACTTGAGCGCGAATCTCTTGGGCTTCGTGCTCACCAGAAATATCTTCGGCGCGCGCTTCGGCCTCGCAGCGCTGCTGATAGGAGTCAATTTCGTGTTGTTTACGTTCCTCATCCCAGCCGAGGTAGACCGCAGCTAAATCGGCGATTTCAGGGACTGCGGCAAGACCGCGATCCTTCTTCTCATGGTTGAGGCGGGTGCGCAAAACCATAATATCTTCTAGGTGCAGCGCACCTTCATGTGTGCACGCGAAGGCGATCTCCGCGCGTAAATATTCCGGTGCTGCGCCGAGCTCGTGGCCTAAGGTTTCTTCTTCTTTGATGGATTCGAGCAGGGTAAAGATATCGGAGCCGTAGCGGTCGAGAAGATCCTCGATATGGTCCACGCTGAGCTGGTATTCCGCCGCTAATTCTTCGCGGCGGTTCCACAGCGCATGATAGCCATCTGCGCCAATCAGGGGAGTGAGCTGAGTGCGGGAGGGCATCTGCTTAGCCTTATTGGTGCCGAGGGCAAAATCGACGGCATCTTCTGCCATGACGCGGTAAGTTGTCAGTTTGCCGCCAGCGATAACGGTGAGGCCAGGGGCAGCCTCGGTGACGGTATGCTCCCTCGAGATCTTTGTGGACTTGGTCTTATCCCCATCGGCGGTACCTGGTTGCAAAAGGGGCCTCAGACCTGCCCACGTTCCAATAATATCGTCGTGGGTGAGATCGGATGTGAGCACCGCATTGGCGTGATCGAGGATATAGTCAATATCCTCTTTATTGGCCACGGGGTTGACAAAATCTTCGTGGTATTTGGTATCGGTGGTTCCAATAACCCAGTAGCGCTTCCACGGAATAATAAACAGTACTGATTTTTCCGTGCGCAAGAAAAGACCTGTCTTTCCTTTGATACGGTCTTTTGGAATCACGATATGGATCCCCTTAGAGGCGAGGACTTTCAGACCGCCGCTGGTATCGGCAAGGGCTTGGGTTTGCTCTGTCCACACACCAGTGGCATTGATAATATTCTTGGCCTTAATGGTGTATTCTTTCCCAGTCTCGAGGTCGCGTACGACAGCGCCCGTGACCCGAGAACCTTCTTTTTCCAGATTGACAACCTGGGTGCGGTTAGCGGTATAGGCCCCGTAGCGAGCTGCGGTACGAATGAGGGTGATCACGAGGCGGGCGTCATCGACACGCGCATCATAGAAGCGAATGGCTCCGGTAATCTGATCTTCTTTGATATCGGGGAAGAGTGAGAGCGCACCAGACTTGGAATAATGCTTTTGGATAGGTACGGAGCCTTTGTGGGCGATTTGAGCCATGGCATCATAAAGGCCGACGCCGATGGCGGAATAGGAACGCTCAATGACTGGCATTTTGAGTGGCCACAAAAACGGTTGCGCTTTGACAAGGTGTGGCGCCAGGCTGCTGAGCAGGAGTCCGCGTTCGCGTAGAGCCTCGGCGACGAGGAGAAAGTCGAAGTTATAGAGATAGCGTAGTCCGCCGTGGACTAGTTTCGACGAGCGCGATGACGTGCCCTGGGCAAAATCTTGGGCCTCTACAATGCCGACTTTCAGCCCGCGGGTAGCGGCGTCGAGGGCAATGCCGGCGCCGGTGATACCGCCGCCGATGACGAGGATATCGAGTTCGTTGTTAGACATGGCGCGCAGCGAGGCGTCGCGATTGAGAGTGGTGCTCATGAGGTCTCCTTAGTTTGGGTTGTGACCTTAATTATGGCTGAGAAAAACCCAAAATGGGAGATGTTGCACTGAAGTTGCACATATGTGCATGGCATAATGGGAGCCATGAACGAAAGGCTTGACCTCGCGCACAAAGCCGCCGAAATGTACTATCTCAACAACCACACCATGGCCGCCATCGCCCAAAACCTTGGCGTCTCTCGTTCGACTGTATCCAGGCTCATCACCTACGCCCGCGAATCAGGAATCGTCACGATCAGCATTGATTCTCCTATTAAAACCGACATGGTCGAAGCCCTGGAGAAAACCTTTGATATCAAGGCCACGTGCGTGCCCCTGCGTCGCTCACTCAGTCCAGTTGCTAGATTGACCGCGGTAGCCCAGGTGGCCGCCAATAAACTCGCTCACGTGGTCGAGCACGGTGATATCATCGGAATCGCCTGGGGAAATACCACCTATGAGGTCTTAAGAAATATGGCACCCACTCCGCGCGATGATATCACTGTGGTCCAACTCAATGGTGCCACTTCACTAAGACGCCAAAGCTACCTCAACGCCGATACCGTACTTTCACGCGCCGGGGACGTCTTTAATGCCGAAGTAGTGCCACTGCCCGTGCCAGCCTTTTTTGATTATGAAGCCACCAAGGAAGCGATGTGGCGGGAGCGAGCCGTATTATCGGTGATCGATCTGATTAAAAACGCCGACCTCGCTGTCTTTGGTATCGGCGCTTTTAATGCCACCCTGCCCTCGCTCGTATATTCCGGGGATTACCTCGAAGAGTCGGATATCACTTCCCTAACCGCTGATGGAATCGTGGGAGATATTTGTACCGTTTTTATCCGCGAGGATGGTAGCTACCGCGATATTGCAGTCAATCGGCGCGCCTCGGGGCCTACACCGGATGACCTCAAAAGAGTAAAGAGGCGCTTGTGTATTGTTGCTGAGCCTAAGAAAGCCCCTGCGCTTTTAGGTGCCTTACGCGCAGGAGTCATCACCGATCTTATTGTCGACGAAGCCACGGCGCGAGCGGTGCTCGAGCGCGGTGGTACTAGAGCGCGGTAGTGATTTCTCGGTACAGCGCGATAGCCGGCTCAGGGTTGACATCGCCAGTAAAAAAGACCGCCGACGTAGCCAGTAGATGCAGTTCCTTAGAAATCTTGCCCCATCTAATCTCCACCCCATAACGCTGAGCCAGAAATTCCATGGCGAGCCTTAAAGCACGCCCGTTGCCTTCGCGGAACGGATGGGCATAGTCGAGGTGAGCATGAATCGTGGCAAGCTGGTGAACTTTATCATCAAAGCTCAGGCCCTCCCAGCTGTAGGAGGAGGCGAAGGTATCAATATAATCCAGATAGCGCGGGATACTCTCATAACTGAGAAATAGGGTGGGATTATTGGGATTCCAGCTATTATTCTTCATAATATTGACATCGCGCAGCGTACCTGCCCAAGAAAAGCTATCCCGAAAAAGCTCATAATGCACAGCCATAAGCAGTTTGCTCGGACTTAGCTCATGAGGAGGTTGGTGATAGAGTTGCACAGCACGCGCGGCGGTGCAGGCTCTCGTCCACGCCGTGAGAGTATCCAGATCTGTAATACCTGGAAGATTAACGAGGGTCTCAGTGCCTGGATAAAAATAGCCATCCCATTTATCCTGTTCAAGCTTAGACATGCTCAAACCTCGAAGCGATCTCTTGCAGCGCCATCTCGAGAGTGATCTCACCATTGAGTAGGCGCAGGAGCAGATCAACCTGCTCCGCATCTGGTTGGTGGCCTTCGATAATACTGCTTGCTATACGGTTGTCGGCATATGCGCGCTTACTGGGATCCAGCGGCGCTGAGTCGAGAGTGTACATCTGTGCCTCCTTAGGGGTGTGGGGTTGATCCTAGCGGTAAAAACACACCCTAGGAGGCAATGATGTGATAATTGATCCCCTATGAGGGGGTAACGGTGAAACTGTCGCGAGCCCGTTGCGCCCGTAAATTATTGTCCTGGCACTCTAATAAAATACGTTCCAAGGCTCGAGGGATCCCAGCGCGTATATAAGCATCTACCTGCGCATGAGCATGAGGCTGCTCGGGGTAAAGGCCTCGGATGATCACAGTGGCAATCTCGATGGGATTTAACTCCCATATAGTGGTGAGAGCGGCAAAAAATCTCTCCGTATGGTCAACCCCTGAAAGCGGCTGGTTATACGCATCCACGAGCGCCCGAACCTCGTCATTGGAGAATTCTCGAGGATTCACCAGCATTGCAAATAGTTCATCCTTGGTCTTTAACGAAGGCACCGATTTTTCCGCACGCAAGAAATGAGCGCGCCCAGTAAGCGTATTATCACGCTCTAGCTGCGCTGCCCTCAATTCCGCGGTGTCTTCCCCCAGAGCAGTCAGAGCGGTAATGATATCCCACTCCAATTTATTGCCAAGCGTCAGTGGGCCAGTCAAGATTGCGCTCAGCTCCGCGGCGCGCTCGTGTCCTGCCAGTGGAGCAGCCTGTACGAAGGCCTGTAGGAGCACCCGCTGGGCATCGCTGCCGTCGCGGGCGCGATCTGCCTGTGCTTTAAGTCCTGTAGCTAAGGCTATACGTAGATCCTCATCATCAGCTAGATAATGGCGAGCCGCAAAGAGGGCATGAGCGAAGATCTGGCGCATCAGAGCAGGATTCTCCTCCGCGGCAGCGTGAGCGAGAGCAATCTTGATAAAGATCCTCGGATCCAAGAGCGCATCACGGGTCATATTCCACAGCGATGTCCAGATCACGGCGCGCGTGATTTCATCGGAGATAGTGGAGAGAGCTTGTGCGATCGTGTTTACAGAACGCTGGTCAAAGGTGACCTTCGCATAGCTATGATCGCCGTCGTTAATCAGAATGAGATCTGGAGTCTCCAGGCCCACAGCCACGTCTATGGGAGTGAGGCCACCAGAGCGTTGATCGACAATGACGTCGAATGATTTCGTCCGTTCAATCGCCTGTTCGCGCAGCTTAAATAGCGACACCGTCAGGCGGTGTGGGCGAGTGACGTCGGTTCCCTGCTGCTCAATAGCCAAGGAAGTGATGAGGCCCTGATTAGTCTCGAGAACAGGGGAGAGGGTATCGGGGCCAGCACTATGGAGCCACCGTTGGGCCCAGTCGGACAGATCGCGGTCGGAGTGCCGGCCGAGTATAACGATAAGGTCATCGAAGGTGGCGGTACCGAAGGCATACGTGTGGAAATAATCCCTCGCTGCTGCATAGAAATTGTCGCGGCCCACGTAGTGGACAAGCTGCTTGAGTACCGCAGCGCCCTTAGCGTAGGTGATACCATCAAAATTCTGGCGGGCGGCATCTACGTCGGGGATCGTCGCCTTGATCGGGTGTGTGGTGGGAAGTTGATCTTGGGCATAGGCCCAATTCTTCCGCTGCCCCGCAAAATCAGCCCACGCGCTGGTATATGCGGTGGCTGAGACTGAAGCATCAGCCCCCATAAATTCCGCGAAAGATTCCTTCAGCCAGAGATCATCCCACCAGCGTGGGGTTACCAGATCACCGAACCACATATGGCTCATTTCGTGCAGGATGGTATTCGTGCGCGCAGCATGCTCCGCATAAGTCGCTGGATCGCGGAAAATATAGGCCTCGGTGAACGTGACCAACCCCGGATTTTCCATCGCACCCAAATTATATTCCGGTACGAAGATGGAATCGTATTTCCCCCAGGGGTACGGGTAGCCAAAGTGTGCATCAAAGAAATCAAGACCTTGAGAGGTAATGGTGAGGATTTCATCATCGACGAATTCAGCCATGGAGGTACGCGCCCACACACCTAGTTCCACCTGTTGGCCCGTAGGTGAAGTCCACGTTCTATGGCGGGAGATATACTCGCCCGCCGCAAAAGCAGTGAGATACGTAGACAACAGAGGAGTTTCATCGAAATCGTGGCGCTGGCCGTTCCTGCTGATCTCAGGCTGGTTACTAAGCGCCACCCACCCCTGCGGTACCGTCAGCGAAGTGTGAAAATGGGCTTTGAGATCAGGTTGATCAAAGCACGGAAAGATCCGGCGAGCATCAGAAGGCTCCAAATGCGAGTACAAATAGGTGCGATTATCTGCGGGATCAGTAAAACGGTGCAACCCTTGGCCGGTACGAGAATATGACGAATTAGCTGCAATGCTTAAAACAATATCCTGATCTGCTGGAACCGTGAGCGTGATCCGCGCGCCGTCGAAATGAAAAGGCACGGAGTCGCCGTCGACTAAAACGCGTTCCACAGAGTGTCCTACATAATCCAGGAAAATGGCACCGCTCTGCGAGCGCATGGCAATATCGACCTGTACTGGAAAGGTGGCTTCGCTCTGGGCGCCTTCGACGTTGAGGTGAAGTCGGTAGCTATCAATATGGAGATCATTGCTGCGGGATTCAGCGTCTGTAAAACTCAAATTTGCGGTGCTCATAGTGGTCAGTTCAGCACATCACTACGATTGAGTACAAGTTTGTACGCGGTGCTTGGCACGTATATCCCCTGGAGGTTCTAATCGCGGCGCGACACCTCAGGGGGAGAATTCTGAGACTCGTTCCTGCACCTCTTAAAAGCGCCCATCGCCAATGTGCAAGCACATCGATATTATCCCTTTTAAGGCGTACACTAACTTAGCTCATCGTCGCAGAAAGCGGAGATAAGGCCGTTGGCACTAGTGGAATTAGGACGAACTGATAGACATCAATCGATGGTGTTTGGTGGGGATGATGAGATATTTCTATTTCGGAGTTCCTGTGAGATATTCTCAACGTCTTTTTGAATCTTCAGCAGGATTTGGGCCCCTTTAAAGAAGAGAAAAACAATCAGAACAGGGACGAAGAGAGTAGCGCCAATAAGGAGGATCTCCATGAGTCCAATCATATTTCGCATCCTTAGAAAAGATTATCGATGCACGAGTAGCTGACTTTAGGACCGCCGACACGGATTCGGCTGTGGAAGACGCCTTGTGCATCTGGGTGCTGTAGTGATTAATTGTGTTATCCGTCCAAGACGGGGTTACCCTCGGCGATTTCGGCAACTCGCCCACCAAATGGATGGTGAGTGGTCTCAACCTTGATAGCATATACCTGGCCTGGGGGACAAGTGGCAGGAAGTGTTCGAATATACAACCCCCTGTCTTAAGAACGAGAGTCAGTTAAATATTCCGAGGCTAGGTGGTGCCCGCGACTTGCACCCTGTCCTGCCTGAAGTGAGTGGGCCGACGAGGGCTCTAGGCTGATGATAGTGCTGAGATTGGTGTTACGGTCTGTAGGAGTGTCAATCTATCTCTACTTATTTCACCCGTTGCTGCGTGTAGAGCAAGGCTATTAAATTCTAGCCAATTTTCAAGCATCTTGAGAACTCAGTGATGCTTCGAGGCCGACGTCAATAGGTCTGGTGTTCGGGTACTACCAAAAGGGACAGCGCAAAAAACTCCGCAATCTTCTTTGTAGTTATTCGGTCATTAGTTGCACCTTTAGGTACACCAACAGCAAAAATTCCAGTTTTTCACCGAATGTCGTAACCGTTAAACATCATTATTTAAACCAACAGCCTGGACATTTTTCCCAGTTGGATTAGTAAAAGCCCTCCCGAGGAATCCTAGGAGCGGCGAGAAACCCGAGCAGCCACGAGGCGCCACCCCAGCAATAGAAGTCCCGACATAGTGGAGGCCACGGTAATAAATGACCAGTGGGGAAGAGCGTGGTGCCGAGCCGTCCAGATTCCTAGGCCCACCACAACCGTGCTCAGCCAGACAATGACGCCGTTTTTCGGGGTGAATCCATTTTCACGCGTTGCTGCGATGATACCGCCGCCCGTGAGTGCGCCGAGAGCAAAGGGCCACCAGGTACCCAGAACAGCTAGAGGGGCGATACCTCCGTGCGCTAGGCGAGCTAAAAAGGCAAAAGCACCGACGGCAAGGAGGTCATAGGCCAAAAATTTCTTCATGGGCTTATCTTATCTTTCTCGTGCTCGGATACCACCTCGGGCTACGGAGATGAAGTAGATAATCCACCCGATGGCGGTTATGACAGCAAAGGATAAAATTCGGTAGACAAAAACCACTCCGAAAGCACTTGACGCAGTCATACCGACGGCTACGAGGCTCGCAGTCATGGCAGCTTCCACAGGGCCCAGACCAGCCGGGGATAACTGCGCGGTGCCCACAATTTTTGCGGTGACAAAAGCGAGGACTACCCCCATGATTGTGGTGTTATTGGGAACCTGTTCAAAGCTGGGCAGTACACCAGTGACGGCCCAAATGCATATCCACACGGCGATTATTTCAAATAACCAATTTCCTAGCGATAGCAGGGCGATAAAGCTAAAGCGAGGTGCACTCAAATGAACGCTATCGAGCTGTGAGAAATGCTCGTTCATGGTGCGCGTGTACGCACTTAAGTCAATGCGGAGCACTCGGGAAATAACAGCCATAACCGCGCTTAAGATCCGCGATGTTGGTTCGGGGTTATTCGTTGCCCACCACACGAGAGCAGCTAGGGAAATAAATACCGCCGCTGAGCCCAGGAGGGGAGCTAAGGAGAAGCTGGCACCCAGAAACACAATGGATACGAGCCCCAAAGCAATCAGCCATACCGTCGATAGTGCCCCAGAGAGCACGATGAACCATGAACTGATGACCACGGACACTCCCCACGCCCGCGTGTTTCGAAATTGGTAGACCGTTGATATTGCTGCCCCACCTGGAAAAGTGCTCGACCATGAATTGGAAATAAAGGTGAGTGCCATTGTTGCATGCGGGCGTATCTTATTTCCACCGGCATTAAGGAGGTGGCGCATCACTTCCGACATGGCCATAAGACTCAGAATGATAAAGAGGAAAGCGATAAGGAGTCCGCCAGAATTGGCATGAATCATCTCTTGGTAGCCACTAGCTAAGAATGGCATTTTGGAGCGCAACAAAAAAGCCGCGCTCCCCAGGATGATGAGAGGGACGAAAAAGCGGACCCACGGATTTTTTGACAGGGTTTTAGTCTTCCTCTTTGAGTCGCTTCATCAATTCACTAAAAGGTATCCGATCGTCGCCAGCCTCGACAGATCGTCGACCGTGACCTGCTGGCGCAAGGGCCATCGCGGCCGTGTGCTGAGAGGCGGTTGGATGAGAGTGAGTAGTGGACTCATTATGCCCGAGTGCTTGAGAAGCGCGTTTGATAAAACGCGGTGCCCACCAGTTATCTTCTTTGAGCAGGTGCATCACTGCTGGTACTAGGAGCATACGGATTACAGTGGCGTCGAAAAGCAGGGCGAAGATCATGCCGAAAGCAATATATTTCATCATGATGATATCGGAGAAGCCGAAGGCTCCACAGACCACGATCATAATGAGCGCTGCAGCGGTGATGATGCCGCCGGTATGGGCGGTGCCGTATTTGATCGCCTCGTCGGTGCTCATGCCTTTATTACGCGCTTCAACCATGCGTGAGACTAGGAATACTTCGTAGTCGGTACTGAGCCCGTAAACAATTGCCATAATGAGAACGAGCACCGGGCTCATCAGCGGCCCAGGGCTAAAGTGGAACAGAGAGGCGAACAACCCATCGACAAACATCCATGTGAGAATGCCTAAGGTGGCACCCATGCCGAGCAGGGTCATGATGACGGCCTTAGCCGGCAGAATGAGTGAGCCGAAGACGAGCGCCATGAGGAGGAACGTGGCAATCACAATATACAAGGCCATATAGGGCAAGGTGTCAAAAAGAGCCTCGATGGACTCGACTTCTAAAGCGGGAGTTCCACCGATATAGAGATTCACGCCTTCAGGTGCCGTAAGGCCGCGCAGCTCTTCGACCACGCGGGCATTGTCCTCGCGGTCAATAATGCCAGCCGATAGTATAGTGGTGCCATCCTTGGTTGGGGAGGAAGGGCTCAACCGTGACGTAAGTCCACGCAGCTCAGCGGCTTGCTGGTAGACCTGGACGAGCTGCTCATTTGTGGCATTCTCCACGACGAGTTTGATAGGTTCTGTGCGAAATTCCGGAAATTCCTCGTTAAAGAGCGATTGGGCCTTGCGCACGTCATGGGATGGTGGGAGGTAAGTTTCATTGATGCCGCCGAAACTTATTCCCGTCAGCGGCAAGGTGAGCGCCATGAGGCCAGCGACGAGTGCGATGGTTACAAGCCCTGCGCGTTTCATCGCGAGTGCGGGAATGCGGTACCACCACGTGTCTTCAATGGGCCGAGATTTCGCTTTTTTGCGCCGTATCGCCAGGGCGTCGATACGTGTGCCTAGGATGCCGAAAAGGGCAGGCAGCACGGTTACCGAGAGTAGAGCGGCAAGTCCGACGGCGCTCATTGCCCCGTAGGCAACAGATTTGAGGAAGGCTTGGGGGAAGAGAAGGAGCCCTGACAGCGCCACAGCAACCATAGCGGCGGAGAAGACTACTGTTTGCCCCGCGGTGGCGGTGGTGATGCGCACCGCTTCGCGAACGTCGCGGCCTTGATAGAGTTCTTCGCGGAAGCGGGAGACCATAAAGAGGCCGTAGTCGATAGCAAGCCCCAAACCGAGCAAAGTGACGACAGACTGGGCAAAGACATTGACTTCAGTGAGTCCAGCGAGGGCAGAGAGGACGCCCAAGGATCCTAGAATGGACAGTCCGCCCACGATCAGAGGCATGAAGGCAGCCGCCAGAGAGCCAAAGACAACGAGGAGGAGTAGCCCAACCGCGGGTAGCGCATAGACCTCAGCGCGTTTAATATCGCCCGCCATGCCCGCATCCAAAGCATCGGCTACAGCAGTGGCTCCTGCTACCTGGACTTCTACGCCATCAAATTCAGGGGAGAGATCTTGAGCGATCGCACGGAAATCCTTGAGCGTTTGCTCGCCATCGCCCTTTAGGGAAATGGCAGCGAAGGCGGTGGTTCCGTCATCGGATTTTAAGTTAGGATTGCGCTTGTCGAAGAAGCTGATGATAGATTCGATTTCCCCGGAGTGCTGTTGTGGTAGCTGCTCTAAATAGCTCTTGATAGCTGGGAACTGCGATGATTTCTCAATACCCTTGGGATCGGTAAAAAGAAGGATAATATCCCCAGAGTTATCTCGACCAAAGGTTTCTAATTCGATCTGGGCCGCTTTGGTGGATGAAGAATTCGGGTCATCCCAGCCCTCTTGACTCATGCGTTCCGCTAAGCGCACACCGAAGAAGAAATGCAGCAGCAGGATAGCCGAAATGATGATGAGCGGTACGATTTTGCGGTGTCGGTAAGCGAAATCACCCCAGGTGCTAAACATATTCTTCTCCTAGCCTCGCCCTGTTAAAAGGCTGCTCAGTGGTCTAAATGGAGGCAGCCACGCACCGTGATCAGGCAGCGAATCCAAAGAAATTCGAGGCAAAGGTTCACGAAAGACGCCCGGGATTTCCTCAAGGTCAACGAAGTTAATATGCTCGCTTGCTACCGCCCACGAGGCATGTTCGTGAAAGCCGATGACGGTTATGACAACTCCATCGTTGGCGAGTTCTTCAAGCTGCGGGAGAAAATTTTGCCCGTCGGCGGACGCGACGATGACCCCTTTAAGAACGCCCTCTTTGTGGCGCTTTTCAATATGCTCGAGCATGTCGGGGTCCACATCGGTATCGTCGGTGAGTTTGGGTTTAGCAAAAACAGCGAAGCCGATATTGCGCAGTGCTTCCACCCAGGGCCGAACGGCATCGGAGCTACCAGTGGAGACATTGGTAAATACGGTGGCCTCGGCTTCGATTTTCACGCCAGTATGGTGGGCGAGTTCGCCTGCCTTGGCCAATAACCAGTGCCCGATGGCGTCAAAGCGGGGGCGGTGGTTGGGGCTGGGACGCCCACCTAGGATGGCGCCAAGCCCCATATCCATATTGGGTGCGTCCCAGACTAGAAGAAGGGTGTCGCCCGATGCAGGGGAGGCGCCGCCGAGAACGAAGGAATTATCCATGATTAACCTTTACGCCACAAGAATTCGGTGATGGTGTGATCTTTGTCGAGGCCTTTGCCTTCGAATTTGGTAATCACCTGTCGGTCGGTGAGCTGAGGGCATTCAGCCCATGGCCAAGGCTGGTAGATTAAGTGTGGTTCCACTGAGATAAGCTCGCTGATCCACTCAGTATAATCTGCGTGATCGGTGGCGATATGAAGCACTCCGCCAGGCTTTAAGCGTGAGGCGATGAGATTGAGGACCCCGGATTGCACGATGCGTCTTTTGTGGTGTCGCGCTTTGGGCCAGGGATCAGGGAAGAAGATTCGGACACCGTCGAGACTCTCGGGGTTAAACATACGGGCTAAAACCTCAACGCCGTCGCCGCGAATCATACGGATATTATTAATATCGTGACGCACAATAGCGCCCATGAGTTTGGCGAGTCCCGGTTTATATAGCTCGCAGGCAATAATATTGGTATCGGCCTCTAAAGGAGCCATGGCTGCAGTTGATGTGCCAGTGCCCGAACCAATCTCAAGGATGGTGGGGTGGTGAGAGCGGCCAAACCATGCGTCAATATCGATAATCTCATCGCTGAGAATGCGACCAAGGTGTGGCCACTTTTCTTCCCACATTTTTTCTTGATTCTCAGTCAGGGTGCCGCGACGGAAGCTGACGGTGCCGAGGCGGGGATAATCAAGATTATTATTAAATTCGGTATTGAAATCAGTTTGAAGTGGACGGCCTGAGGGAAGCTCGCCCACCCTATTTTCAGAGTGATCAGGAGTATTCATCGCCTCTATCTTGCCCTTGTATAGTGCTGAACTCAATATTGGGTGCGCGGAATTTAGCCCGCGCACCTGTTACTGGTGTGACTCAAATTGACAGTCAGTATAACCGATCCCTTCTTTGGCTAAGAGTTGGTCCTCAGGTGTCACCCCCGCAGGCTGCTCTTTAGAGGTATAGGAATAATCGCTTAGTTGAATGCGAGATCTCAGGCTTAAAGGCGATGCAGGCAATGACGGCGGATATAGGGGCGGGGGTGCGATCAGGGCTCTCCGGAGCTTGTGTCTTTTGGGTAAGGTGGTGTCTTATTTTCTGGTGGAGTGCTGCATATTCTTCCTCGAATTCTAGGCATGGAAGAGCTGCGAGAGGAATAACTTTTATGATTATTATCACCCCCGTTTCCTCAATTGGTCTCCTTAGATAACGTCAACCTGCTGCAGTTTCTTCCAATTGGTGAGAAGTGCGGGGGATTATGAGGGGGGAGTTTCATCAGGGGTAACAAAGGTTTTATTTGCCGAAAATGTTAGAATACCACCCTCTTAATCAGGTAAATTGGGGTTTAAGATTTTTATCACAGCAAGTGTGAGTCATTGCGTTAAGAGTATCTCTCTGTTTGGTTTCCCCAGTGTGTGGGTGTTTTAGTGGAGAGACTTAGCTCTAGTGTGCAAGCCTTTGTGATCTTAGTCTCTAGAATTTCGGTTAGTGATTTTCGATAATGGGGATATAGTGAAAATCGATAGCGATAAGCCTGAAAAAGCTACCGATGAGACATCGACCCACAACGTTAGGAGAGAAAATGTCACACGTAACCATTAGCGGGCTCAGCGGCGAGGCGCCCACCACAAACGAGAAATTGCTCGAGTGGATTGCGGCTCATGAGAAAATATTCCAGCCCGATCGCGTTGTCTTCGCCGACGGTTCCCAAGAGGAGTGGGATCGCATGAGCGAAGAACTGGTTGAGGCGGGAACCCTCATCCGTCTCAACGAGGATAAGCGCCCCAATTCCTTCCTCGCCCGCTCCAACCCTAGTGACGTCGCCCGCGTCGAATCCCGGACCTTCATCTGCTCCCCAACCGAGGATGGCGCTGGCCCTACTAATAACTGGTACGAGCCAGCGGCTATGAAAGAGCTCCTTACCGAGAAATTCACGGGCTCGATGAAGGGCCGCACCATGTACGTGGTTCCCTTCGCTATGGGTCCGCTCTCGGCGGACGAACCTAAAATTGGCGTACAGCTTACCGATTCCCCGTATGTGGTGATGTCCATGCGTATTATGACCCGCATGGGACAGGCCGCCCTCGACCGCTTAGGCAATAAAGATTTCGTGCGCTGTCTGCATTCCGTGGGCCATCCACTAGCTGCGGGAGAAGAAGACGTCGCGTGGCCGTGCAACGACGATAAATACATCACCCACTTCCCCGAAACTAAGGAAATCTGGTCCTACGGATCGGGTTATGGTGGAAACGCTATCCTCGCCAAGAAATGCTTCGCCTTGCGTATCGCTTCAGTTATGGCGGAGGAAGAAGGATGGATGGCTGAGCATATGCTCATCCTTAAGCTCACCAACCCCGAAGGCAAGCACTACAATGTGGCCGCCGCGTTCCCATCCGCCTGCGGTAAAACCAACCTTGCTATGATCACCCCCACTATTCCCGGCTGGAAGGCTGAGGTTGTGGGTGACGATATTGCCTGGCTCTATATCGCAGACGATGGCTACCTCCACGCCTTTAATCCTGAGAACGGATTCTTTGGTGTGGCCCCTGGTACCAATTACGATTCTAACCCCATGGCTATGAAGACCATGGAGCCGGGAAATTCCCTATTTACCAATGTCGCTTTGACCGATGACGGTGACGTTTGGTGGGAAGGCCTCACCGAGGAACTTCCAGCTCATCTGATCGATTGGCATGGCAATGACTGGACCCCGGACTCCGATACCAAGGCCGCCCACCCTAACTCACGGTATGCGGTCCCGATTTCGCAGTGCCCTATTGCTGCCCCAGAGGTGGATGATCCCCGAGGCGTACGCATCGATGCCATCCTCTTTGGCGGCCGCCGCCCAGATACCGTCCCTCTCGTCACCCAAACCTATTCGTGGAACCACGGAACCTTAATCGGTGCCCTACTCTCCTCAGGTCAAACGGCTGCCGCTGAGGGGCAGGTAGGCACCCTGCGCCACGACCCTATGGCCATGCTTCCATTTATTGGATACAACGCCGGAAAGTACCTCCAGCATTGGGTTGATATGGGAGTCAAAGGTGGCGATAAGATGCCAAAGATCTTCCTCGTCAACTGGTTCCGCAAGGGTGATGATGGACGCTTCCTGTGGCCTGGATTTGGCGACAATTCTCGCGTCCTCAAGTGGATCGTCGACCGCATTGAAGGCCGCGTAGGAGCCGAGGAAACCGTCGTGGGCTATACCGCACGCGCCGAAGATATCGACCTCACCGGCCTAGAAGGGTACTCCCCTGAGGACGTCGCCCAGGCCCTCACTGCTGACCCCGATAAGTGGGCTGCGGACTTCGCCGAGAATTCAAAATATATCGACTTCCTCGGTAAGAGTGTTCCCGATGAGGTGCATCAGGAATTAGCTAAGCTTGGTGAGCGAATCAAGACTGCGCAGCAGCGCTCGTAGTAGCGACAAACCACTCTCCTCAAAGCACTCCGGCTACAAGCTGGGGTGCTTTTTGCGCAGTATAATAACCAAATTACTCACTAAAAATTCCCGCACAAGAGGCACCCGCCAGATCCACCACGCCCACCAAGGATGATAGCGAGGGAAAAAGGCACAAATTTCTACCTGATGAAGATCCGCTAAGGCGTGTGCCCACTTTAACCCCTGGCTACACGAGACTGCGAAAAGAGACTGTCCAAAAAAATTCTTGGGCCTATGACCATGCTTTCTCTCATAATGCCAGCGGGCAAAACGACCACCCACGTAGTGCTGCCACAGACCCGTCTCATGACCGCCAAAGGGTCCTAGCCAAATGGTATAGCTGATAAATATGAGCCCCCCAGGTGTGGTCACACGCGCCATCTCAGCCATCATCGCCTGTGGATCAGGAATATGCTCAACCACATTCGAGGAATAGGTGATATCAAAGCTATCGGTGGCAAAAGGCAAGGACATACCGTCTCCGCGAACCATCATATGATGGGAAAGTCCCGCTGCTGATAATTCCCGCAGATCCGGCTCCAGACCCACATAATGAGCCCCCGCACGAAAGAATTCTTCCTCGAAGTACCCAGGACCGCCTCCGATATCAAGAATGCCCCGGCCGTGAAGATCCCAGTGGTTAATATCCTTGGCTAAAGCGGCGAGTTGTTGAGCACTATCTTTTGCCAAGAACTGGTAGAAAAAATCCCGATCACTACGCTCTTTTGTGACTGCTTTCAATAACTCCACGGAGCGGCTCAAGGTAGCGAGTCTGGCAAGCGTAGGCAAAAAGGTGGGCAAGCGCATCCTTTCAGGATCTCATGGATCTTGAAAAAATTGCTAGTGTTGAGCACGATTGCTATGAAAATAATTTTGCTGTGTTGGCGCGACACCACACACCCCCAAGGTGGTGGTAGTGAGCGATACCTTGAGCGAGTGGGCGAATATCTCGCCGCCCAAGGCCACGAGGTCATCTTCCATAGCGCCCGCTACCCGGGTTCCCCATCCAGCTCGCAGCGTCACGGCGTTCAGTATCTTCGCAGTGGTGGGAAATTTACCACCTATATATCCACCGCCTGTCAGCTTCTATGGGGAAAGTTACGCCACGCAGACGCGATTATTGATACCCAAAACGGCATTCCGTTTTTTGCCACGCTATTCTCTAGAGCCCCTGTAATCCTCCTGGTGCACCACTGCCACCGGTTGCAATGGCCCGTAGCAGGAAAGTTGATTGCGAAAATTGGGTGGTTGATTGAATCCCGCATAGCTCCTTGGGTATACGCCGACCACCCCGTCGTTACAGTCTCAGTACCCAGCAAGGAAGAATTGGAAGAGGTGGGCTATGCGCCGGAGAATATCACAATCATCCATAATGGGATCGATCCTCTTCCGCCATCGGTACCCGCGTTACCCCAGGACCAGCGTCCTCACCTTATTACTCTTTCCAGGCTCGTGCCGCATAAGCACATCGAAGATGCCATCGCAGTGATGTGCAAGCAGCCGACGGCCATCTTAGATATCGTGGGTTCTGGGTGGTGGGAGGATAATTTACGAGCCTATGCTCAGTCCCTCAACGTCTACGATCGGGTGGTTTTTCATGGCCACGTCAGCGAAGAACGCAAACACGCCCTCTTAGAGCGTGCCGATCTCCACCTGATGCCTTCGCGAAAGGAGGGCTGGGGGATCGCGGTCGTTGAAGCCGCCCAGCATGGCGTCCCTACGATTGGCTACTCGAGCTCTGGGGGGTTACGCGATTCCATTGACCACGGGAAAAGCGGAATGCTTGTCGATACTTCGGAACAGATGGCAACGATGGTCGGCGACTTATTGCGAGATCCTACCCAGATTGCCCGCCTCGGAGACTATGCCAGGCACAAAGTGCAAGGTTATTCCTGGGATGAGACGGGCCGTGCTTTTCTTGATCTGATTAACCGCCAGGTGGCCATAGACAGAGCCCCCACGCCACTCATGAGCCAGATAAGAAGAATGCTCAAGCCCAGTGTGAAGTCGCGGCGCTGAGATTCGAAAACCTCAATATGAGTGATGGGTAATGGGCTGAGAATGCCACCCTTTTTGATATGGCTAATGCCCATGCGATTAAGTTCATCCACCCGTCCAGTGCGATACGCATCCACCGCGTGCAAGAATTCTTCGCGCGGAGGATCCGCCACTTGTCCCTCGACTTTGAGCGCCCCAGAACTCAGCAGAGGCAGCACCTTATGTGCGGGATCGACTACCACTCTATCCCCGAGAGTGAGCAAGCCTGAGGAATCGAGATTGAGCACTGCGCCGCGGTATTCTTCTTGTGAAAATTCTTGGCCCAACTCCTCCCACTCCTTCGAGAGGGGGGTAGCTTTTAAGGCCTGCATACTCAACGAAGCATCCGGGACATTTGCAAGGGCGAGCAGCACCACCACAAGTGCTATCGACGGGCGCATTCGCGCCGCCGCCCATGCTAGTCCTGGGATGAGAAGGATGGCGAGCTTCTGTGAATCTCGCACTAGCGCTGCACCAGGAATTATCCCAAGAATAGTCGGATAAACCCACACCATAACAAAGACCAGGATCGCTCCTGCACTCAAGAGTTTTAGACGCCTGGGCATAAAAGCGGCCAGTAATACGAAAAGAATAAGGCCAGCGATTCCGAACCCCATGGTCCGCGAAACTGGTATCGCCTCGGAATTCCAGATCCCCCCCAAGCTCAAAAAACTTCCTAATGTGCCCAGACCTTTCTCAGCGCGACCCAAAAAGAGCGAGGTATCAGAGGCTATGGGAGGGTGCAGTAAGCTGGGGACGAGCCAGGGCAACGCACAGATGACCGAAAACGATGCGACGATTAGACGCTTAGCAGAGACAGTCCACGCCGTGATGGCTGCAAAAATGAGACCAGATGGCGTCAAACTACATAGCCACACCAAAAATAACTGGCTAGCGGGTCGTCGGCGCAGTACTACGATTGCCGGCAACAGCCAGGCCACGAAGGCCAATGACCAGTGCCCTTGGAGGAAGCGCTCGATAACAAAAGGATTCCATACGATAATCGTGATCGCAGCCATTCGCGGCAGCGTACGCATACTCATGTGATAGCCTGCCCATGCCCCTATGCTGGCGGCACCAACGAGCAGGACACGCACAACCCATGAAGCAGGCAGAAGGATCCCGATCAGAGCTAAAAAACCATCTTGCGGGACAGCTCTCGCCGGCTGGAAACCGAAGCCAACTGCATCGAGGTGCAGGATCGGATGGTCGAGTACCACCATATCCCGCCACAATAAGGATCCAGGGTGAATGAAAACTCCCACGATCGCCATGATCAAAAATCCCGCCCACATAATTGCTGGATCCAAACCCCACCGCTTGGGTATGCGAGCAGTCATATCAACTCTTTTCAGCGGTTCGGCACCTAGCGATTCTCAGACGGTGGCTCACGGAATATACGATCAAAACAAGGGCAAGTACCTTGATCATATAAGGAATAAGTTGGCCAAAGAAAAGCGTCCGAACCGTGGGGCGAGCGAGCTGCACCAGTGCCTGTTGGGTTGCCTCATCCCATTCAAATCGCGCCTTGAAAATTGTTCGATACTTATCGCCTGGGATCTCCTGAGGGTCCGACAATTGTGCAGCGCGCGCAGTGTCAGTCGCTTCACGAAGATTCTGGGCGAAGAAAACGTAAATATTATTGACCTCATTGAGGATGACACCGGTATGCGATTCGACAAAAACGCGTCGGTAGGCGGCGTAGTAAGGACGCAGCGGCACCGTACCCGCCGCCGCTGCCGCAGAACCGGGAGAGTAAAAGGCTGAGGCTTCAACATATAAGTCACGATTCGAGAGATCTGCCAGCGTGGCGCTGCCTGATGAATCTTTTTTATGAGCTCTTCCCTCTGGAGACAGATTTTCTAAGATAAGAGAGCTGCTGGTTAGGGCCGTTGCCGGTATTTCTTGTTGATACACCAGTACGTCGCCTGCGCTCGCACGTGGGTAATCGCCGCGGGATATCGTCTCCACATAATCCAAGGGGGCCTCTTTACCTGCCAATATATCGAAAAATCTATAGCTCACTCGTGCTGGCTTATAGGGAAAGAAATATTGCAGTCCGCCGCGGGCGAATTGGGAAGAATCGATGTGGAGATTGAAATAGGGCGCCGTCAACTCAACGGAAGAACGGGGACCAAGGACGGGAAAGGCTGTCTGTGCATCTAATTCGACATCATCACTTATATGAAAAAGCTCTACGTCCTCGTTGGTGCTTAGCCGCTGCTCGGAGTGCACGCTGATGGTATGATCGCCGCGGTGCTGCGGAGTCTGAGCAGCTGCACTACGCACTCGACGCTGGAGAGTCACGTCCTGGAAATCGAGACGACAGGGGTGAATATCTACGCAGGTTTTGGTGGGTTTGATGATCTCCGCCTTGGTGCTCTGGGAGATCATCTGCATATCCCATCCGGGCTGCAATGGGCGCAGAGTGAGAGCTAACACATCCGGAGTGAGATGAGCTGCGATAAAAAGCACCAGTCCGACAGTGATCATAACCCGGTTCCGAGTGGCTGCGATCATCGCTTACTCCTTCGATTCCTGCAGAGATTTTCGTACGTACTTTACTTCCCCGTGGCGCTCATAGACACTAAAGCTATGTCTGAAAACCCTCATATTCCGCGTTTTAAACCTGCCCTCGAAGGAGTGCGGGGGGTTGCGGCGCTAGGAGTCATGACTACTCATATCGCTTTCCAAACCGGTCTTGATCCGCGCAGTGTAGGGGGAGCTATCATTGCCCGTTTCGATTTCTTCGTGGCCGTTTTCTTCACGCTTTCGGCTTTTGTATTGTGGCGACAGCATCGTTACCAGGGTTATTATATGCGCCGGTTCGCCCGTATCGTACCAGCATATTGGATTATGGTATTGCTAGCGTGGGCACTTTTATCTGACAGCTTTGCAATGAGTAAATCACTTATTATTGCACATTTAAGTTTTACACAGCTCTACATTCCGCAGGGTCTTATCGGCGGATTGACTCATCTGTGGAGTTTGGTCGTCGAGATAGCCTTTTATCTACTCGTTCCGCCGTTATATTGTGTGCTGAAACGTTTCCCTCCCTGGGGGCGCATCTTAGTTATCGTGGCCTTGGCAGCTATCAGTTTGGGATGGGCTTGGCTGCCGTGGGTTATAGCTAGCCCGGCGCCTGGAATCGCCAACCGGCAGATCTACCCACCCGCTTTCTTTTTATGGTTTGCACTCGGAATCATAGCCGCCGAACTAGAACCGCGATGTGCAGGATCGCCTTTGGCTCGAGCATGGTTTAGGGCGCGCGTCCCGTGTGTTGTTGGCGCACTCATTATTGCCTATATCGCGGGCCAGGAGTGGGTAGGGCCTCTAGGGCTTACTCATCCCGGTCCTGGAGAATTTACGGTTCGAATTCTCCTTGGGGGAGTATTCAGTATCTTTATTATAGGCCCATATATATGGGCGGAGGGGAGGTCGATTTATACCACCGCACCCGTCACGTACCTTGGCCGGATTAGCTATTCTTTTTTTCTTGTCCATCTCCCCGTCCTTTCCGTGGTCATTACAATGACCCAGACACCTCTTTTTTCTGGACATTTTCTTACTATTTGGGGGTGGACCTTTTTCGGGTCGCTCGCACTTGCCTATGCGGGGTATGAGCTGGTGGAAAAACCTGCGCAGCGGTGGATTTTAGGATTGTTTTCTCGTCTGAAAGATCAACCTATATCGTGATTAAGCTCTGGTTTTTCTGCGTGGTGAGTTGTGCTAGATCTGCTTGAAGTTGTAACTTAGGTGTGCTTAACTTTATATTCATGGAAACGGTTATCCTCTAGCCTTCTGCACCTGGCATCTCCAGCAGGTATATAGATGGACCCAAAATCACGTAAGTCCAGGTGGACGATCGTTTCCGAGAAGAATATAGCAACCTAAGTGAGGTTGCCAGCACAACTGACCACAACCTCCCCTGGAACACACTCGTATTATCGATGTTACTGGGGAGTACAAGCTAGAAGATTGTCGAGCTTTAGAGATGAGAATTTCTCGTTCCGTATTATCTTGCTGCGCACTCGCAGGATCTGCCGCCCTCGTTCTTGCCGGCTGCAGCTCCACCGATGCAGGCATGGAGACTACTACCGATAACGCCAAGATGGACAGCGCTCAGGTGGTCCACGCGGTAGCAACCACAACTCAGATTTGTGATTACCTGACCCATATCGCCGCCACTGGTATGACCTTGGAGAAGACAGATGCTCAAGGTCAGGAGACCACCTCTGGTTCCGGCGATGTTACTCTTGACCTCACCTGCTTACTAGCTCCTAATGCCTCCGCTCACGAGCACGAGATGACCCCGAAGCAGATGAAGGCACTGGGCAATGCTGACCTTTTCTTTGTCAACGGCGTAGATCTTGAGCACTTCCTCGATTCTGCTATTAGCTCCTCGGGCTTCAAAGGCACCATGGCTGTGACCTCTGGTGTGAGCGATGAAAAAGGTGAGGGTTTCGATGTTGACCTCGGCGTAGAAAAAGTAGAGGTTCGCGAGTGGCCATTCATAGAACCAGGCGAAACCCCAGAGTTCACCCACGATCCTCATATCTGGACCGATCCGAAACGGGCTGCCATTCAGGTGACCAATATCGGTTCAGTGCTCACTAAAGCTGACCCTGCCGCCGCTGACGTATTCAAAGACGCAGTGGATACCTACAAGGCTAAGCTGGATGAACTCGATCAGTGGGTTCAGGATTCAATCAACTCGGTGCCTCAAGAGAACCGCACGCTGTTTACCTCCCATGACGCCTTTGGTTATTTTTCTGAGTCCTATGGCGTGAAATTTGTCGGCGCCGCTCTCAGCGACTTCAACCACCAGCAGGATGCTACCGCTGATCATATCCAGCAGGCTGCTGAAGAAGTGAAGGCCTCTGGCGCTCGCGCTCTCTTTGCCGAAAATTCCAATAACTCGAAGTCGATCGAGGCAATCGCGCGGGTCGCCGGCGTTAAGGCTATTACCGACGAAGACGCCCTCTACGGCGACTCGTTGGGCCCCGTAGGTTCCGCTGGTGAAACCTATATCGGTTCCATTATCCACAATGTGACCACCCTGGTTGAAGCATGGGATGGCACCGTAGCCCCATTGCCAGCATCGTTGCAAGAGTTCGCCAAGAACTAAACGCTTTCTAGGCGCATTATATCTGTACCCCACAGCCCCTCTAAGAGAACTAGAAAAGGTGGCTGTGGGGTCTTGAACTTTCAACAGAAAAAATTTCATCGACACCCTCGCCCCCATCAAAGGAATACTGTGACTACTCCACGCACCCCCGTAATCACAATGGATAAAGTGTCCTGCGGTTATGGGCCAGAAACCGTCTTAGCCAATGTGAATTTCCGTCTAGCCCATGGTGATGCCTTGGGTCTGATCGGGCCTAATGGTTCCGGCAAATCCACCCTCCTTAAAGGCATTATCGGTCTCTGCCGGGTGCAAGGCGAGATCGAATACGATGGCACTGTGGGTTATGTCCCCCAGTACCAAGATGTCGATTTATCCTTCCCCGTCACCGCTAAGCAGGTTGTGCAGATGGGACTCTATGCATCCACCCCATGGTGGAGAAGAGTATCGGCACAGAAAGTCGAATATGCACTCGATGTCGTTGGGTTATCTGATAGAGCGAATACCCGCTTCGGCGATCTCTCCGGTGGTCAGAGGCAACGCGTACTCATCGCACGTGCACTGGTGACCGAACCAAGTCTTGTCCTTCTCGACGAACCCTTTAATGGTCTCGATGTGGAATCGAGACGTGTCTTAGTGGAAACCATTAGGCGCTTAAAGGCCAGCGGTACTGCCATTATCATCTCCACACATGACTATGATCTTGCAGATCAGGTGTGCGAACGCTGTGCTGAGGTCGGTGGCGGCCAAGTCAATATCAGAGATACTCACGATGTCCTTGGTGGTCGGGCTCTATGATTACCACAGAGCAACTCATCGATATTTTCACCGTCCCCTACCTTTATCGCGCTCTAATTGTGCTCGTCATACTGGGAATTATTGGTGGTATCGTCGGTGTTTTAGTCAACCTGCGGGCGGTTGAATTCTCGGTGGAGGCTCTGGTGCACTCCATTTTTCCCGGAATGGTAGCAGGCCTTGCTATTGGCGGCATTGAAGGCATTATTCCAGGCGCTGCGCTGGTAGCGGCTTTAGCGGCTTTTATGCTCACTCTCACCACGAAAAGACAAGCTCCGGAGGCAGGTACCGCAGTGGTGTTGACCAGCTTCTATGGGATCGGCGTAGTGATGAGTTTGGCGATAGGCGATTACTCCGGTCAGCTCGATAGCCTTATGTTCGGTCGCCTGCTCGATATCACCCCTACTCGGATGAACCAAGCTTTGGTTTGTGCCATTATCGCTCTTACTTTAGTTCTCATCACCTGGCGCCAGCAGGTACTTGTGGCTTTTGATCGCACCTTCGCGGAGGCAAATAAGCACAAAACGTCCCTGATTGATGCCTGCTTAAATGCAGCCATAGCCGCCTGCGTGGTGGCTGCTTCCTCGGCGGTGGGAGTGCTGTTGGTAATCGGATATCTCGTCATCCCGGGTTCTGCCGCTCGACTCTTATGCCGCACCCCGAGGTCAATGGTGGTAGTAGCAATGGCCTCCGGCATTATCGCTGCCTTTATCGGTGTCATTGTGATGAATCTGAACCTTTCTCGTCAGGTATCACCCCAGGCCGCTGTATCCCTTTCATTGATCGTGGTTTTCGTGCTGGCTTTAGTGGTAGCCGCTCTTCGAAGCAGGCTTAGCCCAGGGACGAAACGTACCTTCCACAGTCGCGGGAGTTTAGCTGATGCTTGATATCCTTTTCCTTCCTATCATCGAGGTCATCGTCGTGGGCGGACTGATGGGCGCCGTTGGTGCGCTTGCAGTATTAGGAAAGCGCGTATTCTTCTCTGAGTCCCTATCTCATGGCACGTTCCCCGGAGCCGTTCTTGGCGTGGTGGTGGGCCAGTTTATCGGTGGCGATCTCAGTCTCTGGCTCTTCGCAGGGGCGGCGCTATGCTGTATCCCTCTGGCTTTACTGATGCGCTATCTGGCAGGTTTGGAGGGCATTTCCGCGACGGCGGCTGCGGGTATTGTTCTGACACTCGGCTATTCCCTTGGCATTTTTCTGCTGAGATGGTTCCAACCATTGCCGCTGAAAGTTGAGAGTTTCTTAACTGGTTCTTTGGTGTCGGTCAACCATATGGATGTGTATTCTGCCATCGGAGTAGCGGTGGTAGCCACGATAGTTCTCGTCACTTTCGGGCGGAACCTATCGCTCTATTATTTCGACCCCGTCGCTTTTAAGATTTCCCATGCGCGTGCCGGACGTTCGCTGGTCCCTTTTATCGCGGAGCTGCTGACTCTGTCGCTTTTATGTGCCTCAATGGTGGTTGCTATCCCGGCGGTGGGTTCGATTCTCTCCATAGCACTTCTTGTAGCCCCTGCTGCCGCACTGAAAGATTTCACCCGAACTTTCTTCGGTCTGATTATTGCCGGCACCGTGGCGGGTATCGCTATTGGGTTAACTGGTCTAGGTGTGGCGGTCTATTTGAATTATTCAACCGGTGGCACTGTGGCGGTTACGGCGGGATGTTTCTATCTACTGTCGCGACTTATCCTGAGCGCACAACAGTATCTGGTTCCGGCTTCGGCCCGAAGACCAACAGCAGCAATAAGGTAGCGCTTAGTACGGTGACTGCAAGGTTATCGCCGGCATAGTTCGGTGCTGGCCAGGGAGCACGAGCGTACCAAAGAGCCAGGACAACTCCGGTGCCCATCATGAGGGCGCCACGGCTAAAGTAGCTGTAGCGACTGATAAAACTAACCACTACTGCCAGGGGTGCAACCCACCACCCAGCGGCCAGCATGAGCCCAATTAGGGTGATAGCAGTGATCACACCATGCGCTAGGAGAGAGTCCGGGCCTAAGGGATACAAACGGGGGCGAGCACGTGCACTCAGCAGAGCAATAAGCGCAGTAAAGAGAGACATCAGCGCGCCGAGGAGGAGGCCGCTGCGATAACCCGACTCCCCGGCGAAGCGGAGACGAAATTCCCCACCATTGTTAGCAGGGAGAACAAAGCCTTGCATTCCGGCGTTAATGACCATCGGACTTAGTTGCTGGTTTCCAAGGGTGGCTTCAAGGCCTGATTGATAGGCTCGCGAGACGAGGAGAACACGATCATATTCAGTCGGTTTGATCGTAGCCCCAGCTATGGCATCTGTAGGGTGAGAATCTTCTAGTGGCACCAAAGGGGCGCCCTGTAGCTGGGCCCCCACCTTTTCTAGCCGCACCATATGTGCAAAACTTTCCATGAAGTGGACGCCTGGACTAAGGGTAAGCCGATCCCCACACCGGTAGCGCTGCTGATCAATGAGTACCGAGTTTTCACATGGTTGGGCCACAACCTCGACCTCCACAACCTCCGGTACCTCAAAAGAGCGTTCCAGTACGGCTGTGGGATAGAAATAGCGCTGGAAAATCCATGCTTGAACCCCTCGAGGTGCTGCGGGCACTCGAATACTGGATGTTATGGGATGGTTGATATATCCAAAATCGGCTACCCCTACTGGCACTAGAGAACGGCCTAGTTCAAGCCGCACCCCGTGGGAGGATCCTCCGGGTAGACGCAGCTGGTAATCTTTACCAGTTTGAAGCTCCTTAGTGATATGTGCGTCCCCATTGTGCACAGTTACCGTGGTTGTAACAGCCTGATGGGTGCGGGCGCTGAGCCGCACTGAGATAACTGGATCAGGTACTTCCGCATCAGGGCGCAATTCAATCCATTCGCCTGCAGATGCTCCGGCTCGTGGGTACCAAGCACTCACCGTTCTCGAGTCGATGGCAGCCGTTGCCGCTTGATCAAGACGAGGAGCGGGAAAATTAGTGGCATCGGATGCCGCAGAAGAACTGGTTACAACCCCGCCTGAGAAGACCAGAGTACTTGCGGGAGCTGATGAGGGATAGTCGATGACACGGTGGGTGATATCAGCGTGATCAGATCGCGGTGCATCTGCGCGTAGCGCCGCGGAACTGTGTCCGAGGGAGCCGTAGTTGCGGGCTACCTTTATTGGGGTATCACTGATAATAGTGGATTGATTGAAGGTAGATTCAGTGGCTAGTTGGTAGGCTCCAGCACCCATGAGGGCGAGGCCTTCACCGCCAGCGGAAACTATAGGTAGCTGATCGAGTCGAGCCGTAAGGAGCTGTAAATCTGGTTCGATTAGGGCTATCTCTACCTCGCCGAAGCGCTGGGTAGGTCCATAGAAATCGAGAACCGAATCAGCTCCATGGGAGCTGTTCACATCGTGGCGCACGAGCACCGCACCGATTCCGTGACGGCGCAAATTATCCAGTGTCGGAACTACCGTCATACCGTCTAAGCCACGAATAGCCTCGGAGTTGATCAGGGGAATAGCATCGCGTACCGCAAAGGGAATATCGGTGAGAAATTGGATGGGTTCATCCCTTGTCCACCCCCATTCCTGCCGAGCGAAAGCACGGGCGGGAAGAACCAAAGTGCGGGTATGGGCAGCATGGGTTTCTAGATACTCGGCGGCCTGATACCAATAAGAGGGGATCTTCTCGAAAGCGCCCTTGGGCATCAAACCCCCCGACAGCGCGGGAAGAAAGGAAGCTACGGCCAGCGTGGATATTAAGACCTGGGCCGGAATTTCCTTCGGGTGGGAGGAGAACCGTGTTCCTAAGTGGGCGATGCCCACCATAAGCGGAAGCCTTAAGAGAGCATCGAATTTCGAAATATTGCGAAGGGCCACAAAAGGCCCAGAATCGAGGAGGGTTGGAATATGCCCCGCTCCGCCAAAAATAATGAGGCCGACGCCGAGCACGAGCAGCCAGAAGGAACGATGGGAATAGGACGCTAGTCCCCATAAACCCATGGTAGCCACCGCTAGGGTAAGGACGACCGCAGTCGGGGAGGAGACTAGGAGGAAACCGGCACTGCGTTCACTATCAACGAAGGGCACCCAGCTCGTAGTCCCTCTAAGAATCTCAGCAAGATTGAGCCAGCGCGTAGTGATAGCCGTATTTTCGATGAAATCCACGAAGGGGGCGCTGAAGCGAGAGAAAAAACCCAGCGGAATAATCCACCAGCTATTTATACCCAGGACCCCCACTCCCCACCAGAGAAAGTGCTTGAGAGTTCTACTGCGGTAAGAACAGCAGCTCAGTTCATAGATGAAGTACAGCGCCGCAGGTAGAACGGCTGCCCAAGAGGCTGTGGCATTAATACCCCCTAAGAAACCTGCAGCAATAACCGATAACGCTATTGATCGCTGGGTGCCCATTATGGGCAGAAGGATCCAGGGGGTGAGCATAATGGGCCACACTTCAGAGGAAATGGTGGTCAGATTGCTCAGAGTTCGGGGTGCTAAAACAAATGTGAAGCTGGCTACGATCTGGATATAAAAGGTACCGATGTCCAGCTTTTTTAGTAATAGGATAGATCCTAAATAGCCCGTAAAGAGAACAATGAGCCACCAGCTACGCTCTACGATGACGAGAGGGATATTCAAAACGGAACCAAGAAGAAAAAATGCTCCGTGTGGAAAAAAATATCCGTAGGCCTGATTTTGTAATTGCCCGAAAGTGAAGCGGTCAGTATAGAGATTGAATGCTTGGCTGAGAAACTGTCCTGGGTTGATCAGGAGGTCCATCTTAGTGTCGGCGCTGATAAGACCTGGCGGTTGCAGTGAAACAATGAGCAAACACGTGACGAAGCCAATGAGCGCCGCACGCTGAGTACTACCGTTGGCGCTGGCCACCTTCATTAAGTTTCGCGCCTGCATGATATGCGCAGCTAGTTGCGCGATCCGTATTCCGGATCGCCGAGAATAGCATCTGAGGCCGATAACCCGTTATCGAGCTGAGCAGGGCTATCATCGATAGCAGTATTACTTCCGACGATAGCTGCGACACCGAGAGCAATGCCCACAGCAGCGCTGGCAATAGCCGGCCCTAGGGTACGCCATCGCAGAGAATCGGAAGAAAAAGCCATAATGACCAAGATACCAGCCACCGCTTGACTCCGTCATCTTGCCCACCACATCACTCGATGAAGACGGCTAAACTAGCAACAGGACTCAACAGGGAAATAATCAAAGGTCGTGATCAACGGTGTCAAAGAAGCTCGCAACGCTCCTTGGCACGCTCACCGTATTCGCACACAGCTGCACGATCAATACAGATAATCGCCACGAAGTTGAAGCGCCGGTGACCACGTCGTCCCCCATGCCTACTCTTCTACTACCTCAACAAGAACTTCCGCCGGAGGACCCGGCATTAGTGCGCGCCCTCGTCGGGCAACTTATGATGGTTGGCGTCAATGATTTCGATGACGCCCTTTTCGCCTTGCGTCAGGGTGTGGGTGGGATTTTCATTCGATCTGATAGCAACCCCGAATTACTCATCACCCCAGGCCGTGACCTAGCTACTCTGCGACGGTTGATCGGGCGCCCCTTCGCTGTTGGAATTGATTTCGAAGGCGGTAGGGTTCTCAGACATCGGGAAATATTGGGTGACTTCCCGTCCCCGCGGGATATGGCAGATACGTTGAGCCCCGATCAAGTACGCGGCCTCGCTTTCGAGATGGGCACTATTCTTAATCAGCACGGTATTACGGTCAACTTCGCCCCCGTCATTGATGTAGATGGTGACGGACTGGCGGTCGTGGGCGATCGGGCCTTTAGCCATGATCCGCTCCGATCGTCTCTCTATGCCACGGCCTTTGCTCTGGGAATGCGCGATGCTGGGGTGATCCCCGTATTTAAGCATTTCCCAGGTCATGGACGAGCTACTGGAGATTCCCACCATGAGACAGTGCGCACCCCGCCGCTCGATGAGCTGATGACCAGGGATCTGCTGCCTTATGGCGCCATCGCCGACATTCCTGATGCCGCAGTGATGGTCGGACATATGGTGGTGCCAGGTCTGGGGGAGCTGCCTGCAAGCCTGAGCCCTCAAGCATACGAGTTACTGCGTCGAGGTCATTATCCAGGGGGCAGCCCATTTAGCGGGATTATTTTCACCGATGACCTCTCGGGGATGCGGGCAATCAGTGATCAGCTCTCGATACCCGAGGCGGTGGGCCTGGCGCTCAGTGCGGGGGCGGACCAGGCACTGTGGATTAGTACCGCTGAATTGCCCGCGGTTATCGATCAGGTCACCGCTGATTATGGTACGGAAAATATAGCTGAACTGCGTACGCGCGCCGAGCGAGTGGCTGCTTTACAACGTTAACGGGGGTACTGATCCTGTTGGTCTAGATCAACAGCACCGGTAGATTAATAGCGGTGGGCACAAAGACAAAGAAGAAGTCTCGAAGAGCAACCATTATCGCTGGCATCCTCATCGGGCTGCTGGCCATTGTTGCTGCCGTCATTGGGGCTGATTTTGCACTCAACCGCGGCACTATCGCACCTGGAACCGCAATTGGTGGCGTAGATGTCGGTGGCCTCAACAGGGCTGAGGCGCAAGCTAAATTAGAGCTGGAATTGGGGGAGAAGTTTTCCGCACCCGTCACCATTAAGGCGGGGGAAATCACAGCGACCATTGAGCCTTTGCGCGCCGGGTTGGGTATCGATTGGGATCAAACCCTCTTAGCGGTTGAGAATCAACCTTTTAATCCGATTCGTCGCTTCATGGGACACTGGCGTACCTATGAGGTTCCCGTAGTCTCGAGCGTAGATGAGAGTCTGCTCAATCCTGAGCTCGACCGCCTCGTCGCAGAGTTAAACCGGGAGCCTATTAACGGAGCTATTCGCCTCGAGGGGGGAACGGTTATCGTCGATCCGCGCCCCGAAAATGGTCAAGTTGTGCAGCGAGAATGGCTCGCCACCAGTATCCCAGCTGAATGGTTGAGTCCCCAGGGGGTCAGCGTGGATGCGAGCATTGTCAATCCCGAATACGGTGTGGATAAGGTCCAGCGCGTTGTCGATGGTATTGCCGCCGAGTCAGTCTCCGCACCAATTATTGTCCACGGCCGCGACGGTATCGACGGGCGTATCGAGCCAGCTCGCATGGGTGAAGTCGTCACCTTCGTAGCTAAAAATTCTACCTTCATTCCAGAGGTCAACCCAGAGTTAGCTCGCGAAATCCTATCTGAAGGCCTAGCACAAACGGAAGTTCCTAAAAGAAATGCTCGCATAGATTTCTCCAATGGCTCTAAGGTTGTTACCCCCCATGCTGATGGAGTCATGATCGATTGGGAAGAGACACTCAAGGAACTCCCCCAGCGCATTACGGGAACAAGCCCGAAAGAATTTGATGCTATCTATCGTGATAACCCCGCGACCTTCACGACCGAGATGGCTCAGGTTGCCACCTTTGACCAACAGGTCTCTAGCTTTACAACGTCCGGTTATTCGGGCCCATCGGGGGTCAATATCAAGCGGGTGGCAGAGATGGTTTCCGGTGCCATCGTGGCCCCAGGTGAAATATTTAGCCTAAACGGTTATACCGGGCCCCGCGGAAGAGCTCAAGGCTATGTAGAATCTGGCGTTATTTTGAATGGCCGAGCAGATACTGCGGTTGGCGGCGGAATTTCTCAGTTCGCTACTACGTTGTACAACGCTTCCTATTTTGCTGGAATGCAAGACATCACCCACACTCCGCATAGCTATTATATTTCGCGCTACCCCGCAGGTCGCGAAGCAACGGTCTATGAGGGTCTCATTGATCTGCAGTTTAAAAATACCTCTTCCCATCCCGTTCGCATTGTCACTGCCTTCGGAGACGGAGCTATTACGGTGAGCTTTATGGGCGTAAAAACTGTTGAGGTGGAATCTGTTAATGGCGGACGGTGGGCCTATACCCAGCCCCAGGTGATGAATGTATCAGGAAGTAATTGCTCACCTTCTGGCGGTGCTCCTGGTTTTACTACGAGTGATACCCGAATCATTAGGGATTTGGCGGGTAACGAGCTTAGTCGCGAAAAACAAGTCACAATATACGATCCATCGCCGATCGTTCGATGTCGCTAGAACTGCCCTCATTTGGGGGCGGATACATTTGTTGAATATAAAGCGGTTAAAATGTGAAAATGCTATTATTTCTCGGTGGAGCCTGAGGTGGAAGGTGAGTAGCGTTAGTTCGCCTTTATCTCACCGCTCGCATTATGCTTGTATCAGCTTAATTTATCCGTTTGTTGTCTCACACTTATAAGGTGGAAATAATGAAGAAGACTGTTTCTCTTCTCGCTTCCTTGGCAGTAGCCTCCTCTCTCGTCGTTGCTACCCCTGCCTACGCGCAGTCCGGTTCAGATGCTCCTGCAGCTCCTGCGGCTCCAGCGGCTCCAGCGGCTCCTGCAGATCCTGCTCAAAAAGAGCTCGAGCCAGCTCAGATCGGTGCCATCACGGGTACTGTTCTCGGTGCTGTTTTCGGTACCGCTGCTCTCGTGGCTTATCTTGGCTCCGTTGTGAAGGCTGTCATGGCTAAGCTGATGCCAGCTCCTGCTCCAGCACCAGCTCCTGCTCCAGCGCCTGATATGCACCACGGCAAGGGCATCATGAAGAAGGGTATGCCTAAGGTTCACGCCTAAAGCGAATAAAAAAATCCTCTTACTCTCAATCGGGAGTAAGAGGATTTTTTTATGCTGCCATAAATTCGGGAATGAGTTTACCGTGAGGGCGTGGCTCGATGCCGCATTCCTCAAGGAGATTCCGCACATTGGCTTCGATTTGATCGCACATTTGGTGACAAGCCTTCGGGCTGCTCACATCCTTGTTCACTACCCAGTGATGGGAGCCTGTAACCGCTTCTTCGTCGAAGGATACAATTGTTTCTATGTGATCGACGGTATGGGGGTTGAAGGTCTTGGGCTTCAAATCTACTGTGGGAATTCCGCGCTCTTGAAGCACCTCGATAACCATTGGCTCCACCATAAACTGTGGGTCCGTTCCTACAGAGCGGACGAAAACATTTTCCCCGCCGAGATAGCGGGTATAGGCGGAAGCGATTTGAGTCCGAGCTGCATTATCTGCGGAGACAAACAGAATACTGTGTGTCGTGCCAGTAGGTTGCGTAGCAGAGTGGCTTCGACTCAAATAGACACTGAGATCTTCCTGAGGCTCGCTCTCGGGGCTCACGGGACGAGGAGGTTGTTCTTCCCCGCCGAGGAAATTGGAAAAAATTTCTCCCCAGCGGTTTGAGAGCTTCGTTGATGTGAGATTCATAAAAGACATATCGCTGAGGCTCCTTTTCTTTTCTTCTTTTTAAATGGTCACTTCACAAGGATTGCTCCACTAGTGATGATCTGTACTACTCTACCCAGAAAAATCGTTGGTGCAACCCAATTATTGATCTTATCCCGTGGGTGAATTCCACTAACGGCCATAAATATGCACGCTGACGTTTATTTATAAGAAAATTAACAAAGGAGAAAATATTAGGGAAAAGTGTTTTGCGGGGCTTGTCTAGGGGAACACCTGCGAGATGGAGCGGGCTTGTCATTGCAATCGAGAATGAAGCTATTAGACTAAGAGACGTGCTTTATTCCGACAAAGATATTCGAGCTGCCCTCGACGCTCACGAGCTCATTATTGAGCCCTTCGATCCCGAACTTATTCAGCCCTCGAGTATCGACGTGCGTATGGATCGGTATTTCCGAGTGTTTAATAACTCGAAGTACACCCATATCGACCCAAAATTACAGCAAGATGACCTCACCAGCTTGGTGGAAGTCGAAGAGGGTGAACCCTTCGTCCTGCACCCAGGAGAATTTGTCCTTGGCTCGACATTAGAGAGGTTCACACTTCCCTCCCATATTGCCGGCCGTCTCGAAGGCAAATCCTCGCTCGGACGCCTCGGTTTGCTGACCCACTCTACGGCGGGCTTCATTGATCCAGGTTTTTCCGGCTATATCACCTTGGAGTTGTCTAATGTGGCTAATCTACCGATTATCTTGTGGCCTGGAATGAAGGTTGGGCAGCTAGCGTTGTTCAAGCTCACTACACCAGCAGAAATTCCCTATGGGTCTGGGGCTCTGGGATCAAAATACCAGGGCCAGCGAGGGCCTACCCCGTCCAAGGCCTATCTCAACTTCCGTTAAAAGCCCAATGAAAAAGCCCCCGTATCAAGGGGGCTTCGGTATTTAGTGGCTGTGTCCAACCTGTCGAACTGCATGGCTTCCGCGCGTAGAATCAGGCACCGTATACGCTGCTAAAAGCGTGGTGAGAGGAACTGAAAGGGTCAGCGCAAAAGCACCTATTCCAGAACGTAGTAATTCGGTAGCGACAAGATCAGAGCTAAGAATTTGACCTAAGGGCCTATCCGAGACGCTCAGCAAGAGCATCATGGGTAAGGTCGCGCCGGTATATGTGAGAACAAGTGTGTACACCATGGAGGAAATATGGTCGCGGCCGACCCGCATCGCCGAAACAAAGAGGCGCCAGGGTTTAGCCTCAGGATCGAGCTCAGCAAGCTCGTTGATGGTGGATGCTTGAGCCACGGCAACGTCGTTGAGTACGCCCAAGGAACCAATAATAAAGCCGCACAGCATCAGCCCCACGACGTTGACATCCGGTAGATACAACAGGATATAAAGGTTGCCCTCTTCACCGAGCCCACGGATCTGATTGTGTTCTATTGCCACAGTGGCGAGCCACGCTGCCACCGCTAGTGCGACCATGGTGCCCCCCAAGGCCGCTGCGGATTTCCAGTTCAAGCCATGAACCAAGATCACCACGATAGGCAGAATAACCGAGCCGCTTAATACAGCAATCGCTAGTGGGTTTTCACCTAGCAGCAGTGCTGGAATGGTAAATTTTGCAATAAAAATGAGGGTCAGTCCAAGACCGATGAGAGCACGAATGCCCCGCATTAAGGCTAGGGCCACGATGGCGCCTGCGATGGCGAGAGCCCACAGAATCAGTTCGAAACTGCGATTGATATCACCAAAGGCGTAGGCCAAATCCCCATTCGTATCCTTGGTCTCGGTGAGTCGGATTTTTTGGCCCACGCTGAGGGTGGGATCGCTGGCCTCCCCAGAGTTGATGATCAGGGTGCGTTGACCAGAATTTTCGCCACTGGTGATATCGACGAGATACCATTGGCAATCACTCGTGCTGCCGGGTACCACTCGGGGAGATGTAGTAAAGATGCGTCCCGCTTCGGGGCTGGAGCAGGAACCTCGTTGCTCGTGGGAGACGGTGCCATCCACTTGGGCAGTGCCTACCGAAAAGGTCTGGTAAAAGCTGGGGGAGACCTGAGGGGTTTTGCCCCCGGGCCATAAATATCCCACTCCTGCTATCGCTAGTGCTGCCCAAATGAGTAGCGATATTAATACTGCTGCTCGCCATGGGGCGAGCGGGGATCGACCCCGAGGAGCAGTAGTGTGCGTGGCGTGCCGACCCACCAGCCTAACCTCCTGGAAAAATTCTGCGGATTTTACTGCTTGTAGCTGGCGAGGAAATTACCCAAGCGCTCGATGGCAACCGATAATTCGCTCGCCCACGGGAGTGTCACGACCCTAAAGTGATCGGGTCGAGGCCAGTTGAAGCCGGTGCCGTGGACGAGCAGAATTTTTTCGGAGCGCAGCAAATCCAACATAAGCTGCGCATCATCGTGAATATCATAATAATCTAAATCAAGCTTCGGGAAGGCATAGAGCGCCCCCATGGGTTTGACGCAGGACACACCAGGGATCTGGTTGAGCTTGTCAAAGGTGATATTGCGCTGTTCGAGTAGCCGCCCGCCACTACCAGTGAGCTGATAGATGGACTGACGACCACCCAAAGCTACTTGAATGGCGTGCTGCGCTGGCACGTTGGGGCACAATCTGGTGCCAGCGAGAAGGTCAATGCCTTCAATAAAACCAGAAGCATTATGTCGTGGACCTGTGATGACCATCCATCCAGCCCGGTAGCCGGCAACGCGGTATGCCTTCGACAGGCCATTAAACGTAATGCACAAAAGATCAGGGCAGAGAGTGGCAATAGAAATATGCTCGGCATCATCGTAGAGAATTCTGTCATAGATCTCATCCGCTAAAATAAGGAGATCGTATTCGCGGGCAATATCAACGATCTGTTGCAGAACCTCGCGAGAATACACCGCGCCTGTGGGATTATTGGGGTTAATGATCACAATGGCTTTGGTTTGCGGGGTGATCTTTTCCCGAATATCAGCAATCGAGGGATTCCAGTTATCCTCCTCATCGCAGAGATAGTGCACCGGCTTACCGCCTGCGAGGGAGGTCGCCGCGGTCCACAGGGGGTAATCTGGCGCAGGAATAAGCACCTCGTCACCATTGCTAAGGAGCGCTTGAGCCGTCATGGTGATGAGCTCGGAGACACCATTGCCAAGATAGACATCATCGACATCAAAATATGGGAAGTCGGGAATTAGCTCATAGCGAGTGACAATTGCGCGGCGGGCTGAGATGATGCCCTTCGAGGTGGAATACCCCTGAGCAGTGGGCAAGGAAGCGATCATATCGCGAATGATCACATCCGGTGCTTCGAATCCGAAAACTGCTGGATTACCTGTATTCAGTTTCAGAATGCGGTGTCCGTCGGCTTCTAAGCGTTCGGCTTCTTTAGCGACTGGCCCACGAATTTCGTAGAGCACATTCTTCATCTTGTCGGCCTGATCGAAGATGCGGCGTGGTCGCCTCGTGCGTGATTTTTCGGGAGCTGGTTGCGAATCCTTTGCCTTCATAGCTTCTTATTGTGCCACCGATGGCACCCAGGTGTGAATAAACCTGTGTGTTACTTAGAGAGCTGTCCCGCTTAGGAATGACGTCTCCGCGCTTCGGCGATGAGACGTGAGGTGGCATCAAGAACATTCGTTTTCAGTTCTTCCTGTTTTTGTTGCCTGATTGCGCGCTGCGCTAATCGCTGTTGCTCAAGGTTGTACTGAGCCCACATGAGCTCTTCGCGCTGAGCGCTTTTTGCCTGCAATTGTCGACGCCTATCCAACGCCGCTGCACTTGGTGCGTGCCACGAGCTTGGTCCGACCTTAAAAAGGTATAAAAGGATGTACAAAATAAAGGGCAAAAATAGGAAAGATTCTAAACCCGTAGCCCCGAGGGACATAAAGGAAACGAGGGTTCCCAGCAAGAGGACCCCTAAGCGAATGCGTCGCCCTGAGCGGTGGGCCTCCATAATCTCGCTGCGACTATACATAGGTTCCATAGGAGAAAGGACGGGTTCTTGAGGTCGGGGAAGATCCGCGAAAACCTCCATCACCTCAGCACGTTTGGTTGCGTGTGTAATTCTATCGACACGCTCTTCGTACTCGTCCAAGTTTAGGCGTCCTTGGGCTACATGAATGCCCAACTCGTCAATAGCCTTGCTGCGCTCAGCGTCACCCAAACGATAGTCCGGAAGCCCATTCATACTCATAAGCTCCAGTTTAGTAGAAGTAGAGAGAAAAGAAATCGGGGAAGACCCCGATTTTCCTTTCCATGTACTCAGCTTAGGAATCCTCGCCGTCATCCGTGTCGGTTGCCTCTGGTGGCTCCACAAGAGGGGGTATAGCGGTAGGCGGTACCGCAGCCGGTGGTACGGGTGCTGGTGGCACGGCTATGGGAGGGGTAGCTGCTGGTGGGACGCTCGTAGGTGGAGCCGGCGCGGAGGGCACGGCCACGGGGGGAGTAGCTGCTGGCGGAACTGGTGAAGAAGCGCCAGCGCTGGGGGGAGTAGGCGCTGGTGGAACCGCAGCCGGTGGTACTGGTGCTGGTGGCACAGCTATGGGGGGAGTAGCTGCTGGCGGAACTGGTGAAGATGCGCCGGCGGTGGGAGGGGTAGCTGCTGGAGGGACGCTTGTAGGTGGAACCGGTGCCGGGGGCACGGCCGTAGGGGGAGTAGCTGTTGGAGGGGTGGCAGCCGGTGGAACTGCTGTTGGGGGTACCGCTAGCGGTGGTGCAGCCGCAGGAGGTACCGGCACTGCTGGTGTGGTCGCCGGTGGAACTGCAGTGGATTGATTCGCTGTCTGCGGTGGCGTGGGCACTGTGGGCACTGTGGGCGCGGTGGGCACGGTGGGCACAACAGGTACGGGAGGCACAGCAGCAGACACGACCGGCGTGCTCCTTGGTGCAGTATCTATTGGTTTCTGCTGTTGGCGCCTCGGAGTGGCTGGCTCTGGAGCGCTCTCCGCCTTTTTCTTGCGACGAATCGGTTGCTCGAGGAAGCGCTTCTCGTGAGGCGGAGGCAGGTGTCCGTCAATAAGAATAGAGTCGCGCAACATCTGAGCAACGTCTTTAACCTCAGGTGCATTCTCGGTGCTCTGAGCTTTTACCCCGCCAGTCAGCATGGTGTTGCAGAAGGGGCAGCCCACAGCAATAGACCCCGCACCTGAGGCAATGGCTTCTTGGGCGCGGTTATCGCTGATACGGCTGCCGAGCTTTTCCTCCATGAACATGCGAGCGCCGCCAGCGCCACAGCAGAAGCCCTCATTGCGGTTGCGATCCATCTCTGTCAATTCGGCGCCCGTGGCCTCGATGAGTTCACGTGGTGGATCAAAAATTTTGTTATGTCGACCCAGGAAACAAGGATCGTGGTAGGTAATGGGAGCTCGGTCCGCTGCGGAGCGAGGGATTGGCGTGAGTAATTGATCGCGCACCAGACGGTTCAACAGCTGGGTATGGTGGAAGACGTCGAAGTGCCCGTCGAAATCGGGGTATTCATTGCGCAGCGTATTGAAGCAGTGCGGACAGGTGGTGATGATCTTGCGCTGGCCCTGCACCACTCCATTGAAAACACCATTGAGGGTACCGATATTGTCGTGGGCAAGCTCTTGGAAGAGGAATTCATTGCCAGCTCGTCGGGCGGGATCTCCAGTGCAGGTTTCACCGGTGGAAAGCACCGCAAATTTCACCCCAGCAGTGTGCAATAATTCCACAACCGCTCGAGTGGTTCGGCGTCCGGCTTCGTCAAAGGCACCAGCGCACCCCACCCAGAAGAGATACTCGGTATCGGAGAAGTCGGTGATGTCTTCGCCAAAGATGGGGACAGTGATTCCGTCGCGACGGGCCTCGTCGATCCAGCTGGCGCGCTCTTTGCGGTTGCGCCCCCAAGGGTTTCCCTTAGTTTCGAGGGCCTTGAAGAGTCCAGCTAATTCGCTGGGGAATTCGGAGGCAGACAATACCTGGTAGCGGCGTAGGTTGGAAATATGGTCGATATGTTCGATATCAACGGGGCACTGCTCCACGCAGGCTCCGCAGTTGGTGCAACTCCAAAGCACATCAGGTTCGATGATCGCCCCTTCACCAGCGAGCCGGAGCACATCGAGGTTGGCGTGTGAGGAGTCGGCCTGGAAGGTGGCAGGGTCGGTGAGGTAACTGGAGTTGGCAACGGCAGCATCGCGAATATCGGTGATAAAAAGCTTCGGTGAGAGCGGCTTGTTTGTGTGCCAGGCTGGGCACTGCTCCTGGCACCGCCCACATTCAGTGCAAGCTGTGGAATCAAGGAGGAGTTTCCATGGTGCCTGATCGAGGGTGCCCACCCCAAGCTCGTAGTCGGTATCGTCAAGGGTTGCGATATCGAGTTTTTCGCCACCTGAATACATAGGTACCATCGCCCCCAGAGATTTCGGGGTGGTGTCAAGGCGCTGGAAGAAGATGGAGAAGAAGGCGAGGAAGCGGTGCCACGCCACCCCCCAGTTTAAGTTGTGGGCAACAACGATCAGCCACACCATGCCAGTGAGTAATTTAAAGAGCGCAAAGAGGCTCACCATCACAGGGGAAGCGGGCAAGAGAAGCGCGATATGGCGGCTGAGAAAATCTGCCCATACTGAGGCTTGACCGTAGGTTGCGATCTTGCCGGCTTTGACTAAGAGCATTCCCAGTCCCTCGCCGAAGACGACAGCTTCAACGAAAAAGGCTGCGCGTGACGACGACCCGTAGAAGCGCGACAGACGATCTCGCGTTCCTTTCCGCAGCCGCAGTATAAAAAGAGCGCTAATGCCAAGAACTGTCCCAATGGCCAAGAATTCCTCGGCAAAATGGTAGAGCTTGAGTGAGGATAATATTGGCCAGCCGCCCGCAGGTACAAAAATCTGGATATAGGCTTCAAACCACACCACCGAGCCGATAAGAAAGCCCATCATGACAAACCAGTGGGCGAGGGCGACAACTGGCTTGCGCATCATCTCGGTGTGAAAAAATACTTCCTTTAATGTCAGTGCGACGCGCTTGAGCGGTTGATTAAAGCGATGAGGGGTGGGCTGACCTGAGGAGATGAGTTTGAATAAACGTCTAACCGCGAGCCCAAAATAAACCCAGGCGGGCACTGAGGCAAGAATGCCAATTACGCCAATAATGAATAAAGAAGTGTCAGGCATAGAGATGAGGAAAACCTTCGGGGAGGGTAGCTATTACATTTTTGAAAGATGGGCACAATTCCATGTGCTGCTAACTCTAGTAGGGTTGCGCCCGCAACGTCTTATTCGCCTAGCGTTCAGTACTATAGCTAGTGGTCAGCTAGTGGCCGCGGTCACGCAAGCTGTCCAATCCATTGCTGATCACTTTAGGGACAAGGTAGAGACCTAATACCCCTTAATAGGGGGTTATTAACCTTTTGTTTACCAAGGGCGAGAAAGCTGCTTCTCGGTACGATCATCCACGGATGAAACCCTCACCAAACAAACGGCGTTGAGAAAGTTGGATTTTCCCTATGACAAATAGCTCCATTGCAGTGGCGCCCATAGCCAATAATGATGCTACCGATAAGTGGTGGCATCTAGGATTCGGCGGCCTGCTGGCTGGCGTCGTCATCTTCTTCGGTTTCTGGTCCTTCGGCTACGTCGGTCCTGAGGCAAATAAAGCCATGCTGATCACAGCCATCGTCTTCGGCACATTCATGGCTTTTAATATCGGCGGTAACGACGTCGCTAACTCTTTCGGCACCTCTGTAGGTGCCGGCACTCTCTCAATGAAACAGGCACTCGCTGTTGCCGCGGTCTTTGAGGTATCGGGCGCAGTTCTTGCAGGTGGAGAAGTAACCGATACCGTGAAATCGGGGATCGTGGATCTCGAAGCGGTGAATTTGAGCGCCGATCAATTTGGTTTCATTATGATGGCCTCCCTGCTTGGAGCTGCCGTCTGGCTGCTATTGGCCACCCGAATGGGCTGGCCAGTGTCTACGACTCACTCCATAATCGGCGGTATCGTCGGTGCGTCTCTGTGTCTTGGCATTACTGAAGGTATTGGCGGCACCGATATGGTGCAGTGGAATAAAATTGGTTCCATTGCGGCTTCCTGGGTGCTCTCTCCAGTATTAGGTGGCATAGCGGCCTTTATCCTCTTCGGTTTGATTAAACGTCATATTTTGAAATTCAACGAGGACGCCGATACCACTCTGCGCGCTATCAAGGAAGAGCGCGTACGCTTGCACCGCGAATTTAAATCCTCCTTCGAGCGTCTGAACGAGGTCCAACAGCTGGCCTATACCAATGCCATGACTCGCGATGCAGCGCTTATTGCGGAGCCAGATTTTGACCCCGATGAGCTGGAATCAGACTATTATCGCGATCTTCACCGTCTCAATCGACGCCGCGATGAGCTCAATACCCACCAGGCTCTGGAGAATTGGGTACCGCTACTCGCGGCTTTAGGAGCGGCGCTCATTGGCGCGATGATTCTCTTCAAAGGGCTCAAGCACACTAATATTCATCTCACCAGTTTGGGTAACGGTTTGGTGCTCGCCATGATTGCCGCCGTTGTGTGGATGGCTGTCTTCATTTTCTCTCGTACCCTTAAACGCCAAAACTTAGGACGCGCTACCTTTATCCTCTTCTCATGGATGCAGGTATTTACAGCGTCGGCCTTTGCCTTTTCCCACGGCTCCAATGATATCGCTAATGCTATTGGCCCCTTCTCTGCTGTGCTCGATGTCTTAAAGACCGGGGAGATTAATAGCAAAGCTGCTGTGCCGACGGCTGCCATGATCACCTGTGGTGTTGCCCTCATCGCCGGCCTGTGGTTTATTGGCCGCTACGTTATTCAAACCGTGGGCTCTGGGCTGACTAAGATGCACCCAGCCTCGGGCTTTGCTGCGGAGCTGGCAGCAGCCAGCGTGGTGATGATTGCCTCAATGCTCGGTCTTCCCGTCTCCTCAACTCATATTCTCATCGGTGCAGTCTTAGGCGTGGGAATTGTTAATCGCGCCGCCAACTGGTCACTGATGAAACCGATTGCTTTGGCCTGGATTATTACCCTGCCATCCGCAGCGGCGGTATCGTCCATTGCAGTTCTTGTTCTCAATGCAATCTGGGGCTAATAGCTGCTTGTCCTGATGAAAAGGATCCCGCTGCATATGCAGCGGGATCCTTTTCATCAGAGAGGGTTAAACATCGCGTCGGCCTCGATAAGCGAGGTCCGAGATAAAGAGACGGAAACCCTTGCGGGTTCCACTAGGAGAAGTGGCTTCAACCTTGGTCGAAAGCTCGATATCGTCGATAGTAATTTCGCCTGCTCGAAGCGCTACAAGTTCTTGATGGTAGCGAACGAGTACCGCGATGGTAGCTGCAACTGGTACTGAAAGGAAGGCTCCGATTACTCCGAAGAGGGAGGAGCCAAGAGTAACGGCGAGTAGGACAACGGCAGCGTGCAGATTCATAGCTTTGGATTGCAGCAGGGGCTGCAATACATTGCCTTCGAGCTGCTGCACAACCAGGATGAGCAGCAAGACCAAAAGGGCATTGGTCAGACCATTAGAGACGAGGGCTATAATGACCGCGAGGGCACCAGCTGAGAAAGCGCCCACAATAGGGATGAAGCCCGCGAAGAAGGTGATCACGGCGAGCACTAGCGCGAGGGGGACGCCAAGAATTAAAAGGCCCCCACCAATAAAGACAGCGTCGACGAGGGAGACGATGGCTTGGGTACGGATAAATCCAGAGATGGTATTCCATACACGGGTCAGCGCCTCAGTAATATGCCACCCAGCATTAGGGCCGGCGGCCTTGCGGAGCATCGGAAGTAGACCCACTCCATCCTTCAGGAAGAAGAAGGTCAGGACCAACATCAAGACGATGGTGATCAAAATGGAGGTCGCGGTGGATAGGCCAGAGAAGACACCATTGGCTATATCGGCGGAACGGGTCTGGAGGAAGGCCGTCAAATCATCAATAACCGAATCGAAGCGAGAAAAATCGAGATCAAAGGGACGGCTTTGAATCCATTCTTGGATTTGACGAGCGCCGATGGCTGCTCGCTGGGACAGTTCCCGGGACTGAGATGCGACCGACGGAGCCATAGCTCTCACGAGCACGCCCATCAGCACGAAGAAGCCTAAAATAACACCAGCGGAGGCGAGACCGGCGGGAATGCCTTTATTACGCATCCAACGCACTGGTGGCCACAGCACAGAACTGACCAAGATGGCTAGGAGAACGGGAAGCAGAGCCTTCCATATGGCGCCTAGGCCACGCCATGCTAGGTAACCCGCGATGACCATGATGATAAAGCGTAAGGCCCAGCCTGCAACCCACCGTCCGTCATTCCCTAAGATCTCGGCGCGGTCGGTATGGGCGATAATAGGCTCAGCTGGATCATCAGATTCGACAATATGGGTGTCGCGATCCTCCACAGCACTCGGGGCCACCGTGGTGTTTTCAGAAGGGTGCGTTTCATCGTATTCCACGATGCCTAATACGGCCTCCTCGAGTGCCTCGTGATCCTTGTTGGCTAGATGTTCTTTAGCCTGCGATTTGTCGCCTTTTTGGTGGTCATTACCATGGGAATTCTTGGACATGGGAAATACTTTGCCACACTTTTTTTTAAAAAGTCTATTGGGCAGGGGGTGGCGGAAAGGAAGAAGACCTGTAGAGAATGTGTTCGCCGCAAAAACGAGAGTCGGAGGTAGCTGTAATTCCGTCCGTGAACTGCGGTAATAGAGTAACTTGAGTCTATTCCGCTCAATTTAGTTGGCAACTTGCATGAAGTATGTTAGATTCGTATCCAGAAGTTGAGCGATTGCCAATCAACTTTAAATGACAAAATCTTCAAAAAACTTATTTGCAGGAGGCTTAAAATTATGGGACGCGCAGTAGGTATCGACCTTGGAACCACGAACTCCGTAGTGGCAGTTCTTGAAGGTGGCGAAGCTAATGTCATTGCCAACTCCGAAGGTTCGCGCACCACTCCGTCAGTGGTCGCTTTTGCCAAGAACGGTGAAGTACTTGTTGGTCAGTCAGCAAAGAACCAGGCCGTCACTAACGTTGACCGCACTATCCGTTCCGTGAAGCGCCACGTGGGTACGGACTGGACTGTTGATATTGATGATAAGAAGTACACCCCGCAGGAAATTTCCGCACGCACCCTGATGAAGTTAAAGCGAGATGCAGAATCGTACTTGGGTGAGGATATTACCGATGCCGTTATTACAGTTCCTGCATATTTCTCCGATGCGCAGCGTCAGGCCACCAAAGAGGCTGGTCAAATCGCAGGCATGAACGTGCTGCGTATTGTCAACGAGCCGACCGCTGCAGCTTTGGCCTACGGCCTAGAGAAGGGCGAAAAAGAACAAACCATCTTGGTCTTCGACCTTGGTGGTGGCACCTTCGACGTATCCCTGTTGGAAATCGGCGACGGTGTCGTAGAAGTTCGTGCCACTGCTGGTGACAACGAACTTGGTGGCGATGACTGGGATCAGCGCGTCGTTGACTGGTTGGTTGAAAAGTTTAAGAGCGCCCAAGGTGTGGATCTCTCCAAGGATAAGATGGCTCTCCAGCGCCTGCGTGAGGCCGCTGAGAAGGCCAAGATTGAGCTTTCTTCTTCGCAGAGCGCCAATATCAACTTGCCTTATATTACTGTCGATGCAGATAAGAATCCGCTCTTCCTCGATGAGACCTTATCGCGCACCGAATTCCAGCGTATTACCCAAGATCTCCTCGATCGCACCAAGAAGCCATTTAACCAAGTGGTTGCTGATGCTGGTGTGTCGGTATCCGAAATCGATCACGTTGTGCTTGTAGGTGGCTCAACCCGCATGCCCGCTGTGTCTGAACTGGTGAAGGAAATGACCGGAGGCCGTGAGCCCAATAAGGGTGTTAACCCTGACGAGGTTGTGGCCGTCGGTGCTGCTCTGCAGGCTGGTGTACTCCGCGGTGAAGTCAAGGATGTCTTGCTTCTCGATGTCACGCCACTTTCGCTCGGTATCGAAACCAAGGGCGGTGTAATGACCAAACTGATCGAGCGTAACACCACTATTCCTACCAAGCGTTCGGAGACTTTCACCACCGCTGACGATAACCAGCCTTCGGTGCAAATCCAGGTCTTCCAGGGCGAGCGTGAAATCGCGGCTCACAATAAGCTTCTTGGATCCTTCGAGCTTGGTGGCATTGCCCCTGCTCCTCGCGGTGTGCCGCAAATTGAGGTGACCTTCGATATCGATGCCAACGGCATTGTGCATGTCACCGCAAAGGATAAGGGCACCGGCAAGGAAAATACCATCAAGATCCAAGATGGTTCCGGCCTCTCCCAAGAAGAGATCGATCGCATGGTCAAGGACGCCGAGGCGCACGCCGAGGAAGATAAGAAGCGCCGTGAAGAGCAGGAAACCCGCAACGCTGCCGAGTCGACTGCGTACCAGACCCGTAAATTCGTGGAAGAAAACGGCGATAAGCTTGACGAAGAGCTTAAGACCAAGGTCAACGACGCAGCCGACAAGGTTGATGAGGCCCTCAAGGGAGAGGATCTTGACGCCATTAAGGAAGCCGTAGAGAAGCTCAACACTGAGGCGCAGGAGATGGGCAAGGCTCTATACGAAGCAGAAGCCGCAAAGGCTCAGGCCGAAGAGTCCGGCGATGACAACGTCGTTGACGCTGAAGTTGTTGATGAAGAGGAGAATAAGTAATGAACCACCCCCACGGTGAGCAGCCAGAGGATGACCTCGACCCCACCTTGGAGGATGACTTAGCTGAAGCCCTCGCCGATGTGGACATCACGTCGGTGGATCCCGACGGAGAGCAGGAAGATCCAAAACCTTCTGAGGATGCGGAGTCGCACGAGCCGAAGGAGCCTAGTCTCGAGGAGCAGTTGCGCGAGCGCACCGAGGACCTACAACGGATCAATGCGGAGTATGCCAACTTTAGGCGCCGCACCGCTCAGGAACGTGCTGGAATCATCGAACAGGCGAAAGCGCAAGTTCTCACGGAACTTTTGCCACTTCTCGATGACTTCGATCTTGCAGAGCAGCATGGTGATCTGAAAGAAGGCCCGCTCAAGGCTTTTCGCGATAAGTTTGTGTCCATCACCAGGACCCTTAAGGTTGAAGCGTTCGGATTCGAGGGGGATCCCTTCGACGCCGAATGTCACGAGGCCGTGCAAGATCTTTCCGAGGGCGAGGACAAACGCCTGGGAACGATTCTGCGCAAGGGGTACAAGATGAATGAGCGCTTACTGCGTACCGCGATGGTTATTATCACCGATCCCCAGCCCGAGGCTGGTACGAATGAAGGGGAACCTGTCGCCGAGTAGTGAGAACTCGGCACGAACCTCATGCGGCGCCCAGTAGTAGAGATACTGCGGGCGCCGCATTTTCTTGCCCGGATGGGGCTTGATTCTTTTGCATGGTTACCTAGAGTGTTAAGGGTGAATACTTATCCACTACCATCATTTGATTTCCAGGCCCACCGTGGTGGCCGCGGCGAATGGACCGAGGAATCGTACTTAGCTTTTAGTCGCGCGCTTGAGCTCGGAGTTTCCACGCTTGAATTAGATATCGTACTCACTCGGGACCGTGTTCCTGCATGCTGGCACGACCCTGTACTACTGGCAGAGAAATGCGATACCAGGGTCGGGGAGAACGTCTATGATCTTAGCTTCGAAGAGCTCAAACGCGTGCCGTGTGGAAAATTGTTGCCAGATTTTCCTCAAGCCGAGGTGGCGCGAGATAACCGCATACTTTCACTCGCTGAGGTTTTCGATCTCGCTGCTAGTTATGATGTCCACTTCAATATCGAGACCAAGATCGAGGCCGACAAACCACATCTCAGTGCTGAACCTGAAGAATTTGTGAGCGCTATCTTAGATACGGTACAAGCCTTTGGACTCGTGGAGAAAGTGATGATCCAGTCCTTTGATTGGCGTACCTTCCCGCTCGTTCGTGCCTATGATCCGAAGATACCTCTAGTGGCTCTCTGGGATGAGACCACATGGTTTGAAGGTACTCCGTGGGGCCCCTTCGAGGAGGATATTATTGCAGCCGCTCTAAAGAACGGGATATCCGTCTTGAGCCCACAGTATTCTCTCGTTGACTCTGCACTCATAGAAAAAGCGCACGACGCTGGGTTGACGGTCGTGCCGTGGACGGTCAACGATGAGGCAGATCTGCAAGCGCAGTTGGATCTTGGCGTCGACGGGCTGATTACCGATTACCCCTCGCGACTAAAAACACTACTGGATGCGCGCGGAATTTCTTATTAGGGTTCCGTGCCTGAATAAATTCTTAGAAAAGATTAAACGCAGCCACGGGTTGAGGAGACATGGTAGCCTAACGTGTAAGAATTTTTATTCACGCTGAACAAAACTAGAAAGAATAACACCCATGCGCCTCATCCTTCCATCTATCATCACTAGTCTTAGTCTTGCCGCTACTCCCGTGGTTTTAGCAGCTCCAGCTTCCAGTGAGCCCGAAGCTAATAGCGCTATAACCGCTCCAATGGATCCGCCTGGTGATCCTGGTCCCAGTTTTGCCGAGGATGTCAATAATCCACCTTTTCTCGATCCAGCACTCGTGATTCCCGATATTGTGTCTTATTCACTGGTTGGGGCACCTGAAGGGGTGGATATAAATCCCGAAACGGGTGCGCTTATAGTCGATAAGGAACTTTTGCGTGGTCGAGGCGATCAGAGCTTTATTGTGATGATTCGCTTTAGTGACGGCACAACACTCGATCAACCCTTTACTATCGAAGACACAAGTGATGCGCCGCTGAATACTATTGTTACTCCGCACTGGACAGAGACTTATCGGGAAAGTCAGTCCTTCGATATGCAAGCAGGCGGAGGAGAACGCACTCTACCTATCACCTATAGCGGACTACCTCTTGATCCTGCTAAGTTTGTGCACAAAATCGAAATGGTCTCTGCACCTGACTGGGTAACCATGAAAGAAGACGGCACGCTTATTGTCAATCCTGGCAGAGACGTTAATCCTGGTTCCTATCCGGTGAACGTCACTGTGACTTACCGTGACAATTCGTATCAATACCTAGTCGCGACCATGCGTGTATCCGAGGCTGAGCAGCCAAGCGCAAAGGGGCTATGGGCACCGATTCTAGGAGGTATAGTTGCGGCTCTTGCCGCGATCGCTGCGGCCTTCGCCTCATTTGTCAGCTGGTTCTGATAGCTGAGTGGTTGTGGGCGCTAGCAGAAGAACCTGCTCAATAGCGTTCCACGACTTCATTGCTCTGAGGTGCTTGATAGGTGAGGCCAATGGGATTGTGTTGGCCGAGACTCAAGAGTTCACCTTCCGAGGGTTAAATAGCAAGCTGGACTAACAGATCAGCTCTCCCGGAACCCTTTCTCGACTCTTGAGTAAACAAACAAGCGAGATCTGGTCGTAAGATCCTCGAAAGGAGCTTTGCCTGCTCCAACGCAGAGATTACCAAAACCCACTGTACACAGGGAGGCTTAGGGTTTACAGTGATGGAAAAACTCCAGAGGCCTCTCATTGCTGATTCTCGATTGAAGCCCCTAATCTGTGGCTAGCGTCATAATGATAGAGCGGTCCAACTCCTGGTAGTAGAGCGCTAGCACTCCCTGGTGCTCCTGGTCACTGTCTATATCCAAAGACTGCCGTGTCATCATGGAGGTGAAAATTTGGCAGATAGGCGAAGGCCGCATGACCCCTTAAGCACATCCGCCGATTGTGCGACGATTCAGACCGTTGACCACTTTGTCCTGTGTCGCAGATTCTGTGATACGCAATTTCCGCGTCCTTTCACAAGAAACCGCTACTTTTTGGCTCATATATCTTTGGAAAAGGAGGATAATCCCCATGCTTTCCACACCAAATATGGAAGCTCGATCTTAAACTATATGTATGGTGTTTCAGATGGTGGAGGAAAATATATCGACCCCAATGGGCCGTCCCACTTCCAGATTGATACCTACACAGTCGATGTGAAATCATGGAGCTGGAGTAAAGGCCAGTTAATAAGATCCCTGCTTTTCCAGCCCTAGCGCTAGTACGGTAAAAGGCGCCGCAACGGATACGTGTCTCTAGACTTTTGAACCTGCCGTCGACACCGTCATATCCCGCCGGAAGATGGTGGTCTTTGATTATCCCCTTTGCCTTTTAAGAGCCTTTAATCAACCTCAGAATGCCTCAAGAAGACCTATTGCACTGATAATCTCCTCGTCAATCGAAAACACTTAACCAGTGCGTATTTTCCATAACAGAAGACTTCCTGTGCGTATTGCTTTCTTCCTTAAAAGTACATGCTAGGTACGATATATTCATTGGCTCCAGGCGTCTAGCTCGGTATTGAAACGCTTCGTCGCATCATAAAATTTGACTATCCAATGCTGACAAAACTCTTTCCGATGAGATCTAGTTAACTTTATTTGGCTGGGTGCGAGCCATAACACTAGGGTTCATTTTAGGTTCTATATAACATTCGTATTCATGGCTAGAGAGAGATGGTTGATGAGTAAAACACGCATCATCCTCACTACCGTGGCTGCTGTGAGCTTAATAGCCCAAGGTGCCAAAGTAGTAGGAGAAGAATCGCTCATTCCAGCAGCTCATGCGACGGACCTCGCATCAGCGGTAGTAGCTGGAGATTTTCAAGAACAAGCTGGTTGCGCCAAGAACTGGGCCGAAACATGCCCCAATACTCAAATGGAGCGCAAAGGAGATCACTACACCAAACGGATCGACTTTCCGGCAGGTAAAAGTGAATTCAAGATTGTACTAGATGGTAATTGGAGCAACAGCTACGGTATTCCTTCCGGTGGCACCGATAAGAACGTAGAGCTTAAGCTGGCAGCGCCTACCACTCTGGAAGTTAGTTTTGATCCCACAACTAAACATGTGGGAATTCGAGCCCCTCAAGGGTTCGCGGAGAATAGCGAGACTGTTCAGAATTATCGAGACACCGACCGTGAGATCGTCGGAAAGCCGTACCGCAATGAGAATGCTGGAAAGAATTTCTACTTTGTTCTCGCGGATCGCTTCAATAATGGTGACCCCTCGAATGATCGTGGCCTCATTGACGGCGAAGATAATCGCCTCAACCACGGCTTTGACCCCACCTCCAAAGGCTTCTACCACGGCGGCGACCTGAAGGGCCTCATTGACAAGATCGACTATATAGCAGGGCTAGGAACAACAGCTTTGTGGCTCAGCCCCAGCTTTAAGAACCGGGCAGTGCAGGGCGAAGGTGATCAGGCTACCGCTGGATATCATGGCTATTGGATCACCGATTTCACCCAGATCGACCCTCATCTAGGTACCAACGACGAGATGAAGCAGCTGATCGCTGCCGCTCATAATAGGGGTATGAAGGTCTACTTCGATATCGTGGTCAACCACACTGCCGATATCATCCAGCTTGCCGGGGGTAATGGGTCCGCGGGCAAGACCTATATGAACCTCGCCGATCACCCCTATAAAGATGCTCAGGGCCAGCCCTTTACACTTAGTGATTACGTGGGCACGGGCAAAGCGTTCCCCGAACTTAATCAGGATTCTTTCCCTTTTACCCTCAGCCGTGATGATTCCATCACTCTGGTTCCCGACTGGCTCAATGATCCGACCTATTACCACAACCGAGGTAACGTAGATTTCAATTCCTCGGGTGAAGACGATATCTACGGTGATTTCGCTAACCTGGATGATCTCTTCACTGAACATCCAAAAGTGGTTGACGGTATGACCGAGATTTACAGCGCCTGGGTTGACGCTGGCCTTGACGGTTTCCGTATCGATACCGCCAAGCACGTGAATTTCGAATTCTGGAAGGAATGGACCAAACGTATTAAAGAGCATGCTGCTCAGACTGGACGCAGCGATTTCTTCATGTTCGGCGAAGCCTATGATCGGGAAGCCGACAAGCTCGCTCGCTATATGCGCGAAAGCGATATGGATGCTGTCCTAGACTTCGGTTTCCAGAACCGTGTTAAGGACTTTGCATCTGGTGCCTCCACCGAATCCTTGGCGGGGCTTTTTAGAGATGATGCCCACTATATTACTGAGCACTCAGATGCCAGCGTGCTGCCTACTTTCCTCGGCAATCACGATATGGGGCGTATTGGTTCCTTCCTCAGCTCAACCGATAATCCGCTCAAGCGCTCTGAGTTAGCGCACTCGACGATGTTCCTAACCCGCGGACAACCTGTTGTCTACTATGGCGATGAGCAAGGATTCATCGGTAACGGTGGTGACAAAGAAGCCCGCCAAGATATGTTCGCTACCCAAGTTGTAGACGTGAAGAGTGAAAAGCTCTTAGATGGCAGTACCTTTGGCGATGGCGATCATTTTGACGAAAACGCGGGACTCTACCAGCACATCAAGGCACTAGCTGAACTGCGTCGGGAGCACAAAGCTCTGCGCGAAGGCGCCCAAATTGAGCGTTGGAAGAGCAGTGGCCCAGGTGTCTATGCCTTTAGCCGCATTGATACTGATGAAAAAGTTGAGTACCTCGTCGCGCTGAACAATAGTGCGAGCGCCCAGACGGTGTCTCCAAAGGCTCTCAGCAAAGATGCCACGCTGACGAAGATCTACGGCAACGGTCCCGATACTCTCAATACCGGCGCCGATGGGGCAGTGGAGATCGAAGTTCCTGGACTATCCGCTAGTGTCTATAAGGCACAAAAGCAGGTATCTGGTTCCGTGACTGGTGGCCTTACGGTTAAAGGCCACGCCCTTGAGGGTCTAGCACCTATCGGAACCGATATTTCGGGAGATAGCTGGTCTGAAACCTCCTTCGCGTGGCGTATCCAGGGTGATACTGACTGGAACAAGCTTGGTACCGCCACTGGTGCTCGCGCTATGGTATACCACAATGTTTCCGCACTCGAGCCAGGTACTGTGGTGGAATACCGCACGGTGACTGTCGATGCGGACGGTAATAAGACGGCCTCCTCCGGGTGGGGTGTCGTGGGGCAAGATCTTGCCGTTCCTGGCACCGAGATTGAACCTTTCGGACCAGCGGTGGCTGGCTCCTTCACTGCCGCTCTCTGCGGATCTGACTGGATGCCGTCTTGTGAAAAGATGAAGCTTATTCGCGTTGCGGGCTCTGACTGGTCTACTCTGACCGTCCCTGTCGCCCAAGGTGATCACAAATACAAGATCGCTGTGGGTGGAGATTGGAAGGAGAACTACGGCAAGAATTCCGCCACCACCGACGAGAGCACCCCGAATGGATCAGACGTTAAATTCTCTCTCACCAGCGAAGAGGACGTAACCTTCTTCTATAACAACGTCACTCATGAGTTCTTTAATACTGTCGAGCACCCAGCCATCACTTTGCCGGGCACTTTCGGCGGCGCCTTAGAGTGCCCTCGTGGTTCGCAGGGAGATCTCAGCGGTAACGAATACGGCAACTGGGGGCCAGCTTGCCTCAACTCACTGATGACTCGAACCGGTGAGCATACCTACGAGTTTGAATCGAAGGCTATCCCTGCCGGTAACTACGAGTTCAAAGTGGCCTATAACCGCACGTGGGACACCAGCTTCGGCGACGGCAGCGGTAACTATAAACTGAACTTTGAGGGTAAAGCCGATAAATATCCACGGTTCATCTGGAATGACGAATCGAATACTCTCAGCACTGAACTGCTCGATCGTGGCTCCTTGGAGCAGAAAGATCGCAGCGCGATCTGGTTGGATGAGCGCACCATAGCGCTACCACCAGCTCTTCTCGAGGGCCGCAATGCTCTCGAGGTCAGCGTTGATCTTATTAGCGTTAGTGACGGCCAAGCCGTTGTGAAGGGCGGAACAGGTGCCTCAACAAAGGACGGCGCTCAAGCCGAGAGCATCAATCTGGAATCGCTCGGTGCCCTCTCATTAGAATTGGCGCAACAAAATCCCTATATCCGTGACTACTTAAGCTACCGAGTACCCGCTAGTGTCACAACCGATAAGATCAAAACTATGCTCGGCGGTGGATTAGGAGTCGCTGTCTATGCAAAGGGGCAGCAAGCCGAGGCGCTCAATGTCACGGGTGTCCAAATTCCTGGCGTCATCGATGCTGTTTTCGCACCTGCGCTACAGGAACAGCTCGGCGTTATCTTCAATGGTGATACCCCCACCTTGAAGCTGTGGGCTCCCACTGCTCATCAGGTGTCCGTGGAACTCTACCCCGATAGCACAGGGGTAGGGGCAACCGAATCGCGCGATTTAGACTACGACGATGCGACGGGTATCTGGAGCATTACGGGTGATCCCTCATGGAAGAACCGGGCCTATAAATATAAGGTCCGGGTATGGAATCCTACGGATAACGAGATTACCGATACGTTGGTTACAGATCCCTATTCCATTGGTTTGACCCCGAATTCACAGCAGTCGGTAATTGTCGATCTGAATGATCCGGCACTCAAGCCTGATGGCTGGGACGCTCTAGAAGTGCCCAGCTTGGCAAATCCCGCTGACCAGATGATTTACGAACTCCATGTTCGCGATTTCTCTATCGCTGATAACACAGTGTCGCCGGAACATCGTGGTAAATATCTAGCATTTACCGAGAAGAATTCCGCCTCGGTCAAGCACCTCAAGCAGCTTGCCGACGCTGGCCTAAATACCGTGCACCTACTTCCTACCAACGATATTGCCTCGATCCCTGAGGTTAATCAGGACCAGCCAGCTATTGAGGCCAATCCTGCACCCGATAGCGAGCAACCTCAAGCTGCTGTGGCCGCTACCGCGAAAACCGATGGCTTCAACTGGGGCTATGATCCGTATCACTATATGACCCCTGAGGGCTCCTACGCCTCCGATCCGCAAGCACCCAGCCGCATTAAGGAATACCGCAGCATGGTGCAAGCACTTGCTGGTATGAATCTGCGCGTCGTTAGTGATCAGGTATATAACCACACCTATGGTGCAGGCACTGGGGAATACAGCGTCTTAGATAAAGTTGTTCCAGGCTATTACCACCGACTCAACCCGAACGGATCTATAGCTAACTCAACCTGCTGCGATAACCTCGCTACCGAGCATAAATTCATGGAAAAGCTCATGATCGACTCAGTATTGAGTTGGGCGAAGAATTATCGCATTGACGGTTTCCGCTTTGACCTCATGGGCCACCACTCAGCCGAGAATCTCAAGGCTGTGCAGCGGGCTCTTCAGGGCCTGACCAAGGAAAAGGATGGAATCGACGGTAGCCGGATCTATCTCTACGGTGAGGGCTGGAATTTTGGTGAAGTACAAGATGGTCAACGCTTCCCGCAAGCGATCCAAGGCAACCTTTCCGGCACCAATATCGGTACCTTCAACGATAAATTGCGCAATGGTGTCCACGGACACGAAGGGACGGAACAAGGTTTCGGCACTGGTCTAGTAACCGCCCCGAATGGCCATCCGCAAAAGGGGGAAGGCCACCTCGAGCACTTGCAGGATATTATCAAGGTCGGCATGGCCGGTAACCTCGCTGATTTTGAATTCGACTCTAAAGATGGCCGTAAATTCGGCCGGGATCTCGTCCTAGACGGCCAACAGGTCGGTTATGGTCTGACCCCAGGCGATACTGTCAACTATGTTGATGCTCACGATAACCAAACCCTTTATGATCTCAGCGTGCTCCAGCTGCCGCTCGATACCACCATGGAGGATCGAGTATTGATGAATACCGTGCAGTTGGCAACGGTCACATTAGGCCAGTCTCCGGCATTCTGGCACGCTGGTACGGAATTCATGCGTTCGAAGTCGCTTGATCGAGATTCCTATAACGCCGGAGATCATTTCAACAAACTCGATCTCTCAGGTCAGACTCACAATTTCGGCGTCGGCCTGCCATCGGAGGAGAAGAACGGTGATAAGTGGAATGAGTACCGCCCACTGCTGAATAACCCCGCGCTGAAAGCATCACCTGCGGATCTTGAGCTGTCCAATAAATTGGCTCAGGAATTGCTACAGCTACGGTCGGCTACCAAGCTGATGCACCTAGGGGATACAGAGCTGATCAAGCAAAAGATCAGTTTCCCCAAGGGACCACATGGCATGATCACCATGCATATCGATGACCGTCAGGGCGAAGATATCGACGAGAACCTTGCTGGCGTCGTCGTCGCCATCAACGCTGCCCCGAACGCCGGTACTGTGCGTATTGGCAATCTTAAAGGTGAGGAAATTGTTGTCTCCGATATCCTCAAGGCCAACCCGCGCATAAAGGACGTACAGTGGAATCCCACTGAAGGTGACCTCACAATCCCTGCCCGCACGGTCGTGGTGATGAATCATAAGGCTCAGGGCCTGGCCGACCGCCACACCCCACTATGGGAAAAGATCGAGGTTGTCCGCGGTACAGCCACAGCGATCCAAGGGGTTAGATTTGAGCCCTACTTCATTGATCCAGACGCAAGCGTGCGCGGCTACGAGCTTCAAGCCGGTGCACCTGACTGGTTGACCATCAATGATGAGGGGCAGCTATCCGCTGCACCAGGTGCGAATATCGAGGTGGGCGAAGTCACAGCAAAGGTCACTGTCACCTACATCGATGACACCACAGATGAAGTCGATATAACGGTGAATGTCTTGCCGAATGATAGCGATCAAAACCAGGATCTCAGTTATAACGATGTGAGTGTGACAGCTGGCGGTCCCGAAGGAACGACTGCAATCAGCAAGACAATACCTGGCACCACCTATACGCTTGCTGCAGGTCATCCTGAGTGGGTCAGCATTGACGGGAAGACTGGAATTGTCACTGTCAATCCTGCAGCCTCGGTAAGCCCTGAGCAATACCCGGTTACCGTGGACGTTCAGTTCGCAGACTATACGACCACCCAGATACAGTTCACGGTTACTGTCAGCCCGCAACCTTTAGTTGCGGATCTATACCAACCGTCCTATGCAGAGCTCAGTGTCGCTCGTGGCACCCAAGCGGTACAACAAGAGGTCACCTTCGATCCGGTGATCTCCGACCAGGCCGCCACAATCCGAGGATTTGCCCTCAAAGATGGGGCTCCTCAGTGGTTGAGCGTCAATGATCACGGCCAGCTCGAAGCGCAACCAGGCGCTGATATCCCAGTAGGTGAGGTCAACGCAACGGTGGTGATCACCTATACCGACAACAGCACTGATGAGGCTGAGGTGACGGTGAAGGTGAACCAGAATCAAGCCGATGCTTCCGATCTGACCTATCCAGAGCACAGCATCAAGGCTGGTAGCGGTGAGGTTCGGGTATCTCCAGAGAATTACGAGAATGATACTGATCTCAGCCTGCCGGCTGATCACCCTGAGTGGATCAGTATTGCTGACAAGGGAGTACTCGTTGTCAACCCGCCTGCCGATACCGCAGCTGAGCGTTATGAGACTACCGTGACCGCTCGGTTTGCAGATGGATCCACTAAGACTGTCCCAGTGATAGTAAATGTAGGTTCTTATCTCAATCAGCAGATCACTCCCACGTGGGAAGACGTGACGGTAAGCCGTGGTATTGGTTCAGCGAGTGCTGAGGTCCACATCGATCCAGCCGACCGCGCCGAAGAAATCACCAGCTATGAGCTCGTGGATGCTCCCGAGTGGGTGAGTATCACTGACAGTGGCACAGTTCAGGCCGCGCCGGGTGCGCAGGTGGACATTGCCCCAGTGGCTATCAAGGTCAGGGTTACCTATCAGGATGCCAGCGTCGATGAGGTTTCCCTCACGGTGACAGTAACCGGCAACCACGCAGACGCGGCTGGTGACCTGAATTATCCTGATAGCACCCTTGTCAACGGCCAGAGCATCGATATTGCACCAAGTAGCACTGAGAATATTGAGCAGGTAACTGTCTCAGATGCTGTACACAGCGATATCACCGTGCAACCGGATCACAGCCTCCGCGTTACCGGCACGAGTGAGGGTACCGAGCAGGTCAACGTCACCGTGCGTTTTGTTGATGGCTCGACAAAGGTTGTGGATATGAGGATCACTGTGCAGCCGATTGCTCACGCAGAGAAATTCCAGCCGCGTTATGAAAATATCGAGATTATTGCAGGTCAATCTACGACTGTGGCAGTTCTGGATAGTCCCGAAGGTGCTCAGTTTGCTCTCAAGAATGCCCCTTCGTGGGTCACTATCAATACTGAGACCGGCGAATTGCAGCTACGTCCTGGTGCCGAACTGGGAGACGACTCCATTGCCGTAACCGTTACTGTGACATACTCGGATCAATCTCAGGAGGATATCAACGCACGCGTGAGCCTTAAGGAATCCTTGGCACACGCAAGCGATCCGAAATGGACTATCAACGCAGCTCCTCGACCGGGTACATCCGTTGTAGTTCCGAAGGTAGGCGATAGTGCGCTGCGTATCCAGGAAGTGACCGTGCCGAATGATTCCACGGTGAGCGTGGAGTTGCTGGACAACGGCGATATGAAGATCACGGTAGCCGATGACGAAAATCTGGCTGGTCAGATCCTCAAGCCACTTGTTCGGGTGACTTTTGAGGACGGCTCTACGTCCGAGATTCCCCTCGAGGTTCTCGTGGCACCAAAGTTCAAGGCCGATATCAAGGATAAGACCAAGTGGGTAGCTCATGCAGATGAAGCTGTGAGCTGGTCTAAGGCAGATTTTGCCCCCGCGTGGTATTCCATTAATGATCGCGGCGAGCTCACCGTCACTCCAGATGCGCCAGTGGGTACCCACGATATCGTGGTCCTCGCGCAGTACGGCTCTACCACGGTGCCTGTGACTGCAACGGTCAAGATCGAGGAGCCAAAACAGCCTACTCCACCGGCAGAGGATGGTTCCTCCGCTGGGCCAACTGGCTGGAAGATCTGGGTTCCAATTGTGGCACTCCTTGGCGGCATTCTTGCAGCCTTGGTATCAGTCACCCTCGATCCCCATAGCCCACTACGGCAACTCTTCGGTTGGCGCTAGGAATAGCTAGATAAAAAACTCCCCGCCGCTGCGTGATGTGACCCATGCGCAGCGGTGGGGAGTTTTTGTGGATTTCCTTAAACTCGTGTCCTTTAGGTGATTGCTGCTCTAAGCTGAGGGGGATTTTATTCGATATTTCCTCATGCTAGAAAGAGATTCCAGTGAAGAAACTACTCTCGATCACCACCGCGGTGGTCCTCACCTTAACTTCTGTTGCTGTTGCCCAACCACTGAGCGCGCAACCAGCGCCGACTCCAGCGAATCAGCAGCTCGCCTCTGCGACTTTATACTCTGCACCCCTGTCTACCACTGCGCACCTATCCGACACGCGCCCAGTATCCCAGAAGGAGCAGCAGGTAACCGCTGATAGCTCAGCCGATGAAGCTCAGGATACGACCACGGAGAAGCCGGGTGAGAGTTCACAACCAACACCTCAGTGGCGGATCTTTACTGATTCTGTCAAGCATTTCTTTGATACCGTCTTCTTGGCTTTGGCGGCCTTCTTTGGCGCAGTCGACTGGTGGACGCCTTTGTTTGGTAGTAGCGACTAGGGGAAGCTCACTGGCATCACCTTGTGATTTTCTGCGCCCAATACGCTAAACTTTAGTGTCATAGACTCAACTTAGTTATTAAAGGAGAATATGCCATGGCCGTTAAAAACGAATGGGCGGAGAGAGATTATTACGCCGATCTCGGAGTCTCCTCACAGGCTTCCGAGGGGGACATTAAGCGGGCGTACCGCAAATTAGCTCGCGATAACCACCCGGATTCTCACCCCGGGGATACCGTTCGCGAGGAGCGCTTTAAAAAAGTGGCTCAAGCTTATGACGTCTTAGGCGACGAGGAAAAACGTAAAGAGTACGACGATTTCCGCACTATGTTGAAAAATGGCGGCGGTTTTGGGGGTGGTTTCCCCACTGGTGGGGGGTTTCGGGCGCACGACTTCGACCTCTCCGATCTCTTTGGACGAGGTGGAGCGGCTGGCGCGACAGGCGGCTTTGGGGATATCTTCGGTAGCGCTTTCGGTGGCGGCGCTGGTCATCGCAACCCAACTCGGCAAACGCGGGGATCCGATGTCGAAACCGAAGTCACCATTGAATTCCGTGAGGCCGCGAAGGGGACGACGTTTCCCATTCAATTAACCGGTAATGCGCCGTGCGCAGCTTGCCACGGTTCCGGCTCCCAAACAGGCGAGGTTAGCACCTGCCCAACATGCCACGGTTCCGGCTTCAAGTCCGAAAATCGAGGTGCCTTCGGTTTCTCTGCACCGTGCACGGATTGTGGAGGCGATGGGAAAAAAATCAATGACCCGTGTTCTGCCTGCCGCTCCACTGGCACAGTGCGACGCTCCCGCTCGATAACGGTGAGGATTCCAGCTGGAGTTGAGGACGGCCAAAAGGTCCGACTCGCGGGGCAAGGAGAAGCGGGCCCCCATGGCTTACCAGCGGGTGACCTGTTTGTTCATGTCCATGTCAAGCAGGACCCACTCTTTAAGCGCAAAGGCTTAGATCTTGAGGTAAAAGTTCCGGTTAGCTTTGCTGAGTTATCTCTTGGCGATACCATCTCGGTTCCTACCCTTGATTCTCCCGTTACACTTAAAATTCCTGCAGGTACCCCGAATGGTCGCGTCTTGCGTGTTCGGGGGCGGGGCATTTCGCGACGTAATGGCGACACAGGAGATCTCCGAGTGAAACTGGATCTCGTTGTACCTACCTCACTCGACTCAGAAGCGCTGGCAGCTCTGCAGCAATATGCGTTGGCCGAGCAGAAATCAGGTTTCGATCCTCGCGCCAACTGGGCCGGACATACGCACTAATGAACAGCAAACAGACTGAAAGAGTTGATTGTCATGGGTCGAAAGAATGACAACCCAAACTTTGAAGACACTGAGCAAGTTTTTGTTATCTCCGTCGCCGCGGAACTCTGCGGAATGCACGCCCAAACGCTGCGTACATATGATCGCCTGGGAATAGTCACCCCCCAGCGCACCAGCGGTGGGGGGCGACGGTACTCCTATGAGGACGTAGAACTGCTCCGCACGGTGCAACGTTTAAGCCAAGAAGATGGCGTCAATCTCGCAGGTATCAAGGCCATTATCGAACTTAAACGGGATAACGATCGGCTTCGGGCGCAGTTGCGTCAAACCCAGAGTGAATTAACTGAACTCCAGCGCCATATCAACCGCCCCCGGGGGGAGATCGTTCATGTCCCGCGTTCCACGGCGGTCGTGATGTGGGAACCCCGCCGAGGCAAGCGCAGATAATATCAATTAAGTCCAAGTGCCGCGTTGATATCCGCGCGGCACTTCTCGTCGGTATCGTAGCCACTGTGGGAGACCGCGCAGGTGAGGGTTTTATCGGCAATTTCTTGAGGGTCAGGACCGTGGATGCCACCGGTGGGGCTATTGACTAAACGGATAATATCGGTTTCCCCTTCGACGTTAATAATTGGTCCATCGAGATGTATATCCTCTCGGGAAGCGGTGCCTAGCCCCGGAGCTCCCAATACTACGAGTGCGTCAAGGGGATTATCGTCACCGGGCTGGGCACTCATCGCAAGGGGCAGCGCCCCGTAGGAGTGACCCTCTCCGTATAAAAAGGCGTGTGGGGCGCGGCTACGTAGAGATTTTAGGAACTCGTTGATGGCAGGTGCATCCCGGCGCGCCCATCGTTTACTGATGGCAGCGCTAAGAGTGGGAGGGGCCTGATAATTGAGGTAGCTGATGATCGCTGCAGAACCCTTAGAGTCTCGCTGCAGTTGGGCCGCAGTCTCGAGGCGCCCTACCCAAGAATGTGGGTCGGAGGAGCCGGTGCCGGCGATTTTAGTTTCAATGTGCTGCGCTTTTTCGATATCTCCAAAAGCCACCACAATGCCGTCGTGGTCTATTTCAATGAGCCGCGCATGGGGGTTCGAATCGAGGAACTCTGCGATGCCTGGAAAATCGTAGCTCTCTAATTTCGCACGTGCTTGGACATGGATGTCATCGATGCTTAGGTCCTGAGACTCAGCGAAGTAAAGGCCGCGCGGATCTAATGGGTGACTACAGGAGGGGTGTAGGGATTCAATTTCTATACTGCATTGCGTATCTAAATAGTTCGAGGCAGCGTCGATATAGTTAAGTGCCGTGCGCACGAGCGGAATATGGGCGAGCGCGTAGTCGGCAACGGCAATGAGATGGCGCTGTGGGCCAATGATAATGCCAAGAGCGCGCGCTAGGCTCCTTATCCGGCGCGCATAGTCTTCTAATTCCGCTTGAGCCTCGGCGGTGGCGAGCAGAATATGGGCGATGAGGGTGATCAGGTCAGCGTGCTGGCGGTACTCGTTGGTAATTTTCTTAGCTCTTACCAGCCCTTGTTCTAAGGCGAGACCAGCAGTGTGGTCCGCAAAAGCCTGGAATCGTTGCTCAGCAGCCGCAACCTCATCTGAGAGCTTTGTGGCTTGCTGGAGCAGTTCGTGGGCGCTGCGCTCCAATTCTACCGAGCGCAGTGGAAGGTCTAGTTCAGTCATGGTCCAACTCCAGAGCGAGATCTGTATCTAGGTTTTCGCACCGACGAAGAAAAGCGTTGAGTGCATCCACGTGGTCATTATGGGCACGAATGGAGTCTCCGATCTGCAAATTAAGGTACGCGGTTGTGGAGCGCAGGCTATCAGCAGTTCGACTGGGTGAGATCACAGGGTTGATGAGAGAGGGGATCAGCAGGGGTTGCAGGAGCTGCCGTGCGTGGGAGTTAAATGAGATATCCATAATATAAAGCACACCGCACGTCGGTTCTCGTCGCATGTCGAGACTTGTCGCATTGGGGGAATCTGTGGATAACTTTCTCCGCGTTCTCGATATAGGGTAGTAGGCATGAAAATCGCGATGGCTCAGATGACGTCCGCTACTGACAAGCAGGAAAATTTACAGCAGATTCACACCTATGTGCGTAAGGCGCATGCACAAGGTGCACGAATGGTTATCTTCCCAGAAGCTACGATGCAAGCTTTTGCCTCAGGCAGGCTTGATCTCCAAGCGGAGGAAATCTCTGGCCCATTCGTCGAGAGCTTAAAGCTGTGGGCTCACCAGTATGATGTGGCAATCGTGGCTGGTATTTTCACTCCTGCTGATACGGTGGGGGATATTCAGCGGGTCTTCAATACATTGGTATTTGTCCACCCGCACCAACAGGTAGATATCTATCACAAGATCCACGTCTATGACGCCTATGGTTTCCAGGAATCCGAAACGGTCAAGCCCGGAGGGGATATGAAAGTCGTGGATTTTGATGGTATACGCTTCGGCCTGAGTATCTGTTATGACGTGCGTTTCCCCACCCTCTATCAGGATCTTGCGCGATCCGGTGCCGAGGTTATCTTAATCCCCATGTCATGGGCTGGTGGGGAGGGGAAACGGGCACAGAGAGATACCTTAATTGGTGCCCGCGCTCTTGATTCCACGAGCTTTATTGTGGCGGTTGATCAGGCTCCCCCAAAGGATGCTAAAGATTCTCAGCCGCTGGGTGTGGGGTTCTCGCAGGCGATTAGCCCAGAAGGAAGGGTTCTTGTGACCTTAGGCCCCGATAGCCAACTGGGGCTCGTCGATATTGATCCCGCTATGGTCGCCGAAGCTCGACGCCGATTACCTATCCTCTAGTCCCAGAAGTAGCGGTGCCGATAGTCGAGGGTTTGAATATTTTCCGCTGGAGTCCCGTGAGCGATGAGATTGTCACGGGTGCCGCGTACGTCCTCAGTGTCACCAAAGATGATGATGTGATGGCCCGACCATGTACCAAAACTGGAGATATGTTCGCCCGCGCAGCCAATATGGGGCAGGTGCAATCCTCGTGGCGCAATCGAATGCTCAGTTGCTCCTACCCACCACGCATCTTCCGCGTGGCTAATGACTGGAACAATAAAAAGCCAGGGCGCGGTCGATGCTATATGCCACAAGGAGCGCAATTCATATAACTCGCCAGGATAATTGGCACATACGAAGAGGTAGGTGCGCGGCGGGTTGGTCTTTTTGAAGAGGTCGAGAATGATCGCGCGAGCGCCAGCTAGTCCGGTTCCGTGGGCGATGAGGAGAAGGTCTTCGGTCTCGTCGATATAAAATCCGCCGCCTGCTAGTCCGAAGAGCCAGCGGTCACCGGGTTGCGCGTGCGCCAAGGCTGTGGAGCTTGCATTGCTAGTGCGCACGTGAAATTCGATCTGACATGCGTCATTAGCGGGTATTGAAGGAAGAAGGTCGCGCCAGCGGCCTTGGGTGTAGTTTGAGGTGACTGGAATAAATTGTCCAGGCTGATAGCTCAGCGGCTCATCAGTAATAATGCGGATGCAGTGGATAAAGCGCGAGCGTTTAGCTACCTCAACCACTTCGCCACCAATCGGGCGGGCAGAGGATCGAGCAGTCTCAGTCTCTACAAGGTGAATGATTTCGCCGATGAATTGTTGGGAACGAAAACCTGCAGAAAACCCTAAAGGCTCACAGTGGTGGAGAAATTCCGGCACTATGGTTTGAATAAGACCTGGTAGATCACTAGCACCCTGGTGAAGCGCGGTATGGATTGCGCGGATAAGAACTGTACGCCCTCGAGAGCTGAGCGCTCCGTTTATATCGGCGAGACGAAAAAGCTCCGTAATGGCGCGATCGAGGGGAAAATCTGAGCCTAGGGCTGCCCGCATATACTGATGGCGCCCAAGGTAATCAGCCGCCGCCCGAAGAGCCAGCGGGTGGGTGGATAAATACCGGTAGATCTCTTGAGCCCATCCCAGTTCGAGCCGCTGAGGTGGGGTAGGCTCGATGGAATTCACGAGCCTTAGTCTACTGAATATAGAGCCTAAACGCTATTGTCCGCATAGACTTCTTAGACCATTTAAAGGCCGTGGTTTTTGACGAGTTCGGGAGCGATGTGGATGGCAAAATTGTTCAATAGTCGAATATTTGCATCCAATCCGGCGAGATTCGGAATGGCAAGCATGAGGGTATCTGCTGCACAGACAGCTCGATCCGCCAATAGAGTTTTAAGGATATTCTCTGGGGTATCGATGAGCCGCTGACCGAGGATGGCTTGCTGACCGTCGAGCATACTGTGCCTTTCAGAAGAGCCTGAGCCAGGGGTGCCAAAATCCCTGCGGTCGCGCTCATTGACGATAGGAATAATAGTCCGAGTTACCGATACTCGCGGTTCACGGCTCCAGCCCGCTTCCGTCCACGCCTCTTTGTAGGCCATAATGTGCTGGTATTGGGCCTCGCTGAGGGTGGTGGTCCGGGAATCAAATACCAAGGTGGAACTCATGAGGTTGACCCCGTCACGAGCGGATTGAATCGCCGAGGCCTGAGATCCGGCACCCCACCAAATCAAGGAACTAAGATTTCCCACGTCGGGAGTAATACTTAATGGCTTACCTGGAGCATAAATCCGAGGATATTGTTGGTCGCTCGGGGCGGCGACGGCTTGAGGCTCACCACGGGCGGCGGAAAGAAATGTTAAGAATTTTTCGCGCGCAAGATCCTGAGCTTTTGGTTCCGAGCTGTGATAGCCAAAGGCTTCCCACCCCTTGTATACCTGTTCGGGTGAGCCACGGCTAATTCCAATAGCTAAACGCCCATCAGCGAGATGATTAAGTGCGGCCAATTCCTCAGCGAGATAGAGAGGATTCTCGTAGCGCATATCAATGACCCCGGTGCCTATTTCAATGGTGGAGGTTCGTGCGGCAATGGCCGAGAGAAGAGGGATGGGGGCGCTATATTGCGGCGAAAAGTGGTGGACGCGAAAATAGGCTCCGTTGACTCCTAAGGATTCGGCCGCGATTGCTAGTTCAAGTCCTTCTTTAAGGGCACGTCCCGGGGGAAAGGAACGATTGTGATGGCCGAAGCTTAGAAAGCCGAAAGATTTCATGACCCCCATCCAACACCATTTGGTGACGTTTCAACAGTTTCAGGAAGAGATACTGAAACTTGAGTGGAATAGGCTTAACTTTTGCGAAGAGTTGCTGTATTATGATCTCAAAGGTTGAGTTATACAAGCTCAACTTCATTAAATATAAAACGATAACTCAAGGAGCATCATGAGTGACTTCAAGTACACCACAAAAACCCAAGAGGCCCTCCAGCAGGCCCAACACCAAGCGGCTTCATTAGGAAACCCTGATATTAGGCCGGCACATATATTATCGGCCATTCTAGGTCAAGAAGATGGCATCGCGAGCCCTGTGCTACGAGCCACCGGAGTGGACCCCGAGGTGGTGCGAAAGGAATCTGAGCAGTTAGTAGCTTCCTATCCTTCGGCTCAAGGCCAAGGCCTAGCAAATCCCAATCTGAGCCGCGATAGTCTTAATATTCTGACCAATGCTCGAGAGTTAATGAGCGAATTAGGTGATGAATATATCTCGACCGAAGTGCTGCTTGCAGCTATTGCGCGGGGAGATACCGATGCCGCGCATTTGATGACAAAGCGGGGAGCTACCTACGAAGTTATCAAGGAAGCGTTTCCGTCGGTGCGCGGCTCCCACACAGTCACCAGTGAGGATCCGGAAGGGCAATTTCAGGCTTTGGAGAAATACTCCACTGATCTCACCCAGCGTGCTCGGGAAGGCAAGATCGATCCGGTCATTGGGCGCGACGCGGAAATACGCCGTGTCGTCCAGGTGCTATCGCGGCGAACCAAGAATAATCCTGTCCTCATCGGTGAGCCGGGCGTTGGTAAGACAGCAATCGTCGAAGGTTTAGCTCGCCGAATCGTTGCTGGAGATGTTCCTGAATCCTTAAAAGGTAAGACTTTAGTCTCCTTGGACCTCGGGTCCATGGTCGCCGGCGCAAAATATCGCGGAGAATTCGAGGAACGCCTCAAGGCAGTCCTCGACGAGATTAAGGGAGCCAACGGGCAGATCATCACCTTTATTGATGAGCTACACACCATTGTGGGAGCGGGGGCAACCGGTGATTCCGCTATGGACGCAGGCAATATGATCAAACCACTTCTCGCCCGCGGGGAGCTGCGTCTCGTCGGTGCCACCACCCTAGATGAGTACCGTAAATATATCGAAAAAGATGCCGCTCTAGAGCGCCGCTTCCAGCAGGTATTTGCCGCTGAACCTTCGGTCGAAGATGCTGTCGGTATTTTGCGTGGCTTAAAAGAGCGCTACGAGGTGCACCACGGTGTCCGGATCCAAGACTCCGCTCTGGTTGCGGCGGCCACTCTATCGGATCGCTATATCACCTCCAGATTCCTCCCTGATAAGGCCATTGATTTGGTTGACGAGGCTGCCTCACGGTTGCGTATGGAGATCGACTCGTCGCCGCAGGAGATCGACGCCATTGAACGCATTGTGCGGCGACTAGAAATTGAAGAGATGGCACTGACGAAGGAGACTGACGCCGCCTCTCAAGAACGCCTTGCTGCTCTGCGTAGTGAACTCGCCAATGAACGCGAGCACCTCGGCGAACTCACAGCACGCTGGAATAACGAGAAGGCAGCCATTGACACGGTCAGAAAGCTGAAGGAAGAACTAGAAGAACTACGTCAAGAATCGGAAATCGCAGAACGCGACGGCAGGTACGACCGCGTTGCGGAATTGCGCTACGGGCATATACCGAAGCTGGAAAAGCAGCTAGAAGAGCACGAGACCCATGCCCAAGAGCCCACCATGTTATCGGAGGAAGTTACTCCCGATACCATCGCCGAAGTAGTCTCTGCGTGGACTGGGATTCCTGCTGGCAAGATGCTTCAAGGTGAGACCGAAAAGCTGTTGAATATGGAAAGTGAACTCGCCAAGCGCGTGGTAGGGCAGCAGCAAGCTGTGCAAGCGGTCTCCGATGCTGTTCGCCGCGCTCGCGCCGGGGTGGCCGACCCTCATCGACCCACCGGTTCCTTCCTCTTCCTCGGCCCGACAGGTGTCGGTAAAACGGAACTGGCCAAGGCTCTTGCTGAGTTCATGTTCGACGACGAGCGTGCGATGGTACGCATAGATATGTCCGAATTCGGTGAAAAGCACTCCGTTGCGCGCCTCGTGGGAGCCCCTCCGGGATATGTGGGATATGACCAGGGCGGCCAGTTGACTGAAGCAGTACGACGCCGCCCCTATACCGTCGTCCTATTCGACGAAGTCGAAAAGGCTCACCCTGATGTTTTCGATATCCTCCTTCAGGTACTCGATGAGGGGCGTCTCACCGATGGTCAGGGACGCACGGTAGATTTCCGCAACACGGTGCTCATTCTCACCTCGAACCTTGGGGCCGGAGGAGACAAGGCGGAGATTATGGAGGCTGTCAAGCGTGCTTTCAAACCGGAGTTTATCAATCGACTCGATGACGTTGTCACTTTCGATGCGCTTAGCCAAGAACAGCTCACCAGTATTGTGGACATCCAGATTGGGGACCTCGCTCAGCGGCTGAAGGCGCGCCGTTTGAGCCTCACCGTCGATGCGGAAGCGCGGGAATTTCTCGCCCGGCTCGGCTATGACCCTGCCTATGGTGCCCGCCCGTTACGCAGACTGATCCAGAAGGAAATCGGCGATACCTTAGCTAAGAAGCTTTTGGCCGGGGAGATCCATGATGGAGATACCGTGCACATCAAGGCTGTCGGAGAGGGCCTAAGTATTGAGGCTTAAGCCTACGAAGGCTGGTAGGGAACTCCTACCAGCCTTATCTATCTATTAGGCTCTTAAGGTATGAATAAGCTTGCTGCTCTCTCACTGGCCGCCACTGGCGCCTGTGCCCTCGCAAAACTCACCTCTAACCGCCCTCTAGAGAAAATTTCGAAGCCGATTATTGTCCCCGCTTTGATGCTTAGTGAGCCTACCCGGTTACGGGATCCGCTTTTTGCAATCGGTGGCATAGGGCATTTCCTAGGCGATCTGGAATTGATGCGCGATCACGCTTCCCTCCATAAGGGGGCGGCTCTATTTGGGCTGGGACACCTCGCGCATATCGCGCGCGCGATCAAAGAGGGAAAGAAGCCCAAGAAGCCGTTGTGGCATCTCGCGGCCTTGGGCGTTGCGGCCCCACTGGTAAAAGATCCCCGACTTATTGCCTATGCCGCACTCCTTGCTACATATTCATCGCTCAAGAGCCCTAGTAGCGGTGCAATATTCATGCTATCTGACGCTCTTATCGCGATTAATCGTGCGTATCCACGCCCGTACCTCGATGCCAGCGTACTGGCAACCTACGGAGTCGCCCAGAATTTCTTATATCGCTCGTCGTAGAATCCAAAGCCCGCCGCCTGCAGTGAGGTCTATTCATGTGGGCTGTGATCAGGAGACGGGCATTTCCATGTATTTTCAATAAGCAAATTATTCCCCGCTCTTTTAAGATCGAGGATATGGATATTCTCATCACTCCACAAGAACTCAATGCGCGCGTTGAAGGCGGCAATGCCCCCATGATTCTCGCCTCCCACTGGGCACCCACCGAAGGTGGCGGATATAGCCAATTCCGCTCCGAGCACATTTCCTCGGCCCGCTATTGCGATACCGCCCACTCCCTGGCCTCCATGCCCTCCTCCACCAGTGGGCGCAATCCTCTCCCTGATAAGCAAACCTTGGATAAGTGGTTCGCTAAATGGGGTCTCACCCTTGACCGCGAAGTCGTTGTTTATTCCCGCGAACGGGGTCTTTTTGCTGCACGCGCGTGGTGGATGCTGAAATATGCCGGCGTAAAAAATGTGCGTATTCTCGACGGCGGGCAACGCGCCTGGGAAGCCGCTGGATATGAGGTTCTTGGCGGCCCAGGTAATCCCCGCTTACACGATGGCGAGGGGGCAGAGGTAGGCAATATGCCCGTTGCCACCATCGAAGATGTCAAGGCCCATAAGGGAATCTTGGTAGACTGCCGTGAACCTAACCGCTATGCGGGACGCAAAGAGTCTCTCGATCTCAAAGCTGGTCATATTCCTGGAGCTATCAACCTTCCCACCCGCGCCGTACTCAACGAGGATTACACCTTTAAAGATGCCGATACGCTCCGCGAGGTCTTCCGCGAAGCCGGTATTACCGCAGAGACCATCGACGATGTGATCGTGTACTCCGGTTCCGGTAACCACTCAGCTCAGGTCATCGTGGCCATGGCCATTGCAGGCTTGAAAGCCCCTCGCCATTTCATCGGTGGCTGGAGCCAGTGGTGTGCGGACCCGAAGAATCCCACCGATCGAGGAGACTAATACCTCCTTGTGGGCATTTAACGCTATAGACTAAACACTATGGTTTTTCTTTTGGCAGGTCTTTTCGCTTGTGCTGCGGCTGTGCTGCTTGTGCTCGATGCCCAGCAAAAGCGAAGCCATGACCAGAAGCCGACTGTGCTTCTCGAACCCGAGTCTATTCCTGCCATCAACACCACCACCTACCAAGCTGCACAAAACGCAGAAGTCGATGACGAAGTTGTGGAAGACAATGCCGACCTAGAAGAATTATGGCAATCTCACGCAGCCATCATCATCACCCCGTTTGGCGCCGGGCACGCCCCCTTTGAGGCCGACAATGAACGTCTTTTTCCAGCCCTACCCGGTTATCGCACTCGGCTCAAACGTGCATGGGCCCACCACTATGGTTTCAGTTTCAGCAGCACAGATGATTACCTCGCCGACGAGTGGACCAGAGGCCCCGCTACCATAAGTTCTACCGTCCGCCACAGTATTAGTGGCATGGCGGCCGGCTACGAGATGCATATCGGCCTCATCGGCGAATCCATGGTTATGGCCATGCACCTAAACGCCTCCTCTCCCGTCGTCGTGGAAATGCACCGCGATGACTTTCACACCCACGGTGACGAACTTATTGCTGTCAGCCAGTGCGCTAACTTCTTCGTGACAACCACTCATCCTGGGCCTGTGCAACGAATGCTTGACGAACGGGTATATAGTGCGCTTATTAATATGCCCGATGCCGTGGCTGGTCTGTGGATCGAGTCTGAGTGGGTGTGTGCGTGGTGTGATCTCGAATCTCAGCCTGATCTGTGGGAAAAAATAGTGGTGCCTCTTGCGCTGCTTGCTGATGCTACAGCCACATTGCCACCGCACCACGAGAATACCCTTGATTTTGCATCTCACCCTCCGACTCGTCCTTTGGTCTCTCGTGCTGACCACACTACCTATGCCCCAAAAACGCCACAACGGCTCGTTCTTCCTGCTCAAATTGCAGAAGAATTCGGGCGCGAGGATATCGAACTAGATCTACCCACACGTGTCTATGAGCGACAATGGGGCACTCTTGATATCCATACCCCGGGTGAGGATAATGTGGATTCAATTGCCGATAACCCCAGCTCACCACCTCAGCCCTCGGACTTTTTGGGCACGCGGGCTTTGCGCCCCCACACCGAGAAATCTACGATCTTCTCTGATGGGGACCGCTAGAAAACTCTTAGGCTACAATTCCATCAACCGAAGAAAAATTTTGCTGCCACCACAGCTGACACTGGAGATGGAAAATGATCGATTCCGCAAAGAAAGCCGAACTCGCAGAGCTAGTGAAGAAACTAGCAGTGGTTCATGGCTCAGTTATTCTCTCCTCGGGCAAAGAGGCTGACTACTATGTCGACCTGCGCCGAGCAACGCTAGAGCACCGCGCGTCGCGGCTTATTGGGGAATTGCTACGCGAACTCACCGCCGACTGGGATTATGTGGCTGTCGGTGGCCTCACGCTGGGCGCCGATCCGGTGGCCACATCCATCATGCACGCTCAAGGCCGCGATATCGATGCGTTCGTGGTCCGCAAAGAAGCCAAGAAACACGGAATGCAACGCCAGATTGAAGGCCCAGATATTGTGGGGAAGAAAGTGCTGGTTGTAGAAGACACCACCACGACGGGAAATTCCCCCCTCAATGCCGTCGCCGCTGTGCGAGCCGCCGGGGCTGAAGTCGTAGGCGTGGCTACCGTGGTTGACCGGCAGACAGGTGCAGACACAGTCATCGCCGAGGCGGGATTGGAATACCGCTACCTGCTGGGCCTGGAAGACCTTGGACTCTCCTCGTGAGTATCCCACATATTCCACACTCGCCCTTCCCTCCCGGGCCGACTGAGTGGGGCCAAGGCCGCCATGGTCTTGGCCCTTGGATCGAGGAATACCCCGACAAGCCCTTGCCGCAGGATTCCCACTATGATCCAGAGCTGCTCGAGGGAGGGGATCATCGAAATGTCGTTGACGCTTACCGATATTGGCGTCGAGAAGCAATCGTGGCCGATATCGATAGGCGCCGGCACAGTTTGCATATTGCCATCGAAAATTTTGAAAACGACGCCAATATCGGCACCGTTGTGCGCACCGCTAATGCCTTCGCCGTCGATACGGTTCATATCGTTGGTCGACGACGGTGGAACCGTCGGGGGGCTATGGTGACCGACCGCTACCAACATCTTATGCACCACCCGAGGACCGAAGACGTCATCACATGGGCACAAGACCGCGGTTTGGGTGTGGTGGCGATTGATAATACCCCAGGTAGCGTGCCGATCGAAACGGCCACCTTGCCGCAAAAATGTCTGCTCCTTTTTGGTCAAGAAGGACCAGGGATTTCTCCAGAAGCTGCCAGGAATTCTTTGATGACCTGCTCAATCGCCCAATTTGGATCCACTCGTAGCATTAATGCGGGAGTGGCCGCCGGGATTGCCATGCATCAATGGATCAGGCAGCACGCCGATCTTTCGCAAGCATGGTAGCCGAGCCGGCACACTACCTCGTTTACAATAATCACGCTCAGTCAAGCACGCTAACAATAAGGAGTGACGTTCAGGTGGTCGAGGAGAAATGGTTACACCGTGCGGATCTCGCCGAGTCGGCCATCAATGAACGCCATTCACAGCGCCTCTGGGGGCTGATGCACACCAACCTAGCAGTCGCTGCATGGCCTCCCCACGTTAAAGAAAAAACTTTCTATCGCTGGCACTACTGGTGGCAAGCTCACTACCTCGATTGCCTTGTCGACGCCGCCAAAAGACGCCCCACCAAAGACCGAAAACGTCGCATCCAAACCACCATCCGCGGCATCAAACTAAGGAATTTCGGATCGTTTAAGCGGAATAACTACTACGACGACAAACTCTGGTTAGCCCTAGCTCTCGATCGTGCGGCGAGCCTGAATAATAAAAAGCGCCCAAAATATATCAAGGCCTTGGAACATAATATTTTAGAAGGTCTCGACCCCGTAGCCAGTGTTCTTCCGTGGCGCGTCGGCGAAACCTTCTTCAATACCCCCACCAATGGGCCCGCAGCAATTATGCTGGCGCGCCAACAAAACCTCGGCCAAGCGCGATTTATCGTCGACTGGATATTCGATAAATTAATCAACGAAGACGGCCTGGTTATGGACGGGCTGCGTATGACTATGAACGGCCCCGAACTCGTTAAAGCTATTCACCCGTACTGCCAGGGAGTGGCTGTGGGGGCGTGCCTTGACATTGCCCTGTCACTGATGAAACACCCCGGCACCGAAGAAGAAGCGATCAACTATCTCGTTCATATCAGGGCCCTGATCAAGGCTATTGATAGGCATATGACTAATGCCTACGGGGTCATTGACTGGAATACTGGCGACGGGGACGGCGGCCTATTTAAGGGAATACTTGCCCGCTACCTCGCGGACGTTGCGGTGCGATTGCCAGGCGATAGCGAAGCCAATATTGCCGCAAAAAAGCGGGCGAAGCGCATAGTATTAGCTTCCGCTGAATCCCTGTGGCAACACCGCCTGGAGGTAGATGGCCTCCCCATCTTCGGCACCGATTGGCTTGCCGATGCAAAGCTACCGCATAATTACGGGGGCTCTAGTGGAGCCTTGAGTGACCTTGTCCATATTGTCCGCGTTGATGAACGCGATCTCTCCGTCCAGCTCTCTGGATGGATGCTCATGGAAGCAGCAGCGCGTATTGCTCGTCATGACATGGCTCAATTGGCTAATGCAGAGAGACGAAGCCGCTGATTCACGCCCATATTGGTGAGCTTATGCCCGACTGTGTGGTTTTTCACTGTATATGAACGGTGCAATATGGGGGATTTGCTGGCATAATGGTGCTCATGGACTGCTCCCTGTGGTTCTGACATAGAAACTTCTATTTAGTTGGAGGATGACACATGCCAATCGCAACTCCTGAGGTCTACAAAGAGATGCTTGATCGTGCAAAGGAGCGCGGATTTGCATATCCTGCGATCAACTGCACCTCGTCCGAGACCATTAACGCTGCACTTCGCGGCTTCGCTGAGGCAGAATCTGACGGCATCATTCAGTTCTCTACCGGTGGCGCTGAATTCGGCTCTGGCTTGTCCGTGAAGAACAAGGTTGCAGGTGCTTGCGCATTGGCAGCATTCGCCTACGAGGCTGCCAAGCACTACGGCGTGAATATCGCGCTGCACACCGATCACTGCCAGAAGGAAGTGCTCGATGAGTATGTGCGCCCCCTCATCGCTATCTCTCAGGAGCGTGTAGACCGCGGTGAGCAGCCTCTGTTCCAATCTCATATGTGGGATGGTTCTGCTATCCATATTGATGAGAACCTGGTCATCGCCCAAGAACTGCTCGAAAAAGCTAATAAGGCGCATATCGTTCTCGAGGTAGAGATTGGTGTTGTCGGCGGTGAAGAAGATGGCGTTGAGGCTAAGGCAGGCGCTAACCTTTACACCTCCCCAGAAGACTTCGCTAAGACCATCGATGCCATCGGCACCGGTGAGCAGGGTCGCTACCTCCTGGCTGCTACCTTCGGTAACGTGCACGGCGTCTACAAGCCAGGCAACGTCAAGTTGCGTCCAGAAGTTCTACTTGAAGGCCAGAAGGTTGCCCGAGAGAAGCTGGGCCTTGGCGATGACGCTCTTCCATTCGACTTCGTCTTCCATGGTGGCTCAGGCTCCGAGAAGGAGAAGATTGAAGAGTCGCTACGTTATGGCGTTATCAAGATGAACGTTGATACTGACACCCAATACGCCTTCACTCGCCCCGTCGTGTCTCATATGTTCCAAAACTATGACGGCGTTCTCAAGGTTGACGGCGAAGTGGGCAATAAGAAGGCCTACGACCCACGCTCATATATGAAGAAGGCAGAGCAAGGCATGGCCGATCGTATTGTTGAGGCATGTCAGGATCTCCACTCTGTAGGAACCACCTTGGGTAAGTAAATATCAAATATTCCCCTCGACCTCGGCCATATGGCTAAGGTCGAGGGGATTTTCCTATTCCCACCCATATCCCTCATCCGACATTGGTGTCAAAGCTCTGGTATGGTGGATCCGGCGAGCAGCTAAAGCCCTTGATAAGGCTTAGAAGCTCAGTTGATAATGATTTGCTTAGATTTTAAGAAAGCTGTGATTGCTATTTCCACCCCCAAGATTCTCACCACTGTTCTTGCCACCAGCGCCCTGCTAGTAGCTGGTTGCTCCTCCACCGAGCCTGAAACCACCACTGCCCCCAGCACCGTTGCTGTGGTAACCGCAGAGGAGACGATGACTATGGAGGCTATGGAGCAGGAAACAACTCCTGTAGACGCCGGTGAGGCCCTACCTACCGTTATTGTCATGGATGCATCGGCTACCATGCTCGACGAGGGCAATGATGAGACCCGCTATACCCAGGCTAAGGAAGCTGCTGTTGAATTGGTGAATAACTTCCCCACCAGCAGCGAGCTCGGCGTGGTTGTCTTCGGACACAACACCGACAACGCTCCAGAGAGCCAAGTTCAGGGTTGCGAAGACGTTGAGGTTCTTCGTCCCCTTTCTTCCCTCGAGGATGCTGAGGTTGCCACCGCGGCCATCGAGGCTTTGCCAGCTCGCGGTTATACCCCAGTAACCAAGGCCATCGAGGAAGCCGCCAAGCTGCTGCCAGCTGACGGCCCAGCCCGTATCGTTGTATTCTCTGATGGTGTGGATACCTGTGGCGGCGATATCGCCCAGCTAACCCTCAAGATGACTGACGAGCACCCAAATGTGCGCGTGGACGCCGTGACCTTCAAGAATGACCCTGCTTACCTGCAGGTTATCTCCGAGGCTACGGGTGGTACCGTGACTTACGCCAATAAGGCCTAATTGAAGGTCTGCAGCAAAAGCCCAGCGTTTACGCTGGGCTTTTGCCATGTCTCAGGGGGTGGGTATGGTAATGCATACGCTTAGATTCTAAAGAGGTTTTAGTTCATGTATCCATTAGTCCCGGGCACCGTGGAAAAAAGAGTTCGCGATGGGCTTACTCGTCTCCGCAATCAGTGGTTCTATATCCTCCAGGCAGGTATTGCGGCCGGCGCATCTTATTGGGCGGGCGTTCATATTTTCAACCACCCCCATCCTTTCTTCGCCCCTATGGCCACCGTGATCGTCCTCTCCACCGCCGGTGGTGAGAGGCTTCGACGCGCTGTGGAGTTAGTAGTAGGAGTGTCCTTGGGCGTGGGCCTCGGTGACCTGCTGATTGAGACATTTGGCTCCGGAGTATGGCAGATTGCTGTGGGCGTCACTCTCGCCATCGCCCTCGGCACTTTTATCGATAGAGGTGTTCTCGTGGCCAACCAAGCCGCGTTCGCCGCGGTATTGGTGGCTACTATTTTGCCCCCCTCTACGAGTGGAGGACCAGACCGCATGGTGGACGCCTTCGTGGGCGGCCTTGTTGGGCTGGTTGTGATCGCCCTTTTACCCCAATCGCCACTCAAACCTGGACGTAATGAAGTATCTCAGTTACTTCAAATGACCTCGCAGGTGCTGGCCCAAGTAGCAGCAGCTTTGCGCACAGGTGACGTAGCTGGAATTGAAGAGGCATTAAACAGCGCCCGGGGTACCCAGGGAGCCATCAACTCTATGATTGCGACCGCACGGGCAGGTAAAGAAAATATTGTGGTCTCGCCCCTCTTGTGGCGGCAACGCAAGAAAATTGAATCACTCATGCGTCTGCTCAACCCCGTGGACAACGCTATGCGCAATACCCGCGTGCTCGCTAGGCGCGCCCTCGTGCTAGCGGAAGATCACGATGAAGTCTCCGACGACCAGCTCTATATCATTGAGGAACTCGCGAGCGTGGCCGATGAGTTACACCGACTCTTCCACGGTGATGACAAGGAATACAAAGTAATTCCTGAGCAAGTGAAGCGGTTGCGAGTCTTGGGAAGTATGGCGGGGCTCGATACCGCCAACGAACACGTTCTGAGTGCACAAATTATCTTGGGCCAATCCCGTTCGATCATTGTCGATCTCCTGCAGATCTGCGGTTTGAGTCGTCGCAGCGCGATAGCGACCCTCAAGCCGACCTCCAGCACCCCAGCACAACCTCCAGAGATTTGGGGCAGCGAATTGCCTCTCGATGAAAACTAGGCTGGTCGCACGGCCTGCAGGTCGCGCAGGTGGCGATAGAAAGTCACACGGTCAGTAGCGCGAGGCCGAGAGATACCATCAATGGTCACTCGCAGCTGCTCTCCACCGGCCTGCAGGGCCCGCCCGATCATCACGGACTCAGGGTCCGCGGTTCCCCATGGCCCTAGGAGTCGAGAGCGCGAAACAACAGGGGTATCAAGGACCACTGCTGCTAATCCGGGGGCATCAAGCATGGGTGCTAGTCGCGCTCCGAATATCCCCCGTCGCGGGGTTAAACGTCGCGCTTGATGGCGCAGCAATACCTCATCATCGACAACGATCTCGGCAGTCATTTCCTTTGCGTCCCACGCGCTCACCTCTCCACGACCCATCAGTGCTGTGGCGGTGTCATCGCGGATGAGTGGCATGGGCGCAACGGGAGCATTCAGAGCGATATCGAGGCATTGCTGAGTGTCCCGCGGCAGCCCCCAACAGCTTGCCACAGCAGATTCTTCATGAGTGGGAATAAAGGCGACCTCTGCCCACAGCCGATCGCTACGCATCAAGCGGGTGACCACGAGCGACAGCGCCGCATCGCTTCCCGCCACAATGATGCGTAGAGGGTGTAGGAGATAATCCTTTTGGGGGGCCACCGTTGGTTGACCCATATGAGGAATATCGGGGCGCTTGACTATCTCATCCAAGCTGGGCGTGGGATCGTTGGGAAGTATCTGAGCCGCGAGACTATCGAGTGCTCGCAATTCGGCTCTAGTGGGCTTATCAGAGGTACGCAGATATTCGATAGCGGGGGGTTGCATGGAACATTCCCCCGCTTTAATCAGGAGCGTCTGCCTCATTTACTCTTTGGGTTCATCCGCCTGGGCCACAGCGAATTGCTCTGTTAATTCTTGGAAGAACTGCAAGGCCGTAGCGATACCGCAGTTGAGCAACTGCTCGAGCTGGGCATCGGTAACACCATGTTCGAGGTCGGTATTAACCTCAGCCTGCACGCCGACAATCCCCTCATCATTAACGGTGACATACGTTTTAGGCCACATCTTGGTGCGATTCCACTCATTGCAGAATTCCATCAAGGTAGCGCGAGATTCGATGGGCCCGGTGGCCTTCCACGCGGAGCGCACCGCAAATACCTCGCGCTTTTGACCAGTGGCGAGCAGCATGAATTTATTCTCGTCGAAGCCGGCGTAGATATCGCCGTCATCGTCAGTATTGTAGTTATAGCCCTTCTCGTCGAAGATTTTAGCTACGCGGTCGATGGTAAATGGAGTAGGAGTAGTCATAAAAAGGCCCTTCATATTCGAGGTAGAAAAAGTGCGAAACAGTCGCACGGATTGACGTCTCCTAGTGTACTAGGAGACTGCGACTGAGCGGATCTCTTTACTCAGCCGTAGAAGGTGGCCAGGCATGTACAATGAGGAATCGTCTACGCGTTCGCAGCGCAGCATACACCATTCCCGATAAGGATTTTGATCATGGCAGCAATCGTAATCGTCGGCGCCCAGTGGGGCGATGAAGGCAAAGGTAAAGCGACTGATATCCTCGGCGGGCTCGTCGACTACGTCGTCAAACCAAACGGCGGAAATAATGCTGGGCATACCGTCGTTGTCGGCGGCGAAAAATACGAGCTTAAATTGCTTCCCGCGGGCGTACTTTCGGAGAACGCCACCCCAATTTTGGGCAATGGTGTTGTGATCAACTTAGAAGCGCTTTTCGCCGAAATTGACGGCCTCGAAGCTCGTGGAGCTCAGGCATCCCGCCTGCGAATTTCTGCGAATGCACATCTCGTTGCTCCCTATCATCAAAAACTCGATCGAGTTCAGGAGCGTTTCTTAGGAAAACGCGCGATCGGTACCACCGGGCGTGGTATCGGCCCAACCTATGCCGATAAAGTCTCGCGTGTGGGTATTCGCGTGCAAGATATCTTCGACGAATCGATCCTGAGGCAAAAGATCGAATCTGCCTTGGCATTCAAAAACCAGGTACTGGTTAAAATGTACAACCGCCAAGCCATTGATGTGGAGGAAACGGTCCAGTATTTCCTCTCCTATGCCGACCGCCTGCGACCAATGGTGATTGATGCGGAACTCGAAATAAACAAAGCCCTCGATGCCGGCAAACATATCCTTATGGAGGGTGGTCAAGCGACCATGCTCGATGTTGATCACGGCACCTATCCCTTTGTCACCTCATCGAATCCTACCGCTGGTGGCGCCTGTGTGGGCGCGGGCATTGGACCTACGCGCATTACTAGCTCGCTTGGCATTATTAAGGCCTATACCACGCGTGTGGGCGCGGGCCCATTCCCCACTGAGCTATTTGATAAGTGGGGCGAATTCCTGCAGACCACCGGTGGGGAAGTAGGTGTGAATACCGGCCGCAAGAGGCGCTGTGGCTGGTACGATTCCGTGATCGCCCGCTATGCCTCTCGAGTCAACGGCTTTACCGATCTTTTCCTCACCAAGCTCGACGTGCTCACTGGTATCGGGGAAATCCCGATCTGTGTGGCCTACGACGTGGACGGAAAGCGCTACGATGAGATGCCATTGACGCAATCAGAATTCCACCACGCCACCCCGATCTACGAGACGATGCCTGCATGGGATGAGGATATTACTAGCTGCACGACATTTGAAGAACTGCCCGATAAGGCGCAGCAGTATGTTCGCCGCTTAGAGGAACTATCTGGCTGCCGTATTTCTTATATCGGTGTAGGTCCTGGGCGCGATCAGACTATTGTGTTGCATGACGTTATGGAGAATTAGACTACTTCTAACAAACCCACATCTGCGAGCTTCAATTGCTCCGCATATGTGGGTTATTTTTATTCCACTGTATCGCGGTTTGATTTGTGGTGGAGTGCTACTGGTAGAAAACCGTTGTGGCCTAAGTGATTCGATAGACAATAAATATTCGCCCCTCAGGCACCTCCGTTGCAGGGCAACGGCATCCAGACTGCTTCTATGGGGAGGCCCCAATTTACTACCGCCATTAATTATCGGATGGTATGGGGCCACGGGCCTCAGTGTCTTACTAGGAAAACTAAGCTGGGTACACTGTCGAATTTCCGCATCCTCTGGCGTATGGGGAAGAGAGTGTGCTGGAGGGCTCGTGGGTCTTGCGTCGGCGACTGGGAGAGCCGCTGTTTAGAGCTGCTTAGAGCTACTGCATAGATGCGCCGTGCAAAAGTGCTGCGCAAACGCGAGCCAACAATCCTCTCTGCAACGAAACGGACTCCGCTCCTACCCCTTTTTAATGGGCTGAGGTGGGGGAGAGCTCTGGTCTTAGCTGGGAATTCTTGTTTGGAGATCAATGGGTGATATCATGAGACCATTGCTGGCGTAGTTCAATGGCAGAACTTCTGCTTCCCAAGCAGACGGCGCGGGTTCGATTCCCGTCGCCAGCTCCACTACAATATCCGCTATTTGACGGGCCCATCGCGCTAGCACCGTCAGAGTCGAGAGCGCTGGTTATATAACCACCTTAAAAAGTCTGCTTGACTGTCCTTCGTTGATGAGCAGATTCCATCCTCGTTGGCTACCCAAAGTTCCCCCGTGGGGTATGGTTTTTCCAAATCGCCTCACCACAGGCGGAACGCGCTATTGACGCATTGCACATTCATTAGAGTTGACTCCCGTCATCAGGCGGTCATGAGTACCGCTCATATCATTTTCGTATCAGTGTTTTATATTGAGCAGGATCCGTGCATCGCGAATAAGAATATTCTCCCGCCTCCGAGACCGCTTCGGGCCTCTGGCAGTGGCTTTCATGAGGGGATCGTCGATGAGGGTAAACATCAGCCACGCCACAATGAGTGAGATGAGGAAGCTTAAGATTGCTGATCCTAACCATCCCAGAAAACCCCAGCTATGACCAGCAATGAGATAACGCTGGAGAAATACCATCACTGGGAACTGCACGAGATAGAAGGCGAAAGAGATATTTCCCAAAAGGACTGCGCGAGGTTGAGCGATGCGCCCAGAAATGCCGGCTAAATCCCGGGTGGCTAGAGTTCCCACCACAAAGCACATGGGGACGAGCATCATCACCGCCATCTTTAAGGCCACCGGGACAAACCATGTAGCGCCAAAGCTTAGCACTAAAGCCACCAGCGGCCACAGCAATTTGCGATTATCAAAACGCCCTTCCGCAACTAGTTTGGCTATTAAGGCTCCCATATAAAACTCTACGAGACGCGAGAGAGGGAAATAATAGGAGAAGAAATAAGCCATATGCACCGGAATGGATTGTTGCTGGAACCACACTGGATCGGCATGGGGTTCTGCAACTGGCGAGATATCCATATCCCACAAACGTGGTACGAAAGCATTTGCAGTGGCCCAGCCGCCTTCGAAAATAAAGTGCACGCTGAGAGCCACCGCGCTCGCGCATGCAAAGAGCGACCAGAAAGCAAACCATGTACGCGAGCCAGTGAGCTTGTTAACAAAGGGAATAATAAAAGGAAAAGAGATATAGAAAAGCATCTCTGCACCTAGGGACCAGGAGGGGACATTGAGACCACCTAGAAGTGCCCAATGGGGATTCCATGTATGAATAAGCAGGGCATTGGGTACCCAAAGTTCGAGTCGAGAGAAATCGAGTGCAAAGGTGATACCGTCGCGGCTAATGGATGCCGAGGCTAAAACAAAGAGCACCAACGCAACCCAGTGCATCGGATAAATTTTGGTGAAGCGCCGTCGAAGATAGTAAACGATATCGCGAGCCCCTCTGACATCGCTATTCGACCAGTAAATGAGAAAACCAGACAATACGAAAAAGAAAGTCACACCCGCGGACCCCAACTGCATGGGAACAAGGCGGTGGAGGGCGGCAAAAAGCTCACCCTTTTGGAAAGGGTAAACGGCAAGGAATACTAAAGCATGCAGGAGGAAGACCGCCACGGCGGCCCACCAGCGTGCGCCCGTCAAAGAAGGAAGGGTGGGGCGCTTGCCAGTGATGGGAAAGGCGGTCAACGTTTTCTCTCTTTATTCGCTCGGCGGTTTCGTCATCAGAAGGTACTATACGTGACCCCATAAGGGTTAGCTCTGAAACTATCAACGATCCTTGATATGTTAATGATCGGTAATAATAAGTCCCGCAGAAATTCCCCCCGAGGGGGCTCACTATTAGGTGAGAGTTTTCGCAGCTGATAATTTTAACGTACTAAAATGGACCAATACCTAAGGGGAGGAATCAATATGGCCTACTTATCTCAAAAAGTCGCCCGTGTCATTATTGGCGCTGGAGTTTGTTCGCTCGCGCTCACTGCCTGTGGCAATGATGAAGAAGCACCCACGACGACGTCGACGACCACGGTGATTGTGTCAACTATCACAACCACCCCAACGACTACGGTCGAGTCTACTTCCGCAGAGCCGGTTCCAGGGGAAGCGACAACCGCAGGTGATCCAGCCCCAGTGGTGCCCGATCAGGTTCCGGCACCGCAGGAACAGATACCAGCCCCCGTACCTGCTCCGGCGCCTGCACCTGTCCCTGCCCCAGCTCCCGCGCCCGTTCCGCAGTATCAACCTCCAGCGCCCCCTCAACAACCTGCAGCCCCTGTTGAAGCTCCTGTTGAGCTGCCGGGTGGCGCCCAAGGCGTCGCTGGTTACTAGCTCCCCCTATTCTTTAGAAAAATTAGTGGAAAGATTATTGTGAACAAGACTTTTTCGCGCATGGCAGTTGCGGCTTTTGCGGCAACCTTCATGACCTCTGTACTCCCCGCCACCGCTCAGGCTCAGTTGCCGTTGCCGCCCGAGGTTCAGGGAGCGATTGACAATGCGCGCACCCAGGTTGAGCGCACTGTCAACGATATTCAGCGTCAGCTCGCTCAAGGTTCCTCGAGTTCCGCTCCACTGCCACTACCGCCGGCTCCGGCCGGTTGGCGTCCATCGCAGCCACAACCCGTAGCTAACGGAGGTTTCGGAGCCTTGTGGGTGAATACCCCATATGGCAACCGCCGGTTCCTCATCGACGTGCCAGCCGGTTATGACGCGGCGCGCCCGTTCCCTGTGATGGTGGGCATCCCCGCATATCAGGATACCTCTGAGAATTTTCGTAACTACTCGCGGCTCAAGTACTCGTCGATAGGTCGCGACGCAATCATTGTGTACCCAGATTCTTGGAATCAATCGTGGGAGGGTAACCCCACCGCCACGTCCGCACCAGGCCAAGATATTGACTTCATTCGGCGCGTCATCGACCGTGTTCAGGCCTCCTATAATATCGATCGTGGCCGCATCTATGCCACAGGTATGTCGACGGGGTCTGGAATGGCCGCGGTACTTGGCTGCCACGCGTCCGATCTTTTCGCAGGAGTCGCTCCAGTATCCGGCGCTTATTTTGATGCGGTGGATAGCAACTGCAAGGGCAATCCCATCGCTTTTATCAACGTTCACGGGATGAGCGATCAACAGCATAACTATAATGGCGGTTTCCGCTATGGACTGCACTACTACGGTGGTAGAGAGATGATGGAACGCTATGCGCAGCGTAATCGCTGCTGGGCGGGACGCACCGAACACCCACTGCCCGGTGGTGCCACCAAGGTCGTAGCTCAAGGCTGCGCGGCCCCCACCGAGCATATTCGGGTCCCTGGTGGGCACTTATGGTGGTATACCCCCAGCACTGCTGACGAGATCTGGTCTTTCCTCTCCAGACAGCGTCGCTAAGATTTTAATAAACTCCCCGGGTTATACCGGGGAGTTTATTTATTTAAGGAAGCAAGCGGCTGATCTCTGGCGGGAGCAGAGGCTTGATCACAGGGATCAGTGCGGCGATGATACCCAAGAGGACTGGAATACCAATGACAGCAGAGGTAATGCCGATAGCTTTAGAAGACCCATTCTCATTGCCGGCTAGCGAACTAAGTTTATCGGCGGCGTCGATCCTCGAGGAAGCATCGCTGCCTGATTGCTGAGGATCGAGAGGTTTGAGGAGATCTGGGCTATTGGGAACGTCCTGGGGCCGAACGTCCTGAGGATTGGTCGGCGCCGTATCGGCTACGGGTTTTATGCAGGCATCAAGAGCCTTGACCGCGTCTGTATTATACGCAGCCCACGCCTTCTTGAACTCGGGGTCGAGGGCGCGAGCCTGCTTTAAGGCGGCACCAGTAAGCGGTGCCCGTGCATAGCTCGGATTGTCTATCTCTTTTTGGTAGTAATTTTTTTCAGCCGCAATCTTGTTGAGCGCGAAGGTTTGACCACCCGAGGCTACAAATGGAGTTGAGGCGTCGATGCTGGGGTTGACAAAGCGCGCTGCCAGTTCCCCGGGCAGCATGAGTTTATCCACATCGATGGCGACACCGATTAAAGAGCCGATGGTGTCGAAAATCGAAGAGACGGTTCCCTCTAGAGGGATGAGCCCGATGAGGGAGCCTATGATCGGTAGCTTCTTAAGGGTGTCAACCGCCCCCTTCGTGTCTTTTCCAGCTTTCAGCACCGAGAGAGCTTCGAGAGCTGCCATGGGAGTGGTAATAGCAACGTTACCTTTAGCGGTGCCGAGCTGGCGCTGCTCATTGATCTTCTGTGCCTGAGCCGCAGCCCACGGTTGCCCCGTAGAAAGAATAGCTTTTTCAGCACCTACCCACATGGTATCGCCAAGGTTTTTCGTTTGAGCTCGAGCGACGTCGGTTGGGGTGATTGTGCAGGTTTGGGCTGAAGCATCAACGCTAACGGTATAGCCAGCCACAACAGTATTCTCTGCTGCATGTACCGGACTTACGGGGATAAGGGTTGCTGCCAGGGCTGCGGCCAGCAGTTTAGTACGGTTCATTTATGTCCTTCCAAATATACGTGAACGTCACAGAGTGTACAGGACAAAAAATTCCTCCTCATAATGATGAGGAGGAATGACCTATCGGAAATTTTAGTATCTAATCACGCGGCGACCATCGACCGTGCCATCGATAAGGTCTGCGAAGACGTCGTTGACCTCGTCGAGTCCAACTTCTTTCCATGTGGGTTTAATAAGCCCACGGGCGTAGAAGTCCAGAGCTTCGGCCATATCGTGGCGAGTTCCTACAAGGGAACCGCGGATGGTGAGTTCTTTGAGAACGATGTCAAAGATCGGTGCGGGAAATTCCCCTGGAGGTAGCCCGTTGAAGACAATCGTCCCGCCACGGCGCGTCATGCCGATCGCTTGGCCGAATGCTTGGGGATGAACCGCGGTGACGAGTACGCCATGCGCGCCCCCGCTGGTATAGTCGCGAATGGCTTGGACGGGATCGCAGTCTTTTGCATTGACGGTATATTCGGCGCCAAGCTTGTGGGCGAGCTCAAGTTTGTCATCGGCGATATCGACGCCGATGACGCGCATACCCATGGCAACGGCATACTGCACGGCGATATGACCGAGTCCGCCGATGCCAGAAATGACTACGAATTGTCCCGGCTTGGTCTCGGTTACTTTTAGGCCCTTGTATACGGTTACGCCGGCGCATAATATCGGCGCCACTTCGCAGGGGTCGACGCCGTCGGGTATGCGTGGGCAATAACGAGTGTCAACCAGCATATATTCACCGAAGGAGCCGTTAATGGTGTAGCCTCCGTACTCGGCATTTTCGCATCGGGTTTCGTTGCCTTGGATGCAATGCTCGCAGGAGCCGCAGGCAGACCACAACCATGCGTTGCCCACCATATCGCCAACGTTAAGGTCGTGGACGCCGGGGCCGAGCTTAATAATCTCACCGACACCCTCATGGCCCGGAATAAATGGTGGGGTGGGTTTCACGGGCCAATCGCCCTCAGCAGCGTGGAGGTCAGTGTGGCAAATGCCAGATGCAATATTTCGGACGAGTGCCTGGAAAGGGCCAGGCTCCGGGAGGTCAATATGACTAAGGGTGAGAGTGGGGCCGAATTCTTCAACCACCGCAGCTTTGAATTTTTCAGACATATACTTAGGATACCCTAATTTGTCTGTCTCATATGAGTGACTTAGCTCGCGTGCATGCTGACCGACTCTGAATAGGCCATCACCACATCTCATGCCGCTAAAGGAAATCAAGGGAGCAGAATCCCTTTGACGCATCAGACGCCCCCGAGGTGGGGGCGTCTGATGCGTCGACACGTGCTGTGATGCTTATTATTTGTTCCCAAAGAGTTTCGGTGCGATCCACCGCGCCACATAGACAAGACCTACGAGAACTGGGATCTCAATAAGTGGACCAATCGTTCCTGCTAGCGCTTCAGGGGAGCTGGCCCCAAAAGTTCCGATCGCTACCGCGATGGCCAGTTCGAAATTATTGCCCGTGGCAGTAAACGCCACTGAGGCCGATTGCTGATAATTCATCCCCACCGACCATGACACGATCAGGCCAATGAAAAACATGCACAAAAAATAACTCAGCAAGGGCAAGGCCACACGTGCGACGGTACTTGGGTTGGCCAAGATTGCATCGCCCTGGAGTGAGAAGAGCACCACAATGGTATAAAGCAAGCCTATAAGTGCTAGCGGTGAAATACGTGGCAGGAAGCGTTCTTCGTACCAAGTTCGGCTTTTTAACTTCTCGCCCACAATCCGACTGAGCAGTCCCAGAATCAAAGGAATTCCTAGGAAGATCAGAACCGAACGCGCAATATCTGTAAACGAGAAGTTTACGCTCTTGGTATCGAGGTTGAGCCAGGTAGGAAGCACCTCGAGATAGAACCATCCCAAAATTGAGAACATAAGGAGCTGAAAAACAGAATTAATCGCTACTAAAATTGCCGTCGCCTCGCGGTCTGCACAAGCCAAGTCAGACCACACCAGGACCATGGCGATACACCGAGCTAAGCCCACGATGATGACACCAGTTCGCAACTGGGGCAAATCGCTGAGGAAAAGCCACGCAAAGGCAAACATCACCGCCGGCCCAATGATCCAGTTGAGAACCAGCGAAATAATCATCAGCCGTTTGTCTTTGATCAGTGCTTGGGCTTTGTCGTACCGCACCTTCGCCAGGGGTGGGTACATCATGACGATCAGCCCCACTGCTATGGGGAGCGAAACATGGGATATTTCCAGAGCCGTCAGGTATGTCTGCACACCAGGGATAAGCTGTCCAATAGCCAACCCCAGCGCCATAGCAATGAGTATCCATATGGCCAAGAAGCGATCTAAAAATGATAGGCGCGGGGGAGAAGTCATCGTCGTCATTTATGCAGTAATCCGCTCGATGAGGTTGATCACGCGACGTTCTATGTCGGCCATAATCTCTCTGACTTTATCTTCGGATTGGTGAGCTGGATCGTCGACTGGCCAATCTTCGTAAGTCTTGCCTGGATATACTGGGCAGCTTTCACCGCAGCCCATCGTGATCACCCAATCAGATTCAGCGATGGTATCAGCGGTGAGCAGTCGGGGAGCGGTGGTGTGCGCACCCAAACCGCGCGCCTTCAATACCTCGCTTACGAGTGGGTGAATATCATCGGCTGGTGTTGTGCCAGCACTCAGGACGCGGATTTTTGTGCCTGCGTGATATCCGGCGAGAGCCGCGGCCATTTGGGAGCGGCCGGCGTTGTGGCGGCAGGCGAAGAGGACTGTGGGTGTCATGGAGGTCCTTATCTAAAGGGTATGCAAATTGCACTCTAAAGCTACCAGAGGAGGGTGGCGTCTAGGCCGCCGGTGATGTGAATAAAACCTTAGTGATAACCTCGGTGATAACCTCAGTGATAAGAGTACCTTCACACTCGCCCAGTGCCCCGTGTTTCCTTAGGAATTCTTAGAGTAGGATAGTTGACATGTCTATGAACTATGCTGAGCAACTTGTCCAAACACTAGAAGAAAACGGCGTCGAACGGATATACGGGATTGTTGGCGACAGCCTGAACCCGGTCGTCGATGCCATCAAGACGAGCTCCATAGAGTGGGTACACGTACGCAATGAGGAAGCCGCTGCTTTCGCTGCCGGAGCAGAATCATTAGCAACAGGCAAACTAGCTGTATGCGCAGCTTCTTGCGGGCCTGGTAATACCCACCTTATCCAAGGTCTTTATGATTCTCACCGGAACGGGGCTAAGGTACTTGCGATTGCTAGCCATATCCCCAGCCAGCTCATAGGGTCCGATTTCTTCCAGGAGACCCACCCTGAGCAGATCTTTGCTGAATGCTCAGGCTACTGCGAGATGGCCAATTCCGCTGAACAAGCCGCGAAGATCTTGCACCACGCCCTGCAATCTACGCTCGCTGGCAATGGAGTCTCCGTCCTCGTTCTACCTGGCGATATCGCCTCTGAGGACGCTGTTGACGTCCCAGAACTGCGTTCTAATCTCACCGTCAATCCCCCAGTAGTGATGCCCAATCCGGCGGACCTGACACGCCTAGCCGAGGCCATTAACAAGGCGGAAAAGGTTACATTATTCGGTGGCGCCGGCTGTAAGAACGCTCGGGAGCAGGTCCTTGCACTTGCCGAAAAAATCAAAGCACCATTAGGTCACGCCTACGGTGGCAAGGAATACCTGCATTACGATAACCCCTTCGACGTGGGCATGTCAGGCCTTCTAGGCTACGGCGCCTGCAATGATGCATTTGACGGCGCGGATTTACTCATTCTTCTTGGTACGGACTTTCCGTATTCCGACTTCCTCCCGCGCGATACCGAGACCGCGCAGATCGACATTGATGGCTCCCATATTGGCCGACGTACGGAGGTATCTATCGGGGTGGTCGGTGACGTTGCAGCAACCATCGAGGCTCTTCTCCCACTTATCACCGTCAAGACCGATCGTTCCTTCTTAGACGATATGCTGGTGCGCCAAGAAAAGAATCTGCGCCACGTCATCGAGGCCTATACTCAGGGCACTCGGCAAACCACGCCCATACACCCCGAATATCTCACTGATATCTTGGATTCCGTCGCAGATGTGGATGCGATCTTCACGGCCGATACTGGTATGTGCAATGTATGGCACGCCCGCTATATCAACCCCACGGGTAAACGTCAGCTGATTGCCTCCCTACGGCACGGCACCATGGCCAACGCACTCTCCCAAGCAATCGGGGCCCAAAAAGCAGATATGCACCGCCAAGTTGTGGCCATGTGTGGCGACGGCGGCTTATCAATGCTTCTTGGCGAGTTGATCACGGTACATAATTATGATCTGCCCATTAAGACGATTGTGTACAATAACTCCAGCTTGGGCATGGTAAAACTCGAAATGCTCGTCCAAGGTTTGCCAGACTTCGCCACCGACCATGAGCATATCAATTATGCTGATATCGCCCAGGCTATTGGCATCAAGTCTTTCCGCGTGGAAAAGCCAGAAGATATTGAGCCTGTCCTTCGTAAGGCACTGGCGTATAACGGACCCGTTCTTGTTGATGTGGTCACCGACCCCAACGCTCTCTCGATCCCGCCCGAGATTTCCCTCGAGCAGGTGGCAGGCTTTACTCGCGCAGCTACTCGCACCGTCTTGGAGGGCGGCGTGGGCAAAATGTTCGATCTAGCGAAGTCGAATCTGCGCAATATTCCGCGACCAAGTGGTTTTAAGGGTCTGTAAAGATCCACAATCCAACCCAGTTCACTGAGTTATCTGTGAACTGGGTTTTTCATGTGGTCATGGTACTCACCGCACGATTGATACGAGTGCCCTCCTCTTAGGTACTCATTCCCGAATATATGTGTTCGATCACTACAAGGGTTATATCTTTAGTCCCACTACGGGCGATTATGCGGCCAGAACTCTATGCTCTTGCAGTGCTCGGATAAGAATAAAGCTCCGCTATCAGCATTATTGCCCAGCGTAGTTACCCGGTCCCGTTGCCCGGCGACATCCCCTACAACCAGCACGAAATATTGGCCCTAAGGTATAAAGTAACGGCCCCTCTGTGCCTTTGGTTTTTGGGCTTTTGTTTTTGTTCATAGATGCGGCACATGGTCACCGGGATATAGTGGCTATTGCTGGGAAGATACAGATCGTACCTGAAATAGGAGTCTAAGAGAGAAGAACCTTAAAAAGTGGAAGGTGAAATACGAAAGTCACTGCCGGTTTGCTTACTTGAGTTCGCTCATCGGGGAACTGTCACACCTTCGCGGCAAGCACCCCTAGATAGAAAGAGACCAGGTTGTAGAGGCTACAACCTGGTCTTTTTAAAGTTATTTAGGCGTCCTGGAGAGCGGAACCGTCTACGCTGATCTTAACCTTCTCAGAGATAAGCACGCCGCCAGAGTTCAACGGCGCCTGGAAATCGATACCGAAGTCCTTGCGGTTGATGGTGGCCTTGGCCTCGACGCCGAGGCGGGTGGCGCCCCATGGATCTTCAACTGGGCCAGAGAGCTCGACATCGAAAGTGACAGGCTTAGTGGTGCCCTTAATGGTGAGGTCACCGGTCACGGTGCCACCTTCAGCGTTGAGGTCGAAGGAGGTCGCTGTGAACGTAATCTCAGGGAACTGCTCTACATTGAAGAAGTCCTCGCCCTTAACGTGAGCATCGCGATCATCGTTACCGGTATTAAAGGAAGCGGCTTTGATGGTCGCTTGTGCAGTCTTGGCCTCAGGATCAAAGGTAGCCTCGAATTCGGTGAATTTGCCGGGCACCTTAGTAACCATTGCGTGGCGAACCTCGAAACCAATGGTGGTATGTGCTGGGTCGAAGGTATATGCGCTCATGAAAGTGAACTCCTTAAATATAGTGAAATTAAAAGTTTTTCAATGACCTAAGCGGCCACTGATGACCACTATACATAAAAGGTGACGTGTCCACAATATTTTGGTGAAGAATCACCAATTTTTATTCATGGCGCATATATGACCAGCTCAGCGACTCAATAAATTTAAGATACCCGCTTCTGAACTGGGGGCTTATCAGACCACGGGAAGACGATCCACTCATTCGTGTGCTTCCACACATAATCTGGCATCACCTCGGTGCGGTCCTTGGCATAAATACATGCGGTCTTAACCTCAGCACCCTGCTCCTTGAGAAGTTTGATAACCAAATTGAGAGTACGACCTGAATCAGCCACGTCATCAACCACGAGAAGCCGCCTGCCGCTGATCGAGGAGGTATCGAGCATGGGCTCTAAGAGAATAGGATCGGGCAACGTGGTGTTAACGTCGGTATAAAATTCCACATTGATAGCGTCAGAAAGCTTCACGCCCAGGGAATAGCTGAGTGCACCAGCGGGTACTAAGCCGCCACGTGCCACTGCGATAATAATCTCGGGATCGAAATCGGAATCGGCAATGGTCTGCGCTAGCTCGCGGCTAGCGGTACCAAAACCTTCCCAAGTTAAGATTTCCTTAGTGTCCAGATCGAGGGAGTCTGCGTGGTATGCCATATTCTTACCTTAATCAATCAGTGGGATAAATGCCGAGTATGCTCAAAAGCGCTCTGCGGGGTTGAGGAGAGTGTCACCAGAGCTGCAGAATTGGAATCTAAATCTTTAAAACCTAGCTCGGCATATATGTCTACGTCATCGGCGAGCGTCTGGGTCACTATTTCGCGCTGGGGGTCCTGCTCGTAACAAAAACGCAAACTATGCGCCAAAAGATCGGAAAGTATGTGGCCACCACGATAGGCCGTGCCCACTATGACGTGATCGAGGCGGAAGTGGTTGTCGGCGGAGCTAATGCGAACGGCGCCAGCGAGTACGGTCTTGTCATTAATGCGTTCGTAGCACCTAAGATGGGCAGTACTGCCTAGCGTGTCGCGATCATCGATGATGGGGGCTAAGGCCAAGGAAGCTGGCTGATCCGCACGGAGTTGGTAGATCTCGTGTAATTCCAGAGCGCTTAAACGCTGCAGCGGATCAACGGCAAAAAAGAATGTCATAGCCATAGAGTGTAGAACATGAGATGGCTAACTAAAATCCCCCGACCTTTCTTGATTTGAAGAGGTCGGGGGATGAACTATTAGGATTGAGCGTCGAAACGCGCATGGGAGACCATATCATCCCATTCCACGATTTTCTTACGCTCGCGGCCTTCCTTTTCACCCAATTCGCGCTCAGCGGCGTCGACCCGGTGCCAGCCATCCCACGTGGTGTAGGTAAGCCCCTTAGCCTCTAAGAATTCGATAATATGATGCAATTCGGGTTTCTGGGTCGGTGCCAGCTGCCCCGCCTTCCAATCACTCAACAACATCTGGGTGGTTTCTTTGGCGTCTGACTTGGTATTGCCAATGAGGCCCACAGGCCCACGCTTAATCCAGCCGGTGGCATAAAGTCCAGGAATCGGCTGGTTGTGGGCGTCGAGAATATGGCCACCATCATTGGGGATCACCGCTTTATCGTGATCGAAAGGAATATCAGCAACAGCATCAGAACGATAACCCACCGCCCGGTAGACAGCCTGCATAGGCCACACCTTGAAAGTGCCCGTCCCTACCACATTTCCAGAGCCGTCTAACTGAGTACGCTCCGTTTTTAGGCCCACAACCTTCCCATCGTCGCCGATGATCTCGACTGGGGACTCAAAGAAGTGAATAAAGAGCTTATGAGGGGCGTTCTTGGGCTCCCGCATGGCATATTGCTCGAGGGTCTGGCACACCAGATCTTGCGATTTCGATTCACGACGCGCTTTCTCGCTCGCAGCATCGTAGTCAATATCCTCAGGATCTACGACTACTTCAATAGTCGGGGAGTGGTCGAGCTCCTTGAGCTCCAATGGAGTAAATTTCGCCTGTGCGGGTCCCCGACGTCCGAATACGTGTACCTCGGTGGCTTTATTAGATTTCAGTGCTTCGTAAACATTATCGGGAATCTCGGTGACGTGAAGTTCTTCGCCCGTTTTAGCCAAGATACGAGCCACATCTAGGCCGACGTTACCTACCCCAATCACGCCTACTTGCTGAGCACTAAGATCCCAATCGCGGGCAAATTCGGGATTGCCATCGTAGAAGCCCACGAATTCCGCCGCCCCATGGGAACCCTCGAGATCCTGCCCTGGAATATCAAGGTCGCGGTCTGCTACGGCGCCAGTGGAGAAGATCAGAGCATCATAGAATTCCTTTAATTCCGCAACGCTGACGGTTTTTCCAATGTCAATATTGCCGATAAAGCGCAGCTGTGGCTTCTCCATAACCGCGTGCAAAGATTTCACGATGCCTTTAATACGAGGGTGATCAGGAGCCACACCATAGCGGATCAAGCCAAAGGGAGTGGGCATCCGCTCGAAAAGGTCGACGGCTACCTCAAGGCCAGATTTCATTAATAGATCAGAGGCGTAGATGCCTGCGGGGCCGGCGCCAATTACGGCAACACGGAGGGGGCGAGAATTAGTCATAGAGTCGATATATCCTTGTATTATTTCTAGCTTTGCGATCGCACAAGAATACTAGCAGTCTTGGCCACAGATCGAAATAGCCAAAGAGAACCATTCCTTCAAGCTAGATATGCCACTAACACTCCTCCGAGCCAACTTCATCCCGCCGAGCCCAGTAGGATCCCGCACGGCCTAAATGCATCGTGGCGAGCCTAGCCACGTGTTGCCCAGCTTTGCTCAGCCTTGCCCAGACTCTCCCACTCTTGCCCGTTCTCGTCCATTCTCGCGCTTCCTCGCGATTTCTCGCTTAAGGTGTCAGCTATCTCCAATGGAAGGATTTCAGCGGTGCCGAAGGAACTAACCCCGAATAAGGTTAGTAGGAAAATAATTCCCATAGCGTAAAGGGAAAGGATTTCTGCTCTTTGTCCACTTTATGTGCCAATATGTAGGGCAATTGGGACTTTTGAAGCGGTGAATATTTCTGTGTTGTCGCTGGTATATGCGCTAAGCTGTGAGGGATGGCTCACAGCAGTAAATGGTGTGACGAGTTCTCGTATTTAAACCCATATAGAAGGGACACCTGAAGGTGACACATACAACCCGCTCCGTTGTCATTAGCGCCCTAGGACGCCAGATCGACACAGCTGATCTTGAGCACTTCGCCCAGATATTGGGCCTCGATATCCAGCCGCTCGTCGTGGCCGACCCCACCATCACAGGGGTTTTGTCCACCCGACCTGAATCACCCGTGGTCTATCAGGGCACGGGAAGTATTGATTTCGACGCCCGAGCGGCAGCAGCGCTCGGAGTGCCACTTATCATCCAGGCTGCTGAATTGGGCGTCAGTGCAGAACTAGCACGCGCCGAAGCCAAAGTTCTGGGGGCACATATCGTCGATATCCTAGGCCCTGGTAGCTCTCTAGAATCCGCCCTCCCCGCCCTGCACGAAGCTCAGGTCGAGCCGGTTATGTCGGCTGAGGTTTTCGAGTTCTGGCTGCTCGATCGCGCCCGCCAAGCTAGGGCCCATATCATCCTGCCCGAAGGTGACGATGACCGGATTTTGCTCGCTGCCGATCAGTTACTGGCCCAGGATATCTGTGAGTTGACCATTCTCGGTAATCCTGCGGCTATTACTGCTCGGGCTACAGAGCTGGGTTTGAATATCAGCGCCGCGCACCTGTCGGATCCTTCGAACGATCCCCACGCAGAAGAATTCGCCCAAGAGTTCTATGAGTTGCGTAAGGCCAAGGGCATGACGATTGAAAAGGCCCGGGAAACCATGCAGGATATTTCCTATTACGCCACCATGATGATCCACAAGGGTCTTGCCGATGGCATGGTATCGGGTGCCGCGCATACCACCGCCCACACCATCAAACCTTCTTTCCAGATCATCAAAACCCAACCAGGCACCTCCGTGGTTTCATCGATCTTCCTCATGGTGATGCGCAACCGACTGTGGGCTTTTGGTGACTGCGCCGTCAACCCCAACCCCACCGCTGCACAGCTCGCCGAAATTGCCGCCGTCTCAGCGCGAACCGCTGCGCAATTCGGTATCGACCCGAGGGTCGCCATCCTTTCGTATTCCACCGGTACTTCAGGTTCCGGCCCTGACGTTGATCGTGCCACCGAGGCAACTCGCATCGCGCACCAGAACCACCCCGATATTCTTATCGACGGCCCCCTTCAATTTGATGCAGCCGTCGACCGCGGAGTGGCTGAGAAGAAAATGCCCAATTCCAAGGTTGCAGGTCAAGCCAATGTCTTTATCTTCCCCGATCTAGAGGCCGGAAATATTGGCTACAAAACCGCCCAACGCACCGGCCATGCCCTCGCGGTTGGCCCTATCCTGCAGGGATTAAATAAACCTGTGAATGATCTTTCTCGTGGTGCTACCGTGGCAGATATTGTCAATACTGTAGCGATCACCGCTATCCAAGCCGCCGCTTTATAAGGAGTTTTACATCATGGCCCTCGTACTCGTTCTCAATTCGGGATCGTCCTCGATCAAATTCCAGCTAGTCGATCCTGCCCAAGATGTATCCGCGGCCCCATTTGCCAGCGGACTAGTGGAGCAAATCGGTGAGGAATTAGGGCGCATTACCCTAAAATTCCAGGGAGAAAAACACATTGTGGAAGCCCCCGTTCCCGATCATTCTACCGGCCTCGATATGGCCTTCGCGCTGATGACCAAGCACGGTTGTGGGCCTAAGGATGTGGAACTCAAGGCGGTTGGGCACCGGCTCGTCCACGGCGGCACGCTGTTTAGCCACCCGGTAGTGATCACCGATGAGATCCTCGAGAAGGTTTACGATTTGATCCCCTTGGCGCCACTGCATAACCCTGCCAATATCGACGGTATCGTGGTGGCGCGCAAACTGCTTGACACTGTTCCTCATATTGCAGTATTTGATACTGGCTTCTTCGCCGCTATGCCTGCCAGTGCAGCGCTCTATGCCATCGAGCTTGAGACCGCAGAGAAATATGGCGTCCGCCGCTATGGTTTCCACGGCACCAGCCACGAATTCATCTCCAGGCAAGTTACAGGTTTGCTAGACAAACCCGCTGCCGAGATTAATCAGATCACTTTGCACCTCGGTAATGGCGCCTCCTGCGCAGCTATTAAGGGCGGCCAACCCATCGATACCTCGATGGGGCTGACCCCGCTCGCAGGATTGGTCATGGGTACCCGCTCAGGTGACATTGATCCAGGCATCGTATTCCACCTGCACCGTACTGCTGGTATGAGCATTGACGAGATCGATGTCCTGCTGAACAAGAAATCCGGTGTGAAGGGTATTTCGGGGGTTAATGATTTCCGTGAGCTGCACCAGCTCATCGCTCGCGGTGATGAAAAAGCTCGGTTGGCCTATGAGATCTATATTCACCAACTGCGACGTTATATCGGTAGCTATATGATTCAACTGGGCCGCGTCGATGCCATCACTTTCACCGCCGGCGTAGGAGAGAACGACGCTATTGTGCGTGCTGATGCGCTGAAAGATCTTGAGGTCTATGGCATAAAGATTGATCCTGATCGAAACGCTGTGCGCGCTGAGGAGCCGACCGTGATCTCCACCGATGATTCAGCGGTCAAAGTTTTCGTTGTTCCCACCAACGAGGAGCTTGCGATTGCTCGCTACTCAAGTGAGCTCGCTGGTCTCGATTAAAAAAATAAAAGCCAATACAAGCCTTAGTGGAATAGCCACTAAGGCTTTTTTAAAACCACGTACGTGGCCGAACTTTGTTAGCCATATCGACCAGCTGATAGCGATATTTCGCGCTCGGTGCCACTCGAGCCTGCACACGTAGAGATTTTGCCAAGCCCACCCGCAACCCCTTTTGACTAAAGGGGTACTCAAATAAATCGGTGGTAACAGCGGATTCCTCCAAATTGCTGCTGCGTAACCAGTTCAGTGCTGCATGGAGAATCACAATCTTCAGCTGCAAAAAACGCGGCTCATTCGTAGGAATCCCCTCCAAACGTCGAGCAGCTCTTCTAATGCGCTGCTCGTTCGGTTTCAAGGAGACGAGGTACACAATACTTGTCAATAGGGCCATACGATGATGCATTGACGCAGGCGGTACCTCATCGAGTGCCTTCACAGCCATATCTATCTGTTTTTCGGCGAGCAATTGGCGCGCCAATCCGAAGGCCGAGCTCACCGTGGTGGGGTTCGTAGCCCATACCAGCGCATAGAGATAGATCGCTTTAAAGCGCAATACTTCAGGTTTTGCCGTAAGCTTATTCCACAAACCAGCAAATTCACTCACCGCTGTCCCTTGAAGGCTTGCGGCTTCCAGCGCGAGATCTGGGCTTAGCAAAGGCGACTCGGACAGCCCTTTTTGCTGGAGGATTAATTCGCTAACTACAGCGCGCGCCAGCTTAGGTGCAACCTCACCGGGCAGGACACTAAAAACCCTGTTAAAAGCGTCTTGGGCATGAGTAAAATCTTCAAGTAAGAGCCGAGTGATACCCGAATACCACTGGAAACGCCATTCGGTTCCCAATTCTTCCTCTAATTCTCCCAGCCATTCTTTGGCTTGCTGTGTAAAACCGAGATCAAGGAGGCTGCGCACGATGCCGAGAGGGATTTCCTTTGACCCGCCAAATTCCTCTAATTGCAAGGCTCCGCGCATGGTTTCGAGCGCCTCCGAGGGTTCTGCATAATTTGATCCAGCGATCATGGTCGCGCCGGGATCATCGCGATCGAGGAGTGGAATATGCAGAGCTGCCACGACTTCAGCCGGCGTTATTGACGCATTCCGCACTGTTCCATCGAGGAGCTGATCAGTTTTAAAAACCGTGTGCTTGGTACCAAACGTGGAACGCTGCGGGGAGAAGAGTGAGTGCTGCGCCGGGTATTGCAGCGATTTGTGGATCGCTAAATATTCCCGCAATACTCCATACAGCTGAGTTTCCATTTCGTGGACTGAACTAAAGCGAGCTGCCGGATCGGGAGCTAGAGCGCGCTGCAGGAGCCGGTAATAGCTCAAATAATGGGCAAAGAGAGGCTCCTCATCAGGAGTAGGAAGTCCTAGAGTGTAGTGGCCGTTATCAACAGGTAAGTGAACGGTCAACGCAGCGAGGGTACGTCCGATGGTATAAATATCGCTAGCCACACTCGGACCTTGGGTGGCTACCTCGGGGGCTTGAAAACCCTTGGTGCCAAAAATATAGCCAAAGGCGCCGATACCAGAAACCGCCCCAAGGTCGATCAACTTGACTTGATCCTCGGTGACGACGATATTATCGGGCTTCAAATCGTTATAGACAACCCCGCGGGCATGCAAATAGGACAGCGCCGGTAGAATCTCCAGAATATAGCCGATAGCTATATCGAGCGGGAAGAGCCCGTTATATTGGGAGCTGCGTAGGGCCTTGAGGCTGGGTCCAGGCACGAATTCCATGACGATAAAGCCACCGTCGATACGCGGGTCGTCGATAAAGTTGTAGGCCTTAACAATCACCGGGTGGGTAATATCTGCAAGGAATTCCCGCTCCGCTACAGCCGCCGCATAATCTCGGGGATTATCGCGGCTGACAATACTCTTGAGCACCACCACACGCCCGGTGATATTGCGGTCCTTGGCCAGATAGATCCACCCCATACCGCCACGCTCTAATACGCCGAGTACCTCATACTGGTCGCCCACCACATCGCCGGGCCCCAGCACGGGGCTCTGGTGGTCTTTCCACGCATCAGAAGTGAGAAATTCCGTTTCCTTAATGGGTACAAAGGGCAAATACACCATGCCGTTGGCAACCGCGCGCGCCCCCCTGGTAGCTGCACGGCGTTTGCGAAAGGTTGAAAGCGCTTCCTGGTGTGAGCGTACCGAAGGATCATCTATAGCAGGAGTAGCGGTGGTCAAGGAGAAGCTAGTGCCCTCAGTATCATCAGCAAAGGGATCGAAGGGGACCGCCGAGGTAGCAACCTCGGGATGCATACGTTCACTATGAGTATCCATTATTCCTCCTCTCGATACCGTGGTGCAGGTAGCGCTATCTGTGGTAAATAGGCACCCAACCACTTATTATATGAACGCTGCCACGTGCCATCGGCTCGAATGCGCTCGAGGGTGACATTAACCTGACGTACCAATCCCGACGTGTTGCGACGATAATCTGACTGTCCAATCGCCACCGCGTAATCCTGCCTGTTGAGGTTGTCTCCGACAATGGTTGTAAAGGGGTCTTGGGCAGCCATTCCTGACAAAATAGTATCGTCAGTGATAATCGCCGCTACCTGATCTTGCTGCAGGGCCACTAGGCAATCAGCACTTGTTTGAGTGATGAGTAGATGGGTTTGAGGAGCTTCCAACCGTACAAAGGCCGCTCCCGTAGAATTCTCTGTGACACAGGCAGTGCCCCCTGCTAAATCTTCAAGAGAACTGATGCCCGAGGATTTATCGACCAGCATTCGGGTGTATCCGGCGAAATAGGGAATAGAGAACTCTACCTCGTTTTCTCGCTCTTGAGTGATAGAAATCGTACGCATCGCAATATCAACTGCTTCCGTATGCAAAGCATCTTCCCAGTTTGTGGCGTTAATATAGCGGAACTCAATGCGATTAGGGTCACCGAAAATATCTCGAGCTATCTCACGGGCGATATCTACTTCGAAGCCTTCCAGCGTGCCAGTCGTAGGGTCTCGAAAACTCAAAAGATTGTGAGCTTGGTCGACGCCGACGATTAACCGACCGCGGCGGACAATCAATGGCACCCGCTCCTTGGGACTTAAAGCATCAGGGCGGAGGGATCCGCGATTCTCTACACTGCGAAATTCGTGGGCCTTCTGGGCTCCCGCATCTTCTTTGACCGCTTTGTGGGGTAGCGGCATAATCGCCTCGGTCCTAGGGCTGGCGATCAGCGGAGGGTCGGCTGGTGATGCCTGGCAGCCGCTCGTCGCGCCCATCACAGCCATGCACGCACCGAGACCGCAGCGTAGTGGGTTAAGGGCAAAAGGATTCTTCATCAGAGATATTCCTGTAAACGAGGGCGTATTCCCATCCAGATACTCACAACCGCTAGGAGGGAGAGGACGAGTGTGACTGCCGAAACGGAGGCCGAGGCCGCGATGCCTCGATTGATATAGTCGCGCATCTGGCTTCGTGAATCATCGATGAGAGTCGCTAGAGCTGTATCCAATTCCTGATAAGGATGACTCGAGGAAGCAGCGGCGGTAAGTTTTTGTGCCTGATCATAATCCCCAGCATTGAGGAGGGTGACTAATTGTTGGTGAGAACGAGACCATCGATCAAGGAGTTCATGAGCATCACTGCTTTTACTCTGCGGAAAAAGGTCTAAAGTGGCATTGATATCGCTGATCGTGGTGTCAAAATTCTTCGTCGAGTTCACCAACGATTGACGCCAAACTAAAGCGAGCATCTCCGAACCACGCGTTTGTTGGGCCGCAATTCTAGCCTCGATGACCTCCGATAGGGGCTGAGAAGCCTGAGTATAGGACTGATTTCCCGCCTGAAAAGTAAGAGCGGCTGAGGAAATCACCCACGCATTAGCAATTAATAGCAAGAAGGTGGCCGCTACCATACCCCGGTTCAAACGCCTGTTACTCACACTTGACAGCCACAATTGGGTGAGAATGAGTGCGATGAGAGCAACCAATAAGCCTATGAGGGGAATCCACAGGGGTTGGGTCAGCGTTGTCTGTTGCTGGTGGACGTTCTCACTGGTAAGTGCATAAAGACGAGCAGCATTGGGAAGCATATGTTCGCGCATTAGCGTAGACGCCTCGGACATATACGCCACGCCAACTGGATTGCCTTGGCGATTATTAGCCCACGCAGTTTCCACCAACCCGGTATAGATGGGTAAATGCTCGGATAGACGAGTAATCAATCTCATCTCTTCGCCAGTTGGGTCGGTAATTCCATTGGCGGTAACCGCTATATCTCGGGCTGCTTGCTGATACGCCAACTGATAGTCATCGCGATTGGAGTTGGAATCGACCCCAGCCAAGACGAAGCCGGAGCTCGCCGCCGTATTCGCCGCCGCCAAATTGGAGTACAGAGACTGTGCTAGATAGCTCACAGGTTCGGTGGTGGTAATTAAGTGATCGAGGTCGCTGCGACGCTGCGCAGCGGATTGACTCATGAACATCCCTGTACCGACCACCACAATGCTCAGCACAAGCATGAGGGCGGTCATGCGTCCCGGGGTCGTTTTCAGAAAGCTCCATCCGTGTTGGATGAGCGCCTTGGGATAGTTGATATAGTCATGCCAAAACTCTTGGTAGACACTGCGGTGGTGAGATGTCTCTTCCAACCACTCATCCTGAATATTCTCAGGCACTATCTGCGGCGAATTCTGTTCTGTGTGCGTCACGGCATTATCGCATCCCTCATCGAGCTCTCTGGGAATTAAGTATATAGGTGTCAAGCTGATACCGAGCTACGAAGTGCTGGTGTGAAGTAGGAGTTACGTTTATCACCGCCGTCGAGCGGGCCCCTTTAATTGTGAAAAACGAGTTATCTGGCATCTACCAGGGGGCTAACTACGGGCATAGATCCCTATTTCGTGATCCTGGGATTAACTGGAATCTGTAAAATTTTTGGTATCACGTAACTGCTCTGGGCTCTGCCCGTGAGAGCAGGGCGAAGGCCGGCACGTAGCTCACAAAGCGGGATACCACTGCCGAGGTTGAGACCCAGCCCATAGCAAAGTTATTGGTGAAAAATCTGTTTATTCGGGTGATAAACGGTTCGCCAATGCAGGCGAGGGCCTTTATTGTCGGTGGAAGTCAGGACTGCGCACGGGGTTTATCTTCCGCTGGAGCTGATTAGGGTCACCGATCTCGGACGTAAAACAGAAGGTCTTCAGAGACGGGTAGAAGCCGAGTCTGGTAACTAATATCCCCAGTATTCCTTTGAAAAGGTGAGGGGCGTACACCGTTTTTGTCACGGATAATTACTAGATGGGCACCTAGGGTATTTGTAATTCTGTTTATTAGATTCGACCAGTATGCACCATTTATCTCTTTAGTGGCGATCGATAGCAGGATCCGAGGGGAATATAGGTTGAGACATTCAATCAGGTGTCGATTCGAGTAGGATATCGTGTCCACAGGCCCTTAGTTGCCGCAACTCACGGGAAAAAATTGAGCAGCGGAAACTAAGTTCGGTTATTAAAGAATTATGAAAAGGCATATTTTTAGAAAAATTCCTATTTTACTCCGCCCTTCAGGCTAGTGATAATCTCGTACACATATTGCCCAAAGCCGATCTAGAAAGATGCTATCGCTAGACCCGCTGTTTGAATGGAGACAAGATGCCTTTCCCTGATATTGATTCCAATACCTTTACCGCTTTGTTAGACATCCTTTACACTGACCAATACGGCGATTGGGAGGGTGCAAATCAGAAGAAACTTGACGAGTTAAATGATCAGCTTTACGAAGAGTTGGATCCTCAGCGCGAAGCCGAGGCAGAGTTGAAACAAGTGAAGGGTTATATCCACTCGCTGCAGGGTGAGATTGATAAGGTCAACGAAGATATCGAGTTAGCACGGGAGAAGATCGCACATCTGAAGATCAAAAAATCGCGGCTGAGAACTGAGTTTAATTTAGCTAAACGCGCTATGCGGGGCAGTCGCTACGAAGCTGAGCTAAAAACTGCAGGAAAGATGAGTACCTTTGTTAATACTGGATTAACAATCTGGCACTCCAGTAAAGCTCAGGAAATTGAGGAGGCTATCAATTCAATTGAATATAGTCTGGTCGATCTGAAAAATGCGATAGAACGGATGAGGGCTCAGCGGACGGATCTTAAGGAGGATCTTCGCGAGGCTAAAAAGGAGTGCACAGTAGCCAAGCGGGAGGCGGCGAAGGTTCCATTAAGTGCCAGGACCTTAGATAAAGAAATTGCTAAGTTTGTCGATGAATGGAAATCGCAACGACGGGCTTATCGCGAAGATCTTCGCCAATTGATTGAGCAGCGTCTCGATTCTCGTCTGGACCAGCGTCAGCAGATTGGGCAGCTGGAAGGCTTTATTGACGATTATGATGAGCTTAAACTGTCGTGGCAGCATATTTGGCAGCAAAAGCTCGCTAAGATTGAGGAAGCGTATAATCTTCCCGCGTTGATTAAGGCAGAGGAGGCTGGCGAAAGTCTCGCCGCACGTGCAGAGCAGAACGAGATCGAAGTGACCAGCGCATACCAAGACTTGAGAAGCGAAAAAGCTGAGCTCGAGGATATTCTCGCACAAGCAGAGAACAAAGAGATGGACTTGAGGAGTGCATTTTTTGGTAACAGGCTAGGCGTCCCAGCCGCGATAGCAACAGTGATTCTCGGTATTTTCGTTGTACTGATCGGTCCGTGGTCTCTGACGTTGACAGCGTTGGTTGTCATCCTTGGGGTCGCACTTTTGGTCTTAGTAGCCGCTTCCCTCATAACGGCTGTAGTGGTTAAAAATGCGGCGGATAGGGCACTCCAGCAGCTGCGAGAGGAATCTCGCGCTGAATTAAAGAATGTGGTTGCTAAACTCGATATGGTAGACGCGCAACTAGGCGAGGCAAAAGAACTCACTGTAGAGGCCCAAACCGAAAAATATGCGGCTGTGAAGAGCCTTCGTGCTGCCCGCGAGAAAGTCGAACGAGAAGTGAGAACAACTTATGGAATTCCCTACCCGGAGAGGAGAACACCTAACTTTCCTGTTGAGGCCGATAAAAAACAGCTAGAGATCTGCTTGGATCAAATCCGCTCCGATTTCTTCGGCCAGGTTCTCAATGATATAAATGAGCCACTTCCGGTTGATTACTCAACTTTCACTCCCAACGCCAACAGTGTTAGTCAGACTCCACTGGCACAGGATGCGTTCAACGAGTGGGTGGGAGCTAATGCTCATTATCCTTGGTGGACAGCGTAACGTTAGATCACCGCTTTTCCGTCGGAAGGGTAGCGCAGTTGGGCCCACAAAACCTTAGGTGGACAAGGGTAATTAGCTACCCTATGACTAAGTCGAAAAGGACAGGACACAAAGAGCAAGTCATGCAATGCTAAACATCGGGCACCTAAATATCCAGGTTGTTAGCCCTGGATATATTTATCAAGTATGAGTAGAGAGGCTTCCACGTGGTTAATCCGAATTGGATTGGTGAAGTCTCCTCGCTGCATAACGGTGAATTAGGGCCTACCAGCTTTCGTTAATGAGAGATCAAAAGGGTTTGCAGTTAGGGCAGACATCGGACTCGGGGTGTAGGTGCTGAACCCAATCGTATTCTCGGGAGAGCATATTAGTTTGCTTCTGTATGGAGATCCCTGAAACGTGGCGACGGCTGTCGCCGCACTACTAACTTTTTGGTCAATCGGGCTTTTACCTACGAGGTGCACAGCGGATTCATCATTGGGATATGTTGGGGTGTGCAAGGACTCTGGGTTTTCTAAGGTAGTCCAACGAGGATGCCAGAAACTCTGTATCCGAGGCTGATGGATCGATGAAGAATAAATCGCTGTGCTTAGGTGATCGAAAGCTGAGTGGTGGCGTTGATCTCGTTACTGATCTCAGTTCCTTCGACAAGCTATGTAGTTAAAGCTGTAGCTTTGACTTCTTTGCTCGTCAGGATGCCCAACGGTGATCGATGTTGAAGGTCGCTGTCGGTAGAGTTTTAATCGCTGCAGTAACTGTTTGGGGAGTGTCCTGAGGTTGCGGGGAGATTTTGTATGTCATGCTGTTTCTAGACTAGACGGATATTGTGGCACCCACTACCTTTCCGGCCATAGGCAGAATCAAAAGATGGCACGGAACTCTTCCAAGCACCTGCTGAACTTTTCCCAGCGACGAGTACCTCTCCCATTTCCCTGGCCTTGAACTGATCTGCGGCTACCATGATATCCTCATAATTCGCTGCGATATAGATACGTCACACAAATCGTCGTTGACTCGGCGATTTCAGAAAATCCTTTTCGGTCGCCACAGTGGATACTGGGGACTCCGATGAACCTATCGTTTGCAATTTCGGTACCTAACGATGGCCAGTGTAGAGCCACCTTCAGCAGCAGGTATTCAATAACCCCAGAATGCGCTTGATGGCCTCTGTATTCATACTTTGCGACCATGTGGATAGATTTGTCGAGAATATGCTTGTTGTCTGAGAAATTCGACTTCAGGGATGGTGAGAGAAGTTTATAGTGTAAAAGTCACAAAATTGGTGACGTTACCACGCAACAACTTTAGCTAGCTTTGAACCGGTGACTGTGCTGATCATATCCGGCTCTAGCCCCCTCTAGTCGTTAACTCCAAATCGGAATCTGTTTCTCGTAGAGCGCTACTCCCCGATTTAATTGTCTTAAATTCCCACAGCGATCTCAGCGGTTTTCTATCACCATTTTCCGGATCAACAACTCCCTGGGCGTCTTCGCATTTCTTTCGCGGCACGACATCCGTCGTCGCGCATCCACCCTCGTAGCTAAGTTTCGACCCTTCTTAACACGATTGCTGACTCCTCCCTCCACAGGCAGGTAAGGACAGAATCTCTTGGCTTGTGCGAGGAGGCAGTACAACTGAGTGGATCGTCATTTCCCTGAATGCCGAGGTCTTATTCCCCACATTGGCGCCCAGGCGCTAGAATTATTCCCTTGATAAAGGTCGCACACCGCACCTATCCCCCGCCTTTTGAGGGGAGTTGGGACGCGGTGCGCGAGAGTATGAAAGAATGGCAAGAATGATTGAAGTTCGCGGATTAACCAAAAAATATGGTGATGTCCTTGCTGTCGACGATTTATCCTTCGACGTCCAGCCGGGGATCATAACCGGCTTTCTCGGACCCAACGGTGCCGGTAAATCCACCACAATGCGGATGATCCTCGGGCTTGATAATCCCACCTCGGGCTCCGCGCTGATAAATGGTAAGCCCTACCGGTCTATGAGGAACCCCTTGGGGACTGTCGGTGCGCTTCTCGACGCTAAGGCTGTGCACCCCAATCGTTCGGCCTATAATCACCTCAAGTGGATCGCCCAAGCGAATGGTATTCCTACTGCACGCGTTCAAGAGGTCCTCGATATTGTGGGCCTGGGTGGCGTGGCGAAGAAAAAAGCCGGCGGTTTTTCCCTAGGTATGGGGCAGCGCCTGGGCCTTGCCGGGGCACTCCTGGGTGACCCCGAGATTCTAATTCTTGATGAGCCTGTTAACGGTCTCGACCCCGAGGGCATCCACTGGGTACGCGAATTATTGCGTTCGCTTGCTGCGCAGGGACGTTCCGTTCTGGTGTCTTCGCACTTACTCAGCGAGATGGCACAAACCGCCGATCACCTCATTGTCATTGGCAAGGGTAAATTGGTCGCGGATCAATCTACCTATGACTTTATTAAGAGCCACTCCGCAGCCTCAGTGAAAATTCGCACCGAACGCAGCGAGGAATTTGCTTCCAATCTCGATGAGGAGGGAATCAAATATATGCAAAGCAAGGACGAAGAAGGTCGCGATATCTTCCTGGTTCCAGATCAGACTACCGACTATATCGGTGCTGTGGCTTTTTCCTACGGGCACCTCATCCAGGAACTCACCCAGCAGCGGGCATCCCTGGAAGAAGCATTTATGGGCATGACGGGCGACGCTGTGCAGTATCAGTCCACCGTGACCGTTCAGCAAACGGAAGGATCATAGGAAAAGATTATGCTCAAAACGATTTTTTCAGAGTGGACCAAACTAATAAGCACCAAAGCCATCTACTGGACTACTGCGCTCTTTTTTGCACTCTGTGCAGGAACAGCTGCGTTGATGGGATGGAATACCGTCCCACAGCCACAACTATTTAATATTCCCATTCTCTACGCCAGCGCCGCAGTATTAGCTGTTAATACCTTTGGTTTATTCATCGTGAGTATCCAAGCAATTATGGTGTTTACCGCTGAGTACCGCCACAATTATGCCTCGGTCACCTTTGCCGCCACCCCGCAGCGCATCCAAGTGGTTGTAGCTAAGTGGCTCGTCTACAGCTTCTTTGCGGCTGTGATGACCTTTATCACCACTATCAGCTGTTTCTATATCGCCAAGTGGGCTGCGAGTGAAGAGGCGAGCAAAACGCTCATTGTGTGGTCGGATGATAATGCCCTTCGTCTCATGTGGGTATTGCCGTTAGTTATCGTTCTCATGGTGACCTTCTCTCAGGGCGTTGCCCTTATCGTGCGCCAAACTGCGGGCGCGGTTGCGCTCATGTCGATGTGGATCCTTGCCTTGGAGAATATTGTGGGGCTGCTGCCGAAAATCGGTCCGTGGGTCGTTAAATACGGTCCCATGTCGAATATGCAGGCCTTTGTACAGCGCACGGATATTCAGGATATCGTGTGGGGCTACCAAGGTTCGGGTCTTTATTTTGCGGTATGGTCGCTCGCCATCCTCATCCTTGGCACCGTTATGGTGAAGCTGCGAGACGCCTAGTACGATTCGTAGCCCCAAACTCAGCCAGCCCCTTTTCCACCAGGGGCTGGCTTTATAATTTTGGTAGGGTACCCTTCCCTAGTATCAGCTGAGATTTACACAGGGTTATATAGAGATTCTCACTTCCAGCGGTATCCCTTCAACTTGAAAATTTGAGGCTTTGATGCAAAAAACGTCTACGATTTCTCTCGGTTTGCTGTTTGCCCTGGCACTATTAACAGCGTCAGGCCCCTTTTCTATTGACCTCTATTTGCCCGGGCTGCCCCAGGTGGCCGCGGAGCTGGCCACCTCAAAAGTGCAATGGACTCTCTCCTCCTTCATGCTTGGGATGGCTTGTGGTCAACTGGGTGTAGGAGCCCTAAGTGACACCTACGGCCGCAAGCGCTTTCTGATCGCCGGCGCTGGTATAGCCCTCGTTGCCGCTATAGGTTGTGCATTCGCCCCTTCCATTGGAATGCTTATCTCCGCCAGATTTTTCCAGGGTATCGGTGCCGGAATGTGCGTAGTCCTCGCCCGCTCTGTCATTCCTGATCTGATGGAAGGGGTTGCCGCCGCGAAGGCCTTTAGCTGGATGATGATCGTTGGTGGGATCGCACCCGCCCTGGCTCCCGTAGTAGGTGCCTTTCTTATCGATTTCATGTCGTGGCGCGGGATCTTCCTCGTGCTCGTGGCTATAGCCTTTCTACAAATGATGGTGGTTATTTTCTTCATACCCGAAACCCGACCCCCTAGTGCCCGCACACCCTTTAATATCAGCGCCTTCAGCGAAGTGGCGCGTAACCGAACTTTCCTCTTCTTCTGCGGGAGCTTTGCTCTCGGCTTTGGTACTCTTTTTAGCTATATCTCCAGCGCCTCCATCATTATCCAGCAGATCATGGGATATTCCCCTAAGATCTTCGCCTTGGTTTTTGCCATAAATTCCCTTGGCCTTATGTCAGGTGGCTTCATCAACACTAAATTGCTTGATCGCTATCCTCCGAGCTCAATTCTGCGAGGCGCCCTCGTGGTTGTGCTCCTCGCTGTGGGGGTTCTCAGCACTGCAGGATTGGTTAGGGCTCATCATTTTGTGCTTTTTGCAGCGCTGTTTTTCGCTATCGCTCCACTTTCGGTGGTGATGGGTAATGCCACGACCATCGCCCTCGGTGCGGTGCGTGCTCGAGCTGGTTCAGCCAGTGCGCTTTTAGGGTGCGGGCAATTTCTTATGGCAGGGCTTGTCTCCGCCATTGCGCCTCTTGGGAGCTATCCACCCGCTATGATGGTGGCGTCTATGGCGGTGTGTGCAACGGGAGCGTTGTGCCTATCTAGTTTGGGACGTCGCTCAATCAGCGCGTAATACCTACGTGCACATTAATCATGCTTATTCTTATTTGCTACTGAAGAGCTGAACTCAAGCGCATAATATTATCAATATAGCGCCTGCCTAGAGACCGAGTATTCCATTCGTCCAGGGTCAGGGGTATAGATGCATCTCGGTACTGTACGGCGATCTCGTGGAGATCCTCGATCATATCGCCGTGAGTGAGCATTACTGAGATCTCGTAGTTAAGGCCAAAACTGCGCATATCCATATTTGAGGAGCCGAATACCCCCAAGGAATTCTCGGATAATGGGTCAGCTAGGAGAAATTTACTGTGCAGCACAAAGGGCGCTGGATATTGGTAAATATTGACTCCCGCCTCCAATAAAGCCTGGTAATAGGAGGATTGAGCGTGCGCCACCATAAATTGATCCCCTTTTTCACTAACCAAGAGATCGACGGTGACCCCGCGGTAGCATGCTGATGTGACCGCTTCGAGGAGGGATTCGTCGGGAATGAAATAGGGGGAGCACATAACAATGTGGTCCACTGCTTGGTGGATAATCGAGTTGAACATCCGCAGATTAGGTTCGGTTTCATAACCTGGGCCGGAGGGCACTAACTGCATAATATTGACGTGATCCGCGCCGGGGGTTGGAGCGGGGTTCTCGGGCAGTTCTAATAATTCTTCAGTTTCAAGATACCAATCCACCGCGAAGATATGGTTGATATCAGTAACGATGGGCCCACCCATTTCCACCATGATATCTACCCATTCGCGCCCGTCACGGCGATTCTTGCGCAATAAATAGTGCGGTGCAATAAGGTTTTGCGACCCTAAGAAGGCGCGGTGACCATCAACGATGAGAATTTTGCGGTGATTGCGTAGATCGGGGCGCCGGAATCGCCACCGCCACGGGCGCAGCGGCAACATGACATGCCATCTCACGCCTATAGCGTCGAGGCGTTTGCCTAAAGAGAAATAACCTGGATATTTCCACGACCCCACGTGGTCAAAGAGGAGTCGGACGGTAACCCCGCGCTCGACTGCGCGCCTGAGTGCCTGGAAAAACGCATCAGTTTCCTCGTCCCAGGCGACAATATAGATTTCTACGTGCACACTTTCGCGCGCATTATCGACCGCTTTGGTCATGCGTTTCAAACTGTCGTGGAAAGAAGAGTGCACCCCATAATTGATCCCTGTCGCCAAGGGCATGGAGGTGAGATGCTTATTCAGGCTAACTATAGATGCCAATTCGGGGATCAAGGTGGGAACAGTACTGATGTGTTTTCGCTGTGAGAAGCGCTTATTTGCCTCTTCGAGTACGGCGTGGCGTCGCCTATTGATATAGGGTGAGCCCATTAAGAGAAAGAGCGGCAACCCGATATAGGGCAGCACAAGAATTGCAAGCAACCATGCAGTCGAGGATGAGGGGCGCCGACCCTCGGGTACGAAACCAATGGCGATAATTTTGATCGAATAATCAATAATGAGCAGGATGGTCTGCCACGATCCGAGGTCTAGATTCACCGATAATCAACTACCACCGGGGTATGATCAGAAGCCCCCTTGCCACGCCGTTCGTCTAAGTCAATAAAGCTATCGCCAATAGTTAAATCTCGGCTGAGCTGGAAATCAATGAGCAAACCCTCGTTGCGTTCAAATCGGAAGTCTTTGTAATCAAAATTCGAATAACCCGTTTGGGGCGAGGCTATCTCGAGACCGGCGTCGATTAGCGCAAAGAAGGCTTGTCGTTCGGGTTCCGTAATATGGGTCTTACCAGCAAAAGCAGCAACGGACCAAACATTCTCATCGCGGGGGATCACATTAAAATCGCCACCCAAAATAAGCGGTCCCGAGGTAGTGTCGACATAGTTGCGTAACCCAAAAAGCCATCGCAGTTTGTAGTCATAGTGGGCATCGGCGATGCTTCGACCGTGAGGTGTATAGAGACTCCACACCTCAACTCCTTGGCAGGTGGCGCCAATAGCGCGTGCTTCAACCTCTTGAGCTGCAAGGGGGTCTTTGGCAAAGCCGGGCTGATGAGGGAAATGATATTGGATATCATCCAAACCGACCCGTGAGAGAATGGCTACCCCATTCCATTGGCCAAAACCACAGTGGGCGATTTCATAGTCGGGGAAAGCATCATAGGGGAATTGCTCGTCCGTGCACTTCGTTTCCTGCAGCAGGCAGATATCAATATCGTGACGGTCTAGGAACTGGCGTGCCCGCTCGGTCCGAGTACGCACCGAATTTATATTCCAATTAGCAACTCGCATAACCAAGAGTTTAACCCTTCTACGAGGGATATGCGCTGCTAGCCCAAAACTCCCACCCGCGACCGGTGATGCTCATAAAAACCCAGGGATTCGAAGACCGATAGCAGGGCTTCGTAACCTGGGTGCATATAATAATAGGCCGTATGCGCCTGCACGCTCGAGCCCCACGATATGATAGCTGCTATCGCCGCGTCCACCTGGCTTTTAGCTAGGTCGTGTGGCGCTACTTCGGGGAGGAAAATACCCAAATAACCATGGACGACCACCCCAGTGGCACAAAGATCTAGTTCACTGTCCGCCGTTTCGATCCTCACGGTGTGCCGAATAGGCGCAGACTCCTCGGGTGCTGCGCGATCCGCGTTGAGCGGGTGCAGCGATTGTACTAAGGCGATAATCTCTGGTCCGACATCTTTCACCATGCGCTCGGCGGGCCTGCCTATCCGTTCTGGTAGCCACACGCGAGGCGGCACCCCGTGGTGTTGGGAGAAGGCCTGGATGTCCGCCACGGGGACCTCGCCAAAAGCTGCTGACGGGCCAAGGGGGATGGCCGATTCGAAGGCTAAGCCGTGGTGGCTCCCCGCGCGCATGAGCCATTGTCTGTTGGTAGACCAGGTGTGATATTCGCAAGCAACGCTGTGTGCATAAGCTGACTCCAGAGCGCGGATATCTGCATTTCTTACGGTACGTGGGGATAACTTCTTGATAATATGCACTTCCTCCCACGGCACTGTGATGACCGGTTTGGAGGAAATATAACCGCCAACCTTTTGGGGGCGCACCGTGATTGAGTGCCCCTGGTTGATCTCGACGACATGGCCAATGATATCGGTATGCGCTTTTTGAGCCTCTAACTCCGAAGACCCGGCCACAGCACGACGCAAGACGATGCGTTCGCCTACCGCAGGGGAGTCGGACCTAAAGATAAAAGACATTAGTTCTCGTCACATTCCTCGTCGAGATCATCGTGTCCAAAGGGATCGACATCTTCGCCAGGCATCCATGTGGAGCCGGGAGCACCCCAACCCTCAGCCTTGATAGCTTTTTTAGCGGCACGCTTCCAACGCCCGACGAGTACATCGGCGTAGACGAAGCCATCGAGGTGGCCCACTTCGTGTTGGAAACACCGCGCTAGGAAACCAGTGGCCTCCATACTGACCTCTTCGCCCTGTTCGTTAAGACCAGTGACTTTTGCCCATGAGGCGCGGCCAGTAGGAAAGCCCAGACCCGGCAGCGACAGGCATCCCTCATCATCCGACCCATCAGTTTCTGGCATGCCGAGAGGAATATCGGAGGTTTCCAGCACAGGATTGATAAAGCACCCACGGTGGTAGACACCTTGGTCATCGGGGCAGTCGAATACGAAGATGCGTTTATTCACACCGATCTGGTTCGCTGCTAGGCCTACTCCTCGTGCAACCGCCATGGTTTCATACATATCGGCGATTAATTCCTGCAGTTCAGAGACGGGTTCGGTAACAGTTTCCGTGGGAGCGTGCAGGACGGGGGTACCATATATAACGATAGGTCGAACAGTCATGCAATACAGTGTATTACATGGATGAGGCACGTAATCTACTTGCTTTCGAGCAACAAGCACCGCGGAGTCTTGGGGCCAAAGAAGAAGCGATTAGAAAGCAATTGGGAATGAGCCCGATTAGGTATTATCAACTTTTGAATAAAATTATTGATCAGCCAGCCATGATGCAAGAATATCCACTCCTGACTGCGCGCCTGCGCAGGTTAAGGGATACTAGGGATGAAGAGAGATTCAAGCGTTCAGGTACAACGAGTTAGGATATGAATGTGATGGACAAAGAGACCAGTCAGACGCTTCCCCTGCGCGGAATGGCCATGATTTTGATTGCAGTGGCACTTCTCCTCGCATCGTGGGGAGTATTCCAGCTCAATCGCTCGGATTCTTTAGATAACTGGGCAGCTCCATACCCCGTCGCGGACACCGATAAGACTGCCGGGAAACCCGTAGCCCGAAAGGAAACAACCACCCCTGCTCCAGTAAAAAAGACTGACACGTCTTACAAGGAGAAGTCTGAGGCAACCCCAGCCCCGGTTCCTTGGGCTGAAAATATAGGAGAGGCTGCACCAGCAACCCCAGCCCCGGCCACCCCACGGGGTGGGACTGCTGGAGCCGTGGACCCCGGAACCCCAGCTGCTCCTCCAGCAGCACCAGCGCCCGCAGCTCCTGCACCGGCGCCCGCTCCAGCCGCGCCAGTAAATGTGTTGAATAACTCTCTCATACCAGGGTTGGCGGGCCGTGTGGAAATACGAGTCAATGACGTTGGATTCAAAGTTGGTGAAGTGGGAAATCTTCCCGAGAGCCAGCTCGTAGCCCCGCAGAATACGGTTTACTACACCGACAATGAGGCCGGAGCCCGCGAGCTTGCTCAAAAGCTGGGTGCTAACGCGGCACCTGCTCCCGCTGATCTACCTCAAGAATACAAGGATCCTGGTTCGCTCACTGTGGTCCTGACTCAGGAAATACGCTAGGTATATGCAGCAACGTTTCAATGCCTCGGCGCACCCCACTCTCGGGGTCGAATGGGAGCTTGCTCTCATGGATCCACAGACCTACCAGCTGGTGCCTATAGCTGAAGAAATCGCCGAGCAGGCTCGTGAGCGCTGTACCGACGTTCGTTTCGAGCTGGAATACCTCCAAAATACGGTCGAGATTGTCACGCCCGTTTGCCAAACCGTTGGTGAGGCCGTGAACTATCTGGATGTAGGTCTGCGTGCGGTGCGTGAAGCCGCTACCGAGCGGGGGCTCGAATTGTGGGCTGCTGGCTCACACCCCATCGCTCACTATTTAGATCAGGAAGTAAGTACCAAGGGCCGTTACGGCGAGATGGTGGAATACACCCAATTCTGGGGCAAACAGATGCTTATCTGGGGTCTCCACGTACATGTGGGAATATCCGATAAGGAGCGCGTGTGGCCCATTATTAACGCGCTCATGACTAAGTACTCTCATCTTTTGGCGCTTACTGCATCGAGTCCAGGGTGGGAAGGCTGCGATACTGGTTATGCGTCCAATCGCACCATGTTATATCAGCAACTACCAACTGCAGGTCTGCCCTATCAGTTTGCTAACTGGTCGGAATGGGAACTGTTTATGAACGACCAAGAGCGGGCTGGGGTAACTGAATTAACCGGTACCATGCATCTTGATATCCGTCCCTCGGGTAAATGGGGGACCATTGAGATTCGGGCGTGCGATGCCCCTACTAATTTCCCTGAGTTGGCTGCAACCGTGGCTTTAGCGCACTGCCTCGTCGTGCACTTCGACCGCATGATTGAGCGCGGCGAGACCTTACCTTCTCTGAAGTCGTGGCAGGTGGCAGACAATAAATGGCGTGCTGCGCGTTTCGGCTTAGAGGCCGAGTTGATCGTTGATGAAGACGCCTCAGTACGCCCAGTGACCGAGGAATTAGAAGCCCTAGTGACGGAGCTGTTACCACTGGCTCGTGAGTTACAGTGTGACCAAGAGCTGCTAGGGATCCGCACGATCATAGCGACGGGAGCTTCTTATCAACGCCAACGAAAGCTCTACCAACGCACCGGTTCCTGGGATGCGGCGATGGATATGGTCGTAGCCGAATTACACCAACCGCACCAATCACCAAAACCGGTCTAAATGTTTCTCCTCCTGCACGATCCACGTGAGCGACCAGATATTTTTACTGATCTGGTACAAAAGCTGCACCCTATCAAAATCGCTCCCATTAGCCCTGGCCCCCTACGCGAACAAGCCCGCGCGGTCGAGCGTTTCTTGGATAAACACGAAGTGCGCGGAGAGATCCATATAGTAGCCCGCGGCTTGAGCGGATTTTTAGCTCAGCTTTTGAAGGAGCGCTCCCCGGAGCGCTTCCGGGAGTTATATATCTATCATTACCCGTCTCAGCTCTTAAAACTGCCGAGGTTTATATTCCGCGACAAGGCTGTGATTCCTACCCAAATTGCTTTCCACCAGGTCAACGATGACGCTGAGTTGCTCGCGCTGCTAAGTTCGAACTCCTAAGAGCAAACGAAAGAGGCCTTGAAGAGAGTGGCTCTTCAAGGCCTTTATCCTAATTCTTCCCGTAGCTTAGGAGGAAACTTGCTTCGGCGATCGCAATATCGCGAATTTCATTGGGATCGACTGATTCATTGGGGGAGTGGATGGTGCACAGCGGCTCTTCTACACCGAAGAGTGTGAGCTCGGCATGGGGGTTAATCTCCATGAGTTCCGTACATAGCGGAATGGAGCCACCCGAGCCGATATAGCTGACTTTCCGATCTCCGTAGGCGCCAGAGAGAGCTTGGCTGAATTCCTTAACTGCGGGCCCGTCGACCGACGCGGAGAACGGCTGGTTGATATCACTGATTTCCACGTCAAGGTGGACTCCCCACGGAGCGTGCGCGCGGGCATGAGCAGCTACGGCTTCGGCCACGTCGTGAGCGTCGAGTCCCGGGGGCACACGAAGATTCAGGCGCGCGGCGGCAGTAGCAGGTACAGCATTAACGGCCTCAGCTACCTCCGTGGAGCTGAATCCGGTCACTGAAATTGCAGGGCGCGCCCACACCATATCGGCTGGGTTGTCGTCCTCGGTGCCCATGACCTCAAGGCCCTCAAGGAGGCCCGCATCGGAGCGGAAAGTATCTTTATCATAGCTAGCGCCTGACCATGTGGCGGTACAGTCCACACCATCAATCGTGGTGCGCCCAAACTCATCGCGGAAGGAATCAATAATTCTGATCAATGCAGCGGTGGCATCTGGGGCGGCACCGCCGAAAGAGCCGGAGTGGACGGGAGTTTTCAGAGTATCCACCCGTAGATCGATCTGGCCACCGCCGCGAAGTGAGGTAGTCAATGTCGGTTCACCAACGCTGGCATTACCTGAATCGGCAATGAGGATCACGTCGGAAGTGACGAGGTCGGGGCGTTCGCTTAAGAGAGCTGAAAGCTCAGCACCACCTTGCTCCTCTGACCCTTCAAGCAAAACGATCAGACCCGCGTTGGTCCCACCGAATTCCCGGACGGCGCGTAGCGCGGCCAAATGCATGGCTATATTGCCTTTGCAGTCCGCGGCGCCGCGAGCATACCAGCGGCCATCCCGGTCGGTGAGGGAGAAAGGATCCGAGTCCCAGTGTTCCCGATTACCGGCTGGGACAATATCGTAGTGGCTGTAGAGCAGCACGGTAGGCGCACCATCGTGCGCCTCCTTGGTGCCAATAAATATGGGGGAGTGCGTTTCCTCTTTATAGGCGGTGACTTCCAAGCCGAGGGATTCCAATTGTTCGCGCACCCATTGGCCGGCGTGGGCGTGATCGGCAGCTAGATCGGTGATGCCGTGGACGGAATTGAAAGAGGTGAGGGCTTTGAGGTCAGCCCAGATGAGTTCGCGTTGACCTTCAATATAGGTGCGAACGCGTGCAATGGTGGATTTTTCTATCATGGGGGTCATTCTAGTCACTCGCCGGATGAAAGGTACGTACCTTCCATCCGGCGCTTATCCGTGTAGGAGTATAGATATGAGTCGATTGGACTTAACTTGGACTTCGCTGCGAGCGAATTTTCTTGCACTCGTGGTAGTTTGACTGCTAGAACGTAATTAGCACTTAGCTACCACGAGTGCTAGATAAAGGTTCGAAAAACGTAAGCGTTTCTAAGGAGAACAAGCACTATGGCAAAGATTATTGCCTTCAATGAAGAAGCCCGTCGCGGCCTTGAAAAGGGTCTCAATACCCTCGCTGATGCTGTCAAGGTTACCTTGGGGCCCAAGGGCCGCAATGTCGTGCTCGAGAAGAGCTGGGGTGCCCCTACCATCACCAACGATGGTGTCTCCATTGCTCGTGAGATCGAGCTCGAAGATCCCTATGAGAAAATCGGCGCTGAGCTCGTTAAAGAAGTAGCTAAGAAGACTGACGACGTCGCTGGCGACGGCACCACCACTGCCACCGTGCTGGCCCAGGCCCTGGTGCGCGAAGGTCTGCGCAATGTTGCAGCTGGATCCAACCCCATGGGTATTAAGCGCGGCATCGAGAAGGCCGTCGATGCGGTGACCAAGAAACTGTTGGAGAACGCCAAGGAAGTAGAGACCGAAGAGCAGATCGCTGCTACCGCTGGTATCTCCGCTGCTGATCCTGCAATTGGTGCCCAGATCGCTAAGGCAATGTACGCAGTGGGCGGCGGCAAGCTCAACAAAGAATCGGTTATCACTGTTGAAGAGTCCAATACCTTCGGTGTGGACCTAGAAGTAACCGAGGGTATGCGCTTTGATAAGGGCTATATCTCCGGATATTTTGCTACTGATATGGAGCGCTTGGAAGCAGTATTGGAGGACCCATATATCTTGTTGGTATCTGGCAAGATCTCCAATATTAAGGATCTTCTCCCCTTGCTGGAAAAGGTTATGGGCGCCAGCAAGCCACTGCTGATCATTGCAGAGGACGTCGAGGGTGAGGCTCTCCAGACCCTCGTGGTCAATAAGATTCGCGGTACCTTCAAGTCGGTAGCCGTCAAGGCCCCCGGCTTCGGCGATCGCAGGAAGGCCAACCTGCAAGATATGGCTATTCTCACCGGTGGTCAGGTTATCGCTGAAGAGGTGGGTCTGTCCCTCGAAACCGCTGATCTGCCGCTGTTGGGTCGCGCACGCAAGGTGGTAGTTACCAAGGACGAGACCACCATTATTGAGGGCGCTGGTTCTGCGGAGCAGATCGAAGGCCGGGTCAACCAAATCCGCGCTGAGATTGAGAACTCCGACTCCGAATATGATCGTGAGAAGTTGCAGGAGCGTTTGGCTAAGCTCGCTGGTGGCGTGGCTGTTATTAAGGTTGGCGCTGCTACCGAGGTTGAGCTGAAGGAGCGCAAGCACCGCATTGAGGATGCCGTTCGCAATGCGAAGGCAGCCGTCGAAGAAGGTATCGTTGCCGGTGGCGGCGTAGCCTTGCTGCAGGCAGCGCATGTTCTCGATGCTGATATGGGCCTCGAGGGCGATGAAGCTACAGGTGTGAAGATTGTGCGTGAGGCGCTTTCTTCTCCGCTCAAGCAAATCGCCCACAATGCCGGCTTAGAGCCAGGTGTGGTGGCTGATAAGGTTGCTGGTCTACCTTCCGGTCAGGGTCTGAACGCTGCTACCGGTGAATACGTTGACCTCATGGAAGCCGGTATTAACGATCCGGTAAAGGTAACCCGTTCCGCACTGCAGAATGCTGCTTCTATCGCAGCACTCTTCCTCACCACTGAGGCTGTGGTGGCGGATAAGCCTGAGCCTGCTGGTGCGCCTGCAATGCCAGGTGCCGATGAGATGGGTGGCATGGGCTTCTAAGTTCTAGAAAGCTCTTTTGACGCCGTAGGGGTTGACTCTACGGCGTCTTTTTGTGCTGTCAAACCCCAAGGAATGCACTCGTGTAGTGCTCTTAGATTTCGCATCTCTTGCAGTTAAGGGTAAGGCAGGTGCTAGACGCCGGCAATTTCCCCCTATTGTCCCAGCAATCTGCTCATATTCTCGGCGACGTGATGGAGCTAGTGTGGAACGTCTAGCTGGGATATTGCACCCCCGCTAAGGGGTATTGGAGAATAATATTCATACTAATTTTTCGCGGTGAGCCACAGTGTGGAGCGTTATCGTGGCCAGCATCTTCTGCGTTACGGTTGGGGGAGTAAATCTTTATAATCATTGCGTGAGTAAACCTTATAAACCCAGTTGAGACCCAATATGTTCGGGTCGATAAAGTTTTAGCCTAATCGGTGAGACGTAGGTGAACCTACCGAGATCTTTGCAGGCTGGATAAACTTTATGACCAACTTGATTTGTAGATTGCTCATCCTGTGGCACAATAGTTTCAGAGACACCGCTTCATCAGGGGTGTACGACATATCCGCTTCACAAACTGACTCACGGTCAGTTTCAACACAAGGAGATTTTCATGGATGTTTCTATGATCGTCGATCAGTTCAACAACTTCAAGAAGTTCGTCGAAGCCCTCGGTAACCTCTTCAAGGATTTCCCAGGCTTCCTCAAGAGCCTCGGTTCTTTCTTCTACAACATCGAGAGCCTCGCTGGTGAGACCAAGGGCTACTTCGAGGTTCCTACCAAGGCTGCTGCTGAATAGTAGCTAGGCATCCTGCCTCATAAATAAATCTTTCACCTCTCAAAATTTCAGGAGAATTAAATGAACAAGAGCGAAGCATCAGTAAAGGCATACGAAGGTTTCACCGAGGCCATCACGCAGTGGACCGGCCTTTCCAACGAAGGCCTCATCGGTGGCCTCATCGACATCTTCTTGGCTCTCGCTAAGCACCTCGGTCGCGTTAGCGATCTGCTCAGCTTCCTCAAGTAAGCTGAATGGGCTGACTTATAGAGCAGCTAATATCTTTAAATAAAAGAAGTCCGCATTCGTGAGAATGCGGACTTCTTTTATGCGTATATTATCGATTATCAGGCTAGTAATCATGGGCAATATTTGAGCGTGCGGGGTATGCTTTGTATATGGCTGATAACGATAATGACCTGCCCGTCATCGACCTCGCTGCCACCGAGGGTTATATCGTTGACGATACCGATGAGGATGATCCGGTCCTCCTAGCACCGGATGGAACACCCGTTGATACGTGGCGTCAAGGTTATCCCTATTCCGAGCGTCTTACCCGCGAAGAATACGAACATGAAAAGCGCCAATTACAGATTGAGCTCCTCAAATGGCAGAACTGGACCAAGGATACGGGTCAGCGCCATATCATTCTTTTTGAGGGGCGGGATGCCGCCGGCAAGGGTGGAACCATTAAGCGCTTTAACGAGCATCTCAATCCCCGTGGTGCACGCACGGTGGCCCTAGAGAAGCCATCCCCGAGGGAATCGACCTCCTGGTATTTCCAACGGTATATTGAGCACTTTCCTAGTGCCGGCGAGATCGTCTTTTTTGACCGTTCGTGGTACAACCGCTCGGGAGTAGAACGCGTCATGGGGTTTTGTACCGAGTCGCAGCACGCAGAATTTCTGCGCGAAGTTCCAATGCTGGAAAATATGATTCTCGGCTCTGGCATATCACTAACGAAGTTTTGGTTCTCCGTATCACAAAAAGAGCAGCGCACGCGCTTCGCTATTCGCCAAGTTGACCCCGTGCGTCAATGGAAGCTCTCGCCTATGGATCTCGCTTCCTTAGATCGCTGGGACGACTATACCCAAGCGAAGGAAGAGCAGTTTAGGTATACCGACACCGATGAGTCCCCATGGATTACTATTCGCTCGAATGACAAGAAGCGGGCTCGCTTAAACGCCATGCGTTATATCTTGAGCAAATTTGAATATACCAACAAGGATTATGACGTGGTTGGTGAACCAGACCCCCTGATCGTTATGCGGGGGCGAGATCGCATTGGCGACTAATGAAGACTGTTCTCATCCAGAGTGCTCTGTGCGTCGCTGAGCTCAGCATCAATGATGGCGTGGGCCAGGCGCCGCAAGTGCTTTAACTGCTTATGTGTGGACTCATACAAAGCGGTGTGTTCGGCCTGACTAACAATGGTGGCCAATTCTTCTTGGGCTTTACGACCTTTTTTCGTCGCCCTAACAATTTGGCGGCGGCGATCCTTTGCGTCTCGTTCTCTTTTGACCCACTTCTTCTTTTCCAGGGCATCGATGAGACGAACCATATCGGAAGCATCTACTGCTAGTAACTCACACAGCGCGGTCTGACTGGTGGCATTGGTGTTCATCAAACACGAAAGGACCCAAAACTCGCGTAGGCTTACTTCTTTGTCCACGAGGCCGGCTTCGATGATATCGCGAGTGCGTCGACGCAGTCGTTCCAGCTGGAACGAGGGTGACTCGAGCAGCGCGGTGGGGATTTCGAATGTGGGCATGACACCTATCATACTGTGAGCATGCTGGGAGTGTTGCTATTTTTTAGCCTAATACTATATGTGGATACTATTGACCGGTCAGTGGACGAAAAAAGCCCCAGATAAAACTATGTTTTATCTGGGGCTTAACTTTTTAAATTAGAACATATGCTGCATGGTGGCAGCAGAGGTGGCCATCGTATTGTGAATGCTTGGAGCCGAACCCTCGTCATCAGAGTGCGAGGATACAAATGGAAGGCCGGATATCAAGTTTGCGAGGAATCCGTTGCCGTTGCTCATGATTTTTTAACTCATTCCTTCGAGTATTAAGAGTAGTTTTTGTTTTCCCGGCCGCAGCCTTTCTGCTGCCGTTAAGACCTATAGTGCACCTTCTGTGGAGGGAAAGCAAGGGCAAAACAAAACTAATCGGAAGGGGTGCCATTGAGCGTGTGCGGCTAGGGCACAAGAACGGAATAAATTCCACCCTTGCATAATTTTTCAGCTAAAACACCTGTTGGTATCTAATAGTATGAAGAAATATGGGTTACTGACTACTTGATTAGTGTGATAATAGTCAAAGGATAGGCCAGTGTGATTTTCATAACAGCGTTGAGACTTGGGCGTTGATATGCCCGATATATGTCCGAATGTCTGTTTTTCCAACAAAAAACCTGAGCCACGCGGGGCTCAGGTCCTAGTAGGTAACTGTAGCGAAGATTAAGATGCGATATCCAGTCCGGCGGCAAGCCATGCGTCTGTGCCACCAGCGATATTGATAACATCGAATCCTTGTGCTTCTAAGAATGCACCCACCCGAGCGGACCGTCCGCCGGCCTTGCAGATCACATAAACCTCACTTGTTTTATCGATCTCCTCACATCGCTCCTTAATCGCAGACATAGGAATATTCACCGCGCCTCGGGCGCGGACTTCCGCAAATTCATCGGCCTCGCGGACGTCGATAAGCTGGCAGTTCTGAGGGACTTCCCTCACGGTAATTTCACGCATAATTTGATGCTACCTCCTTTACCAAGCACGAGGGGCCCTATCCCTTCGGAGTCGAAGAGATAAGGCCCCTTAGTGCAAGCCTTATGAGGTGAGATTATTTGAAGCGCTCGATAGCTTCGTGATGGATTTTCTCGGCCTCAGCTTTATTGCCCCAACCAGAACCAGTGACGTCTTTATTAGGCTCCAGATCCTTATAGTGCACAAAGAAGTGCTCGATCTCATCCTTCAGCGAGGTGCTCACATCGTCAATATCTTGAATGTGGGCCCAGCGGGGATCATCGATTACGCACAGCAACTTGTCGTCGCCACCAGCTTCGTCGGTCATCTTAAATACGCCTACGGGGCGGGCAGTAACGATAACGCCAGGGAATACCGGCTCAGGGAGGATTACTAGGGCGTCAAGAGGATCGCCGTCCTCGCCCAGCGTGTGGTCAATAAAGCCATAATCTAGTGGGTAGGCCATAGGGGTAAATAGGTAGCGGTCGAGGTAGACCTTGCCGGTCTCGTGGTCGACTTCGTATTTATTACGCGATCCCTTAGGAATCTCGATGGTTACTTCCACGCTCATAGAGTTCTCCACTCCTTATGTAAAGACCTTAGTCTCAACGAATATGACAACGACCGATATTCTACCCCACGCCTGAGCATCAGGGTGGCAGGCGACGGTTCAGTGAGCACAACAAATCTACCCGATGTCACAGCCAGTGGACTATATTTGAGAACAAATGAAAAAAGCACAATGGTGGATCGCAACAATAACAGCAACCGTGGTAGTGGGAGCAACCGCTGGTACGGCAGTCATCGTCAACGAGCGCAATAAGCTTTACTATGACGCCCCCACGCACGCCAATCCTTTAGAAAACCCTAAAGTTATCCCCATCTCAGCCCTAAGTGACTCCACATACGACCCAGCGAAGCTGCGCCTTGTCGATAGATTCCTCAACGATCCTCGCTTGGGTACAGCCAGTTTCAAGGTGCGTAATACAGCAACAGGTGATGTAGTTGTGGATAAAAACGCTGCTTTGGCTCTCAAACCTGCGTCCACCGCGAAGATGCTCACCGCGGCGGCAGCTCTTATCGCACTCGGACCGGAGAAAACAATCAGCACCTCCGTAGTAGCCCAAGACCAACATACCGCGGTCATCAAAGGAGCGGGTGATGTTAGTTTAAGGGCTGCAGACTTGGATGAGATGGCCCAAGCGATTACCTCACAGTTGCCTGAGGTGCGGGCCATCTTGGTGGATAATTCCGCCTTTAGAGCACCAGAATTCATGCCAGGCTGGGATCCAAGGGATATTGATGGCGGATTTGTAGCCCCCATCCAATCGGTCATGATCAATGAAGGGCGATTAGGGGCAGAAAGTGGCTACGTACCGAGGAGTCACACTCCTGCGCTCGACGTAGCCCAAGAAGTGGCCGCCCGGGTAGGGGTGGACACCTTTGGCCTAACCACGCTAACAAACGTCGACACTCTGCCGGAGATTTTCCGCCACGAGTCCGCGCCCCTAGAGCAACGTCTCGAGAGAATGATGGAGGATTCGGATAATGTCATGGCTGAAGCCATTGCCCGAGAAATCGATCCTGTAAGGCCAGTGGAAAAGACCCAAGAGGTCCTCGCGCCTTATTTCAATCTGGACGGTATAAGGCTCGTAGACAATTCGGGGCTATCGGTGGATAACCGCATTCCGAGTGCGCTGCTTGAGGATATCGTCTTCCGTGCCGCCACGGATTTGGAACAATTACGGCCCCTACTATCTACCCTCCCCGTCGCCGGTGGGACCGGCACCCTCGCGACGCGCTATGAGAATTTAGCCGGGCGGGGATGGGTACGTGCTAAAACAGGTACGCTCGATCACGTTGCCTCCCTGGCGGGGATCGTTCAGGGTGCATCAAATACCGTGTACTCTTTCGCCATTATTGGCAATGATATCGACGTATTAGAAGGACGCCTCGCCATGGATGAGCTGTTGAGCGATCTGCGGGCGCAAGGATAGCCCAGATTGTGTCTACGCCCTTTTGGCCTGATAAGAGTCCCCATTTTCTGCTCTGCCGCAAAGCGGTGCGACCCTTTAAAGATCTCAAGCCCGTCATCGGATTATCGGGTGGTGCAGATAGTCTGGCACTAGTAGCTGCGGCGGCAGCGGAGGGAGTAGCAGCAAGAGCCATCTGCATCGATCACGGTCTGCAGCTCAATTCCGATACTCAAGCTGCCCGCGCCGCCACCCAAGCTGAAGCCCTGGGCATCCCCGCGGAGGTGCGCCGTGTCGTTGTTGCACCCGGAAATATTGAAGCCCAAGCCCGAGCCGCGCGTTATCAGGCTCTAAGAGAATACGGCACCGAAATTTGGGTGGCCCACACCGCCAACGACCAAGCCGAAACTCTGCTGATGGCACTGATTCGTGGACATGCCTCCGGAATGCTCCCTGACGGAGAGGTACGCCGGCCCTTCTTAAGTCTGCGTCGAGAAGAAACCGAAGGGGCCTGTCGCGAACTGGGGTTGGAGTATTGGGAAGACCCGATGAACCACGACTCAACATTATTACGTACCCGGTTGCGCTATCAGCTGCTGCCGCTATTTAAAGATCTTGCAGGCGATCGAGTGATTGACAATCTCGCTCACGCTGCACACCACGTGGCTGTGAACCACGAGTTTATTCGTCAGCAGGCGGTTGTGACCACAGATATTTCCACGCTGCAAAATTTGGCTACCCCAGTGCGCCTCGCTAGCATTCGGGGCTTGGTTTATGAATATGGAGGCACCGTCAATGCCACAACTGTGGAGGCTATAAACGCCCTCATCATGCGCTGGCATGGTCAAGGGGCGGTTGCGTGCGGTGCAATCCAGATTCGCCGGCGCGGCGCTGATCTGATTATCGAGCACGTATAAAAGAATGGAATACTCACGCTAAACGTGGCACACTTTGTAAAGGTAGTATCGCCTTTTATTTGCAGAATGTAGGAAAGTGTCTATGCAACTGATCAAGGACTTTAACGTCCCAGCTCACCGCTATGGTGCCGATGTCGAAGCGGTGTTAATCAGCGAAGAACAGCTGAAAACTCGAATCCAAGAGATGGCCGATAAAGTCTCAGAGCACTACCGAGATAGTGACCAAGATATCGTCCTGATTTGCGTGCTCAAAGGTGCCGTTTTTTTCCTTACCGACTTCGCTCGGGCGCTCTCAATTCCCGCTCAGTGTGAATTTATGGCGGTGTCCTCTTATGGAAATTCCACCACATCCTCCGGAGTGGTGCGCATCTTAAAAGATCTAGACCGCAATATAGAAGGCCGCGATGTAGTGATCGTCGAGGACATCATTGACTCCGGGCTGACCCTTAAATGGCTGCTGCGCAATCTGAATAATCGCAAGCCTAAATCCCTCGAAGTAGTCACCCTGCTGCGCAAGCCCGAAGCTGTGAAGGTCGATATTTCGCTTTTCGACGTTGGCTTCGATATACCCAATGAGTTTGTTATCGGATACGGCCTCGATTTTGCTGAGCGCTATCGAGATCTACCCTATGTGGGCACCTTGCAGCCTCGACTATTCCCCGATAACGGTGGCGATCAGTCCTAAAACTTCCCTGTCAAAAGGGCATACTGGGTACCCACGCCTGTTAAACGTTCCCAAAGGGAATTTCGCTCAGGGGAGCGATCTCACTTCCAGCTAACTCAAGTGCTTGTGAGTACTCGCGGGTGCCTGTGAAGTGTCTGGAACTATTAGGCTACTTTTTAACGTTATACCTATTGATAGACGGGCATCTGCTATCTCCCAGACGATAGCGAGCAAGAATTTTTTCTAAGGACCGCACACCACAAGAAAGGGATCGGTTTTTCACCACTTCCCATCAGCTCACAGCACCTGGCTCATGGCTGAGTGATCAACCGATGCATCTATGAACACCAAGAAATTCCTCCGCTTTGGATCTCTCGCCGCAGTGGCATTGATCATGCTGTATCTTCTGACCCTATTTGGCTCCAGTACCCAAGGTTTCCAAAAAGTGGAGACCTCAGTGGCATTGGCACAGCTTACTGAGAAGAATGTCAAAGAGGTCACTATCGATGATCGCGAACAGCGCCTACGCCTCGAGTTAGTTGAGCCCATTGAATATGAGGGCAAAAAAGACGTTACCAAGATCCTGACGCAGTACCCTGCGCGTACCAGCCCCGAGATCTTTAAGGCGGTGGATCAAAGTGGTGCTGAGAAATTCACCACCAATGTCACTCAAGACAGCATTCTCCTGCAAATGTTGGGCTATATCCTACCGATGGTGATCGTCTTCGGCCTCATCATCTGGATGATGGGCCGGATGCAAGGCGGCGGGGGCTTATTTGGGATCGGCAACTCTAAGGCCAAAGAGCTCACTAAGGATATGCCAACCAATACCTTCGATGATGTGGCAGGCGCCGAAGAAGCCGTGGATGAACTGCAAGAAATCAAGGATTTTCTGCAAGACCCCTCGATCTACGAGCAAGTGGGCGCAAAGATTCCGCGCGGAGTCTTGCTCTACGGCCCACCGGGCACTGGTAAAACCCTCTTAGCGCGCGCTGTCGCTGGCGAAGCTGGCGTACCCTTCTACTCCATCTCAGGCTCCGATTTTGTTGAGATGTTCGTGGGTGTTGGTGCCTCAAGGGTACGGGACCTGTTCAAACAAGCACGGGAAAATTCCCCCTGTATTATCTTTGTCGATGAGATTGACGCCGTAGGCCGCCAGCGTGGTTCTGGCATGGGAGGGGGCCACGATGAACGAGAACAAACACTCAACCAACTGCTCGTAGAAATGGATGGTTTCGGGGACCGCGAAGGTGTCATTATTATGGCGGCAACCAACCGACCCGATATCTTAGATCCCGCTCTTTTACGCCCCGGCCGCTTTGATAGGCAGATTCCGGTGACTAATCCGGATCTCAAGGGTCGCGAACAGATCCTTGCCGTTCACGCCAAAGGAAAACCTTTTGCAGATGACGCCGATGTCAAAGCCTTGGCTCGTCGAACCGCTGGAATGTCAGGCGCTGATCTCGCCAATGTCTTAAACGAAGCAGCCCTTTTGACCGCTCGTGTGGGCGGCAATGTGATCACTGCAGATGCGCTGGAAGAAGCGACCGACCGCGTCATAGGGGGGCCTCGCCGCTCCTCGAAGATTATTTCCGAGAAGGAAAAGAAGGTGACTGCCTACCACGAGGGTGGACATACGCTCGCCGCGTGGGCGCTCAAGAATATCGAGCGCGTCTATAAGGTGACAATTTTGGCCCGCGGCAAGACCGGGGGACATGCAATGACAGCCCAAGAAGATGACAAGGGCATGTACAACCGTGATGAACTTTATGCCCGTCTGGTCTTTGCTATGGGCGGTCGTGCAGCCGAAGAATTAGTTTTTGGGGAACCCACGACGGGTGCATCCGCTGATATAGAGATGGCTACCAAAATCGCTAAATCGATGTTGGTGGAATACGGTATGAGTCCGAAACTGGGACTAGTGAAATACGGAGACGAACAAGGCGACCCCTTCTCCGGCCGCCCTGGCCAAGGATCCCTTGAATATTCACCGGCAACAGCAGCGCTGATCGATGAAGAGATGAAATATCTTATGGATAAGGCTCACGCTGAAGCCTATGGAATTCTGCGTGAGTACCGAGACTACTTGGACAAGCTCGCGGAGAAATTGCTCGAAAAGGAAACACTCAGGCGCCCCGATCTTGAGGCTCTTTTCAGCGGCATCACTCCGCGCGATGTGGGGGAGGTCTTCCCCGGTGAAGACGATCGCTTCCCCCGTCAGCTAGGCCGTGAACCCGTTAAAACACCCACCGAGATAGCTCTCGAGCGCGGGGAAGAACCTCCGAAACCCTTCCGTATCGTGGATGCCTCAAAAAAGGCTCGGGCCGAGCGCGCCGCAAAGAGAAAAGCCGAAGGTTTTAACCCGGAGAGAAATTCCGTCCCCGTGCGTCCCTGGGATAAAGCACCCCATAGCGATAACAACCTAGCTCAGGATGAGAATCATCTGCCACGACGTTATGGGGGGACGCCTCCACCAGCTGATTGGGTCATCCCAGGCGATATTGCCCATAATCCTTATGCTGCAGCCGCTGCACCGGATCGAGAGAACCAGCCTGCCCAAAATGGTGAATCGGTAAGCGGTCAACTGACAGCGGACGACAACGAGATTGGACGCCACCCTGGTTTGGATCATTACGGCCTAGAAGAGGCAAAGAAGACCGAAGTAGAGATTGGTTTTAGGTTGCCGGAACGAGAACGCCCCGAGAATTCATGGGACGATAATGAGGCCCACGATGAAACTCCAGACGAGGAATACCCGGTTTCTCGGGCCACTGAAATTGCGCAACCAAGCACCTCGGGACGACATTATAAAGAGCCGGATACCACCCGTGATGAAGGTGAACCACTCCCATGAGTTCATTCGACCGTATACGCGCGGAGAAGGCGGTGAGAGAATTACTTATTGCGGTCGGGGAAGACCCTGATCGCGAAGGACTTAAAGAAACACCTGCACGAGTGGCGCGCGCCTATGAGGAGATTTTTCAGGGGCTGTATGAGGATCCCACAGTAGTTTTAGAAAAATCCTTCAGCGAGGACCATCGGGAAATTGTCTTAGTCAAAGATATCCCTATCTACTCCACCTGTGAACATCACCTCGTTCCCTTCTTTGGACGGGCCCATATAGGGTATATTCCAGGGGAGTCAGGCAAAGTGACTGGCCTATCGAAGCTGGCCCGATTAGTGGATCTTTACGCCAAGCGCCCGCAAGTTCAAGAACGTCTCACCAGCCAGGTAGCCGATGCCCTGGTGGACAAACTCGGAGCCCAATCGGTCATTGTGGTCTTAGAATGTGAGCATCTCTGTATGTCCATGCGAGGAATTAGAAAACCGGGTGCATCTACTACCACATCGGCTGTGCGGGGTGGATTTAAGAAGAACGCGGCTTCACGAGCTGAGGTGCTGAGTCTTATCCATGGCTAATATTTTCCAGCAATTCCCTACAGCAGTGATGGGCATTCTCAATATCACCCGGGATAGTTTCTCCGACGGCGGTCACTACCTCGATATAGAGTCCGCGCTTGCCCACGCGGAAAATATGCGTGCTCACGGTGCTGATATCGTCGATATCGGAGGCGAGTCCACCAGACCAGGTGCTACGAGAGTGTCTGCCGATGAAGAATATCACCGTGTCATTCCTGTCGTCGAAGAATTAGCGCGCCGTGACTTTACCATCTCGGTTGATACTATGCGCGCAGATATAGCCCAGGCAGCTATCGCTTCAGGTGCACATATGATCAACGACGTCTCTGCAGGCCTCGCCGATTCTCATATGTTTGAGATCGTGGCCGAGGCAGGGGTTCCCATCTGTTTGATGCACTGGAAAACGGAGCGCTTTGGAGATGCCGCTGGCACCGCCCATAGTGATAGCTCGGATATCGCCCTTGAGGTTAGTTCCGCCCTGAGAGAGCGCGTACGTGCAGCACAGGCCGCAGGTATTCGAGCGGACAATATTTGCATTGATCCAGGCCTAGGCTTTGCCAAAACACCGGAGAATAATTGGAGTTTGCTGCACCATATCGGAGAGCTTCAAGCTCTGGGCTATCCGGTTCTCATCGGCGCCTCCCGCAAGCGTTTCCTCGCCGCTTTGGGTACCGATCTGGATCAAGCAACGGCAGCGGTATCAGCACTTGCCGCAGCGCAAGGTGCCTGGGGTTTCCGAGTTCATGCAATCGCCCCTACGGTAGCGGCCATAAAAGTGGCTGCCCAATGGACAGGAGCACAATAGTATATGGCTGATCGTATTGAGATTAAGGGTATGAAGGCCCATGGTTATCATGGAGTCTTAGCCCACGAGCGTGACATTGGGCAGGAATTCAGCATCGATATCGTGTGTTGGTTGGACCTTAAAGCGGCGTCGAAAAGCGATGATGTGGCCGATACCATCAATTACGCTGAGTTAGCACAGCGCGCCCATGAGGTCATCACCTCGAAGAGATTTAACCTGATTGAAAAGGTGGGTGGGTTTCTTGCCGATGATTTTATGGCCACATATCCCCAGTTGTTCGCGGTGGAGATCACGGTGCACAAGCCCAGCGCCCCGGTAGCCTATATCTTCGATGATATTGCTGTTGTCATTCGCCGGAGTCGCCGCTGATGATTCGCGCCGTACTCTCTATCGGATCCAATATGGACGACCGCTATCATCTTATCCACTCAGTGATCGAGGATTTTGCGGCGGAAACAATAGCATCTTCACAGATTTATTCCACCCCACCATGGGGAGTGATCGATCAGGAAGAATTCCTCAACGCCGTCATTATTGTAGAAGTGGAGTCGAGCCCCCGGGAACTCCTCCGCAGGGCTCAACAGCTTGAAAATAATGCCGCGCGAGTCCGCACCAAACGCTGGGGGCCGCGCACTCTCGATGTGGATATAGTGCAGGTTTTCAGTAACGGTGTTGAGCTTGTGCAAGATGATCCCGAACTCATTTTGCCCCACCCTTGGGCCCACGATCGCGCTTTTGTCCTCGTCCCTTGGTTAGAGGCCGATCCGCAAGCCAAGCTAAAGGGGATTCCATTGGCGGTGCTCCTATCACGTCTCGATGCCCGCGATATCGAAGCAGTGGAGGCTATCGATGGTCACAGCACGAGCCTCTCCTCATCGCCTATACATTCCTAGAAAACGGAAGAGTTAATATATGAAACCTACTGCGCTGATCAATCTCATCGCGCTCGCAGGTTTTAGTGCTAGTGCGAGCTATATTGTGGTTTCGCGCTTTTATACCTATTTCCCTCCCATCCCTAGTTCGGTTGCTATTACCCTGGGCGCGTTAGCGTGTCTACTGCTCGGACTTGGACTCATCTCACGCCGGCGTATCGGGCAGAATCAAATTGGATTCGACCGCAGCCAATTAGACCCCACTCGCGCGGCGAGTTTCCTCGTGCTCGCACAATCTTGCGCGTGGGCGGGAGCACTCTTCTTTGGGGTTTACGCAGGATTTGCTGCCTATATTCTTCCCCGGTGGGACCTTCTTGTTGCTGCTAGCTATGATGGTCCACGCGTCATCGCGTGCGTCGTGACCAGTTGTGGTGTCATGCTCGCCGCGTTGTGGTTGGAACGCGGATTGCAGGCTCCGCCGCCAGCCGAAGGGGAGCCTGCCTAGGAGTATTCCAGCCTCGCTAGAACCTGAGGGGCACATTCGAGATCGATAAATATGAGGTAAGTTCGTATATATGAAAGCCGAAGACAAAGATACCCTCAGGCCAGTGGATAAAAATCGGGATCTGAGCCCCGTTTTGCTAGTCATCTTGGTATCACTTGCGGTGATTGCGAGCGTCATCATGCTGGTTACCTCCAGTATTAGCTCACTCAAAGTCGCCATGGTCTTGGCTTTATGGGCCGCCCTCATCGGAGCCTTCCTCGTCTTTCGCTACCAACGCGATATGGGCAGTCAGACGAGGTTATATCGAGCGCAACTGCTCGCCAATGAAAAACGCTATCTAGCGGAGAAGCGACGCTCCGAAGCGGAATTTGAACGCCGTATCAACGAGCGAGTGGATATCCAAGCGGAAAGCGCCTTGGGTGAAATTAATTCTCAGCTGCAGGCCGTTATGAGCCAACTGGAGCAATTAAGTGGCGCTATCTATTCCACAAATACCAATGTGCTACAAGCTGAGGCAGTTCGAGTTAAAGAAATAGAAGAAGCAGCTGAAAAACTGGAATCTAAGCATGAGGATCCCCACTATGAACCCTCATACCGCCCCAGCTTCGATCCCACCTCATTTTCTCGAACTCCGTGGGATCATACTGAGGAATTCGAGGCAGTCCAGCCCTTCGATGAGCAACCTCATAAAGAACCTGAGACAGTCCAGAGCCCTGAGCCCGTTCGCGATCAAGAGAACCACGAAGAATCAGCAGCGAGCGCCCCAGCGGAACCGATCACGAGGTCATTTCGATCCACACCACCGATCAAAGAGAGTTCCAGTGAAGCTGATGAAGTTGCCATTACTTTCAGCCACGAGACTTTAACGCAGCCAACCAATAAGCATGGAGCGAGTGCGCCTGAATCTCGGCCCACCGATTATCCGTGGCTGATCCGGGAGGACACCGAGGCACCGATTGACTACGCACGGCATATGCGAGCCCAGGTGGATCACCCGGCGAGCACGTCCGGTCGAACAGGCGGACGCCGCCGGAAACCAGAGTCCACCCCGAATACGGAACGCTCTCCCGAAATCGCGCCACACCATTCAGGTGGCCGGCGCCGCAGAGAAGCCATCGACGGTGGTATCAGTGTCGAGGAATTACTCAAAAAGGCACGCGAACGTGAATAGGAGCCCTCGACTTAGCTTCTACCTGTGGGGAACATCGCCCTTGCGCGACATTCTGGAGAACCACCAGCACACCAGAACGAGCGATCCACGGCTCGCAGAACTACATCTTGTGGGCTGCCCTGATCACGAGGTAGCACATATTTCCAAGCGCTATCCAGGTATCTTTTCTGATCGGACTATTGTTTTCAGCCACAGCTATACCAGTGATTACCGGCAATTCCCCGGTATTTCACTAGGAGTACTCCCTCTTGCTCGAGGCTTCGCTCTGTCATCGACGAGTCAGGTGGGGATTACCATTGCGGAGCTCCTCTTTACTGAACTCAACCAAAATTACACCTTCATCAAACCTGCAGAATGGGAGAAAACTCGAGCGCTCATTGCTCACCGAGCACTCATATCAGCCCTCGATCCAGCGCCTGAGGCCCTTGCTTTTCAGCAATGGCCTTTAGTTAAACGCTGCGTAACCCTGCAAGAAGGACCGGGCGAAGAGAATAGTCTTCTGCACTTTCTGGCTCGACATTTCCCCCACAACCAACAGTTGTATCGGCAGGCAGTGGAAGCACTATCAACGGAAGGATAACCGGGCGTGACACCACAGAGATTTCAACCCCGCACCGCTCATGAGATTGTGCTTAGCCAAGCAGCCGCCTTCTCCAAAGTATTTAAAACGCAAGGTAAACCTGTGGTGGCAGTTTTCCTGCGGAGCCCACTGCACGCCGGGCATATCGCACTCATGCGGGCAGCACGCCGCATCCCTGGTGCTGTAGTCGTGGTAGTGAGCCTTCACCCGATCGACCGTGCGGTTGTGGAAGCCGAGCATATTGATCTCTATATTCCGTATAGCAAAGAGCAACTATGGTCACGCCCGCCCACGCTCGGCCTTAACATCCCCGACCATAAGATGCAGTCTCCGCAGCTACTTGCAACCGATCTGCTGGAAATCCTGGCCCTGCTTGGTGCCGTGGCGCCGACAGATCTCATCGTGGGGGAAAAGAACTATGAACTCTTAGCTCACCTCGCCGAAGCGATCCGAGTGTTCCATTCTCCCGTAAAAATTCACCGAATACCCACGGTACGCAATGCGCAGGGGCTTGCTATAAGCGGTCGAAATGATGCGCTCCTGGCTCGTGAGCGAGACCAAGCTCTAGCCCTGTCGGCTGCGGTTACTGCGGGACTTCATGCAGCAGAGATGGGGAGTGCTCAAGTACTGGCAGTCGTCTCGGACGTGCTTCAGGCGGCTGGAGTGGATGTGATATATAAAAAACTCACTGCGCTTGACCTATCACCTGCGGTAGAGAAAAAACCGGCCAGGCTTTTTATCGCCGCGCGTTTTGCCCACACGCACTTAATAGATGGAGCGGAGATTCCCTTGGGCATCGGCATTAAAAATCTCGACTAGGTAATTTTGACACGGGGCGTTGTGAGCTCCCTATTGGGCAGTGGCTAAGGGTAATGGGGCTTAGATTTTTCGTGGGGTCTGGGCTATTGTTTGTGCTGTGACGAACGCAAAGAAAGCCCCCGTACAAGACGTCCCTGAGCAACTACGCATCCGCCGTGAGAAGCGCGCTAGGCTCATCGAATCTGGTCGCGATCCCTATCCTGTAGAAGTTGATCGCACCCACTCGATTACAGAGATCAAAAAGAAGTACCAAAGTATTGATCCCGATACGGAGAAGATTCCAGGGCGCATCTACCTGGAAGCTGGCGAAGAAACGTCCGACGAGGTAGCTATCGCCGGGCGCGTCATGTTTATTCGCAATACCGGCAAGCTGTGTTTCGCTGCGCTCCAAGAGGGCAATGGCGCGCATATCCAAGCGATGCTCTCACTGGCTGAAGTAGGCGAAGAGGCGCTCGCAGCGTGGAAAACAGAGGTTGACCTCGGTGATATTGTCTCCATTCGCGGTCGAATAGTCTCGTCCAAACGCGGTGAACTATCCATTATGGTGCAACGTTTCTCCATGGCATCAAAGTCTTTGCGTCCTCTGCCCGTGGCTTTTGCGGATATGAGTGAAGATTCTCGAGTGCGTCATCGCTATACCGATTTGATTATGCGGGAAAAAGCGCGTGAAAATGCGATGACGCGCATCAAGGTGATGCGAGCACTGCGGAATTATCTCGAATCGCAAGAGTTTGTAGAAGTAGAAACTCCCATGCTGCAAACCCTGCACGGCGGTGCGGCAGCGCGCCCATTCGAGACCCACTCCAATGCCCTCGATATTGATCTCTATCTGCGCATCGCGCCTGAGCTTTATCTCAAGCGCTGTGTGGTGGGCGGAATTGAGCGCGTCTTTGAGGTTAACCGCAATTTCCGCAACGAGGGCGTGGATTCTTCGCACTCCCCAGAATTTGCCATGCTCGAAACATATCAGGCGTGGGGTACCTATGACGATGGCGCCACAATGATCCGGGAACTCATCCAATATGTCGCCCAGGATGTATTCGGATCCACGACCGTGACGCTAGCCGACGGATCCACCTATGATTTCGGAGGCGAGTGGAAGGAGATTGAAATGTATCCTTCCCTTAATGAGGCGCTGCGCCGTAAATTCCCAGGCACCCAGGAAGTCACTACCAAATCCAGCGTGGAGGAACTGAAAGAGGTAGCAGCAGTGATCGGCCTGGACGTCCCTTCGAATGCTGGTTGGGGGCATGGCAAATTGGTTGAGGAGATATGGGAAGTTCTGTGCGAAGATCAGCTCGACGGGCCGATCTTCGTGCGCAATTTCCCGGTGGAAACCTCACCCTTGACCAGGCAACATCGCGAACAAGAGGGTGTCACTGAAAAATGGGATCTCTATGTCCGCGGCTTCGAATTAGCCACCGGCTATTCTGAGCTCATTGATCCCGTGATTCAACGGGAACGCTTCGAGGATCAAGCACGTCTCGCCGCTGGCGGCGATGAGGAGGCTATGGTTCTCGATGAAGATTTCCTTGCCGCCATGGAGCAGGGTATGCCCCCAACCGCCGGGTGTGGCATGGGTATTGATCGCTTGCTCATGGCTTTGACCGGTTTAGGTATTAGGGAAACTGTGCTATTCCCGATGGTCAAGCCCGAGCACTAAGATTAGGTGCAATATCGGCCGGGTGGGTGAGAGAGAAGACCTCTTTCACCCACTTTTTTCGCAGTAATCACCCATGTGACGAACCCATTCCCTACTCGGCGGCAGGTAGGGGGGAAATGCGCTTTCACCGAATCTAAAAAACGATAACGCCCACGATGGCAGCGTTGAGCATATTGGTACAAAAACCAGCAAAGAGGGCTTTGAGTCCTAGCGACGCCACCTCCGCGCGCCGCTCGGGGGCGAGCGCCCCAAAGGCACCAATTTGAATGGCAATAGATCCGAGGTTGGCAAAACCCGCGAGTGCAAAAGATGAGATAAGTATGGACTTTTCACTCAAGGTATCCACGTATTCGGAAAAAGCTGTATACCCCACAAATTCATTGAGGATCGTCTTCTGGCCGATGAAATTACCTACCAATGAGGCTTCGTCCCACGGTACCCCAATAGCCCACGCCAAAGGAGCAAAGATGAGGCCAAAAAGGCCTTCCAGCGACCAGTTCTCCTGACCAAATACGGAGCCAACTCCGCCCAATACTGCCGAAAGCATAGTAATGGTGGCGATAAAAGCGATAAGTAAACATCCAATGGTCACAGCGATCCGTCCACCGGAAAGCGCCCCGGCACCGATAGCGTCAATGAGATTCTCGGAGTGCTCATCACGCATGGTGCGAATATTGGCGTTTGCGCGAGATTCTTCGGTTTCCGGCATTAGGGCTTTTGCTACGATCAACGACCCAGGGGCGTTCATCACCGACGCGGCAAGGAGGTAGGGAAGTGGGGCGCCCAGAAGGGAGTAACCTACGAGGGTGGAGCCTGCGACGGAGGCGAAGCCACCGCTCATGCAGGCGAATAGTTCACTGCGGGTTAATTGGGGAATCCACGGGCGTATCACCAAAGGGGCCTCGGCCATACCGAGGAAAATGACAGTGGAAGCCCACACAGATTCTACCTTGGACGTGCCTAGAATTTTGTTGAGCGCCGAGCCGACTATCTCCACAAACCACTGCAGGACTCGTAAATAATAAAGGGCGCCGATAATAGCACCGAGGAAGATAACAACGGGGAGAACGTTGAGGGCAAAGACAAAGCCATTCTTTTCTCCAAACAGACCTCCGAATACAAAAGAGGTCCCAGCATTGCTAAAGCCAATAAGTTTTTCTAGACCCTCAGATACTTTCTTGAGCACTAAAAATCCTGGTTCCCATTTGAGCACGAGCAGCGCGAAGCTAATCTGCAAGGCGAAACCTACTCCGAGGGTGCGCCAGTTTATACTGCGTTTGGCATTAGAAAGGCAGAGCAGTATCACCATGATGGCGATAATTCCTATGAGGCCTTGCAGACGATCCATGGTCAATATTCTCCTAATACGATGCGGGAAGTCTGCGCGGGTACCCGGGTAGATGAGTGTAGAGGTATAGGTGTGCAGAGGTATGTGGGTGCAGAGGTTTATGGGTGCAGAGGTGCAATGAACGCTAATCGCTTTCGCAGCTAAAAGCAAAAGTTCTAAGATAGACGTTTTCCCAGCTCGAATGGTATAAATGCGAGCTGCGCAGATGAGATTTTCTTATTATTTTCTTGATTACTCGCTTCCCTCCCCAGCTCAGAAAAAGCGCCCATCTTTGCTACCCTGTTCTATATGCTGCTGCGAGATGAACAATCATTGCAGGCCGCCAAACTGTACTATCAAAAGGGCCTGAGTCAGGCCGAAGTCGCGGCCGAAATCGGGGTGTCACGGCCGACCGTCGCTAAGCTCTTGGCCTATGCCAGACAGCGTGGCTTCGTGGTTATAGAAATTAGAGATCCCCGTGACAAGGGAAGTTTCCTAGCGGAAAAGCTGGTAGAAATTTTTAGTCCCTACGGCCTGGAAGAAGCGCGCATTGTGCAAGCGGCCCGGCAGACCCCGGAGGAGATCTTAAAAGAGCTTGGACGAGTGGGCGCCTTGGTTCTCGAAGAACAGGTGCAGGACGGTCATATGGTGGGCGTGAGTTGGGGAAATACCATGTATGCCGTTGCCAAAGCGCTACGGCATAATCCCCATACTGGTGTAGAGATTGTGCAACTCAAAGGTGGACTGAGCTATACCAAGCGTTCTACCAACGATATTGAGACTATTAACAGATTCTGCCGTGCCTTCGATGCTTATGCGCGCACGCTCCCCTTGCCAGTGATTTTTGACAACGTTGAGGTTAAACGCACGGTGGAGAGCGATCGGCATATCTCCCATATTCTGGATATGGGCCGCCACACCGATGTGGTTATATTTACCGTTGGCTCCACCAGCGGGGATTCTCTTCCACTGACCTTAGGCTATTTGAGTGATACCGAAAAGCAGCTGATTTCAACGCGCGCGGTCGGTGATGCTTGTTCCCGTTTTTTCGACGAATATGGGCAGGTAGCGGTACCAAGTGTGGATGAACGCACCGTAGGGATCTCACTTGAGGATCTCGCTTCACGCCCGGTTCGCATTTTGGTAGCAGGAGGAGCGTCGAAGCTCAGAGCTATCAATACGGCGCTTGTCATGGGTCTGGCTTCGCATCTAGTCATTGATGGGGCGACCGCTCTCGCCCTTATTGCGCTGTGGGAGGACGCATAAAAATTACCCCCTGAATGCCACTGATTCGGGGGTAATTCTTATAGTGCTTACTTAAAAGTTAACTTAGAAAACAATAATGCCCACGACTGCAGCGTTGAGCATATTTGTGCAGAAACCGGCAAGGAGCGCCTTGAGCCCCATGGATGCCACTTCTGAGCGACGCTCTGGGGCGAGTGCGCCAAAGGCACCAATCTGGATCGCGATGGATGAGAGATTAGCAAAGCCTGCGAGAGCGAATGATGAGATGAGGATGGACTTCTCACTGAGGGTATCGACGTGCTCGGAGAACGCGGTATAGCCCACGAATTCATTGAGAATAGTCTTTTGGCCAATGAAATTACCCACGAGGGAAGCTTCTTCCCACGGAACGCCAATAGCCCACGCTAAAGGTGAGAATATGACGCCGAAGAGTCCTTCAAGCGACCAATTGTCCTGGCCAAAAATGGAACCGATACCTCCCAAGACTGCGGAGAGCATAGCAATGGTGGCAATAAAGGCAATGAGAAGGCAAGCAACGGTTACCGCGATACGACCGCCAGAGAGCGCGCCCGCACCAATGGCATCGATGACGTTTTTGGAGTGCTCGTCGCGCATATTGCGGACATTTGCATTAGCTTTGGGCACTTCGGTTTCTGGTACCAGCGCTTTGGCTACCATCAGGGAAGCTGGGGCATTCATGACTGAAGCTGCGAGTAGATAGGGCAGTGGCGCGCCTAGGAGGGAGTAGCCCACGAGGGTGGAGCCCGCGACGGACGCGAAGCCGCCGCTCATACAAGCGAATAATTCACTGCGTGTCAATTGCGGTATCCACGGGCGAATGACCAGGGGAGCCTCCGATTGGCCCAAGAAGATGACGGTAGAGGCCCATACGGACTCTACCTTGGAGGTGCCCATGATCTTATTGAGAGCAGTACCGACGATTTCGACGAACCACTGCAAGATGCGCAGGTAATACAAGGCGCCGATGAGGGCACCAAGGAAGATAATAACGGGAAGAACATTTAGGGCGAAGATGAATCCGTTATCTTCACCGAAGAGCCCGCCAAAGACAAAGGAGGTCCCGTGGTTGGTGAAGTCGATGAGTTTTTCTACCGCTCCAGATACTGCCTTGAGAGCGTGGAAGCCTGGTTCCCATTTGAGCACCAGGAGTGCGAAGCCGATTTGTAGGGCGAAACCCACGCCGAGGGTACGCCAGTTGATCTGCCGCTTGGCATTAGACAAGCTGAAGATGACCGCAAAGATTGCGATCACACCGATGAGTCCTTGCAGACGTTCCATCAGTTGGACCTCCTATGAAGGGTATGGGGAGATATTTAAGTATCGAGGTGTTCAGGGCCGAAAGAGTGGGGGAGGAGTTCTGTGAAGCTCAAGCTGTGCACCTCGCCTGTAGGGCCTTCGACGAAGACTTCTTGGCAGCCAAATTCACGCAGTACTTGGCGGCAGGATCCACACGGCCAGCAAGGGCTGGCCTTCAGACCCACGATGGCGACGCTGTGGATCTGTCGGGGGCTGTCGGGTTTGGTGGTAGCAATCATTGTTGTTGCGGCATTGCGCTCGGCGCAGAGGGTGAGACCGTAGCTAGCATTTTCAACATTGCATCCGGTAAATACTGTGCCGTCGGTGGTGAGTATGGCGGCGCCCACTTCGAAATTGCTATACGGGGCGTAGGCGTGATGGGCAGCCTCTTTAGCTGCGGCAATGAGCTCTTGAGGGCTCATGGTCATAATGTGGGCCTTCTTTCTGTAATTAAGGCAAGGGGGAGACACTGTGAGCGGTGGAACAAATGAAAAATCAACCCTTGACAATTGTTCTGGGCATGATAATAATCAGAGTCATAACTGAAAGCAAGAGATTAAAATAACGCTCCACGCATTTTGTGTTCCGCTTCACAATCAGGGTGGGATAGCTCAGTGCAGCAAAGGAAAGGAAGCAAGGCATGGCTGAACAATTCGATGTCGTCGATATCATCCGCACCAAACGGGACGGTGGAGAGCTCAGCACCGATCAAATCAACTGGGTCATCGACGCCTATACCCGCGGCGCAGTTGGCGATGAGCAAATGGCAGCATTGAATATGGCGATCTTTATTCGCGATATGGGCCGCCGAGAGATCGTGGACTGGACCCAAGCAATGATCAACTCCGGTGAGCGCATGAATTTCGATTCTCTCAGCAAGCCCACCACTGACAAGCACTCCACTGGCGGAGTCGGCGATAAGGTCACCCTCCCTCTCGGGCCGCTCGTATCCTCCTACGGGGTTGCTGTCCCACAGCTGTCCGGACGCGGACTTGGCCACACCGGTGGAACCCTCGATAAGCTCGAAGCAATCCCCGGTTGGCAGGCAGATGTGCCGAACGACCGCATGATGGCTATCTTGGAAGATTCCGGAGCCGTCGTTGCCGCAGCTGGTGCCGGACTTGCCCCAGCGGATAAGAAGATCTACGCACTGCGCGATATCACTGCCACCGTGGACTGCATTCCGCTAATCGCCTCGTCCATTATGAGTAAAAAGATCGCCGAAGGAACCGCCTCCCTCGTTCTCGATGTGAAGGTAGGCTCCGGCGCCTTTATGAAAGATCTTGATAAAGCCCGCCAGCTGGCAGAAACCATGGTGCAGTTAGGCAAGGATGCGGGAGTCAATACCCGCGCCCTCCTAACCGATATGAATATTCCGCTGGGAAGGAAAATCGGTAATGGTCTCGAAGTGGAAGAGAGCATCGAGGTTCTAGCCGGCGGTGGCCCTCAAGATCTCATCGAGATCACCTGCGAGCTCGCACGCCATATGCTCGATATGGCGGGTATCCCTGATGCCGACGTCGAGGAGGCCCTCAAGGATGGCCGCGCCATGGATTCGTGGCGCAAGATGATCCGCGCCCAGGGCGGCGACCCTGATGCACAGCTCGCCCGCGCTCCTCATACCCATGAAGTTTTCGCCGAACAAGACGGCTACCTCACCAAGCTTGATGCCTTGGCACTCGGCGTTGGTAGCTGGCGCCTGGGTGCTGGCCGAGCCCGAAAGGACGAACCCGTACAACTGACCGCTGGCATCGAGATTCACGCCGACTACGGTCAAGAAATCAAGAAGGGGCAAAAACTTTTGACCCTGCATACCGAAACCCCGGATCGTTTCGAGCGTGCTCTTGACTCGATCCTGCCAGGTATCGAAATCGGTGCCACTAAGCCAGCTGAACGCCGCATCATCTTGGATAAGGTTTTCTAAACGATCGGCCAATAATCGATAGCGCCCGCGTCGAGCGCACTGGTGGATAGTGGGGCCAGCACCTTACTATCCACCAATTCGGCGCCATAACCTCGTAACTAGAACACCCAATATTGACAAGGAGAATCATGACTCTTTCCCGCCAAGAACTCGCGCACTATATCGACCACACCATCCTCAAGCCCGAAGCCACCCGCGCCCAGGTTGAGGAACTCGTGCACGAAGCTAGTGAACTCGGCACCTTCTCAGTGTGCGTCTCTCCTTCCCAGCTTCCGCTGGAGACCCCTGAGCACGTCAAGGTAGCCACTGTGGTGGGCTTCCCGTCCGGTAATCACCACCCAGAGGTCAAGGCTTTTGAGGCCAAACTCGCCGTCTCTCACGGTGCAGATGAGGTAGATATGGTCATCAATATTTCCGATGCCGTAGAAAACCACTTTGAAAAAGTCGAACACGATATTCGTACCGTGCGCGAAGCTATTCCCGATGCCCTCCTTAAGGTCATCATCGAATCGGCCGCGCTCAGCGACGAGCAAATCGTGGCCTGCTGTGAGGCAGCCGAAAAGGCTGGTGCTGATTATGTCAAAACCTCCACGGGCTTCCACCCATCAGGCGGAGCCTCCACTCATGCGGTTTCCTTGATGGCGAAAACCGTGGGTGATCGCCTCGGCGTGAAGGCCTCCGGCGGCATCCGCGACACCGAAACTGCATTAGCCATGATTGACGCTGGTGCCACCCGACTAGGCTGCTCCGCCTCTAAGGCTATTGTCGAGGGTCTTGAATAATCATGAGCACCCTCAACGAGAAGGTCACGCAGTGGATCGCTCATGATCCCGACCCCGCAACCCAGAAGGAATTACAAGCCCTCCTCGACGCTGGTGACCATGAAGCCTTAGCGGAGCGCTTTCAAGGACCTTTGAGTTTTGGTACCGCGGGTCTTCGTGGCGCGGTAGCGGCGGGTGAATCCCGCATGAATGTCGCAACTGTATCTCGCGCTACCTACGGTGTTGGTAAATATCTCGTGGACCTCATCGATAGCCCTAAAGTGGTTGTGGGCTGCGACGCTCGCCACGGTTCCGCTGACTTTTATCAAGCAACCTGCGAGATCTTGAGTGCTCTTGGTATTGAGGTGCTGGCTCTCCCACAGCAACTCCCTACCCCGATTACCGCCTTCAGCGTGCGTTATTTCGATTGCGATGCAGGCATTATGGTCACTGCTTCGCATAATCCACCTCAAGATAATGGCTACAAGGTCTACCTCGGCGGTCGCGTGGTCCACGGTGAAGCGGAACAGGGCGTACAGCTCATCTCCCCAGCAGATGCAGAAATTTCCGCTCAGATCGATGCGGCTCCCTTCGCCGATGAGATAGCCCGCAACCGCGAACGTATCCGCGATATTGCTGCCGAAGAAGTCTTGGAACCGTATTTTGCTAGAGCCCTGGAGCTCCCTCAGGCACCAGCGACGACGTGTGATATTCCCATGGTCTTCACCGCCATGCATGGCGTGGGTGGAGCAACGTTAGGTGAAGCTCTCAAGCGCGCCGGGTTTAGCCATGCTTTCCCTTGCCCCGAGCAGCAGGAACCAGATCCTGATTTCCCAACCGTCGCTTTCCCTAACCCAGAGGAAGCGGGCGCACTTGATCTGTCCTACCAAGAAGCAGATCGTCGTGGAGCCGAGCTGATCTTGGCTCTCGATCCCGACGCGGATCGGTGCTCAGTGGCTATCAAACACAAGGGCACCTGGCGTCAGCTCTCAGGCGACGAGGTCGGTGCTCTTCTAGGTGAGGATATTGCCCGTGCCCACCACGGCGATGATGATGCCACTCTGGCCTGCAGTATCGTTTCTTCTCAACTTTTGGGTGAGATCGCTCGTGGTCATGGACTGAAATTTGCCAATACTCTCACGGGATTCAAGTGGATTGGGCGCACCCCCAACCTCATCTTTGGATACGAAGAAGCATTAGGGTATTGCTCGGATCCGCAAGCGGTGCGTGACAAAGACGGTATCACTGCCTGCCTGCGGGTAGCCGATCTTAATAAGCGCTTGGTCGCGGAAGGTAAGAATATCCAAGATCTTCTCGACGAGATTGCACAGGCATACGGCCTGTATAAGACCAGTCCTCTAACGTTCCGCGTGGCAGATACCAGCTTGATCCAACAAGGTCTGCACAATTTGGAGACCACGGCGCCGAAAACTCTAGGTGGCGCCGAGGTGACAGAATTTAGTAACCTTTCGGATGGCTTCCGTGGGCTACCAGGTACCCCGGGTTTCTGGATTGCCACCAGCGCCAAGGACCGCATTGTGGTGCGCCCGAGCGGTACCGAACCGAAGCTGAAATGCTACCTCGAAGTAGTATCGGATTCTCATAAGAATGCAGATGAGCGCCTCGACGCTCTCAAGATAGAGCTCAAAGAAATTCTTGGCTTTTAGCTCAACGCCACTCGGAGCCGCCTATTCCATTACGTGGAAAAGGCGGCTCCCTTTATTTATCCTTCGGTCTTTTTAGGTCGACCCGGTCTCGGGATATCACCAATATCGCGAGGCAGGCGCCCTCGGTTCTTAAGTGCCTCCCGCAAAAGAATCTCGATTTGAGCGTTGACGCTGATAAAACTATCGTCAGCTAATTGCTTAACAGCGCGGTGAATAGCGGGATCGAGTCTGAGGGGGAGGGCTTTACGCGGTGCCACTAGCTATATAGACTACCGGCGTTAACCACAGGTTGAGTCGAGGTATCCGAGCACAGCACCACTAAGAGGTTGGATACCATCGCGGCGCGACGCTCAGGATCTAGGTCGACAATATTGCGGCGTTCGATTTGTTCCAGCGCTGAGTCAACCATCGAGACCGCACCCTCCACGATAGTTTCGCGGGCATCGACAATGGCAGAGGCTTGCTGCCGCCTCAGCATTGCTTGAGCGATCTCTGGGGAATAGGAGAGTGAAGAAATTCGCGCCTCGATAATATCAATACCGGCAACGACGGCACGTGCCGCAACTTCTCGAGCTAATTCCTCACTGACGAGATCGGTACTGCCGCTTAGTGATGGAATATGGTCAACATCTTGGGAATCATAGGGGTGTGTGGTGGCGACGTGGCGCAATGCTGATTCAGCCTGGGATTGGATAAAGTCTTCCACCTCCTCTACGGCGAAGTGTGCTTTCGCGGTATCGGTGATCTGCCAGACGACAATAGCACCGATCGTAATCGGGTTGCTGTTGAGATCGTTGACCTTGGTCGTCGCAGTCTCGAAATTACGAACCCTGACGCTGATTTTCCTGGACATATGCAAGGGGTAAATCAGGTGTAAGCCATCAGCGCGAAGAGTGCCCTTGTAGGAACCAAAAAACTGCACAATGAGCGTTTGTCCAGGAGAAATGATGCGAATATGAAGAAGAATGAAACCTAGCACTACTACGAAAAACCCTACGAGGCCGTCCGCCCAGACGTCGGGGATAACAAAGGCGGTTAGGGCCGCGAGGATTACGAGGATGAAGGAGGTGAGCATAATTGCTACTGCTGTGGCACCCCGGAAGGACTGAGCTGGTACTTCATTGATGGATATATTGGTATTGCTTGCGGTTGGGACTTGGAGCGGGGCGTCCATAGAGCTCTCCTAGGCGTTGAGGGGATAAAAAGTGATATCACTTTTTTACGCTAGCACTGCTCCGCCGCCAATAGAAGCCACTGGGGAAATGGGTCTGAAAAGGGCGATTGTCTAGGTGTTCGCTACAGGCGTACAGCTCTAAAAACTACCCGTGGACTGGAAAAACACCGCCTTGATGACTGTTGGATCGAACGTTGATCGCCGAGAGTGTTTTTTCCTGCGATAACATAAGGGCTATTAGCTGTAGAGACAAAAGGAGATCACTTATACCATGTTCGAGCGTTTTACCGACCGAGCTAGGCGCGTTATCGTGCTGGCTCAAGAAGAGGCACGCACTCTTAACCACAACTATATTGGTACCGAACACATTCTCTTAGGTCTTATCCACGAAGGTGAAGGTGTTGCCGCCAAAGCCCTTGAGTCTATGGGCATCTCACTCAAGGCCGTGCGCCAAGAGGTGGAAGATATTATCGGCAAAGGTTCCGAGGCTCCCGTTGGTCATATTCCCTTTACGCCTCGAGCTAAGAAAGTTCTCGAACTCTCCCTTCGTGAGGGACTGCAGATGGGGCACAAATATATCGGCACCGAATTTCTACTCCTTGGGCTCATTCGCGAAGGCGATGGGGTAGCAGCTCAAGTATTAGTGAAACTCGGCGCTGATCTACCTCGGGTGCGTCAACAGGTTATTCAGTTACTTTCCGGCTACGAGGGGGAGAATAAGGATAATCCCGAGGGGCCAGAGGCAGTGGGTGCCGGCAGTACCGTAGGCAATTCCAGCCCGCGCGGGGGCCGCGGCGGCCAGGACCGCTCCAATTCCCTAGTTTTAGATCAGTTCGGCCGAAACCTTACCCAGGCAGCGCGTGAAGGTAAGCTGGATCCCGTTGTGGGCCGTGAGCAAGAGATTGAACGCATTATGCAGGTGCTCTCGCGTCGTACGAAGAATAATCCAGTGCTCATCGGTGAACCAGGCGTCGGCAAAACTGCTGTTGTCGAGGGATTAGCTTTAGATATTGTCAATGGCAAGGTTCCCGAGACCCTCAAGGATAAGCAGGTTTACTCCCTCGACTTAGGCTCGCTGGTCGCAGGTTCTCGTTATCGTGGTGATTTCGAGGAGCGCCTGAAGAAGGTGCTCAAGGAAATCAACCAGCGCGGCGATATTATCCTCTTCATTGATGAGATTCACACTCTTGTTGGTGCTGGTGCTGCTGAAGGTGCCATCGATGCTGCATCCCTGCTCAAGCCGAAGCTGGCACGTGGTGAACTACAAACTATAGGTGCAACTACACTTGATGAGTACCGCAAGCATATTGAAAAAGATGCTGCGCTCGAGCGCCGTTTCCAGCCTGTCAATGTTCCTGAGCCATCGGTGGAAGATACCATCGAGATCTTGAAGGGTCTGCGCGACCGCTACGAGGCTCACCACCGAGTCTCTATCACGGATACAGCTTTGGCCGCCGCAGCGAATTTGAGCTCACGGTATATCAATGATCGCTTCTTGCCCGATAAAGCTGTCGATCTTATCGACGAAGCGGGTGCCCGGATGCGCATCAAGAGAATGACTGCGCCGGAATCCCTGCGCGAAGTTGATGAGCGCATTGCTGAAGTGCGCAAACAAAAAGAAGCCGCCATTGATGCCCAAGATTTCGAGAAAGCTGCGGGTCTGCGCGATCAAGAGCGCACACTCGGTGAAGAACGCGATGAGAAGGAAAAGCAATGGCGTAACGGTGATCTCGAGGATATTGCCGAGGTAGGCGAAGAGCAGATTGCTGAGGTGCTTGCTAATTGGACAGGCATCCCCGTATTCAAGCTCACCGAGGAAGAATCCTCTCGCCTGCTTCATATGGAAGACGAGCTGCACAAGCGCATTATCGGCCAAAACGATGCCGTCAAGGCGGTAGCGCGTGCCATTAGGCGCACACGAGCCGGCCTTAAGGATCCGCGTCGCCCCTCCGGTTCCTTCATCTTTGCCGGCCCATCAGGTGTGGGTAAAACGGAGCTATCAAAAGCACTCGCGAATTTCCTCTTTGGGGAAGATGACGCGCTGATCCAGATCGATATGGGTGAATTCCACGATCGCTTTACAGCCTCCCGTCTCTTCGGTGCCCCTCCAGGATATGTGGGCTATGAAGAAGGCGGCCAATTAACCGAGAAGGTTCGCCGCAAACCATTCTCCGTGGTACTTTTTGACGAGATCGAAAAGGCGCACAAGGAAATTTACAATACCCTGCTGCAGGTGCTCGAAGATGGCCGGCTGACCGATGGTCAAGGGCGAGTGGTGGATTTCAAGAATACTGTTTTGATTTTCACGTCGAACCTAGGCACGAGAGATATTTCTAAGGCAGTCGGTATCGGCTTTAGCTCTTCTGACGATAACGGCGTCGAGGGCCAGTACGAGCGGATGAAGAATAAGGTCCACGACGAGCTTAAGAAGCACTTCAGGCCCGAATTCCTCAACCGCATCGACGATATTGTAGTCTTCCACCAGCTCACCCAAAGCGAGATTGTGGAGATGGTGGATCTGCTCATCGCTCGCGTGGAGAAGGCACTTGCTGCCAAGGATATGGGTATTGAGCTATCTACAAAGGCTAAGAATCTTCTGGCCAAACGCGGCTTCGATCCAGTGCTAGGTGCTCGTCCTTTGCGCCGCACCATTCAGCGGGAGATCGAAGATGCCTTGAGCGAGAAGATCCTCTTCGGTGAAATAGGTGCCGGTGAGATTGTGACCGTGGATGTTGACGGCTGGGATGGTGAATCTAAGAATATTGCGGATGCAACTTTCACCTTTAGCCCCCGCCCAAAGCCACTGCCTGACTTGCCTGGGCTCAGCCCCGCGGAACAAGCCCAAGAAAAAGTTATTGAGGCTAGTGAAGCTCCTACCCCGGAGGAGGAATCTGAAAGCGCTACCGCTGATGGAGAGCGAGGCCGACATTTTTTGACAGCAGAAGATTCCCCCGAGGATGAGGATCGCGAGTCTTAAGATAAGTCCACTGTTTTAGTGTTGAAAAACCGCCCCCGCGTAAAGGTGTGGGGGCGGTTTTTGGCTGTGGCTATAAAGAGATTTTGGCGGGTTAATTGTGAAATTAATCACCATACCGCCCATTAGTCAGCGGACGAACGGGCTGTGGTGGCCCAATATGGGGGGAGGGCTGGCGTAGCAAGGCGGCGGGTTATTGCTCCGCAGAACTAAGAGATAGCTCTCCATACCCCCGAGGGGGTGCGGAGAGCTTTTTATGTGAAAATGCTAAGCGATCTTAAGTATTTTTTGAATATTTTGGAGCCGATTTGAGGCCGGCCTGGGGTGCGGCGGGCACGAATCGGTAGACGTTGATATGACACCTATAATTGCTGAGGTTCAACTTAGGCAGCTTCGAATAGTTTCGAAGATTACTGAAAGATATCTCCCTTAGACAATGAATACGCAATTACATTACAACGCGCAACCCAACCCATTTCTGGGGCCATTGGGAACCGCCACTATGCATGGCGACGCCCAGGCCTCGGACTGCACCCCATTGCCCGGGCCGGGCGCAGGACCTTGGGATATACAAGCCCTCAACTTGGGTGGAGCCTGCCCCACAGTCTTGGTAGGCCACGATGATTTCATTCAGGTCCTCACCACCCAGCGCTTTGGCAGCGACCTCACGTTTCTGCAACCAAAGATCTCCCTCCTCCACCCCAATGGATCTCTTCTCAGCTCGCTGGAAATTCCTAAGGGCGCCTTGCTTGGGGCTGTATACGCCTATATCGACCACCGCAATCGCATGGTGGTCACCGACGGTACCGGAACACTAATTCGCGTCGCACACGATGCATCTGGGTCTGCTCTTTATGTTGATCAGCGTGCTGATCTATCAAGTTTTCTCTCTCAGCAGCCTGGAGACCAGATCGTGGGATTGACCCCCGATTGGTCAGGTCGTGTCTGGCTGGCCTCGCGTAACGGCCGGGTGGCCGTCATGGATGAAAATCTCCGCGAGGTGCGCGGCATCACCCTCAACCACTTCGATCCCACCGGGGAGCGAGTAGATAACTCCATTTCCTCGGCCCCCGAGGGTGTCTCGGTCATCACCAACCGCGGGATGTATCTGCTTGATTGGCGCAGCGGTCGGCCGGAGGTCGTTTGGTCTGTGGGCTACGATTACGGCTCACACCGTAAACCCGGAAAATTGGCGTACGGCTCCGGGGCTTCGCCCACGTTCTTTGGGCCAAATGGCAGCGACTACCTCATGCTCACCGATAACGGGGATATCCAGGAGTCCGTCGTAGTCTACGAGACAGCAACTGCCAAGGAGCTGGGGCGAGCGGGGCTTTTCATGCCATTTAAGTCTGGCAGCGAGAATTCCATGATCGGCATCGGTCATACGATTATTGCCGCCTGCACCTATGGTTATCCCTATCCTCGCTATCCAGAGGGGGCCGGCCCCTCCATGCCAGCTCACGATCTCTTCTCCCCTGGATTTGAGCGCTGGGATCTAGGCGCTCGCGGTCTCAAGCAGGTGTGGAGGCGAGAAGATATCTATTCCTCCGCCGTCCCGCGATACTCAGCCGCAGATGGGTTGATTTATACCTGCGAACGCCCTCGAGGACCTGCCGGTCTTGCTAATGGGATTACCGTCAACGCCGTTGCCATCGATATTGAGACCGGCCAAACCGTATATTCTCAACGCCTACCAGGGCTAGTCACTCTTTTGGGTACTGACACCCTTCAGATGGTGGGCACCATCGACTCCTATGGAACCTGGTGGCAGGGCACCATTGGTGGCATTTTCCGAATCTCTCGAAAGGGGCAGTAGAGATGCTCTCTCGCCGTGATTTTATGACATCGATAGCCGTAACTGGTGCCGTTATGGTCGCATCCAGTGCGCTACCTGCAGCAGCGCGCCCTCATGGGCAAGCGCAAACGGAGCTTATTACTCTTGATTTCGCTGAACTAAATCCCGCTGGTCTACCGCGTTACCTCGTGATATCCAATCCGACAGATATGGTGCTGGATGCAGTGAATATCCGCATGAATGCACGCCAGCTGGATTCAGCTGGACTTATTGGTATGGCTTCCCAGGCCATTCCAGCTCTCGAAGGTGACCACGGCTTCAAATCTGAAGATGGCGTGTGGAATTTCCGCCTGCCAGAAGCCATCTCGCCACAGGTGACATCGATCTTCGAACTGCAGTGGACCGGTGAGCCTGCAACAGGGCTACGACTTCTAGCAACCGCACAGCTTAGTACCGATCACAACGATTATTATGAGGTTTTTTCCCAGGAGTTTGTTGTTGGTCAACCATTCTCAAGCTCGCTTCAGGTAGTCCCCTCCCGGCCGCGGCGCCCAGAACGACCTGAGCAGCCGAAGCAACCGAAGCGACCGCGCCGGCGGCGCCCGAAGCCACGCCCTCGAACCCAAACCCCTTGGTGGAAAACATTCCCCTTCTAAGTAAATGACCTCCCCAGTCTGCGGGGAGGTCATTTATTTTCGGGTGACTATGTTGCTGGGCAATTATTCAAAGCCGGGCGATCCAGGAAGCGATCGTATAGGTAGCGTGCAGCCTCAGGCAGATCACCAAAGGCCTGCGCCGCGTGATTAAGCCCGGAAGGAATGCTCGGGGTTATGACCGGAAGTGATGATTCGAAGTAGTAGACCTCAGCGCCTAGCTGACAGTAGTCGCGACTTAGTTGGCGCACTTGCGCATTAGGAACGAGATCGTCGTGAATTGCCGAGCCCACCATAATGGGAGCGCTTGGCTTCTTTCTTCCCAGTTTTTGGCGGTCGAGAATCTTAATAATCCGCGGATCGCTGCCGAGACTTTCGCTTAGTGTGCGCCCATCTTTGGTAAAGAACCTTGTAGTTTTGAGTCCATCGTCGACGGCGGCATCTGCTAGGCAGCTACGTGCTGAGCGCCTTAAGAATTCCTCACCAGCTTCATTGAGATATTCCTTTACGATCGATCTAAATTCCGGATCGCGTGCCGCATAGCTATTGATAGACATTCCCAGGACACCGGAAATGCTCGAGCCGTCGATCGCCTTGATGACCTGGGGGAGATCAGCTGGTACCGCACCGGCGTAGGTCCCCTTAACATTGAGTTCGGGGGCATAGCTCGAGGCAAATTCCGCGGCTGCTGCAGCAGCGCCACCACCTTGGCTATAACCGTAGAAGGCAATGGGGGAGCGCGGGTCTACGTTGGCTACAGATAGTGCTGCGCGGGCAGCATCCAGAACCGCGTGAGCCTCTTCAATATTATTGACATAGGTGTGCACCCCCTCAGTTCCCAAACCTATATAGTCCGTGTTCACTACCCTCATCCCGAGCTCCAGGAGATGATATTGCACGATAATCTCGTAGTTGATTCCCAGCGCCTTATCAGGGCGTGAATAGGATCCCAGAAGGTATGCACCGCGCGAGGGAGCGCAAATATCTGCTTGACCACGGGTGCCGGGGGCAAAGATCACTGTGGGCACAGGGCCCGGTCCGCGCCATGGGTTCCGAGGCTCCATAATATAGCCACTGACTGGAACTGGGCGGCCATCCTGAGTGGTGGACGTATAGAGGATCTTCTGTGCATATGCGGGAAATCGCGGGCCGAAAGTATTGAGGAGATGGGGAGCCGGCTGAGTTCTTAAGACTGCACCCGGGCGCGGATCCATAACCTCAGGAGTAGCGTAAAAAGCATCGTCGATAGGCGATTCAACCCACGCATCAGTTCGGTGTGTCCCGGCCCAATCAACACCCGCAATTACATCATTGACTGAGGATTGGGCTACTGCGGGTACTGCAAGAACACAACTTCCCACGCTGAGAGCAATAGCTGAAATGGCCCCGATAAGGCGTTGTCTACTTTTCATACCACCAATCTAACCGAGTCTGATGAAAAAATAATAGATTCTAGTGGGGAAGATGGAAGAACCCATTGCTTTCTTGGGCCAGTTTGTCTCGTATAAGCCCCTCCAGGGCGCGCGTGTACTGCTCACTGTCAGGCCATATCGTGGCCAAATCCATCGCACTGACTGGGTGCTCGGCGTGGCGCAACACAGCCATAATTTTGCCGCGGACCTCGCGGTCGGTTCCACTGAATTTTTGTACTCTGTGACGTGCTATCTCCCGTTCTTGAGTGCTCGGCTCGGGGCATCCAGCTCGTTGCCACGCACATAGGCCAGTTAAGGGGCATCGATCACAGGCGGGAATGGTCTTGCAAACGAGTGCCCCCAACTCCATAAGTCCAACGGAGAATTGAGGAGCGTCGCTAGCGGGAAGCAAATCCTCGAGCTCACGTAATTCACGCTTGCTGGTAGAGCTTTTAGGATTAAGATAGCGGGCGTAAATGAGACGCGAGAGTACCCTACGCACATTGGTATCTAGTACCGGTACTCGTTGGCCGAAGGCAAAAGCCGCAACCGCAGCGGCTGTATAGGTGCCAATTCCTGGCAACGACAATAATGAGCCCAGATCACTGGGCACTTCATTGCCATACTCATGGGCAATGACGGTAGCGCATTCTTTTAGCCGTAATGCTCGTCGCGGATAGCCGAGACGGTCCCATGCTTTTAAGATATCGGCGGTGGGAGCATGGGCCAGATCGCGCGGCTCCGGCCACCGATGCATCCACGCCTGCCAGAGAGGTTCCACACGAGCCACCGGGGTTTGCTGGCTCATCACTTCACTGACCAAGATGCCCCACGCGCTCGTCGCTGGCGTGCGCCAAATTATCTCCCGGGCGTTATGGGAATACCACTGAATAACAGTATTCTGAATATGCGCTAAATCTTCTGGAGGGAGGAGCTGAGGTGATGGTGATGTGTGCATGAGAACGCTCTATTCTATCGTGCCTATTTCCACCAGCGCTACCGCCGTGTAAAAATACTCACTATGACAGGTTTATCGCGGGACCCGCAAGCCGTGTGGAAGGGATTGCTTGAGGGCAATCGCCGCTTCGCCGAAGGCGCCCCGGAGCACCCCAATCAATCAGTGAGCCGACGCGCTGAATTATCTTTGAAGCAAGAGCCTCGCGCCGCTGTACTCACGTGTGGCGACTCGAGAGTTCCGGTTGAATTGCTTTTTGACGTCGGCTTGGGTGATACCTTTGTGGTTCGTACCGCTGGCGAAGTCGTCGATACCGCGGTACTAGCCTCCCTCGAATTTGCGGTGGCCAATCTCGGAGTGGAATTGGTTGTGGTCCTTGGACACGCTTCCTGTGGTGCCGTTGAAGCTGCTGCCCAGGTGGTTCTTGAGGGAGCACAAGTGCCCACTGGCCATCAGCGAGCCATCGTGGAGCAAATTGCCCCGTCCATCTTGGAGGCAAAGAGTCATGGTTTTCACAGCTCGGCAGACTTCGAGCGGGAACATGCTTCGGCGATTATGCGCAAAATAACTCAATTATCGTCGGTGATTAACGCTGCCGTTGAAAAGGGTGAGACCGCAATGGTAGCTGCCCACTACAGTATCGTCGATGGCCATGTAGATACCGTGAAAACCGCAGGTTTTTGACGGGACTGAGAGAAAATACTGGCAACACACCGCCGGTTAAGCGCGCTTGTTAGGTAGTTTCGCTTTAGGCTTAGGGTGTGGATCGCCGAGATAATCATTCCAGTTATTCCCGCCCGCAGTCACCTGCACCAGGAGCTCCCCGACGGCGGGGTACCGACCATGCTGATCATGCTGGGCCGAAAAGGCTCCCCGAGATTTATTATCGACGCCGTCGTTGGGCCGCCATCATTATCGTTGCGGCCATCGCGCTGCCGCTCATCTTCCTACTAACAACTCGGGGTAGCGATAATTCTGCCCCCGTCGCATCGACTGTCACCAGTACCTCAACAAAGGCGGTCATCGCCTTGGACGAGCCTGAAAAGACGAGCGTACCGAGTGTCACAATCACCCTCGAGCCCTCGGATGAAAGCGCGGACCAACCAGCAAAAGAAGTCGATCCCACTCTTCCACCGGAAAACCCGGCAAACGAGCAAGCACCTGAAGTGAAAAAGACCTGCGAATTAGCTGACCTGATGATCACCGCCTCAGCTGACAAGATTTTCTATAACGATAAGGAGCTCCCGAGCTTCTTCATGACGGTGAAGAATCCCACCGAAGCGGACTGTTCCATTGATCTTACTTCTGATGTTTTACGCTTCGAGGTTTACCAGCTGGCGAATAATAGCCGCATGTGGGCAGATATTGATTGCAACGCCCCCGTGGGGCTCGGTACTCAAATATTCCCGGCAGGCAAAGAGCGCAAATTTGAAGCGCGCTGGTCTCGGACTACCTCAACCCCTGAAAGCTGTGCCAATAGACAACCAGTACCAGCCGGAGCCTACTATTTGCACACCGTCATGGGCTCCAATGCTTCCCAGCCTTTCGATTTCAAACTGGGATAGGAGGCTATAGAAAAAGTCTCAGCGCATCGAGGAGGGTATCAACCGTAAAGACGGTGATGCCCTCTATTTTTTCCTCCGTGCGCGGAATAATCGCCTGCTGATAACCCAGCCGTTTAGCCTCTGCTAAGCGACGTGCAAGATGGGGGACCCGTCGAATCTCGCCAGCTAAACCCACCTCTCCTAAAACCACAGTTTGAGGCGGAAGCGATTTCCTCGCCATTGCTGAGGCAGTCGCTAAAGCGATTGCCAGATCGGTTGCGGGTTCACCCACCTTCATCCCTCCAACGGTCGCCACATAGACTTCCTTGTCGTGGGTCCGTTTGCCCGCGCGCGCTGATAATACAGCGAGCACCATGGGAACCCTGGTGGCATCCAACCCAGTAACGGCGCGCCGGGGGTTTTTGGATTCAGTAGGTACCACTAGTGACTGCACTTCTGCCAAAATTGGACGCACACCATCCATGGCTACCGTGACAGCAGTGCCATCGGGGGTGGAATCTCGATGGGAGAGGAAGAGCCCCGAGGGATCTGCGACCTCCTTGATACCGTCGGATTGCTGCTCAAAACATCCCACCTCATCGGTGGCCCCGAAGCGATTTTTAATACTACGCAGAAAACGCAAACTAGAGTGCCGGTCACCTTCAAAATTCAAAACCACATCGACGAGATGCTCGAGAACGCGCGGGCCGGCCACAGTGCCGTCCTTGGTGACGTGACCTACCAAAATAATAGGTATTCCAGAGCGTTTAGCCACAGTTGTTAACGCTGCGGTGACTGCGCGTGATTGCGCCACCCCACCAGATACGCCCTCAACACCACTAAGAGACATAGTCTGCACAGAATCGACTATGAGCAGACTTGGTTGCAACTTTTCAATATGGCCAAAGAGAATATCCACATTGGATTCGGCTGCGAGGTAGAGGCTTTCCTCTAAAGCGTGGGTGCGCTCCGCGCGCATACGCACCTGGCCAGCAGATTCCTCGGCGGTAGCGTATAGGGCGATACGAGGAGATCCATCGGGATTTTTTTCCTTAGCCCACTTCGAGGCCACTTCTAAAAGGAGCGTGGATTTACCAACCCCAGGTTCGCCAGCCAGCAGAATAACAGATCCGGCGACGATTCCGGCTCCTAGAACTCGGTCGAGTTCTCCGATTCCGGTACTCACCGAGGGCGCATCTTCAGGATTGATGCGAGTGATCGAGGTAGCGGGGGATGTTGGCGTGAGAGCTGTGCCTGCGGAAGGGACCTGGTGGGCTACGGGTTGGACCATTCTCTCTTCCATGGATCCCCAGGTACCGCATTCGGGGCACCGTCCTAGCCACTTGGGGCAGGAATAGCCACATTCCGCGCAGATATGAGTGCTCCGTACTTTCTTCGCCATAGCCTCTACCTTACAAAGGTCAAAAAAACACTGCGCTCATCGAAGCGATCAGCGCAGCAAAGGAAAGAATATTAGTGCTCGGTATGGCTGTGTTCGCGGTCGTGCTGGCCAGATTCGAGTACGGGGGCCGCAGTGGTGGCATCAACCACGATCGTGGAATCGTCGAAGACGAAAGTCACCTCTTTGGTGCCGCCGTAGGAAAAGCCCGGGTTAGCAATGGTGGTGCTGATATGGTTGACGCAAGCGCCCTTAGGTTCGACCAATTTCTTCATTTCAGAGGGGATATTAGCTACCAAGCTACACCCGTGCTTTAAAGAGCTATCGCCTTTAAGGCTTGCCTCCACACCATCGATGCTGACGGATTTCAGGGTGTGATCAGCATTGGTGTCGTCTTGGTTAATAGCAGTAAATTTCACCCCAGCGGTGCCATCGGGGGCAACCTGAACGGTCACGTCGCGCACCGCGATAGCGCCGTTGGAGGATTCAGCTGAAGCACCATCAACCGCCGCTACCTGACTGGAGGTCTGAGAGATCTGACCTGCCGAGCAAGCGGATAGAACCATGGCCGAAGCGCTGGCAAGTACAAGAGCGGCACTAAGCCGGCGAGTGGATTTAAAAGGCTTCACGGTACGCGTCCTCCAATTAAAGGTATGTTCATGGCTGTGGAGCTACAAAATTCTTGAGCTGGTAGAAAATTATAGTGATTCTCTACCACTTTAGCCGGTAGCTAGGACGACGCCTTCACTTTTGTGGTTAAAAGGTGTGATGTGGGGTCAATGGAAAGACGGAATAGACAGAAAAACTGTGAGCTAAATAATATTCTGATCTTCTCTGAGAAGAGATATCCAGTAGCCCGCGAGCAAAGGCCACCTCCTCGTATCCATTTCCCGTTGTTGTGACGTGTTAGTATATGAAAAGATTTGGTCACTGCGCGCTTTTTCAATCGCCACCGCTTAGCAATAATGCTGGGTTGACAGCTGAGATGATGTGGAAAAGATTGTAGCCCGAAGTAAATTTGCTCATAAAGGAGACTTGGTTATGGATTTCAAAGTCGGCGATACCGTAGTTTATCCGCACCACGGTGCAGCCGTCATTGAGGCGATCGAAGAGCGCGAGATGAACGGTGAAACCGTTGAATATCTCGTCCTGCAGATTCATCAGTCTGATTTAGTCGTGCGCGTACCATCCAAGAATACCGAGCGTGTCGGGGTCAGAGATGTAGTCGACGATGCTGGACTGCAAAAAGTCTTTGGTTTCCTGCGTGAAACCGACGTCGAGGAAGCAGGTAACTGGTCCAGGCGCTTTAAAGCCAATCAGGAACGCCTGGCCTCGGGTGATGTTAATAAGGTAGCCGAAGTTGTGCGCGATTTATGGCGCCGCGATCAGGGGAAGGGCCTATCCGCTGGCGAGAAGCGGATGTTGGCAAAGGCGCGCCAGGTTCTGGTAGGTGAATTAGCGCTTGCGCAGATTAAAGATGAGAAACAGGCAGAAGATATCCTCGCTGACGTGGATGCCACGATCATCCGCCACCAGATGGTATCCCCCCAGGCCGATCAAGAGTCCAAAGATCTCGATGACACACCCGTGGAACTCGACGATCTGAGCTTCGACGATAAAGACTAGGACCCCAAAATATAACGATGGGTGGTCGTGTAGATCAGGTAACTCAGCTTCCTGCCCGTCCTGTGGTGGCTCTTATCGCAGCGGCGGGCAAGGGCTCACGTCTTGGCGCTGATCTTCCCAAAGCCTATGTGGCACTACGGGGGAAAACCCTCATCGAGCGCTCAGTACGCGCCATGATTTACTCTGGTGTTGTCGATGAAGTCATCGTTATCATTAGCCCAGCGATGGAAGCACATGCTCATGCGATTCTGGAGCGAGCTGGTCTGCTTCACGCTGAAATACCCGTGCGCTTAGTTTTTGGCGGTGGTGAACGGGCTGATTCAGTGTGGGAGGGGATCCAAGCGATCGCGTACCCAGAAGCGGTTGTGCTCGTCCACGACGCAGCGCGCGCTCTCACACCGCCCGGCATGATTGCCAGGGTGGCGCGGGCCGTTTTGCAAGGGTATAAAGCAGTAATCCCGGTGCTGCCTGTAACAGATACCATCAAGGTGGTTGAAGGCGATACCGTGGAGCGCACCCTCGACCGCGAGAGCTTACGAGCAGTGCAAACCCCGCAAGGTCTCGACCTTCAAACAGCTCGCGCGGCGAATGCAGCCTACTTTTCTGGGCCACCGCACTTCCAGGCCACCGATGATGCCTCCCTCATGGAGTGGTTTGGGGTGCCTATTAGTTGTGTGGCGGGTGACCCCATGGCCTTTAAAATCACCACTCCCATCGACTATATGCTGGCCAAAGCCGTCACTGATGAGGCGGAACCGACAATATTTGAGGTCCCCGATGACTAAGCCCATAATCCCCCGTGTTGGAATCGCAACCGACGCCCACCAGATCGATTCCGCTCAACCATGCTGGATAGCCTGTCTGTTATTCCCCCACGAATCCGGCTGCGAGGGACATTCCGATGGTGATGTCGTGGCGCACGCTCTTGTCGACGCCCTCCTCTCAGCGGCGAATCTTGGCGATCTTGGATCCTTCGTTGGAGTAGGCCGCAAAGAATATGACAATGTCTCCGGTGCTAGATTGTTGAAAGAATGCCGTGAGCTGCTTGAGTCTAAGGGTTTCGTGATCGGTAACGCCGCTGTGCAATTAGTGGGACAGACCCCGAAGATGGGGCCCAGGCGCGAAGAAGCCGAAGCGAAAATGTCGACGATCGTAGGCGCCCCAGTGTCGTTATCGGCCACCACCACCGACCATATGGGCTTTACCGGACGCGGCGAGGGTCGGGCAGCCATCGCAACCGCGGTGGTATGGGTAGCAGACTGATCGAGAAGCCGAACGATTCTAGGTGGGTTGATATCTGCGCCGGAAAGGAAGCGGCGAATCGAGTGCGCTCGCTGGTGGGACATGTGCGCTAAGAGCAGTCGGCGATAAGAGCCAGCGATGGGGCGCTAGCCTTCATCCAGTGGCTATCAAGCATGGTTACCTAAAGATTTAAGTACTTTAATAACTAAAGGCAGTTAAATGGACGCTCAGATAAAGGCATTTCTGCGTATAGGTCACAGTTGGGGGTAAAAGTCCGCAAAATCTAACACCCCTCCCTTGAGTTTTATTCATTTATCGATACATAATACAAACAACTTTGGGTGTCACTGACCAGATAGCAGCATAGCTGGATCAGGCATAACCGAGGTAAGCGAACGTTTCCCAGCACTTGGCATACCTTTAGCTAAGTCTCTATTGAAGGCGTTTCTACCGTGAGTGATACCCTAAACCCCACTGAGTCCGCCCAAATCAAGCGCGTACTGAGTAATAACGCTGTCCTCGTCACCGTGGGCACGATCCCTCAGGTCCTCGTGGCTAAGGGTGTGGGTTTCCAAGCCAAATCAGGCGATATCATCACATTCTCAGCGCAGCACCAACGCTTCGTCCACCTCAGCCCAGAGCAAGCGCAATTCTTCGAATCATTAAATGCCATAGATACCGAGTTCATCGAACATTTTTCCCAAGCCTTGGATCTCGCCACCGATATTTTAGGGCCCCTTCATCCCAGCGTCTATGTTCTGTTAGTTGAGCACCTCGTCTTCGCCCTAGAACGAGCGCAACGAGATGAATTACTCAGCAATGGTATTACCGGGGAAATTCGAGCGGTTTTCCCCTTGGAGTACTCCGCCGCTGAGGTGATGTTGCAATATATCAATTCTCAGCTGGACGGGACACCCCTGCCCAAGAGCGAAGCTGGCTTTATTGCGCTGCACCTCAATGCCGCCCTCAGCGGAACCAGTGTGCGTAATTCCCTAGCCGCCGCTAATGAACTCGCCTCATATCTTCGATTTATTCGCGAAGGTTTGAATCTATCGGCTTATGATCTTGACCATTTCGATTCCGGGCTCGAGCCCACCATCGCTCGCCTGATTCGTCGACTTCGCGGGGGAATAGTACGCAGCAATGCAGCTCAACCCGTGATTGCCCAACAATTGCATACAGAATATTCCCTCGCACGGCAGCTTATCTGCCGTATTCTCGGTAGCCCTGATTTTCCTCCCACAGCCGGTGGAGAAGCTGCTTATCTCGCGGTTTTCCTCCACGGGCTGATGCAGGATCATCATATGTCGGCACCTCAACTATAGAAAGGACAGATCATGAAAGACGCAGTCTTTACCGGTCTGCAGAAACTCGGTAAAGCTTTGATGGGAGCTGTCGCCGTCCTGCCGGTCGCCGCTCTGCTTATGGGTATCGGTTATTGGATTGACCCGAATGGGTGGGGAGAAAACAGCCTTGCAGCCGCCATCCTCATCAAATCCGGGGCAGCCGTGCTTGATAACCTCGGCCTCATCTTCGCCGTGGCTATTTCCTACGGCCTCGCCAAGGATTCCAATGGCGCCGCCGCCCTCTCCGGCTTTATCGGGTTTATGACAGTAACAAGTTTGCTCAATGCCAGCGCCGTCGCTGGCTATAAGGGCATCGATGTTGATTCTCTTGACGGGGCAGGCAAACTCGAATGGCTCTCCTACGGGTGGGGTGCGGTAGGAAATAAAAATGTCCTCTTTGGCATTATCGTCGGCATCCTCGCCTCGTGGGTCTATAACCGTTTCCACAACACCAAACTTCCCGATTACCTGGCCTTTTTCTCCGGCCGTCGCTTAGTGCCGATCCTCACTTCGATCTTCTCTATCGTGCTCGCCGGCATTCTCTATATCGTCTGGCCTTTCGTCTATCACATCCTCTTCGACTTCGGTGAGTCCATTCAAAGTCTCGGCGCACTTGGCGCCGGCATCTACGGTTTTGCTAACCGGCTTCTGATCCCCACCGGTTTGCATCACGCTTTGAACTCGATCTTCTGGTTCGACGTCATTGGTATCAACGATATCGGCAACTTCCTTAAGGGTGGAGAAACAATCGCCGCTGCCGCTAGCGCCACCGACGCTGCCTCCTGCCCGGGCAATTGGACCGGTACCGTCTGCGAAGCGGTCGGATACGTTGGTCGTTACCAGGCTGGTTTCTTCCCAGTCATGATGTTCGGCTTGCCAGGTGCTGCTCTTGCTATCACGCTGCGCGCTCGCCCTGAGCGTCGTAAAGTCGTCGGTTCCCTGATGATGGCAGGCGCTCTTGCTTCCTTCTTTACCGGGGTGACCGAGCCTCTTGAATTCTCCTTTATGTTCGTGGCCCCGTTGCTCTTCTTAGTCCACGCATTACTCACCGGCATCTCGGTGGCTATCGCCGCCTCGATGAACTGGACCGCCGGTTTCGGCTTCTCCGCAGGCGCTGTGGATATGGCGCTCTCCTCGCAGAACCCGCTGGCCAACGAGTGGTGGATGCTACTCGTTATGGGTGTGGTCTATTTCGCGGTGTACTATTTCGTCTTCTACGCCCTCATCGGATGGCTCAATATGCGCACTCCTGGCCGCGAAGATGAAGATACCGAGGTTTCGGAAGCTACCATGGACACCGACGAAGAAGTTGCAACGGCCTCCCGCATCATCATCGATGGCCTCGGTGGTGGCTCCAATGTGGAGAATATCGACTACTGTGCAACCCGTCTACGTGTAGTTGTTAAAGATAATACCCAGGTGTCCGAACAAGTTATTAAGCGCGCCGGGGTCGCGGGAGTTATCCGCCCATCGCAGAAAAATGTTCAGGTGATCATTGGGCCGAAGGTGCAATTCGTCTACGACGAGGTAGCCCGCCAACTCAAGGGCCATCAGGTGGCTCTCGAAGGAGAAAAGGAAATCTAGTGTTTGGATTCGGCAAGAAGAAAGTTAAGCTCAGCGCTCCATTTTCTGGTGCAGTCATACCCATCGACCAAGTGCCGGATGCGGTTTTTGCAGGCGGCATGTTGGGCGAAGGCTTCGCCGTGGTCCCCGATGAGAATATCGAAACCTTTGAAGTTCTCAGCCCCGTCACCGGTACCATTGCAACCTTGTTCAAAACCCTGCATGCCTTCGCACTCAAAACTGATGAAGGCCTCGAGGTGCTGGTCCATATTGGCCTCGATACGGTGGAGCTCAAGGGCGAAGGCTTTAGCCAATTAGCCGCAAAGGGCGACAAAGTTACTGCTGGTCAACCTATTATTCGAGTGGATGCCGCAGCAGTGCGCGCCGCTGGGAAAGACCTTGTGACGCCTGTGGTAATGACCAATAAGAAGCAGGTCAAATCTGTGGTAGTAAATGCCAACAGAGCCTCGGCCCAGGACGAGATCGCAACTGTTTCCCTTGCCTAACATTAATAAAGGCCCTTCCCCTAGCGTATAAGCGCTAGGGGAATTTTTATCGAACGATCTGATACATGCGGTTATGGGGTGGATAATCTAGACTGATGGTGTGAATTTACGCATCTTTGACACAGGTACCCGAACGTTAAGAGACTTCGAGCCCCTTCAACCAGGGCACGCCACGATCTACCTGTGTGGTGCCACTCCCCAAAGCCAACCCCATATCGGCCACGTGCGCTCTGGGGTTGCCTTCGATATTCTGCGCCGCTGGCTCATAGCCCAAGGGCTCGATGTAGCTTTTGTACGCAACGTCACTGATATCGACGATAAAATTCTCACCAAAGCGGCAGAGAATAATCGGCCGTGGTGGGAATGGGTGAGCACCTACGAGCGCGAATTCACCTCCGCGTACCAGCAACTGGGTGTGCTTCCTCCATCTGTAGAGCCGCGCGCAACCGGACATATCACCCAGATGATTGATTATATGCAGCGCCTGATCGACCGCGGCTTTGCTTATGCGGTCGCAGGTTCGGTCTATTTCGATGTCACTGCATGGGTTAGCGCCGCAGGCTCGGATTATGGTTCCCTATCTGGCAATAAAGTAGCAGATATGGACATGTGCGAATCCGAGCATCCAGGCAAGAAATCGCCACTCGACTTCGCTCTGTGGAAAGCGAGCAAACCTGGTGAGCCGAGCTGGCCGACCCCGTGGGGCGACGGGCGTCCCGGGTGGCACCTAGAGTGCTCCGCGATGGCCACCTGGTATCTCGGAGAAAAATTTGATATCCACGCAGGTGGCCTCGATTTACAATTCCCGCACCACGAGAATGAGATTGCTCAATCTCACGCCGCAGGCGATGGCTTTGCCCAGTATTGGATGCATAATCATTGGGTGACCTTAGCGGGCGAGAAAATGAGTAAATCCCTAGGCAATATCCTGAGCGTTCCTGAGATCCTCAGCACAGTGCGACCCGTGGAACTGCGCTACTATTTAGGATCCGCACACTACCGCTCCGTATTGGAATACTCAGAAGCGGCACTTGTCGAGGCGGCCAGCGGCTACCGACGAATCGAGACATTCATCCACCGCTTCCCCGATGTGGAGATTGGAGAGTGGACCGAAGAATTTGAAGCCGCTATGAATGAGGATCTCGCGGTTCCGCGTGCACTTGCCGATATTCACAACCAGGTCCGGGCTGGCAATAAGGCGCTGGCAGAGAAAAACCCCGAACGCGCACGCGCAATCGCCGCCACCGTTCGCGCTATGACCTCCGTATTGGGCATCGATCCACTCAGTGAGCAGTGGCGTGGCGAAAACCAGCACTCTGCTGCCGCCCACCATGCTCTCGAGGTTCTCATCGAGGCCGAATTGCAGCGCCGCACTCAGGCGCGGCAGGATAAGAATTTTGCGCTTGCCGACGAAGTCCGCGACCGCCTCGCCCAAGCGGGTATCACCGTCACTGATACACCCGACGGACCCGAGTGGTCGCTCTAAGCGCGCTTTTTAACTACACAAAAGGACCAAAATAATGGCAGGTAATCAACCTAATCGTCCCGGTTTGCGGAAAACAAATAAGAAGGGCGCTCAAAAAGGATCGGGCGGAGTCAGACGCCGTGGCTTAGCCGGAAAAGGTCCTACCCCTAAGGCCGAAGACCGGGTCTACCATCAGGCCCATAAGCGCAAACTAGAGCGCGAGCGTCGCAATAGTGGCCGGCACCAAAAAGATGATCAGCATGAACTCGTCGTAGGACGCAATCCTGTGGTTGAATGCCTACACGCACGGGTACCAGCCACGGCCTTGTATATCAGTGAAGGGACGCGGAATGATAACCGTCTCAGTGAGGCGGTCCAGATAGCCCACGCGCGTTCGATTCCGCTGATTGAAGTAGCTCGCCACGAGTTGGACCGGATGACCGGGAATGGGATGCATCAAGGCATCGGTTTAGAAATCCCCCCATATAAATACGCTGACGTGAACGATCTCATCACTAAGGTGCGCGAATCTGGGGAAAAAGGCATGATTGTGGTGCTCGACAATATCACCGATCCGCGTAACTTGGGTGCGGTGATCCGATCCGTTGCAGCCTTTGGAGGCCACGGAGTGGTCATCCCTGAGCGCCGGTCCGCGTCCGTGACCGCAGTGGCTTGGCGTACCTCCGCCGGTACCGCTGCGAGAATGCCCGTTGCTAAAGCCACGAATATCACCCGTACGATTAAAGAATTCCAACGTAGTGGCTACCAAGTGGTCGGGCTCGATACCGGCGGCAATGCCACGCTAGATAACTATGATGGCACCGATAATGTGGTCATCGTGGTGGGGTCCGAAGGAAAAGGGATTTCGCGCCTCGTGCGGGAAAACTGTGATGAACTGATGAGTATTCCCATGGCCAGCTGGGTAGAAAGCCTCAATGCCTCCGTGGCCGCAGGTGTCGTACTCAGCGAATTCGCTCGTCAGCGTCGTCGTTAAGCGCGCTGAAAACCGAAGAAATCTATCGCTGCGTCAACGGCCTCAAAGCGATCAGTTCCAGGGCCTAGCACCGTTGATTCAACTGGTTGTGCCGTAGGAATATGGTGGCCGACGCCCTCGAGAATATAGGCCACTACACTGCCATAATCGAGATACTGATAGCCGCTTAAGCCCGTCACCCGTGTGGCTGGGCGGTTTTCTCGATTCAAGACTGCATAATAGTGGGCGGTGTCCTCTAAGCCCAGGACGCGCCCGCGATTATTGCGGGATACCAACTGAATATCGCCACCAGCGAAGGGAATGATGGGATCATCGGTGCCGTGCATCAAAAGTGTCGGCGTAGGGATATAGCCGTGTGCGCTACACAAGAATTCTTCCGCCACCGGTTGCGTGGCACCGATTATGAGAGCGCCAGATATTAGCCCTGGGTATTCGTGGAGCAACCGAAAGACCATATGGCCGCCATTGGAAAATCCGCCGCAGAATACTCGCCCGTTGGGGGCTATGGATCGGGCTAGTTCGTTGATAAAGGCAGCATCGTCAGTTTCGAGGAGTCGGGTGCGCTCAGCGAAGTATTTTCTTCCGTCATTCCAGTGCCGTCCGATTCCCTCGGGGTAAATAACGTGGAGGCCGTAATCGTTGAGCCGGTCCCACTGGTTGCCACTGAAGTGGCGGATTACCTGCGCTGATTGCGTGGATCCGTGAAGAAAGATGAAGATATCTCCACTAGGTTGCGCCGCTGGGTTGAAAAGGTACTGGCGCTCTTGGCCGGTTGAGGTGTGAAATACGGCCCGCTCTATACTCATACTGTCCTATTTTAGGCAGTAGCCTAAAGAGTATGGAGAAAAAGCGTGTCCGCAGAAGTTCCCTCGCCTCCCTTGCAGCCGAACTTGGAGTCTCGCGCACCACAGTCTCCAATGCCTATAACCGCCCCGAAGAGTTATCCCCACAATTGCGGAGGAAAATCCTAGCCACCGCAGCCAAGCGCGGCTACCCAGGCCCGGACCCCATGGCACGCGGATTGCGCACCAAAGAGGTTGGGAGCGTGGGGGTGCTACTCACCGAGCATATGACCTACGCATTTGAGGATATGGCTTCGGTTGATTTCCTCGCGGGTATGGCCACTGCTTCGACGGGAAGCCAAACCTCCTTAACTCTCATACCTGTAGGTCCCCACGCAGAGAATGATTCCGTGGATTTACTCAACCAGGCTGTGGTCGATGGTTTTGTCATCTACTCGGTGGCAGCGGATGAACCCTTTCTTCGCGCTGTGGAGCGCCGCGGATTACCTGGGGTCATCTGCGATCAACCCAAGGGTGATCTGCGCTTTCCCTTTGTGGGAATAGACGATAAAAAAGCTATTGCTCCCGCAGCCCAGGCGCTTATCCATGCTGGCCACCGATCAATCGGAATATTGTGTATCCGCCTTTCACCACAGCCAAATAATGGGCCAGTTCTTCCCGATCGGCTCCGCCAGGCCAAGCATCATGTGCAACGTGATCGCGTGCTCGGTGCCCTTGAGGTCTTCGCGGCAGCCGGAATTGATCCGCAGCACGTGCCCATCATCGAGCGCCATCTCAACGATATGGAGAATAACTACCAGGCAGCTGCTGAGTTGCTAGGAAGCCATCCCCATCTGACCGCCATTTTATGCACCACTGACACTATGGCTTTGGGAGTAATGGCCTACGCCCGAGATCACGGTATGTCCATTCCAGCACAGCTCTCTCTGACCGGTTTTGACGGCACGAGCACAGCACTGATAAAGGATCTCAGCACCGTCATCCAACCCAATAAGCTCAAGGGGGAGTGGGCTGGGCGCATTCTTTTTCAGCAACTGCAGGGAAAAGAGATCAGTCAGCGAACTCTTCTTGAGGTGGGATATAATCCTGGTCAAACAGTCGCTTCCCCAGATGAGGATAAAAACTCCTGACGCTGGAGGTATAGGTCCTCGAGGAGGTCTGCTACTGCTGCACAATCGGCCACGCGTTTCCTGGCGTGGGTGAATCCTTCACCTACCTTGACTGATAGATCGCACGGGCGCAAGACGTCAAAGCCATCTTCGTCGGTCGTATCATCGCCTAAGAAAATGACAGCATCGGGTTGGTACACCGAGGTGGCTATGCGGATCCATGAACCTTTGTTGATATCTAAGACCCCAGCTTCGACTATATTTTTGCCAGGCGCAATAGTAACCCCTGGAATATCGACGGCTTGGGCTAAGGCCGCAATATCGGCAGACTTGTGCTGATCGGCGGCCATGAGGTGGAGAACGCGATGAAAGGGCTTGTATTCAACAAAGGCGCCAGGTAGATCTGCAATAAGTTCTTCAAATCGCTCCGTGACCTTATCGAGTGCCGTGGCTCGTTCGGGGCTCATCGTGGTGGCGAGGAGCTCGGACTCGGCCCCATGGGAGCCGGCCAGAATGATATCACCGCGTGGATCTAGCCCAGATACGCTCGCCAGGCCGCGGCGATCGCGCCCGGAGAGAATGGCAACCGTGGTATCACGCAGAACACTTAAATTCTTCAAGGCTGCCATGGCGCGCTGGTTCACGGGAACATGGGTGGGGTCAGGAGAGAATTCTGCCAAAGTTCCGTCGAAATCAGAGATGACCAGAAGGGAAGGGGCTTCGGCGATCATGGGAGTGCCAATCCAATAGCTCTCGGTTCCACCGATGCTGTCAGCGGTTCACGCAGCACCATGCTAGCGGGCTGCGGGCGGGTAATCTCGAGCGGGCCCGTCGTGAGAATATCCTGTAGTGCATCGTGGATATAGCGTGTCTTAGCTGTGCATACGAGCTCATCTTGGGGGGAAATGGAAAAGTCCGAGAAGCTCACAGTTGTAGCCTCATCGATGAGCGCCGGAGCGGAATCCTTTTTATAGTTAGCTGTTGCTGTAAACTGCGAACATCCGCTGAAGCCCACAATGGTGGAATTACCAAAACTGATAGTCACCTTCGTTGCATTATCATCTGGAAGGGTCGAGGGCAGATCTGCGCTACTAAACACATCGGTGACTTGCCATGTGGTGCCTACTAGGGTGGGGGTGGGTGCGCACGCGGATAGCGCAAGAATACCCACGAGTAAGAGACGTTGTTTCATCGGGAAGATTCCTTCAAAGCGTCGAGATAGGAGCGAGCCCACAGATCAACATCATGCGTTATAACCTGCTGGTACATGGTGAGCATCCGTTTCTGGGGGATTTCCGGTTGCGTTGCTAGTGCCATCATCGCATTATGAATCTCAGCCTTAATAGATTCACTATCGAAGGGATTGCACAAATATGCGTCGACGAGCTCGGTGGCTGCGCCAGCAAATTCGCTGAGCACCAACGCCCCAGACCCGTCTCCGTGGCAAGCAACATACTCTTTAGCCACCAAATTCATGCCGTCCTTGAATGGGGTGACCAGCATAATATCGGCGGCGCTATAGAGCTCGATCAGACGCTCCTTCGACAGCGATGCATGATGGTAGCTCACCACAGGCTTACCTAGCGCCCCAAAGCGCCCATTGATGCGACCAACGGCCTCTTCAACTTTGCTGCGCGTGGCCTGATAGTGGTCGATGCGCTCTCTGGAAGGAGTGGCGATCTGAACAAAGCTGGTGCGGTGATCAATCAACCCCTCCTCGAGTAAACTTTCCAAGGCCTCCAGTCGCTGTAAAATCCCCTTCGTATAGTCTAGGCGGTCAACTCCCAAAATGAGTGTCTCGGGATTACCCATCTCCCTACGTACACGAGTTCTGTCTACGTGGGCTGATACAAAGGGCTCAGGATCAATAGAGATTGGAAAGGCGGCCACTTTAACTACGCGATCATCATCGGTGTGAATTGTAGCGTTTGGCTGGCGGACCTTTACGGATCCACTGACTCGCTCTGGATGGTAGCGATCGACAATATCGAGGAAATTTTGGGCATTGGATATCAGGTGGAAACCGATGAGGTCAGCGCCCAACATGCCCGCCAGGATATCGGTGCGCCACGGCAGCTGGCGAAAAAGATCCGGGGCTGGGAACGGAATATGTAAAAACAGCCCAATAGTCAGATCAGGGCGCAGCTCCCGCAAGAGGCCAGGTACGAGCTGGAGCTGATAATCTTGGACCCATACCGTAGCCCCGGGGGCTGCAACACTGGCAGCCTCTTCGGCAAATTTCACATTCACCGCGTGATACGACTGCCACCAATCGTAGCGATATTCTGGGCTTACAATAAGGTCGTGGTACAGCGGCCATAGCGTGGCATTAGAAAAGCCCTCATAGAAATTCTCGTAATCGACGCGAGTCAACTCCACAGGATGGAGGAGAATGCCGTTATCGGTATGAAAGGGTTCTAGTTTTTCTACGATGGCTCCGGGCCATCCCACCCAACACCCGGAGTGTTTGCTTAAGATGGGGGACAAGGCACTAACCAGTCCACCTGGGCTCGGGCTCCACGTGGAGGCCCCAAGGTTATCAATAGTCAAATCTACCGGTAGTCGGTTAGCCACCACCACGAAATCATGGGTGCCTGTGGGCGCGTGAGGGGAATTCATGCATCTTAGTCCTCTTAAAAAATCTCCCCCAAAAAGTTTGGAGGAGAAGGTGGTGTAATAATGCTACCGCGATACCTTCGTGCGGGCCTTAGGCCTGAGTAGCCTTGGTAGTCTTCTTCGTCGCTTTCTTTGTTGCCTTTTTAGCAGTGGTTTTTTTAGCCGCTGTCTTTTTAGCGGTGGTTTTCTTCGTTGTCTTCTTAGTGGTGGTCTTTTTTGAGGCCTTCTTAGTGGTGGTCTTTTTTGAGGCCTTCTTAGTTGCTTTAGCCTTCTTAGTAACCTTCTTCGGGGCGAGAGCTGCCTCGTGGTCGGCGGCAACCTTTTGGTAGTTGAGGCCCTCAGTTTCGATCCCCAGCATGCACATTAAGGTGACGCCGTCGAAGAAATCGTGAGCATAAGAAGCCACTACTTTCCGAGCAGCTGCTGCAGTTTCCGCTTCCACCGCGTGCAGGGACTCCGCAGGGGTTCTGGTATCAGTGACCTTCGGTGGCAAAGCCTTCTCCTTTGTGAGAATATATTTTGTTCACAATCATGCAAAAGACACATTCTAGCAGAGCTTTTAAGCTTGTGAAAGCGTCAAGGGTGACACGGTCACTTCTTGTCTTTATTTTTTAGCGGCGGTTTTTTACTGCGTGCCACCGGCTTACCATAGGTTTTGAAAGATCCGTAGAAATTCAATCGTGGTTTCCGGCGTATCCTTCGTGCCATCCATTCACCAAATACAACGCCACTGGCAAGTGCTGCCGCTACCGAGAGAGCTACGGAAATATTGGTGAAACTCAGCAGTACCTGTTCATTCAAGGCTGCGTACATTCCCCGATAAATAGCCAGGCCAGGAAGTAACGGAGTGATACCCGAGACCGCGGTAATGAGCGGGGGGATGAGAAAACGCCTGGCAATTAAACCTCCAGCCAAACCAATAACAGAGGCAGCGATGGCAGCTCCGATAATCTCGCTGAGGCCAAAGGGTAGAACCAGGAAATAATAAACAAAAAGCCCAAGCATAGAGTTAAAAGCCGCCGCCACAGTACTCGAGAACTCCGCTCGGCATGCAACCGCGAACGAGAAGGCAGCAAACCCTCCGGCCAGCAGCTTGACCGTGGCTGAAGTAAAACTTAAGAGGCTCAGATTTTCCAGCGGAGGGAGAGTAATCCCTAAAAATTCACTCACCTGGAGTCCGGCACCCACGCCTGCCACGATGGCACCGGTAGAGAGCATCGTTTCAAAGAAACGGGCACTCGCGGTCACAGGAGCCCCCATCATTCCGTCTTGCATGGATTGCACGAGTGAGAGCGAGGCGAGCATCACCACAATGCCCGCTGCGATAATATGCGAAGGAAAGATCGGCGAGGCGTTATTTAAGGTGATTTGATAGGTCAAGGCAGCTGGAACGGTGGTGATGAACCCCCCGAGTAGCATCTGGAAAAAGGTAGGCAGATTATGCCGGGCCAGCACAGCGGAGCTCCATTGAATGAGCACGGCGATAATAAAACTGATCACTGCTGCCGCGAATCCACCCCCTGCGCCTACTGCAACGGCCGCTCCCATGCCACCCCACCCTAAGAGGCTACGCCGGAAGGTGCGCCGCGAGGGAGTCTGAAAAAGTTCGTTGAGGATCTTCTCGGCAACCTGTGGCGGAGTAGCGCCACCGCGGATCGATCGGATGAGGCGGTCGATCTCGCTGAGTTTCGAGAAATCTACATTCATGCGGCTGACCACTCTGAAAACACTCAGTGGCACCTTTTTCTCTACCCCAATAGTGGAGAAGATAGTGATCGTATTAAGAGTGATGTCTACGTGGGTGTAGTGCAGCCCGTAGGAGGTGGTCACTGCTTGAATATAGGCGACGGTATCGCGATTCGATGTCCCCGCAGAGAGAAAAATATCACCGATGCGCGCTGCCAGATCCATGACCCCGGCCACCTCTACGGGGTTGGTGAGATCAATAGGGGCGAGCGGCGAAGGCGGCGGCGCTGCCTTCGCGGTATCGATCGTGGAATATCTGCCGCCTTGCATTGCGACAGTTTTCAACCACACGAGTGGATTAAACACACTTGAGCCTTAGAATTCGTTGAGTACAGTACATCAGTTCTACCCCAAGATAGCCCGCTGCAACGCTATCGGTAAACCCGCGCATTGAAATTCTTGGGGAAGATTAGGTAGTATTTCACAGCAGTGCTGGAGTGGCGCAATTGGTAGCGCACCGGTCTTGTAAACCGGTGGTTGCGAGTTCAAGTCTCGTCTCCAGCTCACTTAAGGCCCCACCCGTGATTGCGGATGGGGCCTTTACCGTTAATTTTCGCGGACAGGTAGCATCCCAGGAGGTTCGCTTTAAGTGGTGGAGCTGGAGTTTTACACGTGAGGCGTAGGCTTAAAAGGCCAGAACTAAAGTACTGAAAGTTAAGGCATGGGGGCTGAGCGGACACGTGCGGAGCGAAGTCCTTCGGAGGAGACGGGCCGGCCTTTCCTTGGGATTTATATACCTCCCCGCCCACTAATTTCTCTGACAGCACACCTAATAGCCTTCACGAGCGTGCTTTTAAGTGGCGCTGTACGCGCCCCTTTCTCAGGGCAATAAAAAGTAGAGGGACAACAGATTTCGCTCTGTCCCTGGCGCTAAGCGGTGCTCGAAGAGTGGGGGGAACTGAGGGGGTATAAATGCTGGTTTAATCTTCGGTGAAATACGATGTTTCGCGTGCCCGCATGCGCTTAAAGCGCATATAGCGACGCAAACCTCGAGGGCGCTTGATGCGCCTGGCTATCCATTCACCTAAGTAAACCCCTGCGCTTAGAGCTGCAGCAATAGCAAGAGCGATCGTGAGATTAGAAAAACCGGTGAGAATTTGCTCGTGGGTCAAGGCATACAGACCCCGATAAATTGCCAAACCAGGTAGCAGAGGGGTCGCGGCTGAGGCCGAGACGATCAGTGGTGGGACCCCGTAGCCGCGCGCTAATAAACCGCCAATGAGCCCAATAAAAGTTGCAGCTATAGCCGAGCTCGTAATACCGCCTAAACCTAAGGGCATCACGGTGAGATAAAAGATACTGGTGGAAAAAAGACTAACGATGCTGGCCACCCAAACCGAGGACCAATCTGCGAAACAGCCACGTGCGAATCCCGCCGCGGCAAAAGCGCCCGCGACAATCCTCAAGGTCATCGAGGCAAAATTGGGATTTGGTTGGGTTTGCATGGGTGGCAAGGGAATACCGAGGTAATTGGACAGTGCAATACCCATCGCTACGCCTGCCACGATGCCGCCGGTGGCGATCATTGTGTCAAAAAATCGAGCACTTCCAGTGACTGGGGAGTTGGATATACCATTTTGAATGGCCTGAAAGAGGGTGAGACCAGCAGCCAAGGCAATAATTCCGGTAGCAATCACCATAGATGGGCGCAATATCAATCCCAGCTCAGCACCTGCGTGGTAGGCCAGGGCCGCCAGTATAGACACAATCAAGCCACCAATGGCATTGAAAAGAAAAAGCGGCATTCCCTTCTTTGATAACTCAGTGGCCACCCACACCACCGCAAAGGCCGCAATCATAGACGTTAAAGCTACCCAAATATCGCCGCCAATGAGCACGGTTACAGCCCCGCCGAGAACAGCCCACGAGGCCATGATGCCCCAAATACCTACCGTGGGTGGAGCAGTTATAATCTCGGTCAAGATTCGATCGGCAGTGTCCACATCGACTCGGCGAGCGTGGATATCTCGAATGAGGGCATCGACCCGCCGAAGACGGTGGTAATCATTGGGAGGGCTGCTGATGACGCGAATGATATTGATGGGTTCGTTATAGTCGCCGCTTATACGGGCGAAGATACGAATGCGACTATTGGTAAAATCAACGTGGGCGTCCCATAATCCGAAGGTCTCTAGGATAGCCTTGACTTGATAGGTGGCGTCGGTATGCGTAGTCCCGGCCGCAATGAGAATATCACCAATGCGCGCGGCTACATCGAGTACCGCGCTGACCTGCACTTGGTCGCTAAAATCAACAGGTGCCAGCGGCGCCAGTGGGGTCGCTCTGGCAACGTCGATAGTTGCTACCCGGTAAGGGGTTTGGAAGAGTGAGCGTACTGCAGCCAAAAGTGCCATTAGTCCAGCATAGATTGCCGTGGCTCTTTGACAAAGAGCAGCACTAAAGCGCCCATGAGCAGCACAATTCCAATACCAAAGATTCCGGCGCGATCAGAGCCAAAGTGCACAACGGCAGCCGAGAATGCCATGGGGGCAAGCCAGCTGACTGCTCGGCCGGTGGTGGCGTAGAGGCCGAACATTTCCCCTTCATGACCTTGAGGAGCCATGCGAGAGAGGAAGGTTCGAGAGGATGATTGGATGGGGCCAACGAAGAGGCACAGGATGAGCCCAAAGATCCAGAAATTCTTCGGCCCCGAGACGAAATACAGGACGACGGAATCGGCAACCATGAGAAAGAGCGATCCTAAAATGACAGGTTTGGGTCCAAAGCGATCGTCGAGAAAGCCGCAGCCGATGGCGCCGAGTCCAGCAACCACATTGGCAGCAATGCCGAAGAGGAGGACATCGCCAGGGGAGAGTTCGTACACGGACACAGCGAGGATCGCGCCAAAAGTAAAGACGGCTGCAACGCCGTCACGGAAAAGGGCAGAGGAAATGAGGAAGTACACCGCAGAACGGTCAGTGCGCCATAAAGTTTTTAAAGTATTGAACAGTTGTGCATAACTCGTGCGGATTCCCCCTGTGGCGATTTGTGGATTCGGGGGGATCTCGGGGACTCTCAGCATGACAGGAACTGCGAAGATGAGGAACCAGAGGGCGGAAAGGGCTGCGACAAGTCGGATATTAAAACCGGCCTCGGTGGATATTCCCAGCAGCCCGCCGTCGCCGGCAATAAAACCAAAATAGCAGCTAGCAAGGAGGATAATGCCGCCGAAGTAGCCGGCTGCCCAGCCGAAGCCAGAAACCCGTCCGACATTATCTGGCGTGGAGATCTGGTTCAACATGGCGAAATAACTGACTTCACCGAGTTCAAAGGTGACCGAGGCGATGGCAAGGATGCCTATACCTAGCCAGAAATAAATCGGGGCATCATTGCGGATGAAGAACAGCGAAAACATCAAAGCTACAGTGATAATGCTCCAGAAGCGGACGCTGCGGCGTCTCGTGCCCCGGGCATCGGAACGCTGGCCTATAACGGGGGCTATCAAGGCAATGAGGACGCCTCCGGCAGCGATTGCCCAGCCGAACCATGAAGTGGCGGAAAAGCGGGAGTCGATATTTTTGCCCACGGACTCGGTGAGATAAACCGAGAATACGAAGGTGATGAGAACGGCGTTAAAGGCTGCGGATCCTAAGTCCCACAGCGCCCACGTGGTGATAGTTTTCTTATCGGTTCGGGTCGCGGCGGCAAAATCAGGGGCTGCCTGAAGTGGTTTGGCAGCGACCGGCGTTGTCGGGGTCATAGAAACAACTTTAAACCCTCGACCTCATTTTAGATAGCAGATTTTTCCCTCAGCAATCGATAACTGCCCTATCCAAGGCGGTCGCCCCGGACAATCCTAGGGGGTATTTTGCCTGCTACTCGTGGGCGTAGAGGGTTTCCTTAGGATTGCCGCGCAATAGTATATAAGTAATTATTCCCGTTCCCATCGCAACGATCAAAGCTACACTCAAGACACCTTGATAGGCCTGATCGAGCGCAATTAAGGAAGCTAGGGGTGAAGTGTCGCCGGAGATGATATGGGCATACGCTTCACGGCCGCCCTCTCCGAATGCCAGAGAGAAGAAAAGCGGAAACAGCGACCCGAGTACGGCAACCGCTAATAAGGTTCCAAATTCATAGGACACCTCTTCCACCGCACTCGCCATTCCCAACCGGCGTTTGGGCGCTGAACCAATAATAGCGGTGGACGTCACGCTCATCACTAAGCCACCGCCCAATCCAACGAATACCAGACCCAGGACTAAGATAGCGAAGTCGCGATCACCGAGGAGCTTCGTGAGGCTCAAGACCATCGTGAGCAAACCTAGACTCATGACGCCAAAACCTCCGGCGATGAGAGGTCGAAAACCGATGCGGTGTAAAAAGGCTCCACCGATAACTGACGTGGGGACGGCCGCGGCCGCCGCGGCTGCCGTTAAAAGCCCTGCCTCGAGAGGGCTGAACCCCAAGACCAATTGTGCGCGCTGCGTGGTGGTGAGTTCTGTGCCAGAGATGATGAACATTGCTATGCCAGCTCCCAGTACTCCAGCGGAAAGCACCGGATTAGCAAAAATGCCCCAGGCAATAACGGGCTCGCTTAAAGAGCCCTGGCGCTGGTGGAAAAGGTAGCCGCTGCCAATGAGCACTATCGATGCGGGGAGTAAAACAGTTAGATCGGCGTTGTGGGCGAGATCCTTAATAATCACGACCGCACTCGCCATGGTTAGCCCCGCCCACAGTGAGGAGGGCGCATCCCAGTGCCGAGAGGGATCAGCGATATTTTTAGGTGCCAGCGCAAAAGTAGCGAGGAAGGCAATGACGACGACCGGAATATTGACTAAGAAGGCTGAGCCCCACCAAAAGTGCTCCAGGAGAAAGCCGCCCATAATCGGCCCCGACGCAGCCCCCAAGGTGGCCACAGAGCCCCACACACCGATGGCAGTATTGCGTTCTTTGATATCACTAAAGGTTAAGCGCAGTAGAGCCAATGTTGCGGGCATCATAGTTGCTGCCCCAGCGCCAAGAAAGGCCCGAGCGGCAATAAGATAAGCCGGCGTTGGGGCGAAGGCTGCTGCGAGAGAGGAGAGTCCGAAAAAGATTAGACCTATTTCAAACATTCGGCGGTGACCAATTTTGTCTCCCAATGTGCCCGTACCCAACAGAAGGCTCGCGAGCACCAGTGGGTAGGCATTGATAATCCACAAAGCCTGCACCTCACTCGGACCTAATTCGTGACGCAGTGTGGGAAGCGCAGTATAGAGAATTGAATTATCTGCTCCCACCATAAAAAGCCCGAGAGAAATGACGGCGAGAAAACCCCACCGCTTGGCTGGCGTAGTAGAAATAGAATCGGAATGTATCGACTGCGGCATGGCTCCTGATTGTACATCCGTTCCTCTAGCTCAACTAGCTCGCTAAGCTGAAGACACATATATTGATAGAAGGCGGCTTTCCTGATAACCGGAGCAGCTAGGAAAGGGTGGAACGATGAAGGAAGAAGAGACGAGAATTCTCGTTGTCGATGATGAACCTAATATCGTTGAACTGTTAAGTGTTAGCTTGCGTTTCCAAGGTTTTAATGTGGCCACTGCTCAGTCCGGCAAGGAGGCCCTCGTGGTGGCTCGAGATTTCCACCCCGATGCGTTCATACTAGATGTGATGATGCCGCATATGGATGGTTTCGAACTACTCCCGCGGCTGCGCGACGAAGGTTTTGATGGGCCCGTTCTATTTCTCACGGCTAAGGATGCAGTTGAGCACCGTATTCACGGTTTAACCATCGGCGCCGACGACTATGTCACCAAGCCTTTTAGCTTAGAAGAGGTGATCACGAGACTCCGCGTTATCTTAAGGCGCGGGACGCCCGCCATGGAGGCCGAGGATAGTTCCAGTGTTTTAAAATACGCTGATCTGGAGCTGAATGATCTCACACACGAGGTCAAGCGCGCCGGGAACGTTATTGATCTCTCGCCCACAGAGTTCAATCTTCTCCGGTACCTGCTTCTTAACGCGGAAGTGGTGCTGTCGAAGGCTAAAATCCTGGACAATGTGTGGCACTACGATTTTGGCGGCGACGGCAATGTGGTGGAGAGTTATATCTCCTATTTGCGCCGCAAAGTCGATACCGGCGATGTGCCGCTTATTCATACAGTGCGCGGCGTCGGATATGTTCTGCGTCGGCCGCGGCAGTAACGGGGTGTAGCTGTGCATGATGCGGTGATGGAAAAATCCTCTCGAACCTCACGGATTACGCGGGCTGCACGCGATCCACGGGTGGGCATCCCCTTGCGTTTTATACTCGTCTTTGTCACTATCTTTATGACCGGCTTCGGGCTGTTGGCTTCGGGTATTGCAATCCAGCGATCCATGGAGGCGGAGGCTTTAACGCGAGTGGATAACGAATTGAGCCAGGGTTTAGAGACCTGGGCTCAGCGTGATGCGCTTTATAACCACCCACAGCGCAATTTATTCTCCCTCCCTTCCGATTATTTTGTGGCTCGGTATTACCGAGATGGAACCTTGGCCTTTGTGAGCCAGCAGGCGGATGAGATTCCCGATACCCGCGATATACGATTCGACGGAGTTCCCCGGACTGTGCGTTCGTGGAATCGCGAAGATAAGGGGGAATGGCGCGTTATTGCCACTCAGCGCGCGGACTTCATTGTTATCGTGGCTAAGGAAATTAGTAGTGATAAAGAATTTCTCAGCCGACTCGCCGCAGGGCAAATATCCATTGGGTTTATTGTGCTGGCCATGGTGGGGATCTTCGCACACGTCATCATTCAACGCACCCTGCAACCGCTGCGTTTGGTCGAGGATACGGCCAAGGCAATCACCACCGGGGACCTCGATCGCCGAGCTCCGGTCTTACCAGAGAATACCGAGGTGGGAGCCCTCAGCCGTTCCATTAACGTGATGATGGAGCAGCTACAGACGCTGATTGTGGAACTAAAGGCCAAGGAAGTGCAGATGCGCCGCTTCGTCGGCGATGCTTCCCATGAGTTACGCACTCCGTTGACCAGCGTGCGCGGTTATGCGGAGTTATATCGCTCGGGCGCTACTCAGGATGCCTGTATGGTCTTAGACAAAATCGAGGAGGAATCTTCACGGATGTCGCTGCTGGTGGAAGATCTCCTTAGCTTGACTCGCGCGGAGGAAAAGCACTTTGAAGAACAGCCGGTGGATCTTTTAGAGATAGCACTATCGGTACTCGATTCCTTGCGGGGAGCCTATCCGCAGCGCGATATCAAGGTGGAAAATTCCGCACAAACCCTCCCCGTCGTCTTAGGTGATAAGGCCCGGTTACGCCGAGTGATTATGAACCTTATGGTCAATGCGTTGAAACATGCTGGCGACGAGGCCACGGTGCGCGTTGTGATTGGAGAGAATGAGTCTGCCTTCTTCATCGATGTGGCCGATGATGGCGTGGGCATCGAAAAGGAAGATGCCGATCATATTTTCGAGCGATTTTACCGTGCAGATACCTCACGTACCCGCTCAACCGGAGGCTCCGGTCTCGGTCTGGCTATAGTGAAGTCCATAGTAGAGGCACATAAAGGTGCAGTCTCTGTGAAGACCGCACCTGGTGAGGGCACAATATTTAGGGTGATTTTGCCCCGATATCACCCCTTCAAAGAGGTCTAGTTCTGGGCGGAGAGCGCTAGGCTTATCTTCAGCGCCGCCTCATCCATGAGTTTAGGGTCTGTCTCATTCATCTTCAGGGCAGTGCGGAAATCATAATCGCCCATATCCGTGGCAGGAAATACGTGAATATGGGTATGGGGTACATCGAAGCCAGCGATGACAAATCCGGCCCGTGGAGCATCAAAAGTACTCACGATAGCCTGACCCACCCGTTGGGCTACAGCGGTTAATTTGGCCCACACCTCAGGCTCAAGATCTGTCCACTTATCTACTTCTTGGACCGGAACCACCAGGGTGTGGCCATAAGAGAGAGGCTCGATGGTGAGGAAAGCCACCACGTCCTCATCGCGGTAAACAAAGCGGCCGGGCAACTCACCATTAATAATCTTGCTAAATACGCTCGTCATATCATCAACACTAGTAGATGAGCTATTTTTTGGGGCTAAACTAATGCCCATGCGCATTCTAGTTATCGGGTCGGGCGCCCGCGAGCACGCCCTTGTTCTAGCTTTATCCCACGATCCAGCTGTCACGACGATCCATGTGGCTCCCGGGAATGTGGGAATGGCTCCAGTAGCTGAGATCCACCCCGAATTCTCGCAGGTTGATTCTCCGTCACAGATGCTTCAAGCGGCACAGGAAGTTGCTGCGGATTTGGTTGTGATTGGGCCCGAGATACCCCTTGTCGCTGGTGTTGCGGATGCGCTTCGTGCTCAAGGATTTGCGGTCTTTGGCCCTAATCAGCAAGCCGCTCACATTGAGGGATCAAAAGCCTTTGCCAAGGATGTAATGGCCAAAGCCGGTGTGCGAACCGCACGCGCGGAGCAGCTCTCCCCAGGCTCGACGGATGCCGACATAGATGCGGCGTTGAATAGATTCGGCCCACATTTCGTTGTTAAAGATGATGGACTAGCTGGCGGCAAGGGTGTGGTTGTCACCGATGATCGCACGGCGGCCCTTGATCATGTGCACACCGTTTTAGGTGCTGGAAACCCAGTACTATTGGAATCCTTCCTGGATGGGCCGGAGGTTACCCTCTTTTGTCTCGTTGATGGCGAGACTGTTATTCCCCTCCTACCTGCCCAAGATCATAAGCGTGTGGGGGAGGGGGATACAGGCCCCAATACCGGCGGCATGGGCGCGTATTGTCCCCTACCGTGGCTACCCGATGACGGGGTGCAGCGCATTGTCGATGAGGTGTGCATACCGGTAGCTAAGGAAATGGTGGCCCGTGGTTGCAGCTATTCAGGTCTGCTCTACGCTGGGATCGCCTGGGGTGCGGAGGGTCCAGCCGTAGTGGAATTTAACTGTCGTTTCGGCGATCCCGAGACCCAGGCGGTGCTGGCTTTATTAAAGACCCCTCTCGGAACGCTGCTGCATGCAGTAGCCACGGAGAAATTGGCCCAGCACCCCGCCTTGGAGTGGGATGACGGCGCGGCTCTGACGGTCGTGCTCGCGGCCCCAGGTTATCCGACTGCCCCACAGCTTGGTGGAGTGGTGAGCGGTGTCGATCATCCGCATATCTTGCACGCTGGTACCGCTCTAAATGCAGCGGGAGAGACGGTAGCTGCGGGGGGACGGGTGATTAATGTTGTGGCAACCGGAGACACTCTAGCTGAAGCGCAGCGGGAGGCCTATGAAATCTTGAGAACTGTCTCCCTTGATGGTTCGCACTACCGTCGCGATATAGCTACGGCCGCGATAGAGGGAAAAATTAAGATTCCGTAGATCTCGACATTACTTAGCGCCGCTGGGGGGAAGGCGTGATTCTCTTCGCATAAGCGAATCATGCTGGACATAATCGTGAGGTCACCTGGTCAGTTGATGGTTGAAATGATAAGCCCAGTGCCTTCGGAGCAGTGAGCTAAAATTTGGCTTAAGTTAAGGCAAATCGCAGGTTTCTATAACCTGGCACATATGTGTATCAAAGCTCAACTTGCTTCTTCTCCGCGAGATCTGCTGGCATACGTCACCGTCTGCCAGCGGCTTGAACGCCCCAGAATCGGTGATCTGTGGCTTCGGGGGCACCCTTTTCCAGAAAAAATTAAATGGCCCAACCCTTATTTGTGATAACTGTTAATATCATCACATGTTTAAGTTTGCAGAGACCAGATCGCTCATCACACGAGCGCTCATGGTCCTCGCAGTAATCCTCGGGCTAACCTCTGCCCAGATGGCGATTCCTGCGTGGGCCCAAGATGATAGAGCCACAACATCGGTGGCTCCCGATGACATAGTTACGACCCCCAGCGCAGTCCCTGACGATCAACCCGCTCCGGCGGAAGCATCCGACGCGACTGCGCCGATAATAGAAAATAACGATGCTCCGATATCAGTGGCCGCTCCAGATGATAAGAGTCTGGTGCGCTTTGATATCAGGACCAAGGAAGGGCTCGTTAATAGTACCGACGATAGACTCGACTACTGGTCTGGTGAGCGCATTGATCCCATAGTTACGCTCGCGGTCTCAGGTGCAGATGTTGAGTTAAATAATGCGAAAGTAACGATCACCGTACCAAAGACCCGCAGTTCTGACGGTTCGGTAGTGTACAATGAGAAACCAGACTTTGCTCGTCTCGAGTCAGCAGACTCCTCGGAAATCGGCGAAAATGACGATGCTTTCTATGTTGAATATACGTTCAAAAAGCTGAAGAGTGGACAGATTTTCCAGTTCCCACTCGCTTTTGCCTTTAAGAATAGACTCACCCCCAGTGGCGTAGAGGTCACTCCGCAGGCGACGTTTAGTTCCGATGAATTACCAAGCCGTACGGAAAACATCACGTTCACCGCACAGTCGATTTCTCAGTACAAAAGTCGCATTTTGCTCGATGGAGGTTTCACCGAAAAAAAACCTATCAATGATCCACAGGTTGGAATTTATAAATTCAAAAGCGAAACCAAAACCGATCGTGCGCCAAAGGATAAAACCTTTAGATATAAGGTGAGAATTAATCAAGTTCGCCCCTCTGGTGCGCCAAGTGGTAAAGGCCTTTATGACGGCAAGACTGTAACCTACCAAGTTACTGTTCCCGAGGGTGCGAAAGTTGATAAAACCGAGAACTACTGGGTTTGGGATCCAGTAGCTCGTACGCTCACCTATTCCCTTCCTTACGCGAGAAACAAAAGTATTTCAGCCTACTGGTCTGACGGCATTCCACTAACTCTCCGCTACGATGCCGACATTGTAAACCCTGACGGCTCGAAGAAGATCTTCCCCATTTTCCTAAAGAGTTGGGTCGACAAGGGAACTAAAGAGGAAGTCTATGCAGAGGAAACCTCGGTCGGAACGGCCTTCAAAGAAGAAGTCGTACCCTTCCAGAGGGGGAGCGTGGTAAAGGTCGACAAAGTGCGTATGTACGCACTCTCAGACGAGTACCAGGTCGGTTTACCGCAGTACACCGATTGGGTCACGGACGGTGAGGCACTTTCTTATAAGTATGGCAGCCGCCCGCCGCGATACTACCGACCAATCAGCCTGGACGATTCTCAGAAGGGCAAGACACGAGACCCGAAGCTCCTAGCATCTCTTGGCGGTATGAAGTGGCGTATTAACGTCAATCAATCGAATAACGGTTCAGGCTACGACGATAGAACCGGTGGTATTCACGATTTCCTTTATGAGGTGACGGACAGGGACCTTGATCCGGGTCTTTATTACCAAAAGTTCCAGTTCAACAGCAAATTCTTAAGCAATAGCTCGACCTTTAGCAAGAGCGAAATCTATCAGCGAATTCGAGATTCAAAAGTCAAACTATATGGAGTTCGCGATGACGATTCTCGCATCGAGCTGGCAGCGGATCTCATGCCAGGGGATTTTGTTGCCATCAATGACACCGACCGAGAGTATAAAGAGCTTAAGCTTGTATTCGATCCGCCCTTGGAGCTAGATAATATCGGGCTTCCATTCAACGTTTGGGCTTACCCAACAGATGCGGAGCTGGCGTGGTGGAAGCAGGAGCTTGCTCAAACTCCAGCTGAACAAATCGCAGAACTATCAAAGTCGTATTCCAATCGCGCAACAGCTGACGTGCGGCACGAACGCGTCGATGGTGTGAAATTTGATGAAACTAAGTTTGATGGAACTGGTAATAATCCTATCCTTGTGAAGGGTCATCGACCACGTCTGAAGACTTCGATTAGCACCACTCTTGATAGAGAATTCTTCTCCAAAGACGGGTGGGAACTTAGAGAGGCCTACGGGGCCTTTAATCCCACAGATACCCGTACCGCCCTATCCGAGTGTGCTGGTCTTGATAAATTGACCCCTGCTAACTGCGACCGCGTCGCGGCTCTAAACGTGAGAGTCCAAGCGGTTGGAAACTGGGGTGTAACTAAAAATACGGTAAGGAATCTTCGTCAGATTGTGCTTCTACCTCCTGGGGTGGATTACGTGAATACCCTAGGAATCCACGCTGCGGGATCGGGCAAGGTAGATAAATCTCCTGCAGAACCACAGGTTATCCCCAATTACAAGAATACAGGCTTAACGGCTCTGGTCTACGCATTCGGTGACATCGATTACGAAGCGCCCGCACTAGGAAGCTCGAACGCTAATATCGATATCTATCTCACGGTGGATACGACCAAAAATGCCAATTTTGGACCCAACACGGTACAGACTTATTCTGTATGGGACAATGCCGATGAAATTAAAGCCGCAACCCCTAGGGACGGAGGAACGCCCTACGTCGATACCCTCGATCTCGACAAGGACGGCAATACGGATGAAAGCTTTGCTACAGCACAACGTGTTATCGCTCTCGCTGCACCTCTGGAGATTAGTAGTAAAGTTGAAGTCGCTAGTCCTTCAGAGAATTTGGTGTTAGAAACTGCTCACGAAATCGGCAGTACATTTACCTACCAGATGAGTCTGACTAATAACACCCTAATCCCTGCCCAAACGGTGTCCATCCTGGCGCTTCTGCCCGGTGAAGAAGACTACACGATTGTTGCTAACGAAAAGGGGGAGTACCTCGACCGGACCTGGGAGTCTAGGGATGAGAACGGCAACAAAACTACCGGAGATCACTCCGCTTTCCGTACTCCTCTAACTGGGCCTGTAACCACGGTAGAGAAGATCGCCCCCGACGGTACTAAGAATCCAGCCATCGATATGTTCGATATCTACTACACAATGACAGAACAGCCTCAAAACCCACGGCAGCCCATCGGTGGGTATCCAGGTGGCCAGGACGTTGCTGTCTGGAAGATGGCCGAAGATATTGGACCCGATGAATGGGCAAAGGTTACCGCCGTCAAGGCCGTCCTGAAGGCTGGCCAAGTGATCGCGAGTAACGAGAGGGTGTACTTCAACCTTCCAGTGACGATCCCCTTCAGTGAAGCAACTAAGGCTCTCAACTACGGCGATCGCGCTGTCATGTCGGTGGCACTCTCGGGCGCTGGGAATAACTATGTTGAAGCAAACCAAGTCTATGTGGAAGCACTGAAATATATAGTGTCCGGCAAGGTATTCAACGATGTGAACGCTAACGGAGTCCAAGATGACGGCGAACCGGGCGTTGCCAACCTTCGTTGGGTTTTGAAAGAAGCGAACGGAGAAGACGCACTTGATCCTAACGGTCAGCGCATCGAGGGCTCGACGAACGAACAGGGTGAGTACTCGCACGACATCTTTAACCGAGGTGACGGTCGGTATATCGTCTTCGAGAAGGGCGACCCTGCACAGTATTGGACTCAAGATGCTCAAGATGTTTGCCTTACTGCAAAAGAAAAGACCTGCAGTGACGTCAATCTCGAGGGAGCGACGGCAGAATTTAGTCTGAATCCTCAATCACGTACGGCGGTTCGCAATGCTGGTTTGGCCGCGAGACGTGACGTGAAGATAATCAAAACTGACGCGACCTCAAGAGCTCTACTTGAAGGCGTGGAGTTTAATCTAGTTCACAAGAGCTACCCTCAAGTGAATGGCCGCACCGACGCTAATGGTAAGCTCATCTTCAAGGATGTCCTCGTTGGCACCTACGCGTTGGAAGAAGTTGAAGCTCCACGTGGATATAAGAAACTCGACAATACTGAAGTGATCGTTGGACTCGATAATACGATTGATCCGATCATTAAAGAGGTCAGCAATGACCGGCTTCCTGGTACCGTGACCGTGCGCAAGGTCGACAACGCATCGCCTGCGAATCCGCTGAAGGGAGCTGTATTTAAGCTCGCCAAGAAGCTTGAGGATGGATCCTATGCTGACCCCGCACAGACTGCGGTGACCAATGCCGAGGGAGTCGCCACATTCGACAACGTGGAGTGGGGAGAATATCAGCTCCTCGAAACTCGCGCTCCTCTTGGCTACAGGATTCCAGATCCGAATATTGTTCACGAGGCAGTAGAAATCAACTCGGAAAGACTCGAATACGAAGTCGGCGATATTGTAAACAACCCAATCACCCGTACTATCACCGCCACTAAGGTGTCTGATTCAGGGGTACCGCTAGAGGGAGTCGTCTTCGAACTGTACAAAAATCTGGACGGCGCTGAAAGCAACACATCGCGTGAGAATTATGAAAAGCAACCGTCCTATACCGCCACCTCGCAAGCTGACGGAAAAATTACCTTCCCGGACGTACTATTCGGAACTTACCTTCTGGTTGAAAAGGAGCCATTGGAAGGGTACGAACCTCTGAAAGAACCGTTGGTGGTCAATGTGACTGAGGTTGGAGATCCAATAGATTACGGCGAACTCACCAACAACCAGATTCGCGGATCTGCTTCCTTCACCAAGGTAGAGGCCGAAACTGAGAAGGTAATTTCTGGTGCGACCTTCGGTATTTACAAGAAGGACCAAGACGGTATTCGCGAAGATCAACCTGTGGATACTCAACGGAGCAACGAACGAGGTGAAGTTTCCTTCAATAATTTGCTCTACGGTGACTACCTAGTCAAAGAAATCACACCCGCCATTGGCTACCTTCTTCCAGAAGAGGAAAGGAATGCTTGGCCAGTGAGCATCACCGAACAGGGCGAAATAGTGAAACTGGGCGTCAACGGGAAAATTGTCAATGACCTCATTCGCGGAGGCTTCAGAGCCAAAAAGGTCGATGCAGTTGATCAGAACCGCGTTTTGAGCGGAGCTGAGTTCGAGCTACGCAAGATCGAGGATGGTGTGGTTATCGATGATGTTATCGATAAGTCCACAAGTGATAACGATGGCAATATCGAATTCGCTGAGCTTCCTTATGGTGACTATGAGTTGCGTGAGACCAAGGCCCCTGAAGGCTGGTTAACGTCTCAAGAGAAGTACACCTTCTCTATAGTTGAGCATGGCCAGGTTGTGGATCTGGGCAATATTGCGAACGAACAAATCACTCGGTCAATTAAGTTCATGAAGGTTGACTCGACGAATGGCGCACCACTAGCTGGTGCCGAATTCGGAATCCATGATGCAAAGGGCGAGCTCATCCGAACCGCCGTCTCCAATGACGCTGGAGAAGTAATCTTCGAGGCCATTCCATACGGTGAGTACACGATCAAGGAAATCGCCCCACCTGCTGGATGGCGCGCATCTGCACAGGCCATCACGGTGACGATTTCTGAAAAGGGTGACCCTATCGAGCTAGATCCGGTACAGAACGATCCAACAATGGTGACAGCGAGGAAGATCGCCGCTGATACCAAGAAGCCACTTGAGGGGGCGGAATTCGAATTACGCCAAGGGGCCTCGGTGATCGCTGAAGCGACCTCCGATTCACAAGGGTTGATTTCGTTTACCGCCGTCAAGCCAGGTGACTACGAGCTCGTTGAGGTAAAGGCGCCGAGTGGCTTCGTCCTAGCAAACAATTCCGTTCCGATAACGATCGGCACTGAAGCTAAGAATGTTGATCTCGGCGATATCGCCAATGACAGAGTGCCAAGCGAGCCGGGAACAACACCGCTGATTCCGTTCTTGCCGTTTATTCCAGGGATACCTGGCAAACCCAATCCCCCAGCGGAGCCGGGAACGCCAGGTAAGGGTATCGACAAGGATACTAAGAAGGGCATTGAGAAAACCCACCCAGGTGATAAAAATGGTGAAAGCAAGGGAGGGATGTCCGCCTTGGCTCAGACTGGCGCCTCTGTGTTCTGGCTCCTCGGTATTGCACTCGTGCTCCTTCTCTTAGGGGCAAGTGCCCTACTGGTAGCACGCCGTCGTCGAAACTAGGAGAGAATCAGTAGCTAAAATTTTGTTCTCCTGTTCCGATAGATAGAAGGCCTCCGCTTCATTAAGCGGAGGCCTTCTGGGTTTCTGTATTGTGCCATTACCACATACTAATTGTGCTTATTTGGTGACTTTTAGGTTTCGTCGTACATCCCTATCGACGATCTAATATCATGATGGGGTGGCTGAAAAAACAAATATTGTAAACGTCCTATCCAACCGATATGCTTCCGCAGAGCTGGTTGATCTGTGGAGCCCTGAGGCAAAAATCATCATGGAGCGACAGCTGTGGATCACCGTGATGCAAGCCCAACGCGACCTGGGCGTAGATATCCCAGCAGTGGCAATTGCCGCCTACGAGGGTGTCCTTGACAACGTTGATCTTGAGTCGATCGCAGCCCGTGAGCGGAAAACACGCCATGATGTCAAAGCGCGGATCGAGGAATTTAATGCTCTAGCGGGATATGAGCATATTCATAAAGGGATGACTTCCCGAGATCTCACCGAGAATGTCGAACAGCTACAGGTCTATCGCTCCTTCGAAATTGTGCTGTCTAAGGCGGTGGCTGTTGCCCACCGTTTGGCCCAGCGGGCAGAACAATATGCTGGTCTTGTTATGGCTGGACGCTCCCACAACGTCGCTGCTCAAGCCACCACTCTCGGAAAACGGTTTGCAACCGCAGCGGAGGAAATGCTGATTGCCATTGAGCGAGCCGAGAATTTCCTAGATACCTATCCTTTACGGGGCATAAAAGGCCCCATGGGAACGGCGCAAGATATGCTCGACCTGGTGGGAGGCGACGAGGCCAAACTTACCTCTCTTGAGATCACCATCGCCGATTATTTGGGCTTCTCGCGCACGTGCGACTCGGTCGGTCAGGTCTACCCTCGCTCCCTCGACTTCGACGCCGTCTCTACGCTGGTGCATCTAGGGGCTGGACCTTCGTCCTTTGCCCATACCATTAGGTTAATGGCTGGCAACGAGACCGTAACCGAGGGTTTCAAGGAGGGACAAGTAGGCTCCTCTGCGATGCCCCACAAGATGAACGCCCGCTCATGTGAGAGAGTATGCGGACTTCAGGTGATCCTTCGCGGATATCTCACCATGGTCGCGGACTTATCGGGCCAGCAGTGGAACGAGGGAGATGTGTTCTGCTCTGTAGTGCGAAGGGTTGCACTCCCTGACGCATTCTTCGCTCTCGACGGGATGTTCGAAACCTTCTTAACAATCCTCGAAGAGTTCGGAGCCTTTCCAGCGATGCTCGATCGAGAACTTGAACGCTACCTTCCTTTCCTAGCCACCACTCGGATCCTCATGGCAGCGGTGAAAACTGGCTTTGGTAGAGAGGAAGCACACGAGCTCATCAAGGAGCACGCCGTGGCTGTAGCTCTCAATATGAGAGAACACGGAGGCGAACAGGACCTCGTGCAACGCTTAGCGAAGGATCCGCGTTTCCCTCTCGATGTCAAAGCCTTAGAGGAGGCTCTAGCTGACCGTCATGCCTTCATAGGAGCGTCGCAATCGCAAACAGCTCGGGTGATAGCGCGGGTGAATGAGCTCGTTGCGCGATACCCGGATTCGCGGCAATACCAACCAGCAGAAATCCTATAGGCCGCACACTAGCTGCAGGGAGGTGCCCCTAGAAATAAAATAGGGTGTACCTCCTATGCTTTTTATATCTATTGACCATCTAGTTTCACCGGTGCGGTTACAGAATTATGTAGCTGGCTGAATCAAGCATTTGGGATCTTTACGATGCCAGGCCTCGCGCTACTATTGCGGTGTTGCACTAGGCCTATGGTGAGATTTTAAGAATGACACATCCCCGGTTTTAATGGATACGAGGCCATTGGCGGGATCGCTTAGGATACCAAGGGATAGCTTGAGTATAAGATAATCTGAATCTTTCCAGGTTAACTAGCAGCGGCGCTCGAAAGGGTCTAAACTCAATCTACATGCGCCCTGAACTTTCTCAGTATAAGCACCTTTCCGCAGGTAAAGTACGTGAAATCTACGAGATCGATGAGGCGACCTTATTGCTTGTCGCCTCTGATCGTATCTCCGCTTATGACCACGTCTTGGACTCGGAGATCCCTGATAAGGGCCGGGTGCTCACAGCGATGAGCATGTACTTCTTCGACAATATTGACTTCCCCAATCACGTGGTGGGAGCTATCGATGATGAGAGAATCCCTGAAGATGTTCTGGGTCGGGCTATGATATGTCGCAAACTTGAGATGCTTCCCTTTGAATGTATTGTGCGCGGGTATCTCACCGGCTCGGGCTTAAGCGAATATAAGAATGCCGGTTCAATATGTGACGTTGAATTGCCTGCAGGGCTTGTCGAGGCCTCCCACCTGCCGGAACCCATCTTCACCCCAGCGACGAAGGCGGAAAAGGGCGACCACGACGAAAATGTGTCCTTCGATCGCGTGGTAGCTCGTTTGGGCATTGAGCGCGCCACAGAACTGCGCGACGCCTCAATATCGATCTATCAACGTGCCGCGGAATTAGCCTTGGAAAAGGGACTTATTCTCGCCGATACTAAATTTGAATTCGGTCTCGATGCCGATGGCAACGTAGTGCTGGCCGACGAAGTACTCACCCCTGATTCTTCTCGCTATTGGCCAGCCAGCACCTACCAAGAGGGTCAAGCGCAGCCTAGTTTTGATAAGCAATTTGTGCGCAATTGGCTCACCGGGCCTAAATCGGGGTGGTCCACCGACTCCAACCAGGCTCCGCCATCCTTGCCCGGCTCGGTTATAGAGGCAACGCGGGAACGCTACGTCGAGGCCTTTGAGCGGATTACGGGCCGGAAGTTTAGCGAGTGGTTGGGCGAGAGCGCCTGATAAATTCATCTCCAGCTCTCAGGGCAGTACTATGTGGGCTATGAATGCCCCTGTTGCTAAGAAAAAACCCATAGTCCGCACTGTTCATGGAATCGATTTTGTTGATAACTATGAATGGCTGCGGGCAAAAGAAGATCCTGAGACCATTAGCTATCTCGAGGCTGAAAACGCTTATACTGCACAGCACACCGAGCATCTGACTCCCTTGAGCGAAGCTATCTTTTCCGAGCTCAAGGCGCGAGTGAAAGAAACCGATATGTCGGTGCCCCAGCGCATGGGTGAACATTGGTATTATTCGCGCACCGAAGAAGGAAAAAGTTACGGCATTTCCTGCCGAGTCCGCGTAACCCCCGGTGCCGACACCTGGACGCCACCCGTGATTCCAGATACCGGAGAGGTGCCAGGCGAGGAAGTCTTGCTGGACCTGAATGAGCTCGCAGACGGACAGGAGTTTTTTGCTCTCGGTGCCACCAGCATCACCAAGAGTGGCCGCTACCTTGCATACTCCACCGACACCCAGGGAGACGAGCGCTTTACGCTGCGCATTAAAGATTTAAAAACTGGGACGCTGCTCGAGGATACTCTGAGTGACATTCACTATGGCGCTACCTGGATTGGCGAGGAGTATATCTTCTATACCCGCGTGGATGAGGCGTGGCGTGCAGATTCCATCTGGCGCCACAAGATCGGAAGCCCTGTAGACGAAGACGTTCGCGTATTTTACGAGGATGACGAACGTTTTAGTGTCGGTATTGGCTCAGTGCGCAGCGAAAAATATCTCATTATCGGAGTGAGCTCGCGTACTAGCTCTGAGACCTGGTACCTCGATTCCCACGAACCCGAGGGGGGATTTGTATGCATTCGACCCCGCGAAGCCGATATCGAATACGAAGTTGACCACGCCGTCGTAGCTGGTGACGATATGTGGGTGGTCACGCACAATGCTTTCGGCCCCAATTTCTCCCTAGCGTATAGTCCAGTCGGCCAACCCCTAGACTTCGGCACAGCCAGGGAATTGATTGCTCATAATGATAGCGCTCGCATCGATGGGGTGGATTGCTACCGCGATTTCCTCTTTGTGGGCTACCGCTCAGGTGGTATAGGACGCGCCGGGGTTATGGAGATCAGTGACACTAGTTTTGGTGAACTTCGAGAGCTCACCTTTGATGAAGAACTCTACTCCGTCGGCATCGGAGGTAATCCTCAATGGGAGGCTCCCGTCGTGCGGGTGAGCTATACCTCCTTTACCACCCCTTCTAGGCTTTTCGACTACCACGTAGCAAGTAGAAACTTCACTCTCTTGAAAGAACAGGAGATCGAGGGCGGCTATGATCGCAGCAACTATATTTCCAAGCGGATGTGGGTCGAAGCTGCAGATGGAGTTGCCATTCCCGTTTCCATTGTCCACCGTGCCGATATGGATATCAGCCGCCCAAACCCCACCTTGCTTTACGGATACGGCTCGTATGAGGCGAGCATGGAGCCCGGCTTTAGCGTGCTCCGCCTATCACTGCTCGATCGAGGCATGATTTTCGCGGTCGCCCATATCCGTGGCGGTGGTGAAATGGGTCGCGAGTGGTATAACACCGGCAAAATCCTGCACAAGATGAATACTTTTACGGACTTCATTGCGGTAGCCGATGCCCTCATTGAACAGGGTATTACTCAGCCAGAGATGCTGGTAGCTAATGGTGGTTCCGCTGGCGGTCTTCTCATGGGCGCTGTGGCAAATATGGCTCCCGATCGCTTTTGCGCCATAGAGGCCGATGTGCCATTTGTTGATCCCCTGACCTCCATGTTGAAGCCGGAGCTACCTTTAACGGTGGGAGAGTGGGAAGAGTGGGGTAATCCCTTGGAGAGCCAAGAAGTCTATGAATATATGGCTTCCTATGCGCCATATGAGAATATCGCGCCCCAAAAATACCCCAATATTCTAGCTACCACCTCACTTAACGACACCCGAGTGTTTTACGTGGAGCCTGCGAAATGGATCGCCCGGCTGCGCGAGACCGCGACCGGTGGCACCTTCTTGTTGAAAACTGAGATGGTGGCCGGCCACGGAGGCGTCTCCGGCCGCTATGAATCATGGCGGCAATCCGCCTTCGAATACGCTTGGCTTATTAATCAGGCCACCGGCCTCGAAAAATAGTTGAACGTACCCGTACTCATTAAGAGTGCGGGTACTTTTTTGCTCAATCGTCGGTACTGACCGTTCCTTCAGAAGGTTCTGATCAAGGGCGCGAAAAAGGGCTTTGGCACCATATGGGGAGTTAATGACGAGGCTGATATTCTCCATACTGATGCTGGCAACGAGGTGGCCCACCACGAGGTGAGCGTAATTGTGGGTAGAGGCCCAGTTTGTAGGTCTTATCTGGATATAGAAAGTGCGTTATCCCACGCTGCCTATAATGCCCAGATCTTCCAGAATCCGCATATTTTTCAAGCTGGTCATAAAAATGACAGAAACTGGGTTTGATTGTGGTTGGGTTGTGGTTGGCTAAAAGTTTGTTAATAGCTCATTCGCGGTGGGGTGAACAGGTATCCGTTTTACCCTCGCTGCGGTAGCCAACTCATCTCCCAAGATCGCCACTGGAAGAGTTTTCTTCGTTCGCTTGTGACATGGTGAATAGGGGGCGTGAGGATCTTTGGGAAAAAATGGCTCATACTTCCAGCGCACAGGGTAAAGTTTCACCCGTGGTGTGCGCTCTGGCACACCTTGGAAAATAGTACTGAACGCCGATAGCCAAGGAGCGTGCAAGGTGGCCCGTGTAGTAGTAAATGTTATGCCCAAAGCGGAGATTCTCGATCCCCAGGGCCAAGCCGTTGTTCGAGCGCTAGGACGCCTGAACATAAAGGGAATCACAGATGTGCGACAAGGCAAGCGCTTCGAAATTGAGGTAGACGAGAATATTAGTACTGAAGAGCTTGAGCATATGGCCGAAACCTTGCTGGCCAATACTGTGATCGAAGAATTCGATATCGTTTTCGAAGCAGCCACGGGAGCAGCCCAGTAATGAGCGCGAAGATCGGAGTTATTACTTTTCCTGGCACACTCGACGATGTCGATGCAGCACGCGCGGTGAGATATGCCGGCGCAGAAGCCATAAGCCTCTGGCACGCAGACCACGATCTCAAGGGAGTCGATGCGGTGGTTGTGCCTGGAGGCTTTTCTTATGGAGACTACCTGCGTAGTGGAGCGATCTCGGCATTGGCGCCTGTGATGCAATCAGTCATCGAACAGGCTGCTAAGGGCATGCCTGTGCTGGGAATTTGCAATGGATTCCAAATCCTCACCGAGGCTCACCTCCTCCCTGGCGCACTGACGAGAAACCAAGGATTGCATTTCCATTGCGTTGATACCTACCTCGAGGTCGTGCGTGCAGATACTGCGTGGACGAATACACTCTCCGAAGGCTCCCGCATCCTCGTCCCTGCTAAGCACGGCGAAGGTCGCTTCCAAGCGTCACAGGACACCGTAGACATGCTCGAAGGAGAGGGCCGAGTTGTCTTCCGCTATACCGATAACTTCAACGGCTCCATCAATGCCATTGCCGGTATCACGAGTGCCAATGGGCGCGTGGTGGGGTTGATGCCTCACCCAGAGCACGCCATCGAAACGTTAACAGGCCCCTCGGTCGACGGATTGGAATTATTCCTCTCCGCTGTTGGATCCATTGGTGCTTAAGAATATTGAGGAGAATTTCATGACTACTTTTAATGACACCGTGGACCATGCCCTTTCCACCCCAGATCTCGAGCAGCCCTACGCCTCGCTGGGTCTCAAAGATGATGAGTACGCCCGAATCAAAGAGATTCTGGGGCGGCGCCCCACCGATGCCGAATTAGCAATGTATTCGGTGATGTGGTCGGAGCACTGCTCGTATAAATCATCAAAGGTGCACCTGCGCTACTTCGGGGAAACCACCACGAAACAAATGAGCGAGAAGATTCTCGCCGGCATCGGGGAGAACGCCGGTGTGGTTGATATCGGTGATGGTAACGCCGTGACTTTCCGCGTCGAATCTCATAATCACCCCTCCTATGTGGAGCCGCATCAGGGTGCAGCGACGGGGGTTGGAGGTATCGTCCGCGATATTATGGCCATGGGAGCGCGCCCCATTGCAGTGATGGATCAGCTTCGCTTCGGCCCCGCCGATGCCCCTGATACCTCGCGGGTGCTACCAGGTGTAGTGGACGGTATTTCCCATTATGGCAACTGTTTGGGTTTACCCAATATTGGTGGAGAAACCGTCTTCGATGAATCCTATGCTGGCAATCCTTTAGTCAATGCCCTGTGCGTGGGTACTCTCAAGGTAGATGAATTAAAACTTGCCTTCGCCTCGGGCTTAGGCAATAAAGTGATGCTCTTTGGCTCGCGCACCGGGCTCGACGGCATTGGAGGTGTCTCAGTTTTAGCCTCCGATACCTTTGAGGAGGGGGCTGAGCGGAAATTGCCGGCCGTTCAGGTGGGGGACCCCTTCGCAGAGAAGGTGCTGATCGAATGCTGCCTCGACCTATACCGGGCAGGTGTGGTTGTGGGCATCCAGGATCTTGGCGGTGCGGGGTTGTCCTGCGCGACCTCAGAGCTAGCGGCCGCCGGAGATGGTGGAATGGAGATCAACCTCGATGCAGTGCCGCTACGGGCGGCCAATATGCTTGCCGCCGAGATTCTGTGCTCGGAGTCTCAGGAGCGTATGTGTGCCGTGGTGCGTCCCGAGGATGTGGAGCGCTTCCGCGAGATCTGTGCTCACTGGGATGTCACCTGTGCCGAGATCGGTGAGGTGACAGATGGCGAACACCTCATCATCCGTCATCGCGGCGAGGTGGTGGTGGACGCACCAGCTCATACGATCGCCCACGAAGGCCCGGTCTATGAGCGGCCCTTCTCCCGCCCCGCCGACCAGGACGATATCCAGCGCTTCACCGGGGTGAAAAAGCCGAGCGAGGCTGCCGAGATGCGCCAGGTTTTGCTGGATATGATCGCCTCGCCGGCTTTGTGTTCGAGAGCTTTTATCACTGAACAGTACGATCGCTATGTGCGCGGCAATACCGTGCAGGCCCAGCACGCCAATGCTGGAGTGCTGCGTATTGACGAAGCAACAAAGCGCGGTGTGGCTATCTCTACTGACGCCTCTGGGCGTTATACCAAGCTTGACCCGAATACAGGTGCTCGCCTTGCTCTCGCTGAAGCGTATCGCAACGTCGCAGTTACTGGTGCTCGACCGGTAGCAGTCACAAACTGCCTAAATTTCGGTTCGCCCGAGGATCCCGAAGTTATGTGGCAATTCCGAGAGGCAGTGCATGGCCTAGCCGATGGTGCTCAGGAGCTGGGAGTTCCCGTTTCCGGCGGCAACGTCTCCTTCTATAACCAAACCGGCTCGGAAGCCATCCTGCCTACCCCCGTCGTGGGTGTTTTAGGAGTGATTGACAATGTCGAGCACTCTATCCCCAATCGTTTAGGCCCTACTGATCAGGTGGAAGAGATCTATCTGTTGGGGGAAACTTTCGATGAATTCGGTGGCTCGATATGGCAGCAGCTTTCAGGTGCGGGCCTTAATGGACTTCCCCCTCATATTGATCTGCGAAATGAGGAAAAATTGGTAGAGTTCTTCGCCGATACTTCCCTTGTTACTGCCGCGCATGATCTTTCGGAAGGCGGATTGGGCACCAGCCTCGCCGAACTAGCCATTCACTCCCCAAAGTGTCTTAATATTGATTTAAGTGCTGTGGAGTTGGATCTATTCACGGCGCTATTCTCGGAATCGGCGTCGCGCGTAGTGGTCGCTACCTCGCGGGGTGAGGACGTGGAACAGCGGGCGAGTGAATTAGGCATTCCTTGCGTGAAGATTGGTCATACTTGCGGGTGCGGTTCTCTTAATATTCGCCAGCATGATGTGGAATTCTCCATCCCTGTTGCTGAGCTTAAAGAGGCGTGGTCTGACACACTGCCACGGCTTTTCGGCCACGCAGTTGGGGCTAACTCGGTTGTAGCCTAATTAAAGATAAGGCACCGGTTTTTTCTGCCGGTGCCTTGTTTTTATGCCGTGGTGGCGGCTTTAATCGAAGGAGGTAGTTTAAAAGAAGAAAGCAGGACTCATGTCGGCCGATAATCTGGTGCCCATCACTACATGGCGATTAGACCGCGGGGATCGTCCCGCCGCGCGTGGCCTCTATCATTTTTATGCCGCGTATGCCTTCAGTATTGCTGTTACCGTTCTCACCACTTATACATGGATCAACCACCCATGGCCGATTGGCCTAGCCGTCACAATTTATTCGGTTGGGGTCGTCGCTTTATTCGGAATTTCGGCCGCATACCATCGAGGTCCGTGGCGCAGCGCTCGGGCGGTGAGTTACTGGCAGACCGCCGATCATGCAACGATCGCCTTATTTATCGCCGCGACCTATACCCCCGTTGTCGTCATTACGCTGCCCGGGCACTGGATGCTTTATGGAATTTGGGCAGCGGCGCTCATCAGTGTGCTGCTGACTTTTATTCCGCACTACAAGGTATTCGACGTGGTAGTGTATCTCGGACTAGGCTGGGCGGCTGTCCCAATCATTCCGGCGATTTTAGATTTTGCCGGCCCCACGGTCATATGGCTCCTCGCCGCAGGGGGAGTGGTATATACCTTAGGTGCGCTCTTCTATGCGCTTAAGTGGCCCGGTAGGAAGGCAAAACTTTTCGGCTATCACGAGCATTTTCATCTTGCAACCGTAATCGCCGCTACCTTGCACCTGATTGCCGTGTGGATCTTGGTGGCCTAGAGATGGCAAGAAAACTCCCACCTCCTCGTGAGGCCGTCATGGCTATTTACTCGTGGATTATCGAAGCCACTGACCAACAGCCGCCACGAGCCGCGCTAGCAGCAGCCTGCCGTGCCACACTGTATACGCTTGAGACCATCGCCCCCGGGGCATCGGTGGAAGTGAGGGTGCCGCCCTTTGCTGCTATCCAGTGCATCCCAGGCCCTGCCCATACCCGTGGCACACCACCAAATATTGTAGAAATGGACCCCAAGACGTGGTTAAGATTGGCGTGCGGTTTAGAAGAATTCGCAGATAATCCGAGGATTTCCGCCTCAGGCACACGGGCACAAGAAATCAGTGGGTACCTACCCATTGTGAAAGTTTCTGCTAGGTGACCGTGCAAGGCGTCTGCATCGGCTACCATTGTCTAAGTGGCAGATAAAAAGACGCCTATGAGCGCTTATGATGATTTATCAGAATCCGCACCTCGCGAAGAGTGTGGGGTATTCGGAGTCTGGGCCCCAGGCGAAGAAGTATCAAAACTCACGTATTTCGGGCTTTTTGCCCTACAACATCGCGGCCAAGAAGCCGCGGGCATTGCGGTCGGCGATGGCCAACAAGTAGTAGTATTCAAAGATCTCGGACTCGTCTCGCAGATTTTCGATGAACAAACCTTAGAGTCCCTCCACGGTGATGTGGCCATCGGGCATACCCGTTATTCCACCGCAGGCGGGGTGACGTGGGCAAATTCTCAGCCCATGTTTCGGGTTGCCCCCGATGGCACCGATATCGCACTGGCGCACAACGGCAATATCGTCAACTACCTAGACCTGCTCGATCAAGCCCACGCGATGAGGTTGGTTGATAAGGCGACGCAACCCTCCGACTCCGATGTCATCACGGGTTTATTAGCGCATAGTATTTCCCAGCGCACCAGCCTTCTGGAATCTGCACGCACCCTTTTGCCTAGGCTCAAGGGTGCTTTTTGTTTAACCTTCACCGATGGCACAACGCTCTATGCCGCCCGCGATCCGCAGGGGGTTAGGCCGCTGTGTTTAGGGCGGTTGGATGCCGGTTGGGTCGTGGCCTCTGAAACGTGTGCGCTCGATATCGTGGGTGCGTCGTTTGTTCGCGATATCGAGCCCGGAGAACTGCTAGCCATTGACGCCAGTGGAATTCACTCCGAGCGCTTTGCCCAGGGGGAGAGAAAGTCCTGTGTCTTTGAGTACGTGTACCTAGCTCGCCCTGACTCAGTGATCAATGGCCGCTCCGTGAATGCCGCACGCCTTGAGATCGGGCGAAGACTGGCTAAAGAATGGCCCGCTGATGGGGATCTAGTGATTCCTGTTCCAGAATCGGGGGTACCAGCTGCCGTGGGTTATGCCCAAGCCTCTGGCATCCCCTTTGGTCAGGGCCTCGTTAAAAACGCCTATGTGGGCCGAACGTTCATTCAGCCCTCCCAAACTCTGCGCCAGCTAGGAATTCGACTCAAATTGAACCCTCTCCGTGAGGTTCTCGAAGGCAAGCGACTAATCGTGGTGGATGATTCAATCGTGCGCGGGAATACCCAGCGTGCCCTCATTCGCATGCTCCGCGAGGCAGGCGCGAGCGAGGTGCATGTGCGTATCGCGTCACCGCCGGTGAAATGGCCCTGTTTCTATGGCATTGACTTCGCGAGCCCCGGGGAATTAATCGCCAATGTGGTATCCGGTGTTGACGAAATGGTCACTAGCGTCTGTCAGGCTATAGGGGCAGATTCTCTGGGTTTTGTTTCCCAGGAGGGGATGGTGGCGGCGACGCATCAGCCGTCGCAGGATCTATGTATAGCCTGTTTCGATGGGAACTATTCTTTGGGTTTGCCCAAGGGAAATATTAATGCTGAATTAGTATCTGCCATTAAACGGGGTTCGTGTGGTGGCACCGAAGATAGAGGAGAATAATGAGCGACGATAATATGTCCTACGCAGCAGCGGGAGTCAGCATCGAGGCAGGAGATCAAGCCGTTGAGCTTTTCGCCCCGCTGGCCAAGCGGGCCACGCGCCCCGAAGTGCGCGGCGGCCTTGGCGGTTTTGCGGGGCTTTTTGCCTTAGGAAAATATGAGGAGCCTATCTTAGCGGCCGGCTCAGATGGAGTAGGAACCAAGGTAGCTATTGCTCAAGCTCTCGATATCCACAATACGATCGGTATTGATCTTGTGGCTATGTGCGTCGATGACCTCGTCGTCTGTGGAGCAGAGCCGCTCTTTTTACAAGACTATATCGCCGTTGGCCAAGTAGTGCCGGAGCATGTAGCCCAAATTGTTGAGGGGATCGCGGAGGGCTGCGTGCAGGCTGGTTGTGCTCTTCTAGGTGGTGAAACCGCCGAGCATCCCGGGTTGATGGAACCTGGGGAATATGATGTCTCGGCGACCGCAGTTGGGGTCGTTGAAGCCCGCGATCTGTTGGGGCCAGATCGCGTGCGCGCCGGCGATCAGGTGATAGCAATGGCAGCCTCGGGGCTGCATTCCAATGGCTACTCGCTCGCGCGTCACGTCTTGCTCGATAAAGCCGGGCTACCGCTTGACGGTTTCGTTGAGGAACTCGATCGCACCTTAGGCGAGGAGCTATTAGAGCCCACCCGTATTTATGCCAAAGACTGCCTCGCGCTTATTGACGAATGTGAGATCCGCACCTTCTGCCATGTCACTGGAGGGGGCCTCGCAGCGAACCTCGAGAGGGTCATCCCGCACGGCCTCGTCGCTGAATTAAGTCGCGCCACCTGGACTCCTGGCCCCATCTTCCGCCTCATCCAACGAGTGGGTAAGGTGTCGGTCGCTGAGATGGAGAAAACCTTCAATATGGGCGTAGGAATGGTGGCCGTGGTGGCGCCAGAAGATCTTGACCGCGCTCTCGCAATTCTCGCAGCCCGTCACATCGATGCATGGGTGCTCGGACAGATCCGTCCTGCCGATGATGATCGCTACGTTATCTTAAGTGGCGAGCACTAAAAAACCCTCAGCGCTCCCTTTCTAGCATAAAGGGAGCGCTGAGGGTTTTTTAGTCTATCTCTCGGTCCACTCGGGATCATCAGGATAATCGGAGTAGTCCCCGTTATTTCTGCGCTCTTCCCGCTTTCGCGCCAGCTCCCGCTGGAGAGAATCCAGATCCATTTCTGGAGTGCTGTATTTTAACTGACGTGCAACCTTGGTCTGCTTTGCCTTCGCGCGACCGCGACCCATGGCATGACCCCCTTGGTATAAGCGGAGCAAGAATCCCCGGGGTGGGGAGAGCTCCATTGGCTTTAAAAAAACGTGTGTCCTATTCACATAGAATAGCCTTTTTATCGCGCTTTGTCCCGCTAAGCCCCCGACCTGCTTAAAAAGGGTTGCGTAAGCGCTCGATTGCGCGCCTGCCCGCCTGGTCGTTATTTTCTGGCGGAATGCTATCTGGATCAACTGACAATGCGCACTCGCCAGCCTTGAGGGGACCATCTAAAGCCGAACGCTTGATCGCAGCTAAAGCAATGGGACCATAGTCGCAATCGTGCACAACAGTACCGATTCGGCCCACCGTGCGCCTGCTGCCTGCAATATCCATACCTGGGGCGGGTAGCTCGGGTGCCGAACCATCGAGGTGAACCATGACAATGACTCGAGGGCTTCGGCCTAGATTCTCCACCCGAGCGACAGTTTCCTGCCCTCGATAGCAGCCTTTGTTGAGGTGAACGGCATATTCAATGAGGTGAGGAGACTCATGGGGAATGGATGTTGCATCGAGGTCCTGGGCGACGTCGGGCATGACGTGGCGCACCCGCCACGCCTCATAGGCCATGAGTCCAACAGGCTGGTAGCCCCGGCCACGCAGCTCCTCGTCGACCACGTCGCGGTAAAGGGCGGAGTCGATAAGCACATCGGTGCGCCCGAATGGTCCTTGGCGGTGCGGATGCGCGCCAGCATAACCGCCGAAGACGGAAAGTACTTTCTTGTCACTCATGGTGACCTCTACCTGAGACCAAAAGATCATGGAGTGTAAATAGTCGTAGAGCTGTTCGGCGAGCGCGGAATCGAGGTAGAAAACACCCCCGTGATAGAGCACATCCATCTGGTTGATAATGCGGCCCTGGGCGGAAAGATCGAGCGCACTAAGGTAGGTATCGGGGGTGGGGTTGAGAAATTCTTGGGATAATAAATTATTGAGAAATTCATTCGCATCAGGCCCCGCAACTTCTACGACCCCGCGCTGCCAGCGATCGACGAAGGCTTGAGATTCCAAATAGCGCTGCTCAGACAGCGGATCTCCGTAATGCCAGGCAACGTGCGCCCAGCTTGGATGGGCATCGGGCAACTCTTGGGCGCCAGGGAGGGAAAGTAGAGGGGAAGAAAGACTCATATAAACCCATGGTAGCGATTAAAGTGACATTCATGGCAACAATTCCCGCTCCATTGATGCTCGCGATCGAACCCTTCGGAGGTTCGATCCGCAACCATAATATCAATCTCCCCTTTATTTACGCCGATGATGCCGCCGTCACCCGCGGCGATGGCATCTTTGAAACAGTGCTGCTGCGTAAAGGAAAACCGCGCAATTTCGATCGGCATTTTAGCCGCTTCACCCGCTCGGCAGAACTCCTTGACTTGCCCCATCCGATTGAAAAAGATTGGCGTCGAGCAACCGAAGAGGCCGCCGAATTATGGGGCACGGAGGTCGAAGGCACTATTACTTGGACCCTCAGCCGGGGGCGCGCGAGCACGGGGATCCCGAGTGCATGGCTGACCGTCAACCCAGTTTCTGAGCAGGTCATTATGCAGCGCGAGCAGGGTGTGGCAGTGCTGACCACTCCGCGAGGTTTTGTGATCACCAATCCTGAGAATGCCCCGTGGCTAGCCGGTGGAGCAAAAACACTCAGTTATGCCGCAACTATGGCGGCGCTACGGTGGGCTAGGGCTCATGGCTACGACGATGTGCTGTATACAGATGGGGATATCGTGCTGGAGGGTGCCACGAGCAATCTAATAACAGTGCGCGGAAATAAGATTCGCACCCCAAGCTCTAACCCCAATGTTCTGCCTGGCACTACCCAACAGGCGCTTTTTGAATACGCGACAGAAAAAGGGTGGCGCTGCGGGGAGCGCGAGATCACCCTCGACGATCTCTATAAGGCTGATAGCGTGTGGCTCATCAGTTCAGTCCGCCGCGGAGCGCGCATTCGCTCGCTCAACGGTGATGAGCTTGTAGCCCCCGACAACGAGGCCGAGGTGCGCAAACTCATCGAGAAGGCCACGCGGCGTTAGCCGATGACGCGGGCTAGTTCCGCGGACATACGAGGGGTGAGCTCACCATTGACATGGCGCTCATCTACCCAACCCAGATTGTTATTGGGCATAAGTCCATAGAGGCGTTTTCCAGGCCCCATTTTTCCCGGCCCCGTGGCGGTTACCATCGTGGAAGCGGATTCGATCTGCCAGGCTCGCTCATTGAGGGGCTCACCATAGAATATCTCCACGGCGCCGAGACTATGAGTGAGAATTACTTCAATTTCGTCTTGAAGATTAATGCGCCAAAATCCAGATTCACGAGCGAAAATCCCCAAAGATTCGCCCATGTCATCGGTTTTCCACATCTTAGATTCAACCCCGAGATAATTCTCGCCATCATGGGAGAAGACGAGCTGCTGGCCGAATTCAAAATGAGTTCCAGTCTCGTCGATGCCCTTCCCAGTGCCACGCCATACCCCGACCAGTGGCAGCAGTGCGAGCAATCCATCGTTAAGGCTGGGGCCTTCGCGGAGGTTGGCGGTATCGTCTGGGATAGGAAGATCCCCAAGTCCTGGAATATTGCGGTGGGCGCAATCTTTCCACTGCTCGGCGGCGCGATCGACCGCCTCGGATCCAGACAGAGACATAGATGCAGATTGATCTGGGTTATTCATAAGGCATTAGCCTACCAAATCGGGTGCTGAAGACTATTGTGGTGGTCATGAAGGCGCTGATCATTGTCAACCCTAATTCCACGACTCAAAACTCGGAAATATTTCGCCATATTATTCCTAAGTTACTCGCGGTTCCAGGACTCCAGCTTAAGGCGCGTTTCACTCACCACCCAGGACATGCCCGAGATATTTGCTCCGGCCTCACGCGGGAGGATGCCGACGTCGTCATTGGCGTCGGCGGCGACGGGACTGTCAACGAATTAGTCAACGGCCTCTTAGGCCCAGTTGGTAGTCAACGCCCTCCAGAGCAGCTACCAGCTGTCGCAATGATCCCCACTGGTTCTGCCAACGTCTTCGTCCGCGCCCTGGGATTCCCACCAGAATCGATCCAGGCTGCTGAGGTCTTAGCCGAATTACTCGCCCATGATCGCGCGGTAGCCTGTGAAAAACTCAATCTAGGGACCTGGAACGATCAATGGTTTGTAGTCAACGCTGGTTTCGGATTAGACGCTGATGTGATCGAGAAAATGGAGCGAGTGCGCAGGAGCGGATTCGCCGCCACCCCGCTGCGCTATCTACGCGCCGCCTTCCACGTGTGGAATACCACTCGCCGCTATCCTCCGAGTATCAAACTAAAAGCCAGCACCTTGGACGGGGCTATATACAGTGAACGGTTGCCCTTTGTGATGGCGTCCAATACACACCCATGGACTTATCTAGGCCCCCTCCCCGTGGTAACCAATCCGCGTACCTCTTTCGCGCTAGGAATTGGTCTTTTCGGAGCTCGTAGCCTCGATGGAGTAGTCGGTGTCTTTGCTGTGATGAGGATGCTCGGGATCGCGCTCCCAGGGGCAATAAAGCGCTGGATTAACAGCCGTATTTTTGTCACTGACAACGTTGATTCCGTAGATATTCACTGCGATGCCCCGCAAAGTTTTCAAGTTGATGGCGAATTTGCGGGCGAATACGATCACGTACACCTCGGCGTCGTCCCCAGCGCCCTCGATATCTACTCTCCACCGAAGAAAATTCCCGCTAGCCCCGAGTCGGCGGTGCGGTTAGTACTGCGCTTTTTCGATATTCGGGTATAAAGGCCCAACCTCAACGGGTACACTTCGCTGTGTGCATTCAAAAACGAGGGAGCCCCCAGAGTAGGCGACAGCATCCGCTTGCTGCGGTAAAGGTAACTCCCGGGTATCAAAAGACCATCTAAAGGGTGCGAGAAGCTCCGCATCCACCCCAGGAGGGGCGTCGATAAGGTGATGCGGAATCAGTTGAAAAACTCCATTATCCAAACGAATGTGCGCCAGCACCGCGTAGCGCTGGCCGATCTGCTCAGGCGTGCCACGTAACACCACTTCGGCACTGTCTCCGCCTCTCGGCGAAATATCGTAAGGATGCATGAGCTCCACATCGGGAATACCCAGCGCAGCTCCAATACTCACCGCATCCACGTTGATCCGAGTACGCACTTGCTTGGCCATACTTCCCGCAAGCTCACCCTGATTTAGGCGCTCAACGGTGGTGTTAACCCCAAGAAAATTCTGACTAATGCGCAGCAACCCCCACGGCGGATAATTAATATCATTAAAAGCGATATACATATCGGGGATATCTTCCCTGACATAGTTGCCCACGAAGGGAAAGCCGCCAACATAAACCTCCGTGCCGGCGGGAAGGTGTTCCGCTAGCCGCCGCTCAGTCCGTGCCGCCAACGCTGTGTCACCGGCCCATGCTAAAAGCACAGCTGCTACCACGCTGATGAGGAAAAGATAACGAGCACGCACCTCATCATCATGACAGAATGACACAGAGCGCGCCACACCAATTAAGGTAGGGTCTATGACCCACAACGAAAACCTCGTACACCGTGTCCATACAGAAGCCGATCACTCGGCGCTGAAAGACCTCATTGAAGAAGTCTATGCCCACGATCATATTGCCCCCATCTCAGAGGGGTATATGCGCATTCTTGAGGGTAAAGCGCCCGGTGACTTGGAAGAAATTCGGGTGGACGATCAGCGCGCCGGGCTAGTGATCACCGATGAGGAGGGGGTCGCCGAGTTTTTCGTCGCACCTGTCTTTCGCAACCGAGGTGTGGGGCAACAGATCGCTAGAGGTATACACGAAATGTGGGCTCATGGAGATCTAGCCCCCGCCCAGAAGATCGCAGCGCGACTTAATTTGAACAAAACCAGAGAGCTGCTGGTGATGGAAATCGATGGCGAAAATTTGGCTGGCGCGGTTTCCTTTAAGCTTGAGCACGGACTTCGCTTTGAGCATATGCAGCCCAATGATCCCCTCGGTGACTTAGAATTCCTACGCGTTAATAATGAGGCCTTTGACTGGCACCCCGAACAGGGTGGATGGGATCAGACCCGCCTCGATTCCGCGCGATCGGCGGCGTGGTTTCGGTACGAAGACGTATTGCTGCTCAAAAAGGGGAGCGAGCTCATCGGCTTCCACTGGCTCAAGCGCCACGGCAACCTCGATGAGGGTGCTCCGGGAGAAATTTATGTGGTAGGCCTCGCCACCGCTGGGCGCGGGCGTGGCCTCGGTGGGCCACTAGTCGCAGCGGGTCTGCAGCACCTCGTGTCCCAGGGAGCCCAACGAGTGATCCTTTATGTTGAAAGTGATAATGAGCCCGCGGTCCGGCGCTACCGGGAAATGGGCTTTGAGATTATCGAACGTCACGTAGTCTATCGCCAGACCGAGGGGAGGACTAAAGCCTTAACTTAACCGCCAGAGTGCATAATATCTGCGCCCTCGGGTACTGATTCGTCCTCGGGATCATCGAGCCAGCCTTCAGGGAGCACCACCTTCGCCGGTGATCCCTGGCGCCCCCGTGGCCCCTCCGAGTCGAGGGCTCGTGCAGGAGAATCCGCGAAGGGTTCGAGAGCGCTATGCAACTCCGCCAGCGTACTAATGCGCGACAGTTCTGCGCGAGCCTCGCCGCCCACCGGAAAGCCTCGGAAATACCAGCCCATATGTTTGCGCAGGTCACGGCACCCCTTTGTTTCTCCGTCGTGGGCTATGAGTAATTCTGCATGGCGGGTAATGATCTCGGTTACCTCGCCGAGAGTAGGGCTGAGTGGGATGGGCTTATTATTTAAAGCGGCCGATAATTCGGCGAAGAGCCAGGGGCGTCCGAGGCAGCCACGGCCCACCACCACGCCGTCACAGCCCGTTTGCTCCATCATGGCCTGCGCGTCATGAGCCTTAAAGATATCACCGTTACCTAAGACAGGAATTTCGGGAAGCGATTCTTTTAGTCTGGCGATCTCATCCCAGTGAGCATGGCCCGAATAGCGTTCCGCTGCTGTGCGGGCATGTAAAGCCACGGCTTGAGCGCCCTCAGAGTAGGCAATGCGTCCTGCGTCGATATGGGTGTGGTGCTCATCATCGATGCCGATCCGGAATTTCACCGTCACGGGAATATCGGTTCCTTCGACTCCTTTAACCGCAGCCGCGACGATATTACCAAAGAGTCGCCGCTTATAGGGGAGGGCAGATCCACCACCGCGCCTGGTCACTTTGGGGACCGGACAGCCGAAATTCATATCAATATGGTCGGCGAGGTTTTCATCGGCGATCATTCGTGCCGCACGGTAGGTGTCGTGTGGATCGGTGGTGTACAGCTGCATGGAGCGGGGGCTCTCATCGGGTCCGAAGGTGGTCATATGGAGCGTTTTTTCGTTACGCTCAACGAGTGCGCGTGCGGTGATCATCTCGCATATATACAGCCCAGCTACGGTTCCAGTGCGAGCTAGCTCCTGTTCGCGGCATAGGGTGCGAAAGGCTATATTGGTTACCCCCGCCATGGGTGCGAGGATAACGGGAGAATTGAGCGTAATGGATCCGATTGAGAGAGTCACAGCAGCTATCTTGTCATAAACGCTTCAGGCTTAACCACCGTTGGGGGTTGGGGGGCGGGTTTCGCGAATTGCTCTCCATTTAGGGGTAAAGTAGGACGGGTAACTGGCGTCACCTTTATTGAAAAATGTTGCATTTAGCGTGAAGGGGTGCCACCTATTTTATCCCCCGTGCTCATGATGGGTATGGGGGTACACAGGAGGATTGTAATGAACGAACGTATTGCTAATGCCAAGTTGGCTAGCAAGGTCATGACAGCTGATGAGGCTGCACAATTCGTGAACCACGGCGACCACGTGGGCATCTCCGGATTCACTGGTGCCGGCTACCCTAAGGCTCTCCCTGGTGCCATTGCCCGTCGCGCGAAAGAAGCCCACGAGCGCGGCGATGAATTCATGATTGATCTCTTCACGGGCGCATCCACCGCCGACGATTGCGACGGTGTTCTGGCCGAGGCCAATGCACTGCGATTCCGCACCCCTTACCAGTCCGATCCCATCTTGCGCAGCAAGATTAATGACGGCACTACCCTTTATGCAGACTATCATCTCTCCGAGTCTGGAATGTATGTTGAGCAGGGCTTCTTTGGGCCCATGGATGTGGCCATCGTCGAAGCCGTACGCATCACCGAGGAAGGACATATCGTCCCGTCCTCGTCGGTGGGTAATAATGTTGAATACCTCGATAATGCTGCCCGCATTATCATTGAGGTGAACTCCTGGCAGTCCCTCGAACTCGAGGGTATGGCCGATATCTACCGCATCAACAAATTGCCGAACCGCCAGCCTATCCCTATTACCGAGGCTGGTCAGCGCGTTGGTACCACCTATATCGATATCGACCTCGATAAGGTGGTCGCGGTTGTAGAGACTAACCACGCAGATCGCAATGCTCCGTTCAAGCCCATCGATGATCAATCGCGTCAGATTGCCGGCCACTTTTTGGACTTCCTCGAGGGCGAGGTAGCGGCTGGTCGACTCAGCTATGACGGCTATATCATGCAGTCGGGTGTGGGTAATGTGCCGAATGCCGTGATGGCAGGCCTGCTCGATTCCAAGTTTGAAAATATTCAGGCCTACACCGAGGTGATCCAGGACGGCATGGTCGATCTTATCGACGCCGGCAAGATGACGATCGCCTCCGCTACTTCCTTCTCGCTGTCGCCAGAATATGCGCACAAGATGAATGAGCAAGCGTCGAACTACGCGAAGAACCTCATCCTGCGCCCGCAGCAGATTTCCAACCACCCTGAAGTTGTGCGCCGTCTTGGCCTCATCGCCACCAATGGTTTAATCGAAGCCGATATCTACGGCAATGTTAACTCCACCAACGTGGCCGGATCTCGCATCATGAACGGTGTTGGCGGATCCGCAGACTTCACCCGCAATGCCTTTATTTCCTCCTTTATCACCCCATCGGATGCCAAGGGTGGGGCTATTTCGGCAATCGTGCCATTTGTTTCGCACGTGGACCACACCGAGCAAGATGTGAAGGTTCTCATCACCGAATATGGCTACGCTGATCTGAGAGGTCTAGCCCCAACCGAGCGGGCGCGCAAGGTTATTGCCATTGCGCACCCGGATTATCGTCCGCTGCTCGAGGAATACTACGAGCGTGCTCTACGCGTGGCTAAGGAGCGCAAGACCATGCAAACCCCGCATGATCTCAAGACTGCTCTATCCTTCCACGAGCGTTTCATTGAAACCGGCACTATGCGCAAATAATTCCTATAAGAACGCCCCTTCCCAATTGCGTGGGGAAGGGGCGTTCTTATAGCTTAAGCAGCGGTTTCTTTTAATTGAAGTGATGCGTTATAATATTCGAGTCGCTAGGGTTGCCTAGTGCTTTGGGCCTTTAGCTCAGCTGGTAGAGCTACGGACTTTTAATCCGCAGGTCCCGGGTTCGAGCCCCGGAGGGCCCACAAAATATCCAGCTACCATATGGTAGCTGGATATTTTATTTTCACGCTTGCGGCATTTTTTGGACAGTTCCAGTTACGTTGCGCGAATCCCTTCGACGGGCCATAGATCATCAGTATATGCGGAGCCCGAGTGGTGCGTCACGGTATCCATGATCGCCAATAACACTAGATCAAAACTAAAACTAAGTGCTCCACTCCGTAGAAGGAGAGGAGCACTTAGTTATGTTTCGTTCGAGCCAGGAACTCAGTAGTGGATAGTGTCTACTTTGCGAGACCAGGTTTTAGGATGCCTTTACCCTTGGGCGTACCAGGCTTCATGGGCTTTTCAGGAGCCGGGGCGGGTTCTGGCACCTGGAAGAGACTTTGGAAGAAATTGATGATCGCTGGAATATTGATAAGCAGAATGATCGCACTGATAATTCCGATCACGAGGCCCACGATTTCTCCGGTTGAGCTTCCGGTCGGATCCGTGGGAGGATCTACTGGGTCGTCGCCAATGACGGTGACGTTGATTACTTTCACTACGGAGGATCCGTCTTTGAACGTCACCTTTACAGTGCGGGTTACCTGGTCGGGCTTGCTGGTATCAGCTTCGCTGATAACTTCGACAGTCGCTCCATCGGGGACGTTTAGGAGGCCCTCAGCTGGATCGAATACGTGGCCGACATTTACAGTTAAGTCTTCGGTGTCAACATCCATGATAGGTATGATGTCGAGGGCCTTGACTCGCAAAGCAACTTTTGTATTTTGGCACACTGCGGTGGCATCGTCGCCTGATTGGATGAAGGTACTTGGCTCTGGAGTCACCGGATCGAAGATGTAGAACTCGTTCTCGAAGCCCGTAGGAGCAGTGTCAGGGATGGGAACCGGTGTGCCATCGGCTTTTTCGTCAGTTTCGGAAGAATTGAGAGTTTCTTCAACGATGGACCCTGCAATCATATTTTTCGTTGCTAGGACGGTCGGGCTCGTTTCAGACTCGTAGTACTCTACAGTCACTTTGGGGGCCCAGACGTGCTTCTTGCCATCAGTATTCTCGGTACTGACCTCATACCAGTAGGAGTCAGCCGAGCAGTTCATGCCTAAACCGTCGGTCGTGCTTCCTGTTGAGACGAACTCTGTGAGCTCCTGGCCTTTAGAATTTCTAGCTCTCAGGCCTGCAGGTAAACGATTATTTCCACCGTCGATGATGGTGTCTATAGCGTTGTTGATGTTGCCGGCGTTGTCAGAAGCATCACTGGAAAATCCTGGAACACTCACCAATGAGTCACCTGAAATGTTGAGGGATGAGTTACCTGACTTTTTATCATCCTCGCCGAAAGAGCCACCAATAACAGTGCTGTTCGAGATGTTATAGAGTGCATCTTGAAATTGGAAGTCTTGATAAGAGCGCTTGAGTCTGCCCTTAGGTAGCAAAGTGCTCTTCACTGAGCTATCTGTGATGTTGACAGTACTATTAGCTGTGTTTATAGATACGAAAGGTTTCGAAAATATCCAAAATCCTGCGGACTTAGCATTCTCAAGGGTGGTTAGCTCCACATCGGACCGCTCGAAATTTAGGGATACGTTGCAGTCGGTCGGCGAACTGCACCCATTATACACCGAAAGGTTGTAGTCTTTCGCTGTGTCAGAAACGAGCACAGAATCCCTGAAAGTGACAGGAACTGTGCTTTGAAGGGCTGCTCGCTCAGCGGAATCTGGGTTGGTGTGGGCCAGCGTGACATTGGAATCTTCGAAGTGAACAGAATTTCCGCTGAATGAGGTGAATATCATGGCGCCCTCTCTTGCAGCGGAACCTGGAGCAATGTCTAACGTGGTTCCTTGCATGACCAGGCTGCCTTGCATAAATTGCCCATCGACTCCATATCCGGATGTAGGGCCGATATTAATACTGGAGTCGTCCCTGCCGTCCCCGACAAACGTGACGATGTCTCCTGGCGAGTTTTTGATTTGAATTCCGTAGCCGGATCCTGAAGATAAGTTGACCACGCCGTTGTTGGTGAAAGTAGAGCTTTTTTGGAAGGTGAGTCCTGTACCCGATGCGAGATTGAAGTTCAGAGTGACTCCATCCTCGACCTCAAGATCGACCGCGCGGTTAATTACGATGCCCTGGGTGAAGTTGGCATCCTCAACGAACTTAACAAGATCGTAATCGGGGTTGCCAATAGCGGCTTGTATGTCAGCTACCGTGCTTTGGGCGGTTACCTCAAATGTTTGGCCCGTAGCTGCGGCTACAGGAATGTTCGCCATCACGAGGCTAGTGCCGACCAGCAGCGACACTAGTTTAGTTCGTTTACTCATGACAGTTACCTTAACCGTTAAGAGGTCGATGCGCAGAGTTTGAAGAATCTTTGTCGCCTTAATTAGGCATTTTGGGGGGTAAAAGTTTGACTGCGCGCAACGCGGAATCGGGATGGTGACGGAAAGTTGCGCTAGTGAGAGATGGGGATCGGGCGGTTCCGCCTATATCCTGGGGGAATTGTATGACACGACTAATGTGGAGTTGTAAGGGCTACTCTGAGATCCAACGAGATCCACGTGTGGCCGCATACGTAACGATATGGAATCCAAGACCTCAAGACAAGTATCTCGACGAGCTATCCGAACCCGCCGATGTGGAGGGAGCAATCCAGGTTGTAGAGGAAGGGTTTGTGGCGCGTGAAAATCGTAGTCTTCCGATTTAAGTGCTATGAGAAGAGGTGGGTGAGTGGTAGTAGGGCTTCCCAGTTTGGGCTGCGATCATTGTGTTGCTCTTGTCGGCAGGGGTAGTTTGAGTGAGATCAACGCCAGGCAAGCAACGCGATAAAACGCTATCTGGCGTGCGAGTTTGCACTGCCGTAACAATATCGTTTAAGCTGTTGGAGCTGGCAACAGCGAATCGGCTTTATGTCGAATCAGTTTCTAGCTATGCTCCCATCGTCTAGGGGCCTAGGACACCGCCCTTTCACGGCGGCGACACGGGTTCGAATCCCGTTGGGAGTACCAGAGCATATTTTATCAACCTAGGATTGCTCTACGGCCCTGTGGCGCAGTTGGTTAGCGCGCCGCCCTGTCACGGCGGAGGTCGCGGGTTCGAGTCCCGTCAGGGTCGCAGGATAAAAAAGAGAACACTCATTGAGTGTTCTCTTTTTTGTGCTCGGTTGCCCTCAGATTGAAGGTCTCATAAGCCCTTGAAGTTCAATGCCAGCGATGGACGAGCCGCTATTGGCATTAAGGAACGTAGAACCTTATTAGCTGGAGCACTGGAATTCCGAAACCATGATCTTGCTTTGGTGCTAGCCTAGGAAGCGCAGGATGGTTAAGGCTGTATTGCTGAAAAAAAGGGTTGTGTAGTGCTGATTTGTTGCTTATCAAAGACCCCTGTAAAGTACTTAGACGTTGCACAGACAGTCTCCACGCTGTTTGGGCAACGTCATATATTTGGCCCTGTGGCGCAGTTGGTTAGCGCGCCGCCCTGTCACGGCGGAGGTCGCGGGTTCGAGTCCCGTCAGGGTCGCTCTCATAGAAATATGAGGAGTGGCGCGGTAGCTCAGTCGGTAGAGCGTCCGCCTGAAAAGTGGAAGGTCACCAGTTCGATCCTGGTCCGTGCCACCATGAGATCCCCGAGTGCAAAAGCGCTCGGGGATCATTTTGGTTAGGATAGGCGTATGACTAATAATACAAACCTCACCGTTGTTCACGACTCTCAGAATTCTTCGTATCACCTCATGGAGGGCACGACGCTCATCGGTCTGGCTGATTACCGGCAGATCGCCGAGCGGAGAAATTTCCACCATACGGAGATTTTCCCTGACTTCCAAGGGCGCGGTCTGTCTCAGGTGCTGATCAAGGGTGCACTGGATGATTCGATCGCCCAAGGTTTCACCATTAGGCCGAGCTGCTCTGCGGTTGCCCATTTTGTTTCCAAGAATCGGGAAACCTACGCTGATCACGTGAATTAGTGACAATGGTCGTTCGGCTACGAGCTGAACGACCACCTTTAAATCACAAAATTGCCGCCTTTAACATAAGTGTCTGGGTCGACGAGTTTTATGCACTCCTCATCGCGACGAGCCCGTGCTACCGCTGGGATTCCCACGGCAATATGCTTAGCTGGCACGTCCTTAGTTACCACCGCGTTGGCGCCAATCGCCGAACCTTCTCCGATCGTGATAGGTCCGAGAACCTTCGCCCCAGCGCCGATCGTGACATTATCTTCGATTGTGGGATGGCGTTTGGTCTGAGTGAGTACCTGCCCTCCGAGAGTTACGCCGTGATAGAGCATGACGCCCTCTCCGATTTCTGTGGTTTCACCGATTACGACACCCATGCCGTGATCGATGAAAAATCGACGGCCGATAGTCGCTCCTGGATGAATCTCGACCCCGGTTGCGAACCGGGTTAGCTGCGCCAAGACGCGAGCAGGACCCTTGATGTCTCGCACCCACAGCCAGTGCGCAATCCGATGCGACCAGATGGCGTGGAGTCCCGAATAAACTAGGGCGTTTTCGATATCGCCTCGGGTTGCCGGATCATGTTCGCGCGCATTGCGAAGATCCTCTCGAACCCGGGATATGAGCGTAATTAGCATAGTAAATAAGAGCCTAGCAGTGCCCGCGATAAGATGATATAAAAAGCCCCACGTGTAGACCGTGGGGCGGGGGCGACGGATCGTTATTAGTCGCGGATATCGTCGTAGAGGACGGTGGAGACATAACGCTCACCGAAGTCGCATATAATAGTCACAATGGTCTTGTCGCGATTTTCCTCGCGCGCGGCTAGTTCGAGGGCGGCTTTCACGTTTGCGCCTGCGGAGATTCCGCCGAGTATTCCTTCCTTAGCACTGAGCTCGCGGGAGGCGGCGATAGCGTCTTCATTGCTGACTGTTAGGACGTCATCGTAGATTTTCTGATTGAGAATCTCCGGGATGAAGTTGGCGCCCAATCCCTGAATTTTGTGGGGGCCGGCTTTACCAGTAGACAGCAGGGGCGAAGCAGCAGGTTCGACCGCGTATATTTGAATGTCCGGCTTATGCTTGCGCAGAGTTTCGCCCGCGCCTGTAACGGTACCGCCAGTACCGACGCCGGCCACAAAAATATCGACGTTGCCATCGGTGTCGCGCCAAATCTCCTCGCCAGTAGTGCGGCGGTGAACCTCAGGGTTGGCGGCGTTGGCGAACTGGCGGGCTAGTATCGTCCCCTCACGTTCCTTAACGATTTCGTTGGCCTTATCTACCGCCCCTTGCATGCCAGCAGCACCAGGAGTGAGGATGATCTCGGCGCCGTAGGCGCGAAGGAGAACGCGGCGTTCGTTAGACATTGTTTCTGGCATTGTGAGCACGACATTATAGCCGCGAGCCGCGCCAACCATGGCGAGTGCTATACCAGTATTACCCGACGTTGCCTCAACGATTGTGCCCCCTGGCTTCAGGGCACCGTCTTTTTCCGCAGCGTCGATAATAGCCTTGCCGATTCGATCCTTAACAGAATGTGCAGGCCCGAAAAATTCGAGCTTGACGAGGACGTTACCTGGCAGATCTTTATCCAATCGGTTTAGTCGTACAAGTGGTGTGTCACCGATGGTGTCGAGAATTGAGTTCAGAATTTTAGCCATTGCGTGCTAGTCCTTAAATTTCGGTTGTACTGTTATCTAAATTTTTAAAAGAACGACGTCTTCATAGGGCTCCACTATAGCAAATCAATAGACCGCTGTGTCTACCGTATACTTTCGATCATCTAGTAAATTAGACAGCTACCAGTGTAGAGATTAATTCATTGAACGCGATTGTCAACGCTGATATTGCTGATTCATGCCAGGAGAAGGTTGTGGCGGTAGTTATTGCATTCGATAAATACGCTTAGTTTAGACAGTTATGAAATCTGCTAAGGCATTTATTTTCATTGGGAGAATGTGCAAATTATCTCAATAATCAGAACTGCTATCGTTAAATAAAAGTAAAAATGTCCGTTTTTTAGGAGAAACTTAAACAAAATCTACCCCCGTTCCCTTCCGACTGTTATCAAGGGAATTGACGCGGCAAAGAGGGCATAGTGAGTTCTGGGCGGGGGTGGGTAAATCTGGATTAAATTCTCAGTTCTCAGCCATTTTGCTCGTGAGTGTCAAGTAATACAGCCGAATATATGACAAAAACTAATGATATTTAGGCTTAAAGAAAACTTAGAAAAAGGCACCCATTAAGGGGCGAATGGACACAGTTAGGCGGCAATCTCTACCCCCATTTTGTGAATTTTCTCCGCGCATCGGAAAATTTCGGACATGCGGGTGCCTTTACCTCACCCCCACCACATTGGTATAATTTCGCTGGACTTCTTTCCAGTCTTCGAAGAAAAGCGGCTCTAACCCGCGCGCTGCGGGGGTGGTTGGATGTCCATATCTATGGCCGATCCCGGCGGTACAGTGAGCGGTTCGTTTTTACCCCCGACCGCTTGGGCGTTCGAGAACGGTTAATAGATCAGCTAAGGAAAAATTCCTTATCTCTCAAGAAAGACCGGAGGTTAGCAGTGGATACCCAGCGACTGAAAGACGATGAAGATGCCGTTCGTTCGGCACTTGCCTCGCTGAAGACTGCAACTGGCATTCCCGTTACAATGTTTGCGGCGCTTACGCCGGACAATCGACTTCAAATCACTCAGTGGGTTGGTCTGCGAACGCCTGCGCTTCAGAATCTCGTCATTGAGCCTGGTGTTGGAGTGGGCGGTCGGGTCTTGACCACAAAGCGTCCGGTTGGAGTTTCGGACTACACGCGTGCGACGGTCATTTCCCACGAGCTTGATGCCCTTATCTACGACGAAGGCCTGCATTCTGTGGTGGCAGTACCAGTCATTGTTAACCGTGAGGTACGCGGCGTGCTCTATGTCGGTGTGCATTCACCGGTGCGACTGGGCGATAAGGTCATCGAAGAGGTGACAATGACAGCTCGCTGCCTCGAGCAAGAATTTGCTATTAATACATCCTCAAGGCGCGCTGAGGGATTGCGTGGAGGCGCTACCAAGGGACGCATGATGAATGGTGCGGAGTGGGAGCAAATCCGTGCGACCCATTCGAAATTACGAATGCTCGCTAACCGTCTAGACGATGAGACTCTACGGGCCGAATTAGAGGAATTATGCGATCAAATGGTTGCTCCCGTGCGAGTGAAGCAAACGACGAAACTGTCTGCGCGTGAAATAGACGTACTCTCGTGCGTGGCCTTAGGGCATACAAATGTTGAGGCCGCTGAGGAAATGGGTATTGGTGCCGAAACGGTCAAGAGCTATCTGCGTTCTGTTATGCGCAAACTCGGTGCACACACCCGCTATGAGGCCGTCAACGCGGCTCGGCGCATCGGTGCTCTACCTTAAAGCAAGACACAATGAAGCCACCCCGAAAAGGATTTGGGGTGGCATTTTTTGTTATGCGCCCTCGCGCTTGCCGCCAGGGACCCACTTCACGTCGCCGTCGGGATTGGCCAATCGGCACAAGATGAACAGCAAATCTGAGAGCCTATTGAGGTATTTCGCGGGCATGACGGATGTGGTGTCAGGATAGGCCTCCACCGCCTCCCATGCAGAGCGCTCAGCTCGTCGGCATACAGTTCGTGCGATATGCATAAGTGCTGCCTGCTGAGTTCCTCCCGGCAGAATAAAAGAATCTAAGGGTGCAAGCAATTCGTTGAAGTGATCGCAATCAGCCTCTAAACGGCTGATATAGTCGGGCGTTATTCGCAAAGGCTCGTAGCCTAAATCCTCCTTTATAGGTGTAGCCAGATCAGCGCCAGCGTCGAAAAGCTCATTCTGAATACGTCTGACTATGTCCAGAATCTTCTCGTCGAGGGAGGCGAGCGCCACCACATGACCTAGGTGTGCGTTGAGTTCGTCGCACTCGGCATAGGCCACCAATCGCGGATCATTTTTTGGTACCCGCGAGAAGTCTGACAGACCAGTCGTACCGTCATCGCCGGTGCGGGTATATATTTTTGTCAAGTGAACAGCCATATCTCCACAGTACCCGCAAATTAAGTATGCTTAGGCCTTGTGAGCGATCGATTTTTGGTAAAAGGTGGCGCAACTCTCCGTGGATCAGTGAGCGTCAGCGGTGCGAAGAACAGCGTACTCAAACTTATGGCGGCAGCATTGCTCGCTGAGGGGACCACCGTGCTTAGAAATTGCCCTGAAATCCTCGATGTTCCCCTCATGGGCGAGGTTCTCGAGGGGCTGGGCTGCACCCTCAGTATTGACGGCTCCACGGTGAGTATCACTACTCCCGCTACACTGTCGTCCGAGGCCGACTTCGACGCGGTGCGACATTTTCGCGCGTCAGTATGCGTCCTGGGTCCTCTCACCGCCAGGTGTGGTCGCGCCGTAGTGGCACTACCTGGAGGGGATGCCATTGGATCGCGACCTCTGGATATGCATCAGTCTGGGCTGGAAAAGATGGGCGCACGAACCTTTATCAAACACGGTGCTGTAGTCGCCGAAGCTGGTGGTCTGCACGGAGCTGATATCCGCCTGGATTTCCCCTCCGTGGGTGCGACTGAAAATATCCTGACTGCGGCCGTCTTAGCCAAAGGCACGACGATATTGCATAACGCTGCCCGCGAGCCCGAAATTGTCGACTTATGCCGCATGTTAAGTGAAATGGGTGCGGATATTACCGGAGAAGGTACCTCAACCATCACCATTACTGGGGTCGAGCGGCTGCAGCCTGCTGACCATATCGTTATTGGCGACCGCATAGTGGCAGGAACCTGGGCGTACGCAGCAGCCATGACTCAAGGCGATATCACTGTAGAAGGCATTGATCCCAAAAATCTTCACCTTGCCTTGGAAAAGTTGAAAGGTGCGGGAGCTGTGGTCGAATCCTATGAACACGGCTTTAGAGTGACCATGAACCGCCGACCCAGCGCAGTTGATTATCAGACTCTCCCTTTTCCTGGGTTCCCCACCGACCTTCAGCCCATGGCAATTGGTTTATCTACCGTCGCTGATGGAACGAGCGTCATTACCGAGAATATCTTCGAATCGCGTTTCCGTTTTGTCGACGAATTACTGCGCCTGGGTGCAGATGCCACAGTAGATGGCCACCATGTGGTTCTGCGCGGAGTAAAGCAACTAAGTTCAACGACTGTGTGGTCTTCGGATATCCGTGCTGGCGCTGGCCTTGTCCTAGCTGCGTTGTGTGCCGAGGGAACGACGGAGGTTCGCGACGTGCACCATATTGATCGTGGTTACCCTCAGTTTGTAGAGAACCTCCAAAGGTTGGGAGCTGAAATACAACGCGTAGGTAACTAGCATTTACCCGTTGTGTGCTGGGGATTTGTGTGTTTGGTGTGGGGTGTGTAGTTTTATGTGGGTCGTTGCGGCCAGGGTTGGTCGTGGTGGTGCATGAGCTTGGTGCGATTTGACGCTGTGTGGTGTTAGGTTGTATG